>NZ_JBIWJU010000004.1:0-577478 GCF_044765285.1 Streptomyces sp. NPDC102490
CCCGCGGAGCGGGTCCCATCGCGCTGCGCGCGATGCAAGCGAACCCCATTGCTGCGCAATGGGGTTGCGGACCCGCTCCGCGTGTCCGAACTCCAGCGCTGCGCGCTGGAGTTGAAACCTGATCAACGCTCACGCTCCGCGTGAGCGGATGCGGCTCGCTCCGCTCACCGCCAGGCGGCACGCGCTGCGCGCGCCCCGCCAAGGGAAGGGCCCCCGGCCCGCGTTGCGGGCCGGGGGCGGCCTTCGGCCGGCCCGGTGGCCTCCGCTGCGCTCCAGCCACCCACCACCCCACCGCCTGACCCCACGTCACCCGCCATACGGCAGGGCGCGCCACGCTCCGCGCGGCCCACCCACGGGCCTACGGCCCGAGCAGCAGCAAGAAGAGGGAGGGATGACGGGCCGTCGGGAGAGTGACAGGCCGAACCAGGGCGGCCATGGGCGGGGTGACCCAGCGTCAAGCCGCTTTCGGGAGTGCCCATAAGGCAACAGTGACAGAATTCGGCCACGTTCGAGGCATTTTCAGAGGTGTAGGTGCTTCAATTTGAAGTACGGGATAGACTCTGGACTCAGATAGCAGCACCTCTGAGGGAGCAGGGCCGGTTTTCGATCACGCTCCCCCACTACTGGTCTGAGGCTGTGACCGGGTTCCGGTGAGGTTCACCGTAGCCGATCGCACGCCCTCTACGCGCAGGTTTCCCGTTTCCTGCCGCGTGAAGCCACAGACGCGGCACGCAGGATAAGGCAGATCGGAATGGCAGTGAAGGAACTCCGCCCCCATCAGCGAGAAGCCGTGGACGCGGTGCTGCGTGCCCTCGAATTGCCTGCAAGATCCACTGTGCCCCCGAGGGGGCTCCGGACTCAGGTGATCATGGCGACCGGGTCGGGCAAGAGCCTCGTGGCCACCCGGAGTGCTGAGGAGCTCCGTGCGGGCCGTGTGCTGGTGCTCGTCCCCTCGTTGGACCTGCTCGCGCAGACCGAGGCCGCGTGGCGCGAGGGAGACCGTACGGGTCCGATGATCGGGGTGTCGTCCCTGCGGGGCGAGGAGGTGTCCTTCCCCAACACCACGGACGTGGAGGAGCTGGTCAACTGGGTGCGGCCCTTCGACAAGGTCACGGTGTTCGCCACGTACGCCTCACTCGGGCTGGGCACGCTGGAGCGCGCGCACACCGCCGGCCTTCCGGGCTGGGACCTGATCGTGGTCGACGAGGCGCACCGGACGTCGGGTCGGCTGGGCAAGCCGTGGGCGGTCGTTCATGACAACACCCGCATCCCCGCCCTGCGCCGCCTTTACATGACCGCGACGCCCCGCCTGTGGCAGCTGGACGAGGATGCCGAGGGTGCGCCGGGCGAGTTGGTGGCGAGCATGGAAGACGACCCGGACGGTCCCTTCGGTAGCAGGGCGTACACGCTGACGCTCTCGGAGGCGATCGACCGGGGGATCTGTGCCCCCTATCAGGTGGTGTGCGTGGACATCACCGACACGCAGCTCCAGGCCGCGCAGCTTCTGGGCGCTGAGGGCCGTTCGGACGAGGTCCGCGGGGCCCGGCTGGCCGCGCTCCAGACGGCGCTGCTCAAGGCGTCGTCGGAGGAGAACTTCCGGCGCACGCTCGTCTTCCACCACCAGGTCCGCGAGACCGAGGCGTTCGCGGCTGGCCTCCCGCACGTCGCCGCGCGGCTGCACGCATCCGGCCCCGAGCTGTATCCAATGACGATCTGGGCGGACTGGCTGTGCGGCGACCACAAGCCGGGCCACCGGCGGCGGGTCCTCGGGGAGTTCGCGGCCGGGATCGCCACGGACGGCACGGTCGTGGCGAAGGGCTTCCTGGGCTCGGTGAAGGTCCTCGGGGAGGGCGTCGACACCAAGAACTGCGACTCCGTCTACTGGGCCGACGTGCGCGGCTCCATGCCCGACCTCGTCCAGGCCGTCGGCCGCGCGCTGCGGATGCAGCCCGGCGAGGGAAAAATGGCCTCCCTCGTGGTCCCGGTCCTGCTCGGGCCCGGTGAGACGGCGGACAACATGCTCACGAGCCGGGCGTTCGGCGGGCTGGCCAAGCTCCTGGAGGCGCTCAGGGCGCACGACGCGCGGGTGGTGGAGCAGCTCGCCGAGCAGCAGGCGCAGAGCCGTGTCAGGGGCGTTCAGAGCCGCAGTGGGGGCCAGGAGAGCCGGGGCGAGGGGAACGGGTCCGGCGGCCCGTCGGCGCCCGCCCGGCAGCTGCTGAAGTTCTCCACGCCGCGCGATCCGGCGCAGCTGGCGGCGTTCATCAACCTGAGGGTCATCAACCCGGAGCACGAACACTGGCGGCGCGGCATCGAGGCGGCCGTCATCTACACCCGCGAGCACGGCGACCTGAAGGTGCCGTTCACGTTCCGGGTGCCCGGCCGCGACAACCAGGAGGCCGAAGCCGAGAGATGGCCGGCCGCGCTCGCCGATTTCCCGCTGGGGCAGTGGATTGCCGACGCCAGGCGCTTCTACGCCCGCGGCGACATGGACGGGGACCGCGTCGAGCAACTGGAGAAGCTCGGCATGATCTGGAGCCACTTCGACGTCGCCTGGGAGGAAGGTCTCGCAGCGGCGCGCGGGTGGGCGGCCGAGGCGGGCCACCTCCTGGCCCCGCTGGACGCCACCTACCAGGGCTACCGGGTGGGCATCTGGCTGAAGAACGCGCGGGCCGCCGCCCGCAAGGCGCAGGAGATCGAGCAGCGGCGTGCCGAGGGCCTGCCGGTCGAGTCGGCGGCCGGAGCGCTGTCGGACGAGCGGCGCGAACACCTGGAGGACATCGACCCGTCGTGGTGCCCGAGCTGGCCGGTGGAGTGGCAGCGGGCATTCCACCTCACCCGCATGCACCTGGAGGCCGGCGGCGAACTGCCGACCGAGCCCGGCACCGTCGTGCACCAGGGCGAAGACCTTGCACGGTGGGTGCGCTCGGTCCGGCTGGGCTGGGACAACCTCACAGGCGTGCAGCAGTGGATGTGTGAGCAGGTCCTTGGGATCGAGCCCGCGGGCGAGGACGAGAAACCCAAACCCCGCACCAGCCAGGCACAGAAATGGGCGATACACCTCGCCGCCGCCCGACAATTCTACGAACGCGAAGGACACCTCCGCGTGCCGCGCAAACACATCGAACGGATCGTCGTCGGCGAGGACCAGGAAGAGCGGGAGCTCCGACTCGGGGCGTGGGTCGGGAACCAGCGCAGCCGAGCCGCGACGCTGACACCGGAGCGGGTGGAACAGCTGTCCAAGATCGGCATGCGATGGGCGTAGCCGCAGCGGTCCTGGTCATATGGGTGTCGGGCAGACCGGGGCGTCCGTGCTCAGAAGGGAGGTTCGTCGCTGTACGCCTGCTGACTGCTGATCTTCTTCTGTGGCGCTCCGGTGGCCCAAGGATCATCCTGCGGCGGTTGCTGCTGGGATGCGCCCCACCCCCCTGAGGGCGCGTTGCTTCCCCAGCCACCCGCCGGGGTGCGCGGCGGTGAGGCCTCCGGAACCGGCGCTAGCTGAGGGGGACCGTCATCCGCCTCAATGCCGTCAACAGCGTCGTTCCACAGATCGCGGATGTACTCGCGAAGGGTGCGGGTGTCGTTCTCCTCGTCGTAGTCAGAGGAGTCAGGGAATCTCCTCCACGTCGGGTCGTGGTCTGCCATCTGGCAGAGAACCTCATGCACCACTTTCACCTTGGGCCATGTGCTGGTGGTCTCGCCTTTGAGGAGCCTGCGGACCGTTTCACGGCTCACAGTTACGCGGGCGGGTTGAGGCACACGAGAGGCGGCTGCCGCGATGCTGGCCGGTGAGGGGCGCCCTGCTGCGCGGAAGTAGGTGAACAGCTCGCTCACAAAGATCCTCTTAGGCCCGCGCGGGAGCTCGTCCTCGCTCGGCATTCGCAGAATCTGAGGCATGCCTAACTCCCGCTCGCTACAGCCCACTTGGACCTACACAGCCTAGCTTGGACCAGGCATGACGCCCATCAAAAGCAAGAACGGACCACCATCGACCAGTAGGACCCCGTCAAAGCCTCAGGAAGACACACTTCTGCGTGGTTTGCCTTGTGAAAGCACAAAGGAACTTCTTTGAGCAAAGCACTGTTTTCGCTGGTCAGAGCGCTATTCGGGGTGCTTTCGTTGGTGTCATCCGCCCCACGGGACGCAGTGATGTCTCAACAGGCGGACAACGGCAGTGCCGTCACCGGAAACGGCGACGGCCCCCTGGTGGGCAGGGAGCCGTCTGCAGAAGACCGAGCATCCCCGATGAAGGAGAAGCACAAGTCCATGACCGAGACTACGGGTCCGACCTCAGCACCGAAACCCCCCAGTACGTCCCGATGGGTGGCACGCGCACGAAGGATTCGCGACGAGGCCGGCCTCTATCTGCTCCGCGGCGCAGCGACTGCCGCCGGAGGCGCCCTCGTGGCGTACGGAGGCGTCTGGCTCCACTCACGCTGACGCCAATCCAGACCAACACCGGTCTGGGAATGATTGCGACCTCGTTCGGCGGGCCTTGCATCCGCTCCATCTGGAGCAGCAGGGCCGGACAGGACGATCTCGCTCGCCCTGGGGCTCGGTACCAGAAGGACAGCGAAGGACAGCGCTGGGATGCCGGTGGCGTCTGTCGTGACCCGCTCCTTCGGCTTATCGCTGATGCTCACCCGGGGGCTCGTAGCCTGCGTCAGCCAGCGCTGTCTGGAGTTTGCAGAAACTGGCCGGCAGGGGCAGACGACGTGGGAGAACTGACGCGAGGGACTGCAGGTGTCGGCCCTGCCGGCTGGCCGCTTCGAGAGGCGGGCATGGGACAGATAGAGCAGGGTTTGGAGCGCGCGTTGCGCACCCGGCCCGTTCCATCAAGCACCGGGGCCCGCCTGCGTTTTCTGCTGGCAGCGCATCGGGGTTCCACCCGGCAGGTGGCCGCCGTGCTGGGGGTCTCGCAGCGCACCGTGCAGCGGTGGGTGACGGAGAAGCCAGGAGCTCGTCGTCCTCCGGGGCCGACGCAGGTTCGGGCGATCGAGGAAGCGGTCCTGGCTCGGTGGCAGCCCCGGGTACGGGCCCGTCGGCGTGCGCGGGCTGAGACGGAGGGGTTCGTCTTCCATACCAGGGCGCGGTTCGGGTTTGCTGCTGCGGCAGGTTCCTCGGACGATCCGCGGGTGTGGTGGATCACCCAGGATCTGCCGGGAGAGGTGGCTCGGGAGTTGTTCGCCGCTCGGGATGCCGGCGCGGGCGAGCAGCAGCAGACGGTGATCCTCGCCCGCGCGCTCGGGCACGCCTACTTCCGTGACGGGGGCCGCCGGGCCCACGGTCTGCACATCGCTTTCAGCGACGTCGAGTTCGCCGACTTCTCGATCGGCTGAGCCTGGCCCGTCGCGTCACCAGGTCAGGGTGTTCAGCGTCGTGAGGGCCTGACGCGACTGGTCGGCACCGCTTCGTACTGCTCGGCTTCCTGCCGCTCGCGCCAGTCCCACTCCACACGGCCAACCGGGCCTTTGCGGCGGGCCGCGGGCGGCTGGGGCGGGCGCAGCTTGGCCGTCTCCGCCGCGCGCAGCAGGGGCGTACGGTCGCCTGGTGCTGCGAGCAGTTCCTGGTCCTCGCCGGAGACGAGCCGGGTGAAGCAGACGGCGGCCCGCAGGAAGACGCTGGCCCAGGGTGGTACGGGGTGGGTGGCGCAGCCGTCGGTGTAGCGGGCGCGGTCGTGGAGGGCGAGCGTGGCCGCGGCGGTGTCGTAGTCGCGGGGGCGTGCGGTGGCGAGTTGCTGGAGGGAGGCGCCGGTGAAGAGCGCGGCGGCGATGGCCGCGGCCAGGCGCGGATGTGCGGTCGCCGCGTGGAGGCGGTGGGCGATTCGCTGGGCGGTGGGCGCGGTGAGAGGTACGGGCGGTGGGCGGTGCCGCCAGGCGATCGGCGGTGGCGTGCATGGGTCGGTGCAGGGGCGGGGGCTGTCGTAGGAGATGAGGCGTTCCAGTGCGGGCAGGGTGAGCCACGAACCGGTCGGCCTGGCGGGCTCGTCTGCGAGTGGGTGTTCGGTGACTGGTGTGCCGTAGTAGTGGCGGCGGGCTGCGTCGAGGTCGGTGGTGAGGGAGTAGTCGGCCGTCTGCAGGGCCTGGTGCAGGGCGGCGGGAAGGTGGGGGCGGTGGCAGACCAGGGTCAGGTGGATCCCGGTGAGGGCACGCAGCTCCAGGAGGCGCATTGTGCGGCGGGTGGTGAGGCGGTGGGCGCGCAGGACGGTCAGCCGGGTGATGGGCAGGGCGGTCATCCAGGCTGTGGCGGCTTCCCAGGCGGGCTGACGCCCGGCGGGGAAGCGCCCGGTGAGCAGGGGCGGTTTGCCCAGGGCGGCGAGAAGGTCGTGGGCGAGGCCGGTCTCGCTGGTGGTGCCCGGGCCGGGGTGCAGAGTGATCCGGCCGGACGGCAGGTGGTGGGCGGCCAGGGCGGTGTGGGTGTGGATGACGTCGTCATGGCGGTCGATGACCACGGCGACGGACGGCGGCCGCGCGGCGGGAGGCGTGGCGGTGTGGTGGTCAGCCAAGGCGGCTGAAGGCCCAGCGCAGCAGTTCCTGGTCCACGCGGGGACGGCCGGTGCGTGCCAGGGCGGTGCGGGTGTGCGCGGTCAGCTGGGCCCAGGCGCGGAAGTTGCCGTGTGCGGCGTGGCTGTCGGCGAAAGTGATGTCCTCGGGGTCGGCGTCGGCCCAGAGCGGGTGGAACAGCGGGATGACGTCGAGGACCTCGCTGGGGGTGAGGCGGGTGAAGTGCTGCCAGATGAAGATCCGGGAGGACAGCATCGGTTCGCGGCGCAGCACGGTGTGACAGCCCTCACCGCCGACGAAGATGACCGCGAGCTGGGTGGAAGGCTCGTCCCACAGGTAGCGGAAGTACTCGAACGCTTCCCCGTTGAGCCACTGGGCCTCGTCCACCAGGAAGGTGCGAGGGCGTTCAGCCAGAGCGGTCTTCAGCAGACGGTCGAACTCGCTGGGGTGGCGCGGCGGCTCGCCGGCCAGGTCGAGCGCGGTGAACAGCTCGTAGCGCACCGCTCGGGCGGTGGGCCGGGCCCGGAAGGTGACCTTGCGGACGTCCTCGCCGGGTTCGAGTTCACGCAAGCAGGTGTTGACGGCCAGCGTCTTGCCGAAGCCGGCGCCGCCGTGGATACACATCATCGCGCGGGCAGCGACCGTATCGCCGATGTTCTCCCGCGCGGTGAGCAGGGCGCGGGTGGTGACCACGGAGGCGTCGGGCAGGTCGACGTACTGGTAGGTGGCCGCGGTCACGAGGCGTCTCCGTCTTCAGTGGTCTGAGCGGTCGATCCGGGTACAGGCCCGGGGGCAGGTTCGGATGGGACGGGAGCAGGCCGGCCGGGCGCGGTCCGGGTGACGAGGGATGGCGGGGTGCGCCAGTCGGCTGGGGGCGCGGCGGGTGGGATGAGGTCCGGCATCGCCAGATCGGACAGGTCGGTGCCAGCGGCCTGGGCGAGCTCGGTCTCGGCCTGCGCGGTGGTCAGGGTGCCGAGCCGCTGGGGGGCCTCGGGCTGGTTCACGGCTGCGTAGCGCTCGCGCTGTGAACCCTCCAGGTCCTTCTTCAGGCGGCGGGCGCGGGCGGCCCGTGCCCGCCGCACGGCGCTGACCTGTTCCTCGGTGGCCTGGTCGGCCAAGTCCGCGGGACCGAGGTAGCGGCCGGTGGCCGCGTGGTAGACCTCGACGCGGTGGTCGTGGTGGGGCATGAAGCGGACCCGGACCTGGATTCCGGCCTGCCCGGTCATCCACGGCCCCACATAGTCACGTTTCCTGAAACGGATACCGCGAGTCGTCAGCGTGCGGGTGCCTGCATCCTCCAGGGTGAACGTCCACAGATCCGCCGCGGCCACGTCCCGTAGCGGGGTGGGATCGCCCTGCCACGCCTCAAGCGGGGTCCTGCCTCGCAACGGCGCGGGCTGGTGTTCGGTGTTCCACCACAGCGTCCAGGCCAATAGCCGGGCGGTGAAGTCCTCGAAACTGAGCAGTACCTCGTCCTTCGGGCGGGAAGGGCGTTTGCCGGGGTGCGGCTGACGGGCATAGCCGGGCAGCGCGGCCAGGAACATGCCCTCCACCGCCCGATTCAGGCCCTCCACAGTGCCCTTGAGGTGAGGGGTGTAGGCGGGCAGATCCTCCACCGTCACGTCCAGGAGATCGAACGCGGCAGTCACCGTCCTCGACAGGAAATCCCTACCGCGATCCACCCGCACCTTCTCGGGCACGCCGCCGAACGGGCCGTAGGGATCCTCGCGCAGGACAGCGGAGCGCAGCGCGGCCAGCACCGACTCCCGCGACGGATGCACCGGCGTGACCGCGACGCCGGTGATCGCGTTGGTCGCGCAGTCGGTGAACCAGGTGATCCACGGCCTGCGGGCCCTGCCCTCGACATCGACCAGCACCGGAACCTGCACGTGGTCGGTCTCCCACACCTGGTTCCGCCAGCCGCGTGGCCGGGCCAGAAACACATCGTGTTTCCGTGCGGCCCGCTCACCACCCGCGAGCCCGGCCCGCTCCCCCGGCAACAGATCACGACGGATCGCCCGGTGAAGCGTTGTCAGCGAGGGTGGGTCTGCAGGCGGGGACTGCCGAGCGGCACGCAGGACCAGCTCGCGATGAACTGCCCGCACGTTCCCTTTCCACAGTGCGAGCAGGCCGCGGACTTCGGGCGTGATCGTGAACCTGGCGTCGGCTCGGGATCGGGCACCGGGGTAGGCGGCCGCGGTCTGATCGCTCTGAGCGGCAGCCAGCCAGCGCCACACCGTGCGCTCCGACACCCCCAGCGCATCCGCGGCCACCCGCACGTGCCCTGCTGTCAGCTTCTTCCCTGCCCGCAGTATGAGCAGCCGCCGCACGGCCGGACCGCGCAGCGCCGTCCTCGACGCAGCAGGCAGTCCGCCGCCTGCGCGGACCGCGTCACCGTCCTCCATGCCAGCTCCCCTCACCCAGGCGGGACATTGTGTGCTTGCCGGTGGCCGGGAGCAGGCAATCGCCCTCCCCCCTGCATGAGCGCTCCCGTCACAGCGGCGGCGCGACCCTCTGGACCAGCCGCCTCAGCAAGGCCCGGTCGATGGCTGCGTCAGCGGTGGTGAGCAGCGCGTTCTGCAGGTGCGCGGTCAAAGCGGCCCACGTGCGGAATGTGCCGTGGGCGCACGACTGGTCGATCCACCTCAGGTCCGGGGCCGGTACGGTGCGCCACAGTGGATGGAAGCCGGTCATCACGGCCTCTGCTTCCGCTCCGGCCAGGCGTGGAACCTCCTGCCACGCACCGATGCGCGAAGCCAGCTGCGGCAGCCTGGCCAACGACCGCTCGCTGCCCGCTCCGCACAGCACCAGCGTGATCCGCGTATCGGGGTGGTCCCACAGGCTCTGCAGGTACTCCAGGCACGGCACGGGCAGGCGCTGCGCCTCATCGACCACCAGCACCCGCGCCTCGCCCAGAGCCCCCGCCACCGCGGCATCGGCGAGCGCAGAGGTGTGCGGGAAGCGGCCGGGCAGCGCCAGAGCGTCGAACACTGCCCGCCTCATGCCGACCACCGACGGGCGCACCGGCACCGGCACCCACGTCGCCTTCCAGCCCGGAGGCACTTCGTGGAGCGCCATCCGCACGGCGACGGTCTTGCCCCGGCCCGGGTCACCGAACACACACACCGCACCCTGAACCGCCATCGCCTGCCCGACCGCCTCGGCCACCGCCCGCACCGACGACGTCCGCACCAGCCGCGCTCCCGCCGGCAACGCCACACCCACCAGCACGCCGCTCTCCCCCACCGGCAAGCCGCTGGTCGCCTCTGGCCCGAGACGCGGTGGCGCAGACGTCTTCACCGCGCCGCCCCCCTGCGGCCCGGCCAGGGCGAGGTCAGCCAGAGCCTGCCGCGTTTGCTGCTCATCCCGCTCCCGCCGCACCACCGCGCGGTCCGGCAGGACCCTGCCGGCCTGAAGGTCCCGGCGCACCACCCGGTGCAACGACGCCAGCGAGGGCACCTCGCCCCCGGCCTCCTTCATATGCCGGTACAGCGCCGCCACATTCCCGCCCGCCTGCGCCAGCACCTCCCACGCCTGGTCAGACAACTCCAGCCGGGCCCGCGGCCTGCGCTCCATGCGGCCCTCCGCCCGCGCAGCCTCCAACCAGCGCCACACCGTGCGCGCATTCACCCCGCTGACCTGGGCGCCCGCACGCACATGCGCCGTCGTCAACGCCCCGGCCGCATCGAGCTCCAGCAGCCGCGCAACCAGCACCGGCCTGGACACCCTCAGCCCCGCCGTGACCTCACCCCACACGCCCGGTTCCCCCACCGAAGACCCTCCGCCGCGGACACCAACGCCCACCACGGTGCAGCGGCGCAGCCCTCGGAGAGATCAGAAGTACCGTTCTCGAGACAGCAACACGGAGCGGGGTGTACCGCCCCATGACAGCCATGCCCGCCGCAGATACCGCCCCACGACAGTGACCCCACCCGTCCTCAACACCCCACCAGCGAAAACACCCAGCCCTGACGTGCCGTCACTGACATCACCCCACTGACACCACCCCGGCACATCGCAGCATGATGAACGACTCGTGGAACAGCTCGCCTCTCGCGCGCTCACCAGCGGCAAGCGCAAGACACACGTCCAACGCGACACCGAGGGCCGGATCGTCACGGCCGACGGCGAGGGGGCCGAGGAGCAGGACGGCGGCGACGGTGCGGTCGAGTCGTCTCTGCTGCACTTCTCCAGCCCCAGGGACGCGGCCACCATCGCCGCGTTCCTACGCACCCGCGTCTACCGGCCGGAGTCGTTGGTCTGGCTGGAGGGCTACCAAGCCCTGCTGCGGTGGCGTGTCGAGAACGAGATCACCGGTCTCTACGCCATCCCTTACGACGTAGAGACCGAGGTGGGGACGACGAAGTCGTTTCCGCTGGGGCGGTGGGTCCATCAACAGCGGAAGGCGCTGCGGGCCGGGGAGCTGGAGGAGCGGCGCAAGCAGCTCCTCGACGCCCCGGAAGCCGGCATGGTCTGGGAGCCCGGCCAAGAAGCCTGGGAGACGAAGCTGGCGGCGCTGCGCTCCTACCGGCGCGCCACGGGGCACCTGGCCCCGAGGCAGGACGCAGTGTGGGACGACCCCGCCGACGGCGGGCCTGTCCCCATCGGTCAGCTACTGGCGAATCTCAGGCGCAAGGGCGGCCTCGGCAAGAACCCCGAACGAGCCGCCCTTCGGGCGCAGCAACTTGCCGCGATCGACCCCGACTGGAACTGCCCCTGGCCCCTGCACTGGCAACGCCACTACCGCCACCTCACCCACCTCGCCGAGGACGAACCAGGCGGAGTCCTGCCCGACATCGCACCCGGCGTCCTCATGGACGGCGACGACATCGGACGATGGCTCCAACGACAACGCCGCGACTGGAGACTGCTGACCACCGAACAGCAAGACCGGCTGTCGAAGCTGGGCGTACAGCCCGCCCAGACGCCACCTCCCGCCCCGACGACCAAGGGCGCGGAGAAGAGGCCGAGCAAGGCGTCGCAGGCCTTCCAGCGCGGGCTGGCAGCCCTGACGCAGTGGGTCGAACGAGAAGGCCAGCGGCCAGTCCCGCGCGGCGCGATCGTGGAGCTCGTGATCGACAGCGAAGCCGAGCCGGTACCGGTACGCCTTGGCGTATGGGTCTCCAACACCCGCGCCAGACGCGACAAGCTTACCGGCGAGCAACTCGACGCCCTCGCCGAACTCGGCGTCGACTGGGCACGATGATCAACGAGGAAGCGTGTCGGTCCCGTGTCTGGCGATGCACCGAGGCGGAATCACGGTGGCGGAGGTGGGGTGGTGAGATACCGCGCCGGGAGCGCGTTCGAGGGCGGGCGTTTTCTGCCAACTCCGCTCGGGCGGCGCTATTATCGGTCGATCACGCAACATCTGGCACGTTGGCCCTAGGAGGCGTCTTGTTGCACGAGCAGGTTCGCTCCTCGAATGTCCGGTCGGTGGGCTACAGCCAGCAGGATCGTGTGCTTGAGGTCGCCTTTCATAGCGGAGGCGTGTACCGCTACGACGGCGTGCCTGCGGACGTGCACACGGCCTTGATGGCGGCTCCTAGCAAGGGCGGCTTTCTGGCCCGCTTCATCAAGGGCCGCTACGTGCACCGCCGCGTCTTGGGCTGACGCACCCGTCGTTCCGTCTAGGTTCCTTCCAACGCTGTCGAGTTGAGGCAAGCGGGTAGGCGGGGTTGGGTGAGACTGAGGGTGAGGCTGTGCCGGACGCTCTAGGATGGGCCAACTGGGGTTGGGATAGAAGCGCCAGGCCTCTTCGGAGCAGGTGGTCTCGCAAAGGGGCATTGGCGCGGAAGGTTGGAGCGGTCGCGCAGTGCACCTGAACAGCTTTAGCGTGAATGGTTTCCGCTCGTTGACCGAGGTCGCAGACATCCCCGTCAGGAAGCCAACAATCCTCGCCGGGCACAACGATGGAGGCAAAAGCGCCCTGCTGGACGCACTTGCGTTCCTGCTCGGCAAGCACGCGCTGGCGGAGGACGACCGCACCTACCTGATCACCGACGGAGACGACGAGTCGGCCCCGCTGCGATGTGAGGAGAGCAGCGTCGAGGGGGCGTTCACTCTGGACGCCTGGGAGCAGGAGCAGTTCGCTCTCCCTGAACAGGTTCGGCTACGTCGCTGTTCTGGGGAGGACCTGGTTTCTCGTCTAGACGTCTGGCAGCCCATTCCGGCCGATGAGCGGCTGCGTGACCTGTCTCAGCACCTCGTACCGGCCTTGAAGGACCTGGTGAAGGAGTTCGAACTCTCGCCCAGTTCCATGCGCAGGTCGGATCTGGAACAGGCGCTGTGTGTCTACGGGCGGGAACACGCCGACTCAGAGGGCTGGGTGTCTGCGCCGTCTGGTCTCGACAAACGCATGCCGCGGTACCTTCCGTTCGACGGCAAGGTGGCCAAGCCAGACGATGCCGTCAAGATCACACTGGTCGATCGCTTCCAGAGCCACATGGCCGACCCGGTGCTCAAGGGCCGGCTCAGCGCAATCGAGGATGAGGTCCAGGATCGGTTGCGCATCGACGCAAAGTCCCTGTGTGACCACATCCAGACACGTTGTCCCGATTTGAAGACAGTCTCCGTCGAGCCGGACGTCTCCTTCCAGCAAGGGTTCAAGGCTGCGCCACTTCGTATTGCCCGCCGTGCTGGTGAAGCGGTAGGGCTGGGCCGTACTGGCCTGGGCAGCAACCGCCGTATCTCGCTAGCCGTCTGGGAATGGAACAGCGAGCTGCTGGCCGAGGAAGAAGACACTGCTCCCGCCGTCGGCGCGACCGAGGATGAGGCGCCCGAGCCGCCACCGGTGCAGACGATCGTGGTGTACGACGAGCCGGACACTCACCTCGACTACACCCACCAGCGCAAGATCATGCAGCTGATCCGGACGCAGAGCGCAATCCGCAACGTCAGCGTGCTGGTGGCGACCCACTCGATGAACCTCATCGACGGCGTCGACATCTCCGACGTGGTGCATCTGAAGCTGGAGAACCACCGCACCGTGGTAGAGCGGCTCGGTGCAGGGCTTCTCGGCGATGCGATCGATGAGCACCTGGGGAAGATCGCGGCTGCGGTCGGGCTGCGGAACTCGGTGCTGCTGCACGAGCGCTGTTTCCTGGCGGTGGAAGGCGAAACTGAGCAGCGCGCCTTCCCGCTGCTGTTCCGGCTGTGCGAGGGGCTGTCACTGCAGGCGGCCGGCATTGCTCTGTGGGCGTGCTTCAACAACGAAGGTGCCCTGCACCTGGCCCGGTACCTCGCCAAGCAGGGACGCACGATCATGCTGGTGGTCGACGCCGACAGCCGCAACGTGCGCAAGGGGATCTTCAAGGCCCCCAAGCTCACCGAGTTCTTCGGCCCCGATGCCAGCCGCTACGTGAAGTTCCTCGGTGAACCGGGGGATGGCGCCGTGCAGCAGGAGAGGTACAACGAGCTCGAAGAGCTCTTCCGTGACGACGTATGGGCTCGTGTCGCCAATAAGGTCTGGGCCAAGACTGACAGGGCCTGGCAACCTGCCGACTTCGCTGCGCTGCGAGGTCAGGGGAAGTTCAGCGGAGCAGTCCAGGAAATGCTCCAAGCGGACAGCGAGAGCGGTCCCGGCGGCAAGCCCGAGATGATGTATGAGTTGGCCATGGCGTTGGACAACCCAGACGATGTGCCGGAGCAGCTGCGAGACGTCTTCGAACAGCTCAGAAAGCTAGCGTCCTAAGGTATCCCCGCACGGGCTGGCCGCCGCCGGATCCGGAAGGGCGTTGGCGGCGACGCGCCCGCATGCGCTCCTTGCGTTGCTCGAGTGTCGGTGCAACCCACTCATGCCACCCCACTGGCGGCTTCCATCGCTGCATGTGCTCACGTTCATCGATCCCACACCAACGGCAACCGCTGGGCGCAGGTATCCGCAGGTCAGACCCCTCAGTGGACATTGCCACTCCTTCCCCTGACCACATTCTGCCCGCCACCACTGACATCACCCCGCGGTCTACCGTGCTGCTGAAGCGAGCGTCCACGACGGACGCGCAGACGCCACTGGCCCAACAGCCGCTCCTCAGGAACCGTCTCACTGGGCTTCTGCCTGTGCATCCCCAGCAGCAACTCCTCACCACTGTCGGCATCTACCCCGATGGAACCGATAACATCGCCACCGTCATACTTATATTCGATTACTGTGATGTTCTGGACGGGCAACATCAGAATCGGGAGACTGTGGGCATGGCGTCCTCCACGCATGGGGCATCTGCTTCAGCCCTGGGCTATACCTTCCAGGCGCAGCTCGCCCTCCTGGAGCTGCTGCGGGGACAAGAGGATCGCCCGGACGGGGGCGATCAGCCTGGAGCTCCACGACGACGTTGCGTGGGAAGAAGACGGTCGGCCCGTTGAGCTCCTGCAGGTCAAGCACCACCTCCGCAGCGTGCGCTCGCTCGGCGACAAGGACGACGACGTGTGGCGAACTATCCAGTCCTGGATGGATACCCACGCCCCTGGCGACGAGTACGGCCCCATGCTGACCCTGATCACGACACAGGAAACCCGGCCCGGTACGGCTATGGCCGCGCTCAAGGCGCCCAATCCAGCACCCGCACAAGCCCTCGACCTCCTCATCGCCGCCGCGCAGGAGTCGGAAGCCAGGGCAACGAAGGACGCACGGGCAGCTTTCCTGGCACTTCAGCCGGCGCAGCGTGCCGTCTTCGTACAGAGGATGAGGGTCATCGACGGTTCGCCGTCCATTGACGACCTCGACACTCAGGTACGGGTGAAGCTCAGGGCCGCGCGCCCCGACGGGCACGCCGACTCCTTCATGCGGCAGCTGTGGGCGTGGTGGTATGAGCAGACGGTGGACATGCTGCAGAAGCGGCACACCAGCGTCTCCGTGACCCGGCTGATGCAGCGCATCAGCCGCATCCGCGACGACTACACCTCCGACAGACTGCCCACACTGGTGGACCGTGAGGACTTCCCGCAGGAGGCCGAGACCGAGCTGGCCGATGCCTGCTTCGTCCGTCGCGCAGCGGGGCGGTGTCGGCGGGCACGGGGACGTCGCGGTTGAACCGTCCGACGCGCAGGCGAACGGCCGGGTTGCGGGGAGCGAGCCGGTGGGCGTGGAGGAACCCGAAGACGGCGCGCAGCGCGGAGGCGGTGTTGGCGAGGGCGTTGCCCTTCAGGCGGCAGGCGTCGAGGTGCTCGCGGTCGAAAACCGCCGCGCCCGGCCTTTCGTTCCGAGCCGGCGTGACCGTTGCCTGCCTGTTCCCGCCCGGCAGGCTGCCCCGTCCCTCCCTCGTTCCGCCCGGGTGGCTGCGTTCGCGCTTGCGTGAGGCGGGGGCGACAGCGCGGGGCGGAGGGTGCACTGCTGGGTCGACCGTGCAGAATCAGCCGTGCTCAGCTGTTCGGAGACCGGTGCGGTCCCATCGCTGGGAGACTTCGCCCGGCAGGCAGTCGCACGGAGCCGGAGGGGCGGGTAGCTGTGGCGCAGAACCGTAAGGGGTACTACCGGGCGGGGCACTATGTGAAACCGTCGTCGGCTTCCGGCAAGTGGAAGAAGCCGTCCACGGGGGTGATCGTGGTGGCGGTGCTGGTGGCCGTTGCTGGATGGAACACGCTGTTCGCCGACGAGTCCGACGACTCGGGGAAGACGCCCGCGCCCCAGCCGTCGAGCTCCTCGGCCTCTGCCGTATCGGGTCGTTAGCCCCGCTTTCGGCGGAAGACCGGCAGGGACCGCGGCCACACCCGTGCCCTGCCGCTTCCCGCCTGCGCTGGGGGTGTGGGGCGTGCCTCGTCCGCTTCCGCCGTCGCGGGCTGCGCGCGCAGGTGCTCCCAGAGGGCTTGCCACTGGGTGATCTGGGCGTCGGGGACACCGCAGGCAGCGAGGTAGGCGGCGGTGGTGCCCCAGGTCGTCGGGAGCGTGGTGCGGTTGAGCAGGCGGCTGACGGTGCCGGCCGAGATGCGTCCGGCGGAACGCTCGCCGACCGCCTGGTGGGTCAGGCCGCTGATCACCCGGACGTCTGCGAGAGCCGTGAAGAAGCCCGTGACGGTGCGGACGGACCGCGGATCCGGCCAGGGCCGCTCACCGCTCACGGTGCCGGGCGAAAGGATGGCCGGCGGGGTGGGGAGGGATGCGTGGTTGCGTCCAAGTGCCACCTTGGAGCCGCTGTTGCGGTCCCTGGCCTGCGGGACGGGATGTCCCCTCGCTTCCAGAGTGCGGCGCAGGTGCTGGTAGAGGGCCGCGAGATCGAGCAGGGCCGGACCGCCCGGGATGCCGTGGTGCAGGGTGTCGAGCAGTGCGCCGGTGAAGGCGGTGTAGGTGTCCCCGACCGGCGCCAGGGCGGTCCGGGTCTCTGCGGCGGCCGCCAGGAGGAAGCTGCCCTCCACCGCGGCCTGGTCGGCAAGCCCGGGTGAGGCGCTCATCCTCCCGAGAGCCAGGCCGCTGTAGCAGCAGTCCAGAATCACGACGTGCCGCTCGGCACGGGAGTCAAGAAGGAGAACCTGGCGCAGCCAGTCGTAGGGCAGGCTGGTCTCGATCCGCCCATACTCGGTGTCCGGCAAGGCCAGGCTGAGCGCGTCCGCGTCGACCGAGCCGTGCCCGGCAAAGTAGACGATCAGCGTGTCGGTGGCTTCGGCAGCCGCCTGCCTCACTGCCCCCACCACGCTCTGTCCGGCGGCCGGGTTCTCGACGACGCTCACATGCTGGGCGGGCAGTTGCAGGGACACCGGGCCGGTCAGGAGGCCGGCGAGGGCCCGCAGATTGTTCGAGACGGCCGGCAGCTGCTCGAGGTGCCGGTAGCGGCTCGTGCCGATCAGCACCGCGCGCGACGCCCCCGGGTCGGGCAGCACGCTCACCGGCCTGCCTCCCCCTCGCCGTCGAGGCGGTCAAGCGCCCGTGTCGCCTGCTGGATCTCCTGATCGGAGCAGTCAGTGAGGACAATGACCGTGTCCCCGCGGCGGATCTCCACCCGCGGCCGCTGCGGACGTGTCTGCCGCCACGCCGCCACCGCCAGCACGAACGACGCCGCACTCCACCCGTTGCCCGTCACCAGCTGCAGGACATCGAGCGCCGTGCCCATCTCCCCCGGCCCGGGCACACCGCCCCGCACCTGTGCCGTCACCGACCGGCGCGTCTCAGGATCCGCACGCAACCAGCCCTGCAGCGAACGCAGCTCCCCCGCAGACGAATCGACCCGCACCTCGAACAGCATTGCGCCCACCCCGGCTCCCGCACCGATTCCAACGACGATGCAGACCTATCCCCTGCGAGGGCCGGAGAATCTAGGACGCTTGCGTGGGTTGTATCCGTTCCGGCCACGCGGCCCTGGCCTCGTGCACGGCGTGGCCAGGAAGACCGCGCTCCGGCCAGAGATGCCTTCCACCCGGCGGGCTGTCCGAAGGCCAGGGGATGACGGCCGTGTTGCGGCGGGGCGCGGTGCGGCCGCGGACCCGGGCTCCCGGGCGGGCGCTGTTGCGGATTCACCACGCGGCCCGGGCAGACCCCGGCGGGCTGCGCGTACGGGTGGGGCGAGGGGCGCCTGTGTCCCGCGCCGCGGGGCACAGGCGGCCGGCCGAGAGTCCTGCCCGCCGTATAGGCCCGGCCGCAGGGGCGTGCGGCGGCCACACGCAAAAGCCGGCGCCCGTGCAACGGGTGCCGGCTCGGTGCGGGCAGGCCACGCGCCAACGTGGCTTGTGCCGGGAGTCCCTGTCAGCATCGGTTGCAGCCAGTAGCAGTTGAGGGACGTTCGCGGGCCGGCAGGACCGGCCTCGTGGTGTTGTGCGGCCCACCATCACTCATAGACAGGGACTGCGGCAAGCCGAGCGTGGACGCTGATGAACCATCCCGGCGGCCGGGCCCGTCCTGCGGCGCCGTCGTACGACACCGGTGCTGGTCAGAGCCGGACGCAGGGGCAAGGGGTGAGAACCGCTCTCTTGGACACCAGCGAACCAAAAAATTCTCATACCCTACATATAGGTCTTTACGGTCGGCGATCGGTCTGCGGGAAGCGGCCCCGTCCTGGAATGATGAAGATCTCCCCCGGCACAGCAGGCGACGCCAATCGCCGCTGTGCACACGGGGTTTGCAGCCAGTAGCAGTTTCGCGCCCGGCCCGCCGTCTTCTGGCGGCCGGCATGCCGAGAGGACGTCGTATGCCCACCGAGACCACCCTCGCAGTGCCCGTCCCCGCCGAGCCCGTGCGGGCGGAGCCTGCGTCCCGGTTCGGCGCGCCGCAGGCCTTCACCGCCGTCTCCTTCCCCGTCCTGGGCGGTGCCCTGCACGTGGCCGGGGTGCCGCTGCAGGACATCTTCGTCCTGCTGGGCGGCTGCGGCGCCCTGGGCGCGGCGGCGGTCGTGATCGTGAGCGGGGGACGCCGCCGTGCGGCGTCGCTGGCCGGTGCGGTGCTGCGCGCCGCCGCCGGAAAGTAGGAGGCCGCGATGGGACGCCGGGAGAATCCCGTCGACCACAGCCGGCCCGCCCGGGGCCGGCTGGCCGAATATCTGCGTCTGCGGCGGCAGTCGGCCGCCATGACCTACCGGGAACTGGCCCGTGCGACGGGACTGTCGCCGGCCACGCTCAAGCGGGCGGCCTCGGGCACCGTGGTGCCCCGGCACACGACGGTCGAGGCCTACGTGGAGGGCTGCGGCGGCGGGCCGGCACAGGCGCAGTACGCCGGTGAGCTGTGGCGGCACGCGCGCATCGAGGAACGCGGCCGGCTGTCCGGGCTGCACGCCCCGCGGCCCGAACTCATCAGCGACGCCGCTGACCTGAGCCGGGCTCTGGAAGTGGTGTGGGAGCAGGCAGGGGCGCCGAGTCTGCGGGACATCCGGGACTGTTCGGGCAACCCGCTCGCCCTGCCCGTCAGCAGCGCCGCCCGCATCGTCAACCGTGACGCCGTCCCCGCGGACGAGCAACAGCTGCGGGCGTTCCTTGCCGGCTGCGGCGTCCCGCCCGACCAGCACGCCGCCTGGACAGCCGCCTTCGCCAAGGCCATGGCCGGGCCCGGGCACGCGCAGGAATGGACGGTGCCTTACCTCGACAGCGAGCGGCGCGTGCTGGGGACGGCATCCCTCCGTACCCGCAGCCAGTGGAGGCGCTTCACCGAACTGCTCTCGCCCGACGCGTCCGAGGGGGCCGTCGCGAGCCGCCTGCATAGCTACCTGGTGTCGGAAGCAGCCCTCAACGGCAAGAGCCTGCGCGGCCCGGCGTCCTGGCAACCGGACCTGTTCACGGCGCACGACGGCAGGCACGTGGTGGTCGAGGTGAAGACCCTCTCCAGCCGGGGCCGCGGCGGCCCTGCGGCCGGCGGGAGCGTGGGAAGGCCCCAGAATCCGGCCGGAGGGGGCTCCCCTCCCGCCGCCCAGGTGCGGGCGGAGGAATCCCCGCCACGCGTGCCCGCGTAGACGGCCGCGCACTGACAGCCCCTGCGTTCCCGCGAGCGCACGGCCCCCGCGACGGAACCGCATGGACAGCAGCAAGGCGCACCGGTCCGGGGACGTCCCGGATCCGGAAAACTGTGACTGAGCACTTCAGACGGCGAGTTGTGCATCTCGGCCCGTGGCGCGCGTGCGAGGGATCCGGCCTGCATGGACTCCGCTGCGCAGTCGTGGCGAAAGCGCCCGCCGGGACGACGGACACGAGACCGTGGTGGAGTGACCCACCACCCCGGCCTGTTGCGGACCGCTCCCCTGCAGGGGGAGACCACCTCGTCGCTGATCTGCCGCATCGCAGGCCGCTACGGGGTGGAAGCGAAGGTGCTTCGGGCCTGCTGGAAGTGGCGCAACTACCCGCCTGGGTACGAGGGCGGGGGGATGCGGGCCGACGCCGAGGTGCTGCTGAACATGGCCGGGCGCCGGCTCCTGGCAGAGATGTGCGGTGTCGAGGAAGACGTGTTGGCACGGGCGTTGCCGTCCTGGGGAGAAGAAGACGCCAAGCTGCGTGCTGAGGCTGGTGATCCGGTGGGGCTGTGGCGTACCGGTGGCGCGGTGGCCGGTCCCGTGGCGTTCGGCTGCCGGCTGTGCACGGCCCGGCGCGCAGGGGCGGCCGTGCGGGCGGTGCGGTACGCGCCGCGGTGGGAGCGGGTGTGCGCGCGGCATGGGCGTGGCTGCTGGACGCGGACGCGAACCAGCAGCTGGAGCACCTCGATCTGCGGGGCCTGCCGGAGGTGGTTGCGGCGCAGCGGCAGTGGGTCTGGGTGGTGCGGCGGGCGGTGCGGGCCGGTGCGGAGCCGGAGCGGGTGTTCGCGCTGGCGCGGGCGGTGGTGGCCCGGTGGTGGGAGCAGGCTTACGGCTGGGAGCGGGAGAGGATCTGGCCGCGTCGCCTGCATCAGGTCGCGGGCGGGGATGCGGGTAGTGATCTGGAGCGGTGGCGGATCGTGGGGCGGGACGCGGTCGTCTTCCCCGAGGTGGTGGCGGTGGCCGACGCGCTGCTGGATCCGGCCATGGCCGAGCTGGTGTGGGCCGACAGCGGTGCCGGGCGGCCGCGGGCGCTTCCCGCCGACGGGGCGTTCTGCCGCAGGCTCGGTGAGCGGCTGGGGCGGGGATGGCTGGGGCCGCTGGCCGCGACGGACCACGGCGGGCCGCTCATCGCGTGGATGGGCAGCGTCATCCGTCTTCGCCGCGGTGCCAGCGGGCCGCCCGGGTACGACAACGATCCGTGGTGGCTGCGGCAGGAGCACCAGGCCGCGACCATGGCCGGGCAGCTGCGGGTGCTGGGCAAGGAGAAGAAGGCGCCCGGTTCGGGAACGATGTGGCGGGCTGCGGTACCCGCAGAGCAGCGCAGGCTGATCACCAGCACGATCGACAGCGCCGAGGAGCAACTGCTGCAGCTGCGCGGGGTGCAGACCGGCCCGACCGCCGACGTCGCCCAGCGGCTACTGCGCGGGCTCGGGCACAGTGCCGGCCTGATCGAGAACGCCTGGAAACGGACCGCGGTGGCGGCGGTGAACGGCGGTGTGCCGCTTGAGGAGGTGGCCCGGTGGGTCGACCTGCCCGTCGAAGTGCTCCGAAGAATGCTGACCGCGGACAGGCAGGAAGACGACCCCTGAGAGCGATGCGCCAGAAAGAAGTCGGCTGTTAGCTGATACGGCACTCGTTCGTGGCAGAAACACTGAAAACAGCAGTCCGGGCGCGCGGGAGCGGCTTGGCTGACGCGGGTGACCAGCACAGGAGCGTCCCGGCCCAAGAGCCGGGCAGGGCGGGCCGGCGTGGCCCAGCGTGGCGGGTTCGAGGCGGTGTTCCTCGACCCGGTGGGGCAGGCGGTGCAGCAGCGGTGGGCGGATGCCGCCATGACCGTGGCGTTCGAGGACTTGGCGCCGGTGTCGGCGTTCCCGGTGGTGCCGGGGCGGCGCTGGGGGCCGGGACTGTGGTGGTCGGCGACTACTGGGCGGCACGTGGCTGCGGGGTCGAACGCGATGCGTGTCCAGCTGATGGTCCTGGACCGCGACCCGGACGTGACGGGGCTAGCGGGGCGGCCGGTGCGGCTGCTGTGGCGTGATGCCCGCGGCCAGGTGCGTTCCTGGGTGCCGCAGCTCTTCGCCCGCCGGGCCGACGGCACCGCCCTGCTCGCCGACTGCCCCGGCCACGCGGGCGCCGGCGGCGAACGCGCCATGAAGGCCGCCGAGGCAGTGGCGCAGGCATGCGCGGACATCGGCTGGACCTACCAGCGCATCCCACCGCTCGACGACATCCTGGCCGCCAACCTCAAATGGCTGGCCGGATACCGCCACCCCCGCAACGCCGGCCGCCCGGGGCTGATGGCGGCGGTCGTCGAGGCGTTCACACGGCCGCGGCCGCTGATCGAGGGCACCGAAGCGGCCGGCGACCCGATCGAAGTCCTTCCCTGCGTCTTCCACGCCCTGTGGCACGGCCGGTTGACCGCCGGTCTGAACACGCCGCTGCACGAACGCATCCTCGTCGGCCCGCATGGCTGGAACGCCCCGGGCAAGAAGGGAGGTGCCGGGTGAGCGCGCGGCGCAATGCCCGGCCGGCCGTGAAGGTCGGGGCTCACGTCCGCTTCCGTGACGTGAAGTGGCAGGTGGTCGCTCTTTCGGGACAGGACATCCACCTCCTCGGCCCGGACGGCGGTGGTGAGGTCGTGCTCGCCGGGCACCTGTTCGCCGACCCCGGATTCGCCATCGTCGGGGCCGATGCGCCTCAGGCGGCACCGCAGTGGGGCCTGTTCGAGACCGCCCCCGCCGCGGCGCGTGAAAAGGCGCTGGCCTGGCAGCGGCACGTGCGGGAAGTCGAATGCGGCCTGTCTGGCGGGCCTGGCAGCGAAGGAGTGGTCCGGGAGCAGTACGATCCCCAGCGGCACACGCTGGCCGAGCGGGAGCAGGCCAAGGCGAAGGAGCTGACCGCGCTGGGCTTTGGCCGGGTCTCGCGCACCACGGTGCAGCGCATGCGCCTGGCCTACCGCAAACAAGGCCTGTGGGGGCTGCTCGACCACCGCACCACCCGCGCGTCCAGCCCCACCGGCCGTTCCGACGAGCGGGTCGTCGCCGCCGTCCGCGAAGCGCTGCGCCGCCGCCGCGGCCGCTCCAAGGGCACCATCAACGGCCTGTTCCCGCTCATCAACCAGATCCTTGCCGACCAGCACGGCCCCGGCACGGTGCCCGCGCCGTCCCAGGCCACGCTGTACCGGCTCGTCACCAATCTCGCCCGGCCCGGCGAACTGCCCTCGGGGCCGGTGAGGCAGGTGCCCGCGAGCGTCGACGGGCGGGCCTTCACCCCCGCCACGGCGCTGCGGCCCGGCGAGCAGGTCCAGGTCGACACCACCCGCTTGGACGTCCTCGCCCTCTTCGACGACGGGCGCCTCGCCCGCCCGGAGCTCACCATCGCTGTCGATGTCGCCACCCGTGCCATCCTCGCCGCCGTGCTGTGCCCGAGCGCGACCAAAGCCGTCGACGCCGCCCTGCTGCTCGCGGAAATGGCCGTCCCCCACCCCGCCCGGCCCACCTGGCCGGACATCCTGCGCATGGACCACGCCCCCGCACTCCCCCGCCAGCGGCTGGCCGCACTCGACGGGCGGCTGGCCGGCGCGGCGGCCCGGCCCGTCGCCCTGCCCGAGACGATCGTCGTCGACCGCGGCAAAGTCTTCGTCTCCACCGCGTTCACCGCCGCCTGCGAACACCTCGGCATCAGCGTCCAGCCCGCCCCGCCCCACGCCCCCACCGCCAAAGGCATCGTCGAGCGGACCTTCGGCACCATCAACGCACTGTTCTGCCAGCACCTGCCCGGCTACACCGGCTCCGACGTCACCCGCCGCGGCCCCGACACCGAGAAAGACGCCTGCTACAGCGTCCCCCAACTACAGGACCTGCTCGATGAGTGGCTCGTGCACTACCACCACCGCCCCCACGAAGGCCTGCGCCACCCGATGATGCCGAAGAAGGCCCTCACGCCGAACCAGATGTGGGCCGCGCTCGTCGCTGTCGCCGGACACGTCCCGCTGACCGGCAGCGACTACCTCGAACTGCTGCCCGTGCGCTGGCAGGCCATCACCCCCGCCGGCATCACCATCCACCACCGCACCTACGACCACGATCTCCTCGCCCCCTACCGCGGCCAGGCCTCCCCCGTCGCCGGCCGGGGCGGAAAGTGGGAAATCCACTACAACCCCCACGACGTCCGCCAAATCTGTATTCGCCTCCCCGACGGCGAGTTCACCGAAATCCCGTGGATCCACCGCGATCACGTCCACCAGCCGTTCAACGACCACACCTGGCAGCACATCCGCACCCACGCCCACCACAACAACCACGACGACACCCAGCAACACGAAGCCGACCTGGCCGACGCCCTCGACCAGCTCATGCGCCGCGTCCACAGCGGCCACGCCACCACCACCGAACAAGCCCTCCTCGCCCGCACCACCACGCTGCCGGTTCCCGCCGCACGGCAACCCCGATACGGCACCGGCCCCACCACCGGCGAGCCGGCGCAGCACGGCGAGGATGACAGCATCGACGAGCTCGACGACCTCCCCGAGGACGACACCCGCCCCGCCGCGGCCGCCGGATTCGGGCTCTACGACGCATACGAGGAAGCCGACAAGTGGTGAACAGCCGCCCCCACCCCGCAGCGCACCAACCGTCCAGCGCACCCGCCGACGCAGGCGGAGGCAACACGGCCGAGCCGTCCTGGCCACTGACCACCTGGCAGGGCTGGCACCGCTTCGCCACCACCGACCCGCCCACCCCACCCCACCCCGCAGACCCGCCCCGCAGCACCGACGAACGCCTCGCCTACCACTCCGCGTTCGTCACCATCCGCACCCCCACCATCAGCCAGCTCGCCACCCAGGTCCGCACCCTGATGATCCTCGGCCGCCACCAGCAGACCACCGCACGGCCCTCCCTCATCGTCACCGGCCCCGCCGCAGCCGGGAAAACCACCGCCATGCTCAACGTCGGCCGCGCCTGCCACCTCGCCCACATCCGCAAGAGCCCGCCCCCGCCCGGGTCAGCCCACGGCGCGGCACCCGTGGCGTACGTCCTGGTCCCGCCCGGCGCCACCGCGAAAACCCTCATCACCGAATTCGCCCGCTACCTCGGCATCCCTGTGGCCGCCCGCATGACCCAGACCCAGATCACCGACGCCGTCTGCCACACCTACACCCAAGCCGGCGTCCAACTCGTCCTCATCGACGAAATCCACCGCCTCAACCCCCGCACCACCACCGGCGCCCAAACCGCCGACCTGATCAAAGACCTCACCGAACGCCTCCCCACCACGTTCGTCTACGCCGGCATCAACGTCACCGACACACCCCTGTTCAGCGGGACACGAGGCGCCCAGCTCGCCGGACGGGCCACCCTCGTCGACTGCGGCCCCCTCCCCGCCCGCCACGGCACCCGCCACCCCTTCCGCGACATCACGGACATCGAGAACGCCCTCGACCTCCACCACCACAAACCCGGCACCCTCCCCCGGCACGCCCCCTACCTCCACCAGCGCACCGCAGGCCGCATCGGATCCCTCACCCGACTCATCCGCCAAGCCGCCATCACCGCCATCCACGACGGCACCGAACACATCACCAAAACAACCCTCGACGCGGTACAACTCGACCACCTCGCCGAACAACACAGACGCCCCACCCGCAACCGCTAGCCTCGCCCACCCCGCCCCCACCGACCAGGCAAAACAGCTCTGACCAGCACAAACACCAACCGAGCCATTACACGCTAGAACCACCTACAACCCACCCCACCACGCTCCACACAGAACGCATAACCCCAGCTCAAACACCCGCCAACCCCCACCCAACCGCCCACCCAGCCTCTCAGTTGAACCACAACACCCCAGGCCAGCAGACAGTCCGTACACCAACAAACCCCCCTCCGAGCGTTACCGGTCCGCGAGGGCACCCGGGCGGGTGAGGTCCACTCAGGGCTCGAGGTGTGGTGGCGCGGGTCCTGTCCCGGCCTCAGGGGATCATCACGCAGTGGTTCTCGATGGTCCGGCCACCGCGCGGTACGGTTCAGTGTCGGGCACGGGCTCACCGTCACCGAAACCGCGTTGGAGTTCCTGCAGGACGCCCGATGCCGCGGCGACCTGTGCCGGCCCCTCGACTGGGCCCCGAAGTCCACCACCCCCTCGGCGGCAGCGAAACCGTCATCCCCGACGCCCTCCTCTATGCGCGGGCTCGGCCACAACTGCGAACTGCGCTACGGTCGCTCCTGCCTTGCAGGATCTGGGGAGCTTCAACTCGTGGTTCTTCCACGACGCTGAGGGACGACCTCGGCCACTGGGCCCAGGCGCTGAGGAACCAGCCGGTGTGGACTGCGATCAGTGCACTCAAGCCCGTCGAGATCACGGTCTGCCAGGAGCGGGTATAGCCTCTGAGAAGACCTCAGTGACTACGCTGAAGCCTCGGTGTAGCGGCCGCTCTCGAGATACCAGGCGGCGTGGCGGGTGCAGGTGAGTAGAGCCTGGTACCAGGCGGTGATGGCATCGCGTTCACCATTGGTGAAAAGGCCATCGGCGTGCATGGCGTGAACTTTTTCAACTGCAGTGTGCATCTCCGCCAGCCTTCTGCGCATATGGTCGGTGCTCTTGGCTACGGCTTCCTCGAAGGTGCACCTCTCTACGTGACGGATAATGAGGACAAGGTTGTGGACGTCGCCGCGAGCATGCTCCTTCGGGGCGGAGAAGACGTCGTTGAGCCAGTGGGATACGTCAGAGGAGCCGACCAGGATGGTCCGGTATTCTTCGGTGTCGTAGAAGGACACCGGCAGCCTGATGCATTCGCACTCCTCGACGAAGTCGAAGAGTGGGAGGATTGGCCCGGTGTTCTGTCGTAGTCGCAGGTATTCTTCCACGGTGGGAGTGGTGGAGGTCCTGCGGTTCCTTGCTTCCTGCACAAGCGCGTCGAAATAGTCCCGCAGGTGTCGGGTGAATTGCCGCCACTGCGGGTCGGTGAAGCGCGGCCGGGTGCTGGTCAGTAGGTCGGACAGCGCGTTGACCCTTGGCGCACGCGCGGTGCATGTTTTCGGGTGGTCGAGGCAGGCACGCAGCGGTGAAAGCAGCTTTTCGGCATGGCCGGGGTCGGTGCCTGCATCGCCGTCGTCGAACTGGTCGTCGGTGAGGAAGAAGTAGATGAGCCACTTGGTGAGCAGGATTAGCGTGCCCTCGCCAGCATTCGGGAAGCCGTAGCCGTTGAGACGCCCGGGGCGCAGCGCGATCAGCTGTCGCATCACGCCTTCGTCCTTGATCAGCCCGCGTTGTGAGGCCCATTGGACGGCCTGGCGTTCGGCTGTGTCCTGGTGGGGATTCCCTGCGGTCCTGGAGGTCATGGGCAGTAGGCGAACGATGTGCTCGCCCCATGTGGCTGATGATGGCTCGAGCAAGTCCATTTGTCCTCCTGCTGGACCTAGCGTTGAGAGTGGGGGTGTGACGAACTGCCTGTTCGGGCATGTGCATGAACTGCGCAGATCCAAGGACCCAGGACGGTGGTCGGTGGCTCAGCGGATCGGGCTGCCCAATTCGGGGCGGCACGTGGTGATTCTGCTTAGGAAGCGGTTAAGCATCGATCGCGTGTGAATATTTGCCCTGGCGCCGCTCCGTTTCGGTGTGCGTCGGAAAGTATTCTGTTCTCTGCGACTTCATGGGCCACCAGAGGTTAGCGCCGTTTGCGACGGAGTTCGCGCGGGAGGGCGAAGGTGATGGATTCGTCGGCGGTCGTTACGGTCTCGACGTCGTTGTAGCCGCGTTCGGCGAGCCATTGCAGGACATCGTCGACCAGGACATCGGGAGCGGAGGCGCCGGAGGTCAGGCCGACGGTGGTGACGCCTTCCAGCCAGGATTCGTCGATTTCATGGGCGAAGTCAACTAGATGGGCAGCAGGTGTGCCGGCGGTGCGGGCAACTTCGACCATGCGGACGGAGTTGGAGGAGTTCTTGGAGCCAACGACGATGACGAGTTCGGCGTCCTCGGCGAGTTTTTTCACGGCGGTTTGGCGGTTCTGGGTGGCGTAGCAGATGTCGTCGCTGGGTGGGGAGGTCAGGTTCGGAAATCGGGTTTTGAGGGCGTCGACGGTTTCCATGGTTTCGTCGACGGAGAGGGTGGTCTGGGAGAGCCAGACGACTTTGGATTCGTCGCGTACGCGGAGGTGGGCGACGTCGCCGGGGCCGTCGACGAGGATGATGTGGTCGGGAGCTTCGCCGGTGGTGCCGATGACTTCTTCGTGGCCTTCGTGGCCGATCAGGAGGATGTCGTAGTCCTGTTCTGCGTAGCGGACGGCTTCGCGGTGGACTTTGGTGACCAGTGGGCAGGTTGCGTCGATCGTCGTGAGGCGGCGTTCGGCGGCTTCGGTGTGGACGGTGGGGGCGACGCCGTGTGCGGAGAACAGGACGATGGCGCCTTCGGGCACTTCGTCGGTCTGTTTGACGAAGACGGCGCCCTTCTTCTGCAGGCTCTGTACGACGTACTTGTTGTGGACGATCTCGTGGCGGACGTAGATGGGCGGCCCGTACTGTTCCAGGGCCTTTTCGACGGCGAGGACGGCGCGGTCCACCCCCGCGCACCAGCCGCGGGGTGAAGCGAGCAGGACGCGGCCGGGGCGTGGGTGTGAGCCGGAGGGGAGTGTATTGGTCATGTGGTCCTCGCTGTTGCGGTGAAGGCCATGGAACGCAGTGCGTGTGCGATGTGGGCGGGGAGGGCGCCGGTGTCCAGCGCGCTCAGCGCCTTCTGGCGGCGCCGGATGATCATTTCCTCTACGGTCGCCCGAGCGCCGGTGTCGTCCAGGACGCTGCGGACCTGGCGGGCGCCGTCGTCGGTGAGGTGCGGGTCGCCGACGTGGTCGCGCAGGACGCGGCGCTGGGCTCGGTCGGCGCTGCGCAGGGCGAGAGCCATCAGGACGGTGGCTTTCCCTTCCCTGAGGTCGTCCAGGGCTGGCTTTCCCGTGTCGTCGGGGTTGCCGAAGACGCCCAGGAGATCGTCGCGCAACTGGAAGGCTTCACCCATGGGCAGGCCGTATGCGCTGAGCGTGCCGCGCAGGGCGTCATCGGCGCCGGCGAGTGCCGCTCCGAGTAGTAGGGGTCCTTCGATGGTGTACTTCGCGGTTTTGTAGCGCGTGATCGTCAGGGCCGGGCCGGGGTCGGCGGTGGGTTGTCGGGCGTGGGACATGTCGAGGTACTGCCCGTAGATGGTGTCGGCGCGCAGGTGGTCGGCGACGGGCAGGACCGCGGTGAGCTGGGTGGGGCTGAGACGTGCGCTGTGCAGGAGCTGGTCGGCGAAGACGAGGGCGAGGTCGCCGATGAGGATGGCGGCCTCGGTGCCGGCCTGGCGGTGGACGGTGGGGCGGCCGCGGCGGGTGTCGGAGGCGTCGATGATGTCGTCGTGGATGAGGGCGAAGGCGTGGAACATTTCCAGGGACGCCGCGGCTTTGAGGACCGGGTCGGGAGTTCCGGTGCCGCCGGCGGCCTGCCAGCCGGCCACGCACAGTGTGGGGCGCACGCGTTTGCCGCCGGAGCCGAGGAAGTCGCTCAGTGCTTGCGCTGCCTGCCGCGGCAGGCCCCGGCGGTGGGCGCTGCGGCACTGGGTGGCCAGGAAGTCGTCGAGAGTGGCGTCCACCGCGCGGCGCACCGCGTCCTGGTCGAAGGATGCGGCTGCGGCCGGAGCGTTCATGTCTGCGCCTCCCTGTCTGCGTCGGTGGGGGTGAGTTGTTCGCCCAGGCGTACGGCTTCCTCGACGAGAGCCTCGACGATCTTCGATTCGGGGACTGTCCTGACGACCTCGCCCTTGACGAAGATCTGACCCTTGCCGTTGCCGGAGGCGACGCCGAGGTCGGCTTCGCGGGATTCGCCGGGGCCGTTGACGACGCAGCCCATGACCGCGACACGCAGCGGGTAGGGGAAGCCGTCCAAGGCGGCGGTGACGCGTTCGGTCAGGGCGTAGACATCGACCTGGGCACGGCCGCAGGAGGGACAGGAGACGATTTCCAGCTGGCGGGCGCGCAATCCGAGGGACTGCAGAATCTGCAGGCCGGCTTTGACCTCTTCGATGGGGGGTGCGGTGAGAGAGACGCGGATCGTGTCGCCGATGCCTTCAGCCAGCAGGATGGCGAAAGCGGTCGCCGATTTGATGGTGCCCTGGGGTGGCGGGCCGGCTTCGGTGACACCCAGGTGCAGGGGGTAGTCGCAGGCGGCGGCAAGGTGCCGGTAGGCGGCGACCATCGTCATCGGGTCATGGTGTTTGACGGAGATCTTCAGGTCGGTGAAGCCGTGCTCCTCGAACAGGGAGCACTCCCACAGTGCGGACTCCGCCAGCGCCTCGGGGGTGGCTTTCCCGTACTTGGCCAGCAGCCGCCGGTCCAGGCTGCCGGCGTTGACGCCGATGCGGATCGGCGCCCCGGCCGCGGTGGCGGCCTTCGCAATCTCCTTGACCTTGTCGTCGAACGCCTTGATGTTGCCCGGGTTGACGCGCACCGCGGCGCAGCCGGCGTCCAGGGCGGCGAAGACGTAACGGGGCTGGAAGTGGATGTCGGCGATGACGGGGATCTTCGATTTCGCGGCGATCGCGGGCAGGGCGTCGGCGTCGTCCTGGGAGGGCACCGCGACGCGTACGATCTCGCAGCCCGCGGCGGTCAGTTCGGCGATCTGCTGCAAGGTCGCGTCCACGTTCGCGGTGGGGGTGGTGGTCATGGACTGCACGGAGACCGGTGCGCCGCCGCCTACTGGGACATCGGCGACGTGGATTTGCCGACAGGGGCGGCGCACCGGCGTTGCGGGGGTGGTGGGCACAGGAAGGTCGACGGCGGTCATCGCGGGCTCCCGTCGGTGGGGGTGATGTGGACGTGAGTTTTTCCGGCGCGGGCGCGCAGCACCGTGTAGACGATCTGCCCGGCCGATAGGCCCGCATCGGCCAGCAGTTGTTCGCGGGGACCGTGAGGGAGGAAGGCGCGCGGCAGTCCCAGCGTGCGAATGGGGGTGGCGATGGCGTTGTCAGACAGGTGCTGTGCGAGGGTGCTGCCGAGTCCGCCGGTGCGGGAGTTGTCCTCCACCGTGACCACCAGCCGGTGCCGGTCGGCCAGTTCGAGCAGTTCCGGTGCGGCGGGGGTGGCCCAACGCGGGTCAGCGACGCTGACTCCGATGCCTTGCTCGGTCAGCTGGGCGGCCGCCTGCAGGCACATGGACGCGAGGGGCCCGTAGGAGACAAGGAGCACGTCGCGGATCCCGGATTCCGACAGGATGTCCACGCTCCCTGCGCGGCGTACGGCATGCAGGCCGGGGCCGGCTGTCCCTTTGGGAAAGCGGACGGCGGTGGGACCCGCCTCGTGGTCTGTGGCTTCGCGCAGCAGCGACCGTAGTTGACCGCCGTCACGGGGGACGGCGATGCGCAGTCCCGGCACCATGCCGAGCAGGGAGGTGTCCCACATGCCGTGGTGCGAGGGGCCATCAGGGCCGGTGATACCGGCCCGGTCCAGAACGAACGTAACGGGCAGCCGGTGCAGAGCCACGTCCATGAGGACCTGGTCCGCAGCCCGAGTGAGGAAGGTGGAGTAAAGGGCGACGATGGGATGGAAGCCGCCCATGGCCAGGCCGGCCGCGGAGGTGACGGCATGCTGCTCGGCGATCCCGACGTCGAAGACCCGCCCGGGATACTTGACCGCCATCGGATACAAGCCGGTGGGGCGCAGCATCGAGGCCGTCACCGCCACGAGATCCTCGCGTTCATCAGCCAACTCCAGCAGCGCCTGGCCGAAGACACTGGTCCACGATGCGGCGGGCGGGCCCGCGGTGGGGGCGGGTTTTCCGGTAACGGCGTCGACAGTGCCGACTGCGTGCAGGCAGTCCGCCTCATCGCCCTCGGCCGGTCCGAACCCCCAGCCCTTGACGGTCACCGCGTGGACGAGCACCGGACGACGCAGGGCACGCGCCTGTTCCAGCACGTTTTGCAGGGCGCCAGTCTCGTGGCCGTCCACGGGGCCCAGGTAGGTGAAGCCGAGCCGGGTGAACAGATCCGAGGCTGTCCGACCGTCCGCAATGTGTGTGTGGTCGCCGGGATGCTTGAGGGTATGCAGGTGGTGGGCGAGGGCTCCGGTGGTGGGCGCGTAGGAGCGGCCGTTGTCGTTGAGGACGATGACCACCGGGCGCCGACCGGCGCCGATGTTGTTCAGTGCTTCCCAGGCCATGCCGCCCGTCATGGCTCCGTCACCGATGACGGCGACCACCGACCGGCCCTGGCGGCCGCGCAGCTCGTTGGCCTTGGCCAGGCCATCGGCGTAGGAGAGTGACGTGGACGCGTGCGAGTTCTCGCACCAGTCGTGCATCGACTCGGCGCGCGAGGGATAGCCAGACAGGCCTCCAGCCTGTCGCAGCCGGTCGAAGTCTGCTGCGCGGCCGGTCAGGATCTTGTGGACGTAGGCCTGATGGCCGGTGTCGAAGAGGATGGCGTCGCCCGGTGAGTCGAAGACACGGTGCAGGGCGATGGTCAGTTCCACCACACCCAGGTTGGGTCCCAGGTGTCCGCCCGAGGCACAGACCTTTTCGATCAAAAACGTGCGGATGTCCTGGGCCAGGGCGGCGAGTCGTCCGGTCGGCACGGCACGTACATCGTGCGGACCGCCGATCGTGGTCAGATGGGTGCCCTGAAGTCCGGTGGGCTGCTCGTCGGCGGACGCCTCGGAGAGCTCGGTCATGATGCCTCCAGTGTCCCGTTCGCAACGGTGCCGGTTGCGATATGCGTGTGTATTCGGTCCGGGCCTCAAGGCAGGCCACTGCACGTACAGGGCACGGACCGTCCCGGGTGAATGTCGTGGGAGGGCAGTGCGATGCGGGACATCAGCGTCCTTCCGCTGCAGACAGGGACATCAGAAGCCACAAGGGCTGCTGTGGCTGCAGGCCCGTTTTAGGGGGTGAGGCTTTTTCAGGTGCCCGCATTCGGAGCGTCTTAGCATCCCGAATGCGGGCGCACGGGATCGCTGGGCGCTGCCGGCCATGGTCCGTGCGCCCTGTGCTGACGCTATTCCACGCTGGCGGGCGGCCCAGTAGAGAAATCGCGCATCAGTAGCCTCACCTGAAGCGGATCAGCTGCGACAGCACACGTTTCGTACAACTGGTGAAGCAGCACTCGCAGAGCATGCCGACCCTGCCCGTTCATTTACCATAACCGCAGCTAGAATCGTTTCTTCTTTCTGGCGCCCCTGTTTCTCGGGATGGATTCTCCCGGACAGTACTGTGGGAGCCCAACTTCAGCATCCCGCATCATCGGCGGCCTCCGCTCCGGTGGTACTGCAGGTCCCGCGCGCTCCCCCCTGCATGCTGCGCACTCTCCTGCCGCTGGGGTTGATTTCACGACCAGGCGTGCCGAATGGTTGAAAACGAACGATCTGGCGACCAAACAGCGGACCCTCGGGGACCAGGGACGGCCGCAGGTTGCCTTTATCACCGTCCGCCGCAGACTCCCGAGGGTTGCCTCCATTGCGTACTGGCGCGGAGCCGGCGATTGCACTCGTCCACCGGTCTGTACCGGAGATCGCACCGCCCATAGATGGGAACCCCTGCATGTCCAAACGACGGAAAAGCCTTATCGACGACGTCCTGGATCGGGCCAGCGACGTGGGCCGGGACTCGCGTGACATGACACGCCGCGCGCTCACCGGCAAGAAGAGGAAGAAGGGGAAGAAGAGCACCCGCAAGCTGGTCAAGCGCCAAAACCGCGCGATCGAAGCGCTCGTGATGCAGCTCGACCAGTACCTCAAGCACGACCGTGCCAAGGAGAGGAGCCACAGCGCCGACTGAGACCGCGCATCAGGACTGTTCCACCTCTCGGTAGGCCGGCTTCGGGCGGCGAGGAAGGCGGGCCCAGGTGGTTGAACGCCGCGGGCGGCACACGGCTCTTGTACTGGCCCGGCTCGGAATGAAGGAAGCGTACCGGGCCACCGGCCACCGCGGTTCTCGGGAAGGTGGCACGGCACAGGCAACCTCGGAACAGCAGCGGGCCCGGGCGATCCGGGAAGCCCTGGAGCAACTGGGCCCTCTGTACGTGAAGATCGGCCAGATCCTCTCGACCAGGCCGGACCTCGTACCGGACTACGTGCGTGAGGAACTAGCCCTGCTGACCGATCAGGCTACCGTGCGGCCGTTCGCCACGTTCGTGCCGGCACTGGAAAGCGAACTTGGAGCCGACTGGCGCACGTCGTTCAGTTCGTTCGAGATCGATCGGCCGCTGGGAGCCGCATCCCTCGCGCAGGTCTACCGTGCCACCCGGCGGGACGGCACCCCTTGCGTGGTGAAGATCCAGCGACCGGGCTCCCACGGGACCGTGCTGGGCGACATGACGGTCTTGCAACGCGCCAGCCGCGTGATCGCCAAGGTGGCTCCGCATTTCAACGAGGTCATCGACACCGGAGCGATGCTCGACGTCATCTTCCGCGCCATGGGAGATGAACTGGACTTCACCCGGGAGGCCGCCAACATGAAGGACGCCCGGAAGGCCGCGAAAGAGTTCAAAACGATCAAGGTGCCGAAAGCCCTCATCGCCACGCCTCAAGTCCTCGTCCAGACCCTTGCCGACGGACAGGCCGCACACCGGCTCAAAGAAGACGAACTGAGCCGCAAACGGCGCAAGAAGATAGCCAAAGAATTCGTCGCCTACATGTTCAAAGGCTTCTTCACCGAGCGCACCTTCCACGCCGACCCCCACCCGGGCAACGTGCTGGTCAGCTCAGACGGCAAAGCCCACGTCATCGACTGGGGCATGGTCGGCCGCATCGACCGCAGCATGAGCGCCGGAATGCTCGGCACGATGATCGGCATGGCCTACAACGACGGGCCTGCGCTCGCCCAGTCCTGGATCCAGATGGGCTCGACCACCCCCTGGAGCGACATCGGCGGCTTCACCGCCGACATTGCCCGCTTCGTACCCCACGTCACCAACGCTTCCCTGGCCGAACTGAACTTCGGCGTCGCCCTCACCACTGTTCTTGCCTTTTCCGCCCACCGAGGCATCCAGACCACCCCCAACGTCTCCATCGTGGGCAAAGCCGTCGCCAACATGGAAGGCACCGTCCGCCACATCCACCCCGGCCTCAAACTCTCCGACAGCATCCGCGACGCCCTGCAGAACATCCTCCTCGACATGGCCCGCGACCTTGCCTCCCCCGAGCAACTGGCGCAGCACGGCCTCCACGCCTTGCGCGCCCTCACCGAGGGGCCCGGCCAGACCACACGCCTGCTCGACGACCTCGCCGGCCGCCAGCTCACCCTGCACAACCACACCCGCTTCCACGACACCCGCTTCAGCAAGACAGCCTTCGGACTCGCGCTGCTGGCCCTCCACCACCGTCGCCGGCTCGGCTGACCCGCACCGCCACCCCACTGCGACCACCTTGCCCTGGGAAGCCATCAGCACCACCACCTGCGCTGTCGCTGAAACTGCCCTACCGGTCACCTTCCCAGCACAGAACCCGGTGACCCCACGCCTACTGGCATCCAACTCATCGCCAGCAGAAGGGAGAAAGGTTCATGCTGAGCCGCCCCCGCAGCCTTCTGTTCTGGCTCGTACTGATCATCCTGCTGTACATCATCACCACCGCCCCGACCGAACTCGCCGACGCCATCGTGAGCATCTGGCGCGCCACCAAGCACTTCTTCGACTCCCTGGACATCCTCATCGACTCCCTCGAATCGTCCTGACCAGCCCCGTACCCACAACTCCAATAACAGGGGCCTGCCATGCACACCCTCGTCAGGCTGCCGCGACTTCTGCTGGTCGCCGCCCTCGCCGCCGCCGGATGCGGGCTGACCCCCTCAGCCCCCCAACCTCCGCTCGCCCCGCAGCCCCAGCCGCCCGTGCACATCGACATCCACCCGCCCCCCTCGGCCGCGCCGACCTCACACGCAACACGCAGTACCGCTCACAAGCCCGCAGTCCAACACACCACTGGGACACACCCGGCTCTCCCCAACAGCACACCGCCGACGCCCAGCCCGTCCCCCAGCGCCTCCACCCAGGCACCCTGCCCGCCGGCGACAGCCCCAGGGTCCATGCCCTCGACGCCATCGCCCTCAACCTCGCCGAGCAACAGCGCAAACAGTCTTCCGCTACCCGCCCCATCCCAGCGGACCTGACTACTGCGGACGACCTAGTGCGCCGATGTGGCAGGTCACTGTGGTGCTGTGCTGCGCTGCCGATGGGGCTCTGCTCGGCACTACCGAACTGGAAACCGTTCCTCACCATGTCGGACGCCTCCGCCCACTCGCCACTGGGTAGCAGGTCACCGTCTCGTTCGACGCCACTGTGTGGGCCTGACTCGCGCCTCCCTGCCGCAGACCAACCACAAGGTCGACAGCGGTGCCGCACCCTGCTCGGCTAGCGCCTCTTCTGCTGCTCCAGCCGCCTCAATACTTCCGCTCTCTTGCAGGGCACCTTGGCATTCCTGAGTGTTTCCCGGCCGAACCGAATCCGGCACGGTCGGTCCCGCATCGGCCAGCCATGACTCCCCACGAGCAGGAACGCACGGCGCGAGGCTCAATGGCCCGGGCGATGACCCGGTACGCGCCGCCGTTCCGCGGCAACCGGCGCTGAACCGCAGCAAAGACTGCTCCTACCACGACGGCACGGACGGTGTAATGACGGCTCACCACCCTCCCGGCTGCTCCGACTGGATCTACCGGCTCGCTCCCCGGCCCGGTACACAGGCACCACACACGCCCGCCAGCTCGGCAAGGAGCATTGCCGAGGCAGCCGGCCGACTGGACTCCGGCCCGGTGGCCTGGGCGGTCCAGGCTGGTGCCGACCTGGCCTGCCTCATCATCGGGGAGGTCCCCGAACTCGGCGGCGGCAGAAAACCCTTCGAGACCCTGCGCATAGCCACGGAAGCTGCGATTCTGCACGCGCTGCTGCTGCTCGCCGACCCCTCGGTCGACCAGCCCGTACCCGAGGACTCTCTGCTGGGCGACCGCGAGTTCGCCCGGCGCCGCATCTCCCTGGACAAGGTGCTGCGCGGCTGCCGGATCGCCCACGCGGCCTTGATACGGGCACTGATGGCCGCGTGCCAGGATCTCGTCCGGCGGGAGGAACTGGCGGGACAGTTTCTTCGCATCACCGAAACGCTCTTTGGCTACATGGACGTGTTCTCCTCTTACATGACCGCGGCGTACCTCGTCGAGCACGACAGCTGGATCGCCAGCGATGCTGCGGCCCGCGAGGAGACCGTCCGCCGCATCCTTGACGGCCAACCGGTGGAACAGGAGCGCGCCGGCCAGGTGCTGAACCACCCATTGGACGGACTACAGCTCGCAGTCATCGTCTGGTGCGACACTGCCCGGGCCGAGGCCATGGAGGCGGCCGCCTCCGAGCTGATCCGCCGCCACGACTGCTCCTCCACTCTGGTGGTGCCCATCGGAGAAACCAGCGTGTGGGCATGGGGCAGGCTTCGCGGTGCACCACCAGCTTCCCGGGTACCAGAGCCAACCTTCCCCGCTGATGTGCGCTTTGCCTGCGGCTCCGTACGCGAGGGTCTGTCCGGCTTCCGCCAGTCGCACGAGGACGCTCAGCACGCCGCGCGTGTCGGGCAGCTCAACCCACACGGCACCGGCCGGCTTGTCGACCACCGGGACGTCGCGCTGACGGCCCTGCTCTCCACCGACCTGCCCGCGCTGCGCCGCTTCGTGAGCGACGAACTCGGCGCACTGGCGACGGACAGCCCGTGGACGGAACAGCTGCGGGAAACCGTGCGCCTGTACCTGCGCAGCGAGCGCAGTCTGATGACTGTCGCGGCACAACTGCACATAGCACGCAACACCGTCACCTATCGCGTCAAGCGGGCGAGAGAATTGCTCGGCCACGATCTGGCTGCTCGGCTGCCAGAGACGATGACAGCGCTGGAGGCGGCGCGGGTTCTGGGTTCCGCCGTGCTCCGGCGGGGGGAGCGGGTAACTGCATGACCATGACGGTGGGTCCCGCCGTGTCATGAGGAGTCGGATCATGTGGTTGAGCGAGTCAGATGAAAGGGGTGACCTGCTCCTCGATGCCGAGCAGGGCCCGCCCGTACAGTTCGCCAGCGATGGCCTGATTGACGATAGCGTGCCGACTGGCCGTCTCCTGGTCCCGCCAGATCCGCTGCAAGGGATTGGCTTCGGCGAAGCTGCCCGCGCCTTGGATGCTCAGGAGCAGGTCGAGTGCTTCCCGGGAGCGCCGGGCGACGTAACCGGTGTCCATCCGCACCCGCGCCCGCGTCTCGAACGGCATGTTCTCTCCGGCCGCGGCCCAGGTGTCGATGTCGTCGGCGGCCCGCAGCAGATGCAACTTGGCGGTGTCGATCAGCTGAGCCGCCTCCGCGAGCTGGATATGCGTGGAAGGCGCCTCACTCGCCCGCTCGTAGAACGTGTACGAGATGCCTTTGTCCTTGGCGAGTGAGTCGGTGACGGCGTCCATCCCGGCCTGCGCCAGACCCACCTGCGGGCCGGCCAGCGCCAGCGAGCTCACTGGAACCAGGGCGGACCGGTACAGTGCCTCACCTTTGCGCTCGGTGGGGTAGACGCCCTGCAAACCCTGGGTTATCGAGAGGATGCGGTGCGCGGGCACGAAGACCTTGTCGGCGACCAGGGTGTTGCTGCCCGTGCCCCGCATGCCGACCACGTACCAGGTGTCCTCGATCCTCAGCTTTTTCATCGGGACGAGAGCGACTCCCTGGTCGGTCTGCTGCCCCGAGGCGTCCACGACGGGAATGGCGAGCGCCGCCCACTGGGAATGCAGGCTGCCGGAGGCGAAGCCCCAGCGTCCGCTGACGACCAGCCCGCCGTCGACCGCCCGGCTGGTGGCGCTGGGTGCCAGCACCGAGCACACACGCGCGCGTCGGGATCCTCGCCCCACACCTCCTGCTGGGCCTGCTCAGGGTATAGGGCGGCCATCCAGTTGGCGCCGTTGATGAGCATCGCCACCCAGGCGGTGGAACCGCAGCCGCGCGCCAATTCGCAGGTGACCTCCATGAAGGTACGGAAATCCGTCTCATGACCGCCGAAGCGCCGCGGCACGGTCAGCCGGAACAGCCCGGCCCCGGACAGAGCCGCGATGTTCTCCTCGGCCACCCTGCGGTCGGCCTCCGTGCGGCCGGCGTTCTCTTTCAGCAGGGGGACCAATGCCCTCGCGCTCTCCTTCAAAGCCGTGGCCGGGGCAGCGGTCGTCTGGGGGGCGGTTGCGGTCGTGGTCATGGGATTTTCCCGGGCTTCGCGGCTCACGTGAGGCACCTCCGTGGCAGGGTGACGCTTCCGTGATTCCACGTCATCTTCGCGTCGCTGTCCTGTGTCCGGAGCCGCAAGGTTCCGTCCCGTCGCTTGGGCTGGCGGACCAGTTCAGGTGCTGGTTGGGCTGGGCGCTCAACACCGCCCGGCCCGACATGTCCGTCGGGCCCAATGCCAGGCCGAGACAATCGCGGATTCACTGGAATGGCACCCGCGTCGACGACGCACACAGTTCGGCTCCCGCCCCTTGGAGGTCGCTATGTCCGCACCCGGGCCCGCCCCCATGGACCAGCCCGTAACGGCGGCCGACCCGGAGGCGTTCACGCGCGTACTCGGCCGTGTGCCGACCTCGGTGTGCGTGGTGACTGCCACGACACCGCAGGGCCCGGTAGGCGTCACCGTGGGCAGCTTCACCTCCGTCTCTCTCGAGCCGCCCCTCGTGGTCTTCTACGGCGGCCGGGACTCGGCCAGTTCCCAGGCGATCATCGAGTCGGGGCACTTCTGTGTGAATGTGCTGGCCGAGGACCAGCAGCAGGTCTGCGAGGCCTTCGCCAGCCGTACGGCGGACCGGTTCGCCACCGGCGAATGGGAACTGGCGGCCGCCACCGCGCCGCGTCTCGCAGGCGCGACGGCTTGGATCGAGTGTGACGTCGAGAGCAGCTTTCCCACAGGTGATCACGTAGCCGTCATGGGGCGGGTCCAGCGCCTAGCCGCAGCCGGCGAACGCCTCAAGCCTCTGCTCTTCCACCGGGGCCGTACGGTTCGCTTGGACCGCGCCTGCGGCGTGCACGTGCCCACCCACCCCTTCGACTGGTGGGGCATCTGAGAGGTGTAGCGGAGCGTGCCCGCGCTGTCGTAGCGGCCGAGCAGCAGGGTGCGGGGCGCGGCGGGCGGGCCGGTGACCCCACCGACGACGGCCTCGGTGGTGGTGCGGACCTTGTACTTGCCCCATGCTCTGGTCCCGGGGCGGTACGGCTCCGCCAGCCTCTTGAAGCACAGGCCCTCCAGGCCGGCGGATGTCCAGGTGAGCCAGACCCACGCAGCAGTCGGGTCGGTGATCGACGGACAGAGCGTGAACGGCGCGGTCAACGGCGTGTCCGCCAACAGCGTCTCCAGGGCGGTCCGACGGTGAGCGTAGGGCCAGGTGGTGAGCTCGGGGCCGCCCAGATGCACGACGTAGGGGCAGCCCGTTCCATCAGGGCCCAGGACAAGTTCCTCACCAACCCGCCCGACTGGCTCAGAACCCTGTGGCATGCGCTACCGAAGCCCTGGGAGTAGCCGCCCCGGCCGGGCAGGACGGACCTGACCGGCCGTGTCGCCGCTCGCGCGTCAGCTGCGGAAGCGGGAGAGCCAGGTGCCGCCGGCCTTCTGCTCGGGCACGGCCTGGTCGTGCTCCTGGTGCTCAGACCCAGCCTGCTCGGCTTGACGCTCGGCGGTGATGGCGCGCTGCTTGCAGTCGTCGCACAGGTGCGGGTGGGTATCGCGTGGGGCGTCCCACCCGGTGGGCTCGATGGCCTTCCACCGTTCGTCGGTGAACCGGGTGCCGCAGCCGGCGCACACGGGACGGCTGGCCTCCCGCTCGGCCCGGTGCTGTGCGGCGATGCGACGCAGCTCCTCCTGGTGCTCCCATTGGCGGGCGGCGTACTCGGCTCGCTGGCGGGCGTCGGCCGCTTCGCGGCGTGGGTTGCCGATCGCCTCGAGGAGCGTCTGCTTGTGCGGTCGGCCGAAGCGCCGGAAGACCGCTCCGGCCGGGCCGTGCTCCTTCAGCAGCTTCATGCCGGTGGCCACGATGGGCAGCTTGCCGTCGTACATGTGGAAGCCACCGTCGTACGCGGTGCCCTTCCAGTGCCGCTCGGTCAGCTCAGCCAGCTGCGCGATGACGGTGTCGGGGTTGCGCGGGCCGACGCGGTTGAAGACGAGCAGCAGCGGCGGGTGGGGCCGGTCGCCGTGGCGGCCGTCGGGCACCCACCAGCGGGTGCGGCACATCGGCCGCTCCTTGCCGTCGACGTCCTTCACCTTCCGCTGGCCAAACCGCATGTACTTGTCGGTCTTCCCGGCGAGGACCTGAGCGGACTCGAAGCAGTTGTCGATCTCCACGAACAGCAGCAGCACCCCGTCCTCGGGCGCGGTGATGACGATGTCCGTCTGGGCGCCGCCCTTGCCCGGATTGGCCCAGGTGCCCGTCGCGGGCAGCGCCACCTCGGTCGCGTAGGAGGCGATGGTGCCCAGTCCGGCGGGCGCGTCGAAGGCGGCCTGGGCGGCGGCGCGGATGTCGGCCGGCTCGTTGGCGAGCTGGGTGAGGGTCGGCTTCGGGCGCAGCAGGGCGAGCACGGCTTCGTTGACGGTCATGGGGTGGGAGGCCCCGGTGCGGCCCGCGCCGCGGGCCGGGTTGCCCATCTCCCCCACCGGCCGCCCCAGCTCGCGAGCGGCGGCCGTCGGGCCCATCGGGGTGAGGTTGCGCAGCGTGTCCCCGCCTGGGAGCTGCCCGCCGTTCTCCGCCAGGTCGTGCTTGCGCAGATCGGACAGCGCCCCGGTGTGGGAGGCGGTGCGAGCCTGCTTCCGCTTCGAGGGGGTCGGCTTGTCGGTGTGGCGGTAGCTCAGGTGCGGGGGCTGAGATCTGCTGAATCTGTTCGACCGTGGCGACCTTCAGCACTCCGAGCACGCGCAGCACGTCACCGCGCAGGTTGTTCGACGCCCGCCGGGTTCTCCTCACGCTTGACCGCCATCAGCTGCGCTCCTTCCCCGTCGTCTGGCACGCGCGGCCACCTGCCGAGCGCCGGCCGCGCCCGGCCGCCAAGGGCACCCGGCCCCCGAACCCGATGATCTCCTCCTCTACTGACATCACTTCAAAGTTCAGGAGTAGATATGAGGGTTGTGACAACGCGGCGCGCGCCCATATCTGCGTGCTGACCTGGGCTTTCTCCGTCCGGCTCGGTGCCGGGCACCAAAGTGGGTTCCACAGTGGCCTCCCAAGTGCGCGCCGCAGGAGGCCGGGACGGCTTGCCCGCTGCTGGTCGGGCCCGTGGTCGGGACGGGCGCGCCGGGCGCCTGCCGGGGGTCGGTGCGTGGTCATCGCAGTGACTCCTTCGCTTCGGGCCGCCCTGGTGGGCGGGAACTCGAGGGAGCAGCGTGCAGGGGACCCCCCTTGTCCGCGGTCTAACCATGGCCGGTAGCGGACGCGTTCAAGGGAAAACACGGCCGTGGTCGGGGTGGTAGCAGAGGTGGACAAGGGGTCAAGGTCGGGCTCGTGGTCGGCCCGACCACCATGGACAAGGGGGACAGGTTTGACCCTTGCAGACCCAATTCGCCGGTTTCGGCTCGGGGGGGGAGAGTTCTCTGGCCTCTGTCCACGGGCTGGCGGGCCGAACCTGCTGGGACGTCGCCGCGATCGGCACGGCGCCCGTACGTCAGGAATTGTCCATGTCCCCGTTCGTTCCCTTACCGCCCCCGCATCTGGTCCAGCTCGGCTTCGACTACGTCCTAACCACGGAGACAGGCAACGACGCCACGCGGCGCGGCTCGCGCCCGAGTCCGTCACGGCTACGTGGTTCACCGGCTCCCATCCCACCGCACCCCCATTCCGCCAGCATGGTGTTGACCTGGTTGTCCCTCACAGCGGGGTCGGGGTGGGACTAGGTTCTGTCGTCAAATGTCACGCCCACATCAGGAGTGACGCGAGGGTGACTGCTGCTTCGTATGACTGGGCGGTCTTGTCGTAGCGGGTGGCGATGCCGCGCCACTGCTTCAGGCGGTTGAAGCAGCGTTCCACAACGTTGCGGTGCTTGTAGACCTCGCGGTCGAAGGCCGGCGGTCGGCCGCCGCGGCTGCCTCGCCGGGCCCGGTTGCGGACCTGGTCGGCCCGCTCGGGAATCGTGTGGGCGATGCCCTTGCGGCGGAGCCAGGCGCGGATCGCCTTCGAAAGGAGCAACGGCTGCGAAAGCGGTCGGCGGCCGTCCAGGGTGGAGCAGCCGCCGTCCGGCGCGGGGCTCACAGCTCCAGCACCCCCTTGAGCAGCGTCGTCACCCCGCCCCCCAGCGCCAGGGTCAGCACCAGCGCCCGGGCCCGGCGCTCGGGGGTGCGCTCCGCGAGGGCCCGGCCGATCAGCACCCCGACCGCCATCGCGACGGCGACACACGCCCACTGGACGCCACCCAGGCGCGGCACGCCGTTCGCCGCGACCGAGAAGGTGTTGACGAACAGCCCGTAGAACTGCGCGTTGGGCACGAACTCCCGGACGCTCCATCCGGCGTTGAGCGCGTACAAGGAGATCGGCGGGCCGCCCACACCCGCCGCGGCGTTCATGAACCCGCCCACCGCGCCCGTGCCGACGGCTCCCGCGCGGCCCCGCAGCGCTGGGGCGCGCAGCCCGCGCACGATCAACAGCACGGCCACCGTCACCAGGGCTCCCATGACGATCAGCAGCGCCGGTTCCGGGAGATGGCGCGTCGTCCACGCGCCCAGCGGGACGGTGCACGCGGAGGCCGCGCAGAGCGGCACCATCGCGGACCACCGGACCTCCCGCCAGCCGCTCACCAGACCGACCGCGCAGATCACACCGGAGGCGCAGTTCGCGAGGATCACCCCCTGGGTCGGGCCCAGGAGAAGGATCAGGGCCGGGACCGCCACCAGAGCAAAGCCCATGCCGGTCAGCCACTGCACACAGGAGCCGAGCAACACGATCGCCGTCAGCCAGAGCGCGCCGGTCGCCACAGTTCTCCACCTCTCGTCGTCCTCAAAGACGATCTTTCCCCGAGTTGGAGAAGGCAGTGCCCGACAGGCGCGCTACGAGGTCAGTCCCGCGTACGACGTGATGACCGTGGCGTTGCCGCCGCAGACCGCCAGGCCGAGGCGGTCCATATGCCGTTCTTGGCGACGACGCGGCGGGCAGGCAGGAGGCGGCGGGCTCCGTCCACACCTTGGCGTGTTCCGCCATCTCCCGCACGGCGGCGAACGCCTCCGCCTCCGGCACCACGAGGACCTCGTCGAAGAGGTCGTGGACCATGGTGTACGTCAGCGGGGACACGGTGGGCGCGCCGAGCGTGGTGATGCGGGAGCCCACGTCCACCTGCACCGTGCCGCCGTGGGCCAGCGCCTGCGTCATCGCGTCGGCGCCGGTCGTCTCCACACCCCACACGCGCACGCCCGGCCGCAACGCCCGCAGCGCCGCCGCCACACCGGCGATCAGACCGCCCCCGCCGATGGACACGAGAATGTCCGTCAACGGGCCCGCGTCCGCGGCGAGTTCGAGGCCCACGGTGCCCTGCCCGGCGATCACCACTGGTTTGACCGAGTGATCGACTACGCCGAGATCAAGTACGGCGTCCTGGCGGCGCTTGAGCCGGCGGCGTGGCAAGACCTTGTCGCCCACAGCCAGAACCCCATCGAAGGCGCCCTCGGCCACCTGCTGGACGCCGGGCAAGCAACCGGTTCCCTCCGCACGGACGTGGACGCCCGCGGAGTCCTCCTGCTCATCGCCTCCCTCGGCCGGCTGGACCGGGACGAATGGGGGTCAACAGCACGGCCTCTGATGAACGTCATCCTCGAGGGCCTTCGCCGGCAGGACGCGGACCGCCGGGGGCAGCAGACTCCGAAGACATCCTGAGCAGCAACCGCAGCATCACCGAATAGCAAAGTGGCTGTGTCACTTCATTGGGGCTCTGGACCAATTTTCTGTGGTGCGGGGCAAAAGCGTTCCCGTGCGGTTCTGGCAGAGGCACCTGACCTGCACCGCATCCGGACGGCCGCTGTCGGGCAGCCACGATGTCGACCGGTTCCACAACGAGTGGGCCGGAGCCGCCACTCGGCGACACAGCCAGGCAGGCGCCGCCCAAGGTGGAGTCACTTCTCACCTACCAAACGAGACTCTCCGGCCGCCAAGTGGAGCCAGAACTCACCTATAAACGGAGTCAACGAACACCTTCGAAGCCAACCGCACGAACCTCACCATGCGACAGCTCGCGATGGACCGACTGTGAGGAGGCTGCGGCGGTCATACGGCGGCGCCATGGCGCAGGCGCTCCGCCCTGGGCAGGGCGAGGGTGGCCCGCCGACGCAGACGGCCTTCCTGACGGTGCGGGCGGGGTCCGTCAAGGCGATGGTCCCCCGCCCGCACCCCGACTCCTCAGCCGGTCCGGGCGAGCACGGCGCATACGCGTTCGTGATCGGAGATGGGTGCCAGATGGGCGGCGCCTTCGACTGTCAGGAGCCGGGCTCCGCGCCGCAGTGCCGTATTCGCCGTGTCGGCGAAGAAGGGAGAACCGCCGAACCGTATGTAGGTCGCCGGTGGGTGAGGGTGGCCGGACGCGGGTTCCGGCAGGGGTTCTTCATGGGTGGCCCGGCTTATCGGCCGGGCCCGCGCGGTCACCCACTCCAGGTCGGTCGCCGCGAGACCCATGGTCTCGAAGCCGAAGGGAGGGATCAGCCATGCTTCCTGTTCCGGCCGCAGAGCGGCAGCGGCGTCGCACGCGTCGCGCAGGACGGGCTGGAGGTCGAAGGCCGACTGGCCCGGCGAGGGGAAGAACGCGTCCAGGTATACGAGTTGCCGGATGTGCTGCGGTCGTTCGTATCCGGCTCCGGTGATGACCATGCCCCCGTAGCTGTGTCCCACGAGGATCACGTCGGTGAGAGCGTGCCTGTCGATCAGGGCGACGATCTCGGCGATGTGGGTGCGCAGTCCGACGCCGGGTCCGGCCGGGGCGAGTGAAGGGCACAGGACGGTGTGGCCGCACGTCCGTAGCCGGGGGGCGACCCGCCCCCAGGCCCAGCCGCCGAGCCAGGAGCCGTGCACGAGAACGAAGGTGGCCGTCATCCCTCCTGCCCGGCTTTGGCCGTCCAGGAGGAGCGGATGTCCCGCAGAATCCACTTCAGGCGGTCGTCGGGAATCAGGAACCCGCCGACTCCGGACGAGAACAGCACGTCGTACACGCGCTGGGACACCTCGGCGAGCCGCTCCTGGAAATCCTCGTCGTTCTGCGGTTCCGCGGGGAGCAGGATGACGATGGTGTCGTCTCGCTGTTCCACCGCCTCGACGGTGAAGTCCTCGCGCGGATGGTGGCCCGACTCCTCGCACAGCACCGCTTTCGGGTCGGCGACGATCCTCTCCCGGTAGGCGCTGTCGTTGACGAGCCGCAGTGTGTGGAGGGTACCGGCGTCATGTTTCATGGTTGCTCCGCGTCGTATGTCGTATCGGTGCCGGTCCGGGCCTCGATGAAGCCTCGTCGCATGGCCAGCAGTTCGGTCTTGAGCCGTTCGGGCAGCATCCAGACGAAGTTGTCCCCGCTGCGCCACAGGTCCATGAGGTTCACGGGCTCACCGCGGTCCGGCTCCTCCGGCCGTTTCGCGGGTGGGAGGACGTAGTACAGCGTGTCGCGTCTCTGCAGCCTGACCTGCACCCTGACTCCCGGGGGCACGTGCACGCCCACCGACGCCAGGGCCTCCAAGGGCTCGCGTTCCAGTCGCGCGGCGAAGGACGGGTCCTCCCAGGCCCGGCGGGTGAGTGCCGTTTCGAGATCCTGGCCCCCCTCCGTCGCGTGCGCCCCGACGGGCTCGCCCGCCTCGGTGCCGGCGTCGGCCGGTACGGCCCGGTCCCGGCTCCCCTGACCGGGGAGCGCGGCGATCACCTTGACCTCCAGGAGGAACCCCGGTGCGAAGAGCGCGGACACGCCCACCAGCGTGCTCGCGGGTGCTTTCGCGACACCGGCCCGCAGCGGCCCGAAGATCGCGGGCAGCAGCTTCGGGGTGTAGTCGACGACGTAGAGGGTCTCTTCGATGATGTCGTTGCGGGTGGCGCCGACCGCGGCGAGCGCGGCGTCGAGGTTACGGGCGATCTGTGCCGCCTGGGCCCCGTGGTCGCCGAGTCCCACGGGCCGCCCTCGCTCATCCCAGGCGACCTGGCCGGAGAGATGCACGAGCCGCATACCGTCGACGGTGACGACCTGGCTGATCTGGTCGGACGGGTTGTGCACGGACGGTGGACTGACGCGGTTCACAGACATGATCAGCTCCTCCAGGAGGGCGTACCCACCCAGGCGGACAGCGCCTGGACCCGCTCGTCGCGGCGCGCGGCGTGGTCGGCGGTCCGGGTGGCCCACGCGACGTGCCCGTCGGGGCGTACGAGCACCTCGGTGACCCCATCGAGGTCGGCGTGCTCGTCGTACTTGTCGACGGATACAGCCGTGACCCGGGAGGCCCGATCCGTGCCGACGGCCTCCCGCAGGGAGGGGTCCTTCGCCAGAGCGAGCAGCACGAAGCGGCCCTGGGTGAGGAGTTCGTACACCCGTGTCGCCTCAGAACCGGCGGCGGCCAGTCCCACATCGGGCATGCGCCGCCCCACCAGCGGGTCGGCGCCCGGGTCCGCCGGCGGGTAGTGGGTGCCGAGCGCGGAGACCTGGTCGGCGAGCCGGCGGTTGACCTCCGGCATGCCCAGCAGCTGGTCGAGGAGTTTGCGCAGGGCCGCGGCCGGGCGCTCGTACTGCGCTACCAGCGTCAGCTCTGCCAGCAGAGTCTGGACCTCGGTGTTCTCGGTCACCGACTCGCCAGCCGGTCGGCGCTCCGCGTCGTAACTGTCCAGCAGCCCGGGCGGGGCCCAGCCGTGCACCGAGGCGGCCAGCTTCCACCCCAGGTTCATGGCGTCCTGAAGCCCGGTGTTGAGCCCCTGGCCCGCCGCGGGGAAGTGGATGTGGGCGGCGTCGCCCGCCAGCAGGATCCGTCCCGAGCGGTAGCTCTCCGCGAGGCGCGTGGCATTGCCGAACCGCGACAGCCAGTGGGGTTCGGCGATTCCGCAGTCGGAGCCGGTGATCCGGGTGAGCGACGTACGGAACTCCTCCAGGGTCACCGGCTCCCGGGACGGGACCCGCATTCGCCCCGGATCCAGGCAGACGAACCGGGTGAGCCCTTCCTCCAGCGGCGCGACGATCACGCCGCGGGCCCGCGCCGCATCCAGGGCGCCGGGCTGCGGGTCGACGACCGCGAAGTCCCCGAGCATCCCGGTCAGGGTCTCGTCGGTGCCGGGGAAGCCGATCCCCGCGGTCCGCCGCACGAGGCTGCGCCCGCCGTCGCATCCGACCGCGTACAGGGCACGTACGGTCTCGGTGCCGCCGCCGGGAACGCGCGTCTCCACCTCGGCCCCGTCGCCGTCCTGGCGCACGCCGAGGATCTCGTGTCCCCGGCTGATCTCCACCCCCAGCTCGTGCGCCCGCTCCTCGAGGACCGCCTCGGTGCGCGCCTGGGCCAGGAAGAGGGTGTAGCCGTGCCGGGAGTCGAGGGCACCGAAGTCCAGCTGTGTGGGCAATCCCGCGAAGTGCCAGCCCGGCACGGTCCGGCCGAGCGGGAGGAACCGGTCGAGCAGTCCCCGCTGGTCCATCAGTTCCACGCTGCGCGGGTGCAGGCTCAGCGCCCGCGAATGGCGCTGCGGTTCGGTGCGGCGCTCCAGGACCCGGGTCCGTGCGCCCGCCAGTGCCAGCTCGCAGGCAAGCAGCAGCCCGGTCGGGCCCGCGCCTGCGACGACTACGTCGGTGTCCATCAGAGATGACCTCCTCTATTTAGTGAACGACGTTCACATGAACGCTGTTCACTATAGTGGGGTCCATGAGCACACCGTCAAGCCCGGCCAGGGGCCGGCCCGCCCGGCTCAACCGGGCCCGCACCGTCCGGACCGCCCTCGACCTGCTGGACGAGTCCGGGCTCGACGCGCTGACCATGCGCAGGCTCGCCGACGCGATGGATGTCCAGGCCGGCGCGCTGTACCGCTACTTCGCGACCAAACAGGACCTGCTCACCGCCATGGCCGAGTACATGGTCGGCGGCGTCGCCGGCGCCACCGGCCCGGCCGGGGACGATGACTGGAGCGAGGGAGTGGCGCGTCTGGCCCGCGCCCTGCGTGCGGCCCTGCTCGCCCATCGCGACGGCGCCCGCGTCTATGCCGGTACACACTCGACCGGCCCGAACACCCTGGGCTTCGCCGACGGCCTCATCGGGGTGCTGCGCGCGGCGGGCTTCAGCGACGGTGAGGCGGCGCGGACTCTCTACGCGGTGACCAACTTCACCGTCGGCCACACCCTGGAGGAACAGGCCGCGCTCCGGCCGGAGGGCGGGGGGCCCGCCAACGCGGGGGCTCTGCAGGACGCGGTGGCGGAGGCAGGGACGTATCCGCACCTCGTCGCCACCCTGCCGGTGCTCACCAGTACGGACTTCACGGCACACTTCGAGTTCGGGCTGCGGCTGCTCCTGGACGGACTGCGCGCCGTCCGGCAGTGAGCCCGGTGGCGGTTCTCCCCGCCGCGGTCTCCCTGCGGGGCGTGAGCGTCGGGGCCGGCAGATGCTCGTCCAGGAGCAGATGCGGGTCGTACGCGAACGCTGACCGGTATGCGCATGCTGCGTCCAGTGCGGTGTGGGCCGTGACTGGCACCGAGGTGGAGCACACCATCGGGGAACGGTCTGACGAGACGTCGTTGCCGTGCGCCTGGGCGAGTGGTCAGCAACGCCTGGAGGCAACGATGTCCGCGACTCAGACGGCCCAGCTCATGAACGGCGCCAGCCCCGCCAATCGCCTTGTCGAAGAGGCTGCTGCCAAGGCGGCAGAGATTTCACGGCGTGGGGGGACCAGTCCCTGACTGGCGACGGTGCTGGTGGGAGAGGACCCGGCGTCGGTCACCTATGGCCGCATGCAGCGGGCGCGGTGTGCGAAGGAGGCGAGCCCCGGTCCCGGCACATCGCTTTGCCCGCCACCACCACGACCGCCGAACTGATCGACACCCTCGCTGCTCTGTCCGGCGATCCGGACGTGCACGGCATATGCATTCGTTCGCCGCGATGACCTTCGCGCGGCCGGGCTTTGTGTCCCGCACTCCAGGCGGAATCATGCGGTTGCTGGAGGCGTACGAGGTCGACCTCGCCGGCAAGCACACCGTCGTGGTGGGTCGCAGCGCGATTCTCGGCAAGCCGGCCGGGAACTCCTGCCCGCCAAGAATACAACGATGACGTACTGCCACTCGCGCACGGCGGACTTGTCGGCGGTCGTCCGGGAAGCAGACGTCGTGGTAGCGGCCGTGGGACGGCCTCGGCTGATCCGAGGTGAGGACATCAAGCCCGGCACGGTGGTGATCGACGCCGGATACACCCCGGGCAACGTCGGGGACGAGGACTTCGACACCGCCCGGGTCGTCCTGACCCTTTCCAGCGTCGATTCCGTACGCACGCTCATCGCGACGATGCTGCAGCCCTGGAGCACCGCCCGCACCACCGCCAGCACCTCAACGATGTACTCGCGGACCACGGACTCGACTGCACGGTCGACGCGGGGACAACGTCCCTCACACTCCTCCTGTCCGACGATGAGCTGGACTCGGCCGTCCTGCTCGCGCGCCTCCTCGGTGCCCCGGACATCGGAACAGATCCTCCACGTCAGCGTCGGGGCGGGCATCCGTCGCCTTGAAGTCATCTCATTTGGCGAATCGACGGGAGCAGATGAGGGTGCAGGCGAGACTGGTAAAGGCGAGGAAGTGGTCGGCTCTGCGTTCGTAGCGGCGGTGGAGTCCGCGTCAGCCGGCGAGCCAGGCCATGGTGCGTCCGATGGTCCAGCGGTGTCGCCCGAGTCGCTGTGAGGTCTCGACGCCCTTGCGCGCGATGCGGTGCCGGATGCCTCACCGTGACAGCCTTTGCCGCAGATGGCGGTAGTCGTAGCCCTTGTCGGCGTGAAGCTTGCCGGGCCTACGCCGACGAGGGCCGCGGCGGGGCCGGATCGGGGGTATGCCCTTCACGAGCGGGCTCAGAGCCTGGCTGTCGTGGGCGTTGGCGTCAGAGATGCCGACGGACAGGGGACCGGTCCGCTCGGTGATCAGATGGATCTTCGAGCCGTACTTGCCTCGGTCGACAGGATTCGGGCCCGTCAGGCCCCCTTTCAGGGCCCGCGTGTTGACCGAGTCGATCGCGCACCGCGACCAGTCCAGTCCACCGCGGGCGCCGAGCTCGTCGAGGACCAGGCGGTGGAGCCTGGCCCGCACCCGGGCCTTGGTCCATTCGGTGAACCGGCAGTGGGCCGTCGCGCCGGACGGGCCGAACGAGCTCGCCGGCGGCTGCTGCCACGTACAGCCCGAGGTCGCGACGAACACGACCGCGGCCAGGAGCCGTCGGACTGCGCGGAGGCGGCACTGCCCGCAGCAGCTCCCACGAGGGGCGGGAGCCGGACGCCCACACGGCCAGCGTCTGGCGGTCGACGACGTGCAGCCGCTGCTGCCTGGCGAACGTGACCGCCGGGCCGGCCACCCGGCCGTTCGTGACGATCACGGCGACGTCGGCGCCGTGCACCTGGCGGGCGGTGCCGTTGAGGACCTGGAGGTCGGGTGTGCCGACCGGGAGGCCGTGGGCGCCGTTGCGGCGGTGCTTGCACTGGATGACCCATCACCGTCCGTAGGGGTCGGTGGTTCACGTCGGCGCCGAGGTCGCCGCGGCCGCCAACCCGCTGAGCATCCTGGCAGCCGTCGCGCTGCATCAGGTCCCGGACGGCATCCTCGAAGTGGGTGTAGTACAGCGCGTCGAGCTGAGGCAGTCCGTAGCGCAGGCCCTCCGCCCGCACCGCCTCCCACCGGGCGCGTTGCTGGCGGTCGTAGAGCCAGCCGGCGTCGGCGAAGACCAGGACGGCGGCGAGGATCCACCAGTGGGCCAGCAGCCAGTTGACCACCATCGCCACCAGGCCGATACCGGCCGCCGTCACCGCGGCGAAGACGAGCAGCTGCGCGTCGCGCTGCTGGTGTCGTCGGCCGGGCCGTCGGCTGCGTCACCGCACCGGCCGCCGCCGGGTCACCGCTCCCACCGGATCGGGTACGACACCGTGGGCCGGGGTTGCGGTGCCCGGGCGGCGGGGGCGTGGTCCCACCGGATCGGGTACTGGACCGTGGTCTGCGGCCGCGGTGTGCTCCCCTCCCCCGCCGAGATGTCGCTGTTGCCCGGCCCGACCACCGCCAAGGCCACTACAGCGAAGATCGTCGTTTCCCGTTTGGCATCCGGAGCCCACCGCGCATGTCCGCGAACCGGTGTCCCGTCAGAGCGTAGGTACGGCCTCACCCACGGCATACAAGCCTCCCCCTCGTCACAACTCCCCGCATACTGGCCCATATTGACAGGCAACACTGACAACATGTCAGCACACCACCACACCGAGTGATCAAGGAAGAGAAGAACAGCCCAGGTCAGACACAGCGCGTGGCCCTGCCTCATGCTTCGGCCGCCTTGACCAGGGCGAACGCGGCGGCCTCCGCTGGGGCGTACACCGAACGTCGTTCAACGGCCGGTCGCCCGTGCCAGCCGGCGGTCGAGGTCCCGCTCCTCAGCGGGCGCGGGAGCTTAGCCGTTCCACGCCTCCAGCACGGCGCCTGCCTTCTCGGCCCGCCCGGCCCGTTCGGCCGGCGTCAGCAGAGTCTGCGCGAGCCGCGCCAGGTGGGCGTGCAGCGACAACCCCTCCGCGGCAGCAACAGCGGCAAGCCGGTCCCTGGGTTCCCGGGGGATGCGGATGTTCGCGGCAACCGTCACCGTGCCCCTTCCGAGTAGCTCCCCCGGCTCACGATTGCATCCAGGTCGCGAAGGAGTCGACAAGGCCTGTGTAGAAGCGTTCTCCGGGAACTGAGCCGGGGTTCTTGCTGGCGTCGTAGAAGGCGACGTTGGTGAAGGTGGCCGAGGCGGAGGCGTTGAGGTTCTTTGGAGAAGGCGAGCTTGCCGCGGCCGAAGCCGACGAAGAGCCGGAAGATGCCGAGTGAGGCGGTGCTCTGGAGCATGGAGCGGACCTCTGCCTTGTCCCAGGGCTCGTCACCGACCTGGGTGACGACGAAGGCGGGTCTGCGGCTCCGGATTCCTGGTAGTGGCTGACGGCCCGCGCATCGCGTCGGCCACGTTGCCCCAGCCCCAGTCGACCTGGGTGTGGAGCTGTCCGAAGCGGGAGCCAGCAGTCCTGGGGCCTTCCGCTCCAGCTTGGTCAGGTCGGCCGAAGCAACCGGTGCACCTGCCGTGCGGGTCTGCGGGGGCAGCCGTGCGCCGGAAGGCTCCGGGTCGGTGTCGACATCGACACCGTAGTCGGTCGCCAGTCCCGCAAGGCCGGTGGCGTAGCCCTGTCCCACAGCGCGGAGCTTCCAGCCCTCCTGGCGCCGGTATGCCTCCGCCAGGACCACGACTGTCTCCCCTGCGGTGAAGTCCGGCGCGGTGAACGACGCGAGCGTCACCCCGCTCTGGGTGACCGACAGCTGAGGTGCCCGGGTGAAAACGGCGCCAGGCTGCAAAGGGTCGGCGCTCACCACCACAGTCACCTGTTGCACGTCAGCCGGCAGACGAGGAAGGTCCACGGTGACTGCCGCACCCGCGACGGACACTCCGGCCTGGGCGGGATGGTTGTAGGAGACCAGGTCGTGATCACCGCGGACCTTGCCGTCGGCGCCGAGGAGCAGCGCGGACACATCCGCCGACAACCCCTGGACCGACTCCGACAGCACCGTCCGAGCTGTCGACAGAACCGTGTTCTCACCCTTGCGCAGCGACGTCGTCTGCATCCCGCTCCCCTTGGACCACCAAAGATGACGCGGGAGGCGGTCCCGGCCGATCCCCCCAAGAAGAGCTGGCTGCGCAGGTGACCGGCACCGCCTGATCAAATCGGCGAAAGACTCCGCCGCGGCCTCATCGATCGGGATCAACATGGCAGCCGTGCCTTCGAGAACGTCACCGTCCGCGTTGCGCGGTGCGTGCTTGCGCCGACTGCGGCGATCCGGCACAACCACACGACCGCACAGCCGCTCATGCGGTCCCCGACCACCTACGACCACTGATCACATCGGAATGACTCGTCTAGAACGCCGAGATCAGTTCCGGCGGAGCCAGCGTGTCAGCGTGTCGAAGTACTCAGGTGCTGGCTCGGTAGCACCCGGCAGCTGCAATCGGTGATCGGCTCTTGGCAGCACTTCCACCGTCAGCGTTGCGCGACGGGGACGCGCCGGATGACAGACGGAAGCGCCGAACACGCGGAGGCTGTCAGCGACGGGAACCAGCCGGTCCTCGCTCCCGAAAAACGCCAGATGCGGGCAGCGCAGTCCGCAGAGATCACCGGTCGGATCGTGGTCCTGTTTGCGCTTGAGAAACCCCCAGAGGCGTTCGTCGATGTCTGCCCAGTAGTACGCCAGTCCCGGCGGGCTGCCAGCAGCGTCCACGAGTTGGACCGCCGTCGCGAAGTCCGCGTCGCATCGGCCTGCCTCGATGAGACGGTCGTAGAGGTCCAAAGTTCGACCGATGTCGCTCTGGCTACTCAGAGGTACCTCTCGCAGGCGATTGGCCAGGGCATAACGTTCTTGCACCGCCGGACTCACTCCCGGGCAACTGTTGGTGACAACCCAGGGCATGTCGTCCCGCGCTGTCGATGCACGAAGAACCACCCAGCCACCCTCACTGTGGCCAAAAAGCCCCACAGCTTCGGACCGCACCTCGGGCCGGGAGCGAAGGAAGTCCACCGCAGCGGTCGCGTCAGTCGCCAGGTCAGTCAGCGTTGCGGTGCGCCAGTCGCCGGACGACCCGCCGACGCCTCGCTTGTCGTAGGAAAGCACAGCAATCCCGGCATCCAGCAGGTGCCGACGCAGCGGCGGAAAGAACGTGTCGTTGTCCCGGTCGGACGGCCCCGACCCCCCTACCAACACCACACCCGCGCAGGCCACACCCCCTCGCCGTGGCACCGCTAAGACACCAGCCAGCCTCACCGATCCATTGACGAAACAGACATCTCGTACGTCCACACTTTCCATCGCACCAGTCTCCTGCCTTCGACCCGAGTCCGTATCACAGCGATCTGAAGCACACAGCCGCGGACGTGCCCCGTCGGACGGACGTACGACAGCTTGACTTCCTATCCCCCTGAGATGTCTGTACAGAGGTTCACTGGTAGGCCGGCGAGCCTGTCTCGGTCACCGTCGGCGAGTTGGTGACCGTACGGCCCTCGAAAACACCGTGGCCCACGAAGGCGACCGACTAGCCCGTGCCGCCGGTGACGCGGCCATGGCAGCAGCACACCTTATGAACGCCTACCGACTCCGCCGCGACCACGCCCCTGCCACTAGCGTCGCAACAGCCATGGAAGCTGGCCGCCAAGCGCTACACGCGATCGACTCGAACCCTCTGGACCCAAGAGACACATTGCAGCGACGCCGCAACCTCCCCGCCATCGCGCGCTCCAGGTCCTGGACGGCGCGCAGCGCGGCGTCCACACAGGCCATGACCGCGGTGTCCACCGGAGCGAGAAGCTTGGCGACGTCGAACCGGTCGACGCGCAACTGGACGATACTGACGCCTCGGTGGTGTACGGGAACGGGTCGCCGATGACGACCGCCCGGGCGTCCTTCTCCAGACTTTGACGTGTCTCATGGAACACAGGACAAGGCCCATTCGCGCGGGCCCTGTTCTGCAAAACCGGCCCCGTGACTGCGCTGTCAGTGGGGGTGCCCAGGCTTCGCCAAGATCACCGGCTGACCAGAACTACCACCCAGTACAACTGAACAACAGCAGGCCACAATCAAGATCAATAAGCACACCATCAACCACGCCACAGCGAGTGCGGTGGGCTGACCGCCGGGCACCCACACTTCGCCGGGGCACGGGCTTTCGTCCGGCCCCGGCGAAGTGTGTGATGAGCAATGCGGTACGCGGAGCCTGGGCCCTGCGATCTCCACAGCCGTCATCGCGTCGTCGCCGCCCACGCACGGCGCACTGCCTCCTCCCGGCCGACTGGCTGTGAAGCAGGACTGACGCCCGTCCGGCGGACCCACGGCGACCATCCGTCAGGTGGGCGGCGGGGTCCCCTGGGTGCGGTCCGGGTAGAGCGCCTGGCTGCTGCCCCAGAGGCTGCTGCGATTGAGGTGGTCAGGGTGCCGCCGGATCATGGCACTGTAGAAGAGTTCCGGTGTCGGCTCTGTTTCCAGCAGCTGGTCGGTGTCGGCGAGGTAGCGGCGGGTCTCGCGGATCTGCCGGTCCGCGTCGTCGTCGTACCGGTGGTTCTTGTGGCCGGCGACGATTCGGCGTGCGCCGAGTGCTTCCACAGCGGCGATGGCACGGCGCCAGGCGTCGCGTCCCCCGTCACGGGATTCGACGAGGTACTGGTGGACGCCGTTGTAGACGACGTCGCCCGCGACGACCAGGTCGAGGTCCGGGATGTGCAGCACGCTGGTGTCGTCGGTGTCGCTGTGCCCGACACCGAGGACGGACAGCACGTGTCCTTCGAGGACGAGCCGGTTTTCGAGGTCCTCGGCGGCGACGGCCGTGACGGGTGATGCCGGGATCCGTCCGGGAAGGATCTTGTCCCAGAAGCCCGCGCGCGCCTCGGCGGTGCGGTGCATCTGCGCGATGGTCGCGCCCGTGGCCACCACCTGGGCGCCGGGAAACCGGTCGGCCAGACTCGGGGCGGTGAACCAGTGGTCGCCGTGCGCGTGGGTGGCAAAGATGTGCGTGAGCCTCCGGCCGAGGGTGCGGACCCGGTCCGCGACGGCTTCCGCCTGGGCGGTGGTCAGCGGCGGGTCGACGAGTACCGCCTCGTCACGGCCGAAGACGAGCGTCGTGGACACCGGCGCCCAGGTACGCGCGCCCCCATCGGGCGTGCGTCCCGGCAGGGCGAGCGGGATCGCCTCGGACACGATGACCTCGTAGCCGAGCCGGGTGGCGCTCACCACGCCGCTCCGAGCGAGACCAGGGCTTCCTCGGCCTGGGCCCGGTTCAGCAGTTGCACCAAGCTGCCGGGCTGCGTCGAGGCGGAGGCCGCGACGGCGACCGCACCGATCTGCGCGGAAGTGACCTGGGCGGGGTCGACGGCTTCGACGAAGCGGGTCGCGACGGGGCCGAGTTCGAGGAGGAACACGCGCTTGGCGCCCTGAAGCTCGACGGCAAGCACCTGGTGCATCATCTGGAGCGCGGTCTGCTCCATGCTCACCAGGCCGCTTCCGGGGATGGGGACGTGGGCGGACTCGCCGACGACGATGGAGTACGCGCCCTGCCTCGTCATGCGCGGCAGGGCCGCGCGCACCACGGCCATGTGCGCGGTCGCCAGGCCCACGAAGGCCGCCTGCCAGTCCGCCTCGTCGATCTCCCACAACCGCCTGCCGTGCCACCAGCCGCCGATCGGGGCGACGACGTCGTCCACGCCGCCGAGCCGGTCGACCATGGTCGCGACGAGCGCCTCCGCGCCCGCGAAGTCGGTGTAGTCGTGCTCGAACAGGTGCAGGCGCGCGGTTGCGGCCTCGCCGAGTAGTAGGCGGAACTCCTCCGCCCGCTCCTTGCTGCGTGTGGGCACCACCACCTGCGCGCCCGCCGCGAGATAGGAGCGCACGGCGCCTTCCCCGACCCCTCCGGTGCCGCCGGGGATCAGGACTCGCCGACCGGAGAGGTCGGGATGAGGGATGCTGTCGGACATCAGGATGCTCCTTCGGCCAAGTCGGGGTCGACAGCAGATCCCGCCGACTCCTTGCGTTGGGCCGTCCAACGTTGGCTTGCCCAACGTAACACCGATCGGTTGGGGCGACCAACGTTTATAGTGAGTCCATGAGTGGTGCGAACGGCGACCTCCAGCCACCGGCACGACTGCGGGCACTCACGAGCTGGCAGGCGAGCAGGGTCTCCACGATCGGGGCCCGCATGACGGCGAGGTACATGCCTCTGACGGCGCGCTCCGACTTCGCTGTCCTCGCCGCACTGGAGGAGTACGGCGCACTCAGCCAGGCCGATCTCGGCAGGCGGCTCGGCCTCGACCGCAACGACGTCAGCGGCATCGTGACCCGGCTCCAAACCGGCGGTCACCTCGACCGCCAGGCCGATCCAGCCGATCGGCGTCGCAACCTCGTCACCATCAACCAGGCCGGCAGGCGCTATCTCGAACAGATCCAGCGGAACGCGGACAAGGCCCAGGCCGAACTGCTGTCGAGCCTGGACGAGGACGAGCGCCGGCAACTCCACGCGCTCCTGGTGAAGGCCCTGGAAGGACACAAGCCCGAACCCGCGTAGCAGGGTCCGGCACGGAGTCCGTTCGCGAACACCGGCACCGCGCCCGCCGAGGGTCATCCGGGCAGATCAGCCGGCACGGCGGTCTCCTCCAGCCGGTCCACAGCGCTTCCGATCTCGGTCACGCTGTCCTGCTTTCCTCCGAGTCGACCGCTGCGGCCACGGTGTCGATGACACCGAGCGGCCGGTGCGCCGGCACAGGTTCGCGGACACGTACTCGCGTATCCGCTCGCGATCCGGCCTGGGGTACACATGCCCTGCTCGCGGCCGAGATCGGTGCCCGGCGGCCCAGATCGGTCCGCAGGGCGCTTGTCAGCGCGGATCCGATGGGGACGGACACGTGGCCGCCCCGGCCCGATGCCGGGCACGCGGATCTTTTCCAAGACGGGTTCGAACCGCGGTGAGTCCTCCGCGCTGCCCACTGGTCACCACGTTCGACGTGGACTTTTGCCCCTGCGCGACGGCCAGGTGCAGTGTGGTGGTGAACCCGCCGCGCGAGTGTCCCAGCCCGTGATCACCTGGTTCGGCGAAGAAACTGCCTCACATTCTCCCTGGCCGGCCCCGGCGCCCGGAAGTCGCCCGGCCGAGATCCGGCGTGCGCTGCCGGGCCTCGGCCGGTAGGCCGGGGCGTTCTATGTCCCCGGCAGCAGTGGTGACGGGTCAGAGCCGGTTCAGGAGGGCCTTGTCGACCCGGTTCGCGTCGTCGAGGTCGGCGAGTTCCTCCGCGACCGCCTTCGCCGTTCGGACGTACGAGGGGTCGGAGATCACCTGCGCACCGCGTCGCCCGCCGACGCGAGGTCCTCGATCTCCACGGCGATGCTGCAACCAAAGGCGGAACGCGACGACTCCCCCGGCCGTCTTCCACTCCGTCCGGAACCCCACAGCGCAACGGACGGTGGACGAGCCCTGCCCGCACCCGGCGGACCGGTCGCCGCGGTGACTTTCGGCACCTCGGTGCAGGACCCCGCCGCGATGGGGTCGCTGGTGCGGTCGATCGCGAGCACTGGTGTGTCCGTACTCGCCACGGTCGAACCTGGCGAGTTCGACGTCGACGAGAGCCTGCGGCACAGGCTCCACACGGTCGGCTTCGTACCGCTGGCGCGGCTGCTGCCCTCGGTGGACGTGGTGGTGAGCGCGGGCGGGACGGGCACACTGCCGGCCGCACTGGCCCTGGGCAGGCCCCGCGTCGGGATACGGGTCCACCACCGCGATCGGCGCGGGGCGTGCGACACCGCGTGCCCTGTACTCACCCTCCGCCCGATCGGCCATCGCCCGCAGCAACTGCTCGGGCATCGGTCCGGTGATGCGGTGCTCGGCCAGGGGAATGCCGAGCACGGCGGCGATCAGCGTGGCCCATCGCGTCGACGGTGTCGTGCACGACGAGGTCAGGCGCGAACCGCCGCGCGACCTCGACCGCCTCGTCTACGACCCCGGCGAGGCGCACCGCGCCGAACAACTCCACAGTTCGGGACCGGGCTTGGTCCCGTCCTGGCCGTCGCCGAGGCGACGGCCGGTTTCCGTGATCGCCTCGGCCATGGACGGGCCGACCCTCGAATACGTCCATGGACGGCACCATCGCCGCCCCCCCCCGGCCCGGGAAGATGAACGAATGGGGGACGACGCCGTGACCGATGAGAGAGGCTGTGCGCATGCGGTGTCCCGCCGGGAAGGGGCGTCGGACACTCCGCGTTCCGCCCGCCCCATGATTGTCCGGCAGGCCCGTCCGGGCGCGGCTTGCGCGGGTGCCGGGTTGTCGTACGCGGAGGCTGCCGTGGCGGGGACGAGGTGTGCCCTGTGTCCGCGGGCCGCGGAGTGGACCACCACCAGGGGCGGGATGGGGGCGCGGCGAGGGGGACGTCCTGTCACTCGCCGTTGGTCCGGCCGAGGAGCCGTCGCATCCAGGCTGCCCGGGTAGCGGACGCGGTCCGTGACAGGGCGGCCTGCGGGGCCATCGCGTCGAATCCGTGGAAGGCGCCCGGCCACAGGTGCAGTTCGCACTGGACGCCGGCCTGCACCAGCCGGGCGGCGTAGTCGACGGCCTCGTCGCGGAAGGTCTCCACCGAGCCGACGTCGACGAACGCGGTGGGCAGGCCGGCCAGGTCCGTCGCCCTGGCCGGTGCCGCGTAGACGCTGACGTCGTCGCCGCCCCTGCGCGCGCCGAGCAGCGCGTTCCACCCGGTCTCGTTGCTGGTGGCGTCCCAGATGCCCTCGCCTTCCAGTTCCTGGCTGCTCGGTGTCAGGAGCCGGTCGTCGAGCATCGGGCACATCAGCATCTGAGCCAGCAGCCGAGGACCGCCGCGGTCGCGGGCGAGCAGGGCCACACCGGCGGCAAGTCCCCCGCCGGCGCTCGTACCGGCGACGATGACGCGGCCGGCGTCACCGCCGAAGTCGGCGGTGTGCTGGTGTAGCCACAGCAGGCCCGCGTAGCAGTCCTCGATCGGAGCAGGGTCGGGATGTTCCGGCGCCAGCCGGTAGTCCACCGACACCACGACCGCGCCGTTGTCGACGGCCCAGTCCAGCACATTGCCGAGGCCGGTCCGGTTGTTGCCGATGATCATGCCGCCGCCGTGCATGTAGTAGATGACGGGCGCCTGGGGCGCCAGCCCGGCGGGCCGGAGGACGAGCATCGGGACCTCGGGGGCGCCTGCGGGCCCCGGGGCGGAGAACTCCCGCAGTTCCACGGTGCCGTCGCGTGTCAACTCCTCGTCCAGGACGGCGAACGCGGGGTTGGCCCGCAGCGCCCCGATGTCCCCGGGGGTGACGGTCGGCGACACGTGCTGCTGCACCACCGCCAGCACCGGGGCGAGTTCGGGATCGATCGGCGGATGTGTGGTCAACGTGGGCTCCTCGGTGCGGGGTTGCTTGTGTCGGTGAAGGTGTCGGCGACCCAGCGCGCCACCCCCGCCGGATAGGGCGCGCTCAGCCCGAGCACGATGTGGTCGAACCCGCCGTCCAGCGCCTCGCGGGCGGCCTGGCGGGTGTCGTCGGGCCGGTCGTAGGAGATTGGCAGGACGATGGATCGGGTGATCTCGGCCGGGTCCCGGCCGATCTCGGCGCACAGCCGGTCCAGCCTGGCGCTGACCTCGATCGCGTGGTCGATGCTGCCGCCGGGCATGTTCCACCGGTCCGCGTGTTCGGCGACGACCCGCAGCGTCCGGGTGGCCTGGCCGCCGATCACCAGCGGCGGATGGGGCCGCTGCACGGGCCCCGGGGCGCAGAAAGCGCCCTCGAGTCGGTAGTGGTCGCCCGGGAAGTCGAACGGCTCGGTGGCGGTCCACAGCCGTCGGATGAGGGTGCATGCCTCGGCGAGAGCGCCGACCGCGTGGGCGGCGTCGTGGTAGGGCAGGCCGTGAGCGTCGTACTCACGCCGGGCCCAGGGCACGTCGGTGCGTGAGCCCGCGCCGATGCCGAACTCCAGCCGGCCGCCGGAGACGACGTCGACCGTGGCGGCGATCTTGGCCAGCATGGCCGGCGGACGGAACCGGTTGCTCGTGACCATCACGCCGAGACGCAACCGCTCGGTCCGGGCCGCCAGCGCGGACAGCAGCGTCCACGCCTCGAAAGTGGGACCGTTCGGGTCGCCGCCGAGCGGCATGAGGTGGTCGAACAGCCAGGCGTGCTCGATCTGCGGGATGCCGTCCGCCTCGCGCCAGACCCGCAGCAGGTCCGCATAGCCGACCTGGGACGGCGGGGTCATGATGCCGAAGCTGGGCCGACGGGCCGGCCAGAGGGAGCCGGTCACTTCGAGTCGATCCTGCCCAGCGGCTCGGCGGCCGCGGTGAGGGCCTCCCGGGCAGCGGGCCACGCCTGGGCGTCCAGACCGAGAGCCGTGCGCAGGTAAACCAGGGTGGCCTGCTGGACGAGTGCGACGCGCTCGGGGTTCTCGTCGGTGGTGCGCGTGTCGAAGGTGCCCTGGATGCCGCCGAGGCCGTGCTCGGCCCCGAAGAGGGTCAGCAGATCGGTGGCGCCCGGGCTGAGGTGGTAGCCGTCGGTGAACCAGTCCGGGCCGCGCACCGTCAGCGGGGACTGGTCCCGGTCGCCGGCCACGATCAGGCTCGGGGCCTTGAGCTCGGAGAAGTCCGGGCTCATGAAGGGGAAGTACTGGGCGGCCAGCGGGGACAGGTCGTCGCCGCCGGTGCCGGGCAGGCACAGCAGGACCGCGGCCCGCACCGCGGGTCGGCCATGCTCTCGCCGGGCGTGCCGTCGGCGTCCACGACCCGCGCGCCTACCAGGATGCTCGCCGACTGGGCACCCCATGAGTGTCCTGCGACGGCGACGCGGTTGTGGTCGATGCGGCCGGCGAGGCCGGGCACCTCGGCCTCGATGGTGTCCAGGTGGTCCAGGACGCCGGTCAGATCGTCGGTGCGGATGCGCCACACCCGTGGAGTGCGCGGGTCGTCCAGGGCGAGGCCGAGGGAGTCGAGGTGGGTGGGCTGGACGACGACGAAGCCGTGCGCGGCCCAGTGGGCGGCCAGCGGTGTGTAGTCGTCCATGAGCGGCCTCGTCAATACGGGGCGATGTGGGACGGGCAGGTGATGCCGGTGCGTGAGGCACGGCCGGGCACGGTGATCGGCGGACGGTACCGGCTCGACACGGCGCTTGCCCGCGGTGGATTCGGCGTCGTGTGGAAGGCCCGCGACCTCCAGCTGGAACTGGGCGTTGCCGTCAAAGAGGTGTATCTGCCGCCCGCCACATCGCCGCAGGAACATGCCGCGCGGCTTGTCAGGGCGCGCAGGGAAGCCCGCAATGCAGCCGCCCTCCGCGACCGGCCACACATTGTTGCCGTACACGACATGGTCACCCAGGATGACCGGCCATGGATGGTGATGCGTCTCGTCGACGGCCACTCCCTGGAACAACACCTTGCCACCCGGGGCACATTGCCGGTCGGGGAGGCCGTGCGCGCTGCTCGGTGCCTGCTCCGCGCCCTCGCCGCAGCACACGACGCCGGGATCGTCCACCGCGATGTCAAACCCGCGAACGTGATGATGACCGACGACGGCGACTACTTGCTCACCGACTTCGGTATAGCCGTCCACACCACCGACACCTCCCTTACCGACACCGGGGCGATCATCGGCTCGCTGGAGTACATGGCACCCGAGCGTTTCAACGGCGAGGACCTACCCGCCGGAGACTTGTTCTCGCTAGGCGCAATGCTTTACCAGGCCACTGAGGGCATCTCGCCATTCCGCAGGGCCCATCCCAACGAGACACTAACGGCCCTGCTCGGAGAATCGCCGCCGGCACTCCGCAAGGCGGGACCACTCGCCCCCTTGATCACCGGGCTCCTGGACAAGGACCCGCGCCGCCGGCCCACGGTCACCGAAGCGCTCCGGATGCTCGACACACCCCCGACGCGCACCGAGGTCATCGCCGACCGGACGACCGTGGTCCAGCGGAAGGATTCCCCACCACAGGCCACCGAAGCCGCCCGTGCCCGAGCGGCGGAACGGGGCGTAGACCTCGACCAGGTCAAGGGGAGCGGCAAAGACGGACGCATCACCATTCAGGACGTCTACGCGGCCGAGGGGCTGAGAGAGCGACAGCGGAAGAGCAACGAGACAGCTTCTGCAACAGGCTGGCTCGTCGTCCTCGGCATCGTCGTCGTCATCATCGCCGTGTTGACTCAGCGCTAGCTAGGAGCTGGCCGGAGGATCAGGTCGCATACGGGCGGTATCCGCCCACGGCAAGATCTGTCGGGCAGGATCGTGTCATGGGCCACGGCATACCGCAGGGATCTCGCGTTGTCAGCCCAGAGACAACTCAACGGAAAGGTCAGTAGGCCGGGATCACAGCCGGCCAGAACTGATCCGAGGCACCCGTACGGCCTCCAGGACCGGCTGGAACTGTGGGCTGTCGTGCCGGTGCCCCGCGGTGATGAGGAGCGAAAATGGCTTCTGACCCTGCTCGCAGGCCAGGTGAATCTTCGTGGTGAACCCACCCCTTGACCGGCCCAGCCCGTGGTCGTCGGGCTCGGTGGCGATACCACCAGGCGGTTCCTTCTGCCCTGCGCCGTCCCGGCGGGCGCCGGCCGCGTGCTGGTGGGCCCGGCAGATCGCGGAGTCGACGTTGACCTCCCAGGTGATCAGCTTGGCCCCTTCGGCCCGGGCCCGTAACAGCGTCCGCAGCCTCGCCCACACCGCCTGCCGCTGCCATCGCCGGAACAGCCCGTACACGGTCTGCCAGGGCCCGTACTCACGCGGCAGGTCACGCCATGGAACACCGGTCCGCACCCGCCAGCGCACCCCATCCACCAACCGTCGCCGCCCTGGCCACCTGCGACTCACACCCGCCGCAGGCAGCAACGACTCCAGCACCGACCACTGCTCATCAGAGAGATCCCCACGCGCCACACGGCGATCATCACGGCACGAGACGTGGACCGGAGCCCCGACCCAAAGCGCGGCCTGCTACCGCAGCATGAAGCGTTGTGGTCGAGAGGAGCGGCCCATGAGCGCCAACAGCAGGCTGACCGTCGCCGCCCACGCGCTGGCCTGGATCGGCCTCTACCAGCGCCAGGGCCGTGAGGTCGCCACCTCCGAGCAGATCGCGACCAGCGCGAACACCAACCCCGTGGTGATCAGAGGGCTGCTGGAGGCCGTAGGCAGTATTGGCAGACAACGGCGCGGCGGCAGCCCCCAGCGTGACAACATCAACGCATGGGCAGGGCATCTTCGACTCCATCGCGCGTGGCCCCGGTAGCCTCCGCCCGGTGTCCGACGCGGAACTCGAAGACGAGCGCGACGCGCTGGGACAGCGTTACGTATCTAGCGGAATGACAACGAGGCGTCGGAACTCCACGACGAGCTGCACCACTACGACGAAGAGATGACGCGCCGCGCAACCGAAGCCTTCGAGAATCCGAACCCACCCAGAGCCCGGGCATCGCAGGCACGGGTGGTACCTGCCGAACGACGACTGGCCTGATCTTTAACCTGTGCGGCGAGGTCGCGGAGTGGGCGACTTCTTGTTGGCGGATGTGCCGGAAGTCGCGGCGAACACCTGCCGGGGTCAGCCTGTCTGAGAAAACGGGCCCCTCCCATGGCGACGTCGGTCGGCTGCGAGTGGCCGAGCCAGTCGCCGTTGGGTGTAGTCAGCGAGGATCAGCCAGGTCCAGCGGTCCGCCGCCTCGGGGGTGCGGACCGTCGGCCACGTCCGCCGAGTGGCTCCTTGAACAGGCGGAAGGTGTGCTCGATGTCGAAACGACGCAGGTATGCATGCCGGAGTCGATCGCTGTCCGCTTCGGTGGCGTCCGTGCCCGCCCGCCACAGACAGACCGGCTTCGGGTGGCTCCGCTGGGCAGACGATCGATGTCCAGGCGAATCACGGTCCCCTCGACGACAGGGAGTGAGCCGTCGACCGTGGCCCAGGAAGAACGGTGGGTGAGCTTGGGATGGAGCCGGTTCCAGGAGCGTGCGGTGACGGTGCCATAGCGGCGCATGTCGGTCACAGTTTCGGTGTCCAGGGTGCCCCAGGTGGCGGGCTGCCCGAGGACGAACTCGCCGCCGTGCCGGGGCGGCCGGCCCATGGTGTGAGGCTGCCGCGGCGGGGCCGGCCTGCGCAGGACACGGTCCGAACGCATCCTGGCCAGGACCTGAACCGGCAGATCCCCCAGGAGATGGGCCAGACGAGGTGCGTCGTGTCCGGTATCCGCGATGGCGAGGACGTCCGGGTCGCCGACCTGCCACTGGCCTGTGGTGATCAGCCACTCAACCAGTTCGCGCAACCGTCGGGCGGTGACTGTGGCGGTGTCGTCCCCAGGCGCCAGACGCAGAGCATCTAGCGGGGCGGTCCACGAGCTGCGACCAGGCTCCAGCGCACAGACGATCGAGTACAGCCACCCGGGAACGGGAATAGGCTGGTCTTTGCCCCGGCCGTAGGTGTGGAACAGGGGCCGCTCCGGTGATGTCTGGGCGTCCGGCCGCAGCCAGCACGTGACTTCGACGGCCAGGACCAGCCGGCCGTCCGCCGCCCGCGGCAAGAGCACCGATGCCAGGGCCCGCCGCATCTGATCCGCTTCTAACCTGCCCTTTGAGACGGCGGCGTACAGCCCTCCGTGACCACGGCGGTGTTTTCGCCCGGGCGCGGGCCACATCGCCAGAGACCCGGCCGACGGCAACGATGGCGGCCAGTACGTGCAAGGGACAGAAAGTGCTTGGTCACTGCTGGTACTCCGGGGCGGTCCGGCGCTCGCCGGTAACCTTCGAAGACGGAAGGCGGCCGGCCTTGGAGGTGCCCTGGAGGATGTCGCCGTCGACCCTCACGTCGAACACCAGGTCAAGCCGCATGGGCTTGGTGATGGCCTGGGTCCAGGTGAGCCGGTCGCCGTCGAGGGAGAGGTCACCGAGTGGTACGTCCTCGCCGGCGCCGTGGGCGACACCGGTCAGGAGGCCGTCCCGCTCACGGAGTTCGACGACGGCCTTGATTTTGCCGATGGGGGTGGAGATGGACAGGTTCCAGGTGCCATCAACGGACATGTGGGTGTTCCTGACTGTGCAAGGGGATGGTGAGCGCCTCGGTCTGCGAAGGGCCGAGGCTCAGAGGGTGGTGGGCACCGGTCCCTGGGCGCGCCAGACAGTGCCGCGCCGCTCGTAGGAGAAGAGTTCTTCGACGGCGTGCGCGACGCGGGGCCCCACCTCGCGCTCCAGAAGGTAGAGGCCCAGGTCGAGCCCCGAGGTGACACCAGCGCCGGTGACCAGGTCGCCGTCATCCACGATGCGCGCGCGGACCACGTGGGCCCCGGTGGCGTCCAGCATGTCGAGACCCATGTGGTGGGTGGTGGCGTGACGTCCCTCCAGCAGGCCCGCCAGGGCCAGGACGAGCGAGCCACCGCAGACGGTGGCAACCGTGGTGTCCGGGTCGTCCATCGCCTGCTTGAGGAGCGCGGGAAGCTCAGTGGTCAGCGTGCGGCCCAGCAGCACCGGGATGAATTCGTCCTGCCGCCACTCACCGGCGCCCACCTCTTCTTCCGGGACCTCGCCGGGTTCGCCCACACGGCCGGAGGCCCCGGGCACCAGAAGCATGTCCGCACGCTGGGGGTCGAGGACACCGGCGGCGCGCAGCGTCAGTCCTCCGGTGCCGCTGATCACCTCGCGGGGGCCCTCGGCAGTGACCAGTTCGACTGTCACCGCGCCGTCCGACGCCGAGCCGCCGGCGTACAGCACCTCGTAGGGAGCAATGGCATCGAGCGGGTCGAAGCCGTCGTACAAGACAACCTGGATGTGCATGGATGTTCCTTCAGGGTCGTTTTCCCTCGGATGCTGCGAAGTCAACCGGCTGCCGCTGTGATCGCCCAGTGGCGCCAGAGACAGGTTTCGACGGGATAGTGCCAGGCCCTCACAGAAGGTTGAGAGCCGCGATGAACTGGGGCTTTGCGGGTATCGGGCCGGTTCCGCCCGAGGCGTTTCCTCCGGGGCGCTTCGCGGACCAGATGAAGGTCGGTGTGAGGTGGGGTGCGGGGAGGTGGACGGTTGCGGTCTTGTCGTGGCGGGTGGCGGGGCCGCGCCCTTGTCTGTTCCTCTTCCCCCGCCGCTCAGGCGGTGCACGCCGCATCGCCGCCTCCGGCCTGCGGGTCGGCACCAGGCGCATGCGCGTGCGGTGTCGGCCGGCGGGATGGCTCGTCCTGGCTGAGGCCGTCGTGTTGGCCCTGGCGCCTCAGCTCGGCCGGCACGGCAACGGCTCCTCAGATTGTCCGGGCGAGCACCGCGCATACGCGTTCGTGATCGGAGATGGGTACCAGATGGGGTCAGCGCCTGGCCGACCTCGCCGGCGGCAACGACGTCTCGCGCACCACCGTGGACCGGTGGCTGAAGGAGATGATCGAGGTGCTGGCCGCGAAGGCGCCGCGGCTTCAGCGGGTGCTGGCGAAGATCGTCTGGGAGGGCGGGGGCATGGTCCTCCTCGACGGATCGCTGATACCCGGCGAGCGCCGAGCGGGCTTGCCCATCAAGCGTCGCTGGTCGGCCAGGGATAAACGGCACGGGCTGCTGGTCATCGCGCTGACCGACGTGCGCGGGCGGCTGTCGTGGACCTCCACAGCCCGGCCCGCCCACGGTTCGGAGATCACCGCCTGCCGCCACGACGACCTGGTTGGCCGTCTCCGCGCGGCGGGCCTGGCCGCGATCGCCGACCTCGGCTTCGTCGGCCTGGACGACGACCGCGGCCCGGACGCCGACCCGGCGGTCATCACCGGTTACAAGAAGCCCAGGGGTAAAAAGCTCCCGCCCGCAAAGAAGCTGGTCAACCAGCTCATCGCCGCGAAACGAGCGGTATGCGAGCACGCGTTCGCCACGTGAAGAACTCGCGCGTGCCGACCAAGCTCCGCCTCGACGTGAAGTGGGCCACCCGACTCGTCCGGCCCCTGATGATCCTCACCCAGCACGAAATCGCCCGCTGACCGACGATCTTCACCCCAGACAGGCCCCAACGACCAGCGCGAGCACCACATCACCCGTCCACGCCACCACCGTGACCAGCACGAGCACGTCCAGGCTGAACGTTCATGCGGGGAGGGCGTCTCCTGGGAAGCCGTGGCACGGGTGAACCTCGAAACGCATCATCCCCGCTCGCACGCAGGGGTCCCCGGCCATGATCTCCGCGGCTTCCTCGGTCGGCACGGTCATGATTGCGACGCCGGCCACAGTGTCGGAGGCGACCGGACACAGGATCGCGATCACCCCCTCAGCGCGCAGCGACACCATGCGTCGCTGGTGTTCCAGTTCGATCGCGTCCGCGCCGTCCATGGTCCGCTCCTGCCCCCACTGAAGGAGCGCCAGGCTGTAGGGCTTCGCGGTCGCGGCCAGTGCCTGAATCTGTTCGTCGGTCACGGTCGTGCTCATGATGTCTCCCTACTTCTCGCTACTTCTGAATGCGCTCGGCCAGCGAGACGATGATTCCTTCGGGCCCGCGGACGTAGGCCATCCGCCACACGCCCTCGTATTCGCCCATGCCTCCCACCAGGCCGTAGCCGGCGACTGCGGCCTGGTCGACCGCGGCTTGGAGGTCGTGCACCTCGAAGGCGACGCTGCGCAGGCCCAGCTCGTTGGCCGGCGCGGCAGGCGAACCCGGGAGGTGGTCCGGCCGCGTGAAACTCGAGAGCTCCAGCGTCGTGCCTCCGCCGGGCGGTCTCAGCATGACGATCTCAGTGCGGGCGTCGGTCATGCCGATCACCGTGTCCAGGAACTCCCCTTCGACGGCCATCTTCCGATCGGCCTCCAGACCGAGGCTGACGAAGAACGCCGTCACGGCGTCGAGGTCGGCGACGGTGATGCCGACGTGGTCGAAACGCCTGATGAAGGTCATCGGATCCCTTTCGGTGATTCTTTAAGAGACGCCGAGGACGGTAGCACTCAAGGTTCCCTAAGGGAACTCAACTTGCTAGATTGCCGCCATGCAGCGAACGCAGTTCGGACGGATGACGTGTTCCATCGCGCGCACCTTGGACGTGATCGGCGAGCCTTGGTCGCCGCTGATCCTGCGCGACGTGTGGGCCGGGGTGCACCGCTTCGCCCACATCCAGGCCGACCTCGGGATTTCCCGCAAGGTACTCACCGAACGGCTCAACTACCTGGTCCAACAGGGCGTACTCGAGCGGCTGCCCTACGACGCCCGCCCCCGCTACGAGTACCACCTCACCGCCAAGGGCGCCGACCTCGTCGAGACGCTCATGGTGATGGCGCGGTGGGGTGACCGCTGGCTCGCCGGCGAGGCCGGGCCTCCCGTCCTGTACCGCCACCATGCCTGCGGGCAGATCGGCCACGTCGACCCGCGCTGCAGTCATTGCGGAGAGCCGATGCACGCCGACGACGTCGACCTCCTCCCGGGCCCGGGTTCAGCCTGATGATCAAAGGCCGTGCCGCCGGCCACTGACAGACGATCTTCGCCGCGGACAGCGCCCACGATCAGCATGAGCATCCCGGCGACCGATCACACCAGCCTCTTGACCTGCGGCTTCAGGATGAACGGAACTCATTTCGGCTCAGCGGCGACTCCGGGTGGCAGGTCGGGACGGGCAACCGGTGTGGTGAGCATCGGCTCCGGCAGCGTCCCGGTCATGCCTGATGCCTTCCAAGCACGCTCGCTCTGTGTGCGCCTATGGGTCAAGCGGCACGGAAATCGTGAGCCGGGCCGCCGCGCCATTCCACCCACCGCCCGTCGTCCAGAACGGCCTCCGCGTCGTCGATGCCGGTGCCTTCGAGGAACACCACCACGTCGTGATCGCTGTAGGCGGTGCCGAGGATTTCGTCCCGGCCGTGGCGGCGCACGCTGACCCGTCGGCCCCCGGAGATCGAAGGCCGATGCACGACGATGGGCGCACGGCTCACTCCTCCAGGGTGCCCCTGCCACCCCGGAAGCGCGAGCAGCGCGCGAGGGGGCGGTCAGCGGCCGGCGTCGTTGATGCCGGAGGCCGGCTGCCCCACGACGTCGAGCACGCCCTGCCCGAACCCGGTCGGCGCGACGAGGACGCCGAAGACAAGGACGATCAGCACGGTCAGCTTCTCGTCGTCGCGGCTGCGCGCCTCGGTCCTACGGCGCAGCCGCACGACGATGATGACCGCCAGCAGCAAGGATGGCCGCATCTATCCGCCAGATCGGCCGGTTCAGCCGCCTTGTCTCCCGGCTCGAACCCCCTCACCGCTCAGCCCGACTCAGGTGGCGCGGAGCGTCCTCCCCCAGCGCTGGACTGCCTTGGCGTCGCAGCTCGCACAGCGGGAAGCGGGCCCCGGAGCCGTATTTGCGGGTCGGCCTATGACACGTGGAACACGGGCCGATGCGGTCGCCGGGACACGTGCGCGCTGATGTGTCCGGCTCGCTGGTGGGCGGTACGGGGGCGGTCATCGTGTTTCCTCTCCGTTCTGGTCCGTTCTGGCTGCCTTGTGCCACCGAGCCATGACGTGTGCCAACGAAATTTGAGCGGTGCGGGCCGCTCGCTGAGATTCGTAGCGGAGGATGTCGAGAACGTGCCGCTGGCTCCGTCCCAGGGACATCAGCGGCCACCACCCGGCCGCACACGGAAGAAGGAGAAACCAGCATGGCGATTCAGCGGATGGACAACGTCGGCATCGTCGTCGAAGACATGGCCGCCGCCATCGCGTTCTTCGTGGAACTCGGTATGCAGCTGGAGGGCAGGGCGGAGGTCGAGGGCCTCGTCGCCGACCAGTGCACCGGACTCGACGGCGTCCGCTGTGACATCGCGATGGTCCGGACCCCTGACGGTCACAGCCGACTCGAGCTGGCGAAGTACCACAGCCCCGAGGCGATCAGCGACGGGCCGCGCAACCGGCCGCACAACACTCTGGGCACGCACCGCGTCATGTTCGCCGTCGACGACATCGAGGACACCGTTGCCCGCCTACGCACCCGCGGCGCCGAGCTCGTGGGCGAGCTGGCACAGTACAAGGACAGTTACCGGCTCTGCTATGTCCGCGGTCCTGAGGGCATCATCGTCGGACTGGCCGAGCAACTCGGCTGAAGGCCGACGACGGTCCGGCGGGCCCGCAACCCTCCGGTCACCACTTCTCACGACAGGTACGGCCCGTGCCATCCGAACTTCGGTGGCAGTCGTCCCCGCCGACGCGCGGGTGCTCCGGAGGGGCGCGAGGCCGCCAGGTCCAAGGCCCTGAGCAGCGCCGGTACAGGTGCAGTGACCGGCGGGGCAGCTGTGATCCTGGCCTCCGCCCGGTGAAGGTCAGGAGTATCGGCGTTGGGTTGCGACACTGGTCTCTGCGCTTGCTCCTCTTTTCACGATCACATGATCCAGGCCGGGTTCTGGGGGATCAATGAGCTTCCCAGGGACCGCCTCTCTCCATCGGCCGTTGAAGGGGAGGGCGGGGAGCATCTCAGCGCGGCAAGTGGCAGCCACTCGGTCGGGACAGATCGGCCTTGCGCCCGTTCGACCGGGCGGCGACGGCGAACAGGTTGGTAGATGCGCCCTGTCCGTTGGAGTACGCCTCACGCTGCTGCGCCGACCACGCGGACGCACCGACTGGCAGGGGGCGTTGACGGCGGCAGGCGGCACTGACAGTGCTCTGAGACCTGGAGAAGGGGCGAAGCGTATGGGCACATCCGCGCTCGTACGCTTCGCCCCTTCGTGCGGCCTTGATGCCACACCCGCGCGAGCAGGGTGCAGAGCGCCGCAGAACTGGAACAGGCGGCGCCTGCCCCGGTTCTGCGGTGTGAGGGCCGCGAGGTGCTGCTCAGGTCACAGTTGGAGCAGCGTGCGGTGGGCGAAGCTGGTGTCTCTCAGCGGTTTCAGGGCGAGGCGCACCAGTTTCAGTGCGTTGTCGTCGCCGGCGATCCGGTTGGCGCTGAGCTCACCGCAGGACTGGCACAGGTGGATGATCACCCACTCACCATCGGGCCGTACCGACATGCTCAGCGCTTCCATCCGTCCACGGCAGGCTGCTGCCCGGTCCCCCGGGATCCGGAGGTCGACGTGCAGGCTGGCCAGGCAGTTCGGGCAGTGGTTGCGGTGGCTGGTGCCGGGCGCATCCAAGGACACATCCAGGCGGCAGCCCACACACCTGAACTCGTGTCGCCGGTGCCCTCCCTGGCGGTGCAGGACGTCCTTGTGCCGCTGTGGCCGCCGTGTTCTCCGCGTACGTCTGCTGGAGTTGTTCGCTCGTCCGGGCATGGGGGGTCTTCCTCCTTCCAGTTTTTACAGGTCGCCGAATGCTTCGAGCGGGAACGGTGGTTGTGCCAGCGGCCGCACGGCCATGCGCATCAGGATGAGCTGGTTGTCGTCGGTGCAGATCGGGTTGGAGGTCAGCTCGTCGCAGCGCACGCAACGGTGGATGACCATCCAGCCGCCGGTGCGCAGCACGGCGACGGAGATGGGCGACATCCGGCCCTGGCATTCGCTGGAGCCACCCTCGACATGGTCGAGAACGTGCTGCGAGTGCAGGCACGACGGGCAGTGGTTTCGCCGTGTGCCGTCGCCAGTGGCGGCGGACACCGTCAGGCCGCACCACGCACAGGTGAAAGTGCCGACGAGAACGGTGTGGGGGGTATTGGAGCGAGTGTTGTTGGTACTGGACACCCGGAGGGCTCCTTGCTGAGAAGTCGGTCATGACAGCAAGAGCAGGCCGAGCGGGCCTCGCCGAAGAGGCCCCCGTATACCGCAGCGCGCGGGGACTACGGGGTGTGTGGGCAGGTCAGAGCACCAGAGAGCCGCGTCCGGCAACCGTCGGAGTGGGACGGGGGCAGGAGGACGTGATGGCTGGAGCCGCACAGCGAGGCACGCGCGGCGTAGGCCGGGGCACAAAACTCACTCCTTCCGGGGCGCAGCAGGCGCGAGTAGTTCGATGAGTCGCCCGACAGTAGCAAGGGGGCGTAAGCGGCCGTCAACGGATTATCGGGCTCGCCACTGCGGTGAACAGCGAGGACGTCGTGAGGAACGCGGGCCTGCGATGTCTGCGCCGTTCGCGTCCCTGCGCGAGATCGTCATAGTCGTCGGGGGGGCGTCGCTGGTGCGCATGCGACTGGTGCGGGTAATTCGGTCTTCCGGAAGGGAAGCTTGTCCCGGATCGGCAGGCGCAAGGCTCCGGGAAGGCTGAAGCTCTGTTCATGAGAGGTCCCCGCGTTGCCCGGCCGGGGCAAATGTTTTCAGGTGATGCCACGGTCTGTGTGGAAGTGGCGGACAGGCCACTCTTGGGGATCGGAGGAGATGCGCGATGACGGTCGTGGTGACCATCGCTGTGTGCGGTGCCCGACTCGTTCGCATCTCTCGGGTCTCGGCCTGACGTTCCCTCTGCTGCCTCCCCTCTGCGGGAGTGGTTCCGGCATGCCTGCCGTCCGGCGGGACCCCCCGTTTGTGAGAACGCGAACCGAGAGCGCGTGAACACTGCGCGACTCGGGCACCTCCCGTTCACATCATCCGGTGGAAGTGCCGACGACCACGGCCTCCGCGCCGTGGTCGCCAGATGTGCTGTCTGTTGCGACGCTAGATCGCGGTGAAACCGCCGTCAGCGGCGACCACGGCTCCCGTGACGAAGCTGGAGCGGGGCGAGACGAGGAAGCACAGGACTTCGGCGATCTCCTCGGGCTGCGCCACACGTCCCAGTGGCTGAGCGGCGGCGAAGGACGCCAGGTAGGCACGGCTGTCGGGGCGGATCGTGTCGAGGAAGTCGGTCTCGATGACGCCCGCGGCTACGAGGTTGGCGCGGATGCCCAGCGGGCCGCCCTCGACGGCGAGCACCTTGGTCAGCTGGGCCAGAGCGCCCTTCGACGCACTGTAGGCGACGCCTTCGGGCAGGGCGACGGTGGAGGCGTACGAGCCGGTGCTGACGATGGCGCCGCCGCCGCGGCTCTTCATGGTCCGGAATGCCTCGCGGGCGCAGAAGAAGGAGCCACGGGCGTTGACCGCCATCACGGTGTCCCAGTCCTCGGCCGTGGTGTCGGTGATGGGTTTGTTCTGGGTCCGCCCGGCATTGTTCACGAGGATGTCCAGTCCGCCGAAGGCTTCCAGGGCCGTTGCCACCGCGCGGTGGGCGGTCTCCTCCTGGGTGATGTCACCGTTTGCCGCGACGACGCCGGGAAACTCCCCCGCCAGGTTCCTGACGTCGGGGCGGAGGTCGAGGGCGACGACCCGGGCACCGCGGGCGTGGAGGAGGGCCACGGTCTCCCGGCCCACCCCTCTCGCGGCTCCGGTGACGAGGGCGATCTTCCCGGCGAACTCGGTGGATTCGGAGGGTGCGGCGGATGCGGTTGCAGGTGTCATGGTGCGGTCCCTGGAGATGGTGAGTACGGGCGCCGGTGCGGAGAACCTGGGCACCTGAAGTGCTGTGCAGTGGTGCGGTGCGCGGACCGGGTGGGTCGCGCTGTTGACGCCTTCACGGGAGGCCCACGTGAACGTCGTACGGCTGGGTGTTCAGTGCGCGGTGAGCCCGCCGTCGACCACCAGCTCCGTGCCGGTGACGAACGAGGAGTCGTCGCAGGCCAGGAAGAGGATCGCGGGTGCGATCTCGTCGGCGCGGCCGGCTCGGCGCATGGGGGTGCGTTGGATGTCCGGTTGCTGGTCGCCCTGTTCGTCCAGGAGTTCCTGGATCATCGGCGTGGCGATCACGCCGGGATGCACCGAGTTGATCCGTACTCCCTGCCGGGCGTACTCGACTGCGGCGGTCTTGCTCAACAGGCGCACGGCCCCCTTGGACGCCTGGTAGGCCGCAGCAGCACCGCTTCCTACCAGGCCGAGGACTGACGACGTATTGATCACCGAAGCGTTGCCGTTCGCGCGCAGGAGCGGCATCGCCGCCTTCATGCCGAGCCATGTGCCTTTCTGGTTCACGTCGATGACGCGGTCCCACGCCTCTTCCCGTGTGTCCTCGATCCCTGGCCAGTCCAGAATGCCGGCGAGGTTCACGAGCACGTCCAGCGTTCCGAATCGGTCGCGTACGACGGTGATCACTTCGTCCCACTCCCGCGCGGAGGAGACATCGAGGCGAGCAGTGACGACCTCCGCGCCTTGTGCTCGGATCCGGTGGGACAGGTCCCGCAGGGGGCCTTCGGCGATATCGGTGATCACTAGTCGGGCGCCTTCGCGGGCGAAGAGTTCGGCGGTCGCTGTGCCTAGGCCGCCGGTCGCGCCCGTGATCAGCGCGATCTTGCCGTCAAGTCGTTGTCCTGTCATGGATGTGGTCCTTCATTCTCGTTGCTGCTGCTGACCGGCTGGCTGACCGCTGTGCCGGGACTTCTGGGTCCGCCGACGGCGGATTCGCCCCCGGTGCCCGGAGCAGCCGTGGCCGGCCCCTCTACGACGACTTCTTCTCCCGGTAGAGCACGAGGTGCTCGTGATAGAGCACCCCGCCCCGGATGTCGCCCGTGGCGGTGAACCCGGTGTCATCGATGTAGTCCAGGTGGCTGCCGGTCACCGTGTACCGGCCGGTGTACGCGCTGCGCCGCTCGCCGCGGGCTTCGTCGTAGCGGCCGTCCGGCAACAACTCCTGACGGATGTGACCGTCCGCGGTCACCCACATCCCGACCACGTCGACGTGGTCGCCCTCAACAGCCCCGGCCATGGCGGACTCCTCTCCTCGAATGGTGCGGTCCTTCCTGCACCGCCGAGTCTGGGCAGGTCAACGGCCATCAACCAGGGCGCCTGCTGCCTGGGTGTGGCTCACCCAGGCAGCACACCGGGCCACCGCCTAGTGCTGTGACCGGATTGGTTCACCGGGTTGGCCGTACTGTCCGCGCATGAATCGGTTCCCCAGCGCTTTGGAAGTCCTCGTTGTGCGCGCCGGCTTCTCGGCAGAGGGTGCTTGGGAGGCGCTGCGGGAGGCGCTGTTCTCGCCCAGCAAGGACGGCTTCTTGGCCAACGTCGCGCTTGTTGATGACCGGAGGTTCGAGAGCCTGTCACCCGACCAGGCCCTCGACCTGATCCCTGCGGAGTACCAGCATGCATTTCTGGTCCTGGCGGATTCAGTAGCTGTGGCCTCGACTGAACGGCCACTCCTCGTGGTGGAATTGCAGACTGAGCGTCTGCGTTGTGGCAGCCGAGTTGTGGAGCATCGAGAACAACCTCTCGGGCGCGAACATGGACTTCGAGGAGTTCGCCCACGCCGTCGACGACGACGGCGTGTTCCGGGGGTTTGAGTCACTGGCCGCCCTGTCGCCGCGGGGTGGCTGCGGTAGCGGGAGTCGGCACGGAGTAGCAGCCGTGAAAGTAGATGACGCCCTGGGTGCGGCGGTAGGTCGCCGGCAGGCGGTCGGGCTGCCCTGTTTCGTCCAGCAGGAGCCCGGCGACCCCCTCCAGGTCGTGGTCCGCTGGAAGGTTATGCCGCTGCGGGCGAGCAGGCACCACAATGCCTCGCGGCCGATCTGGATCACGTGTACGCGCTCTTCGACGCGCTCCTGAACGCGGGGCGCGTGCCCCGGACCGGTGTCGGGCGGCCGGGCCGACGGCAGACCGCCGGCCTTCGACCGCGACGTCTGCAAGGTCCGCAACGTCGTCGAACGCTGCTTCAACCAGCTCAAAGAGTCCCGCGCCGTTGCGACCCGCTTCGATAAACTCGCCGTCCGTTACCGGGCCGGTCTCCACCCGCAGCTCTCATGCTCTGGCTCCACGAATCACAAAGCTGTCGAGCTTCCCGCAGCAGGCCCGGAATCAACTCGTCGTGCCCGGCCCGGGGCAGGCGTGATCACCTCGTGCCAGGCGGCTCCGGCGGTATCCCCACGGCCACACTCTTCCCATTCCTGGCACCTATGAGTGCGGACTCACTGCATCAGGCGGTCCGCGCCGGGCGGTGGACGACCGGTGCTTGGGATGCCCTGGCACCCCAGGGACCCGCCGAGGCCGATTCCACCGAGTCTGCTCGACGCCGGCTCCCGTCGTCCTCGGCCTCTGGCGCCCCCGACTCATCCGCCCTGAGGCAGTGCTTTCAAGTCTGATACGGCCGGGCGGAACTATGCCTCGTCTATGCGTCGGAGCGCGTCCGCGAGGACTGGTGGCCGACTTATGGCCACGCTCCGAGGCGCCCCGGCCAGCCTCGATACGGTCGACGGCCAGGAACGGACGCACCGCCGAGGCACCTGGCGATCTCGAACTCTGATTCGATTATCATCTCATCCGTGCATGAGAACCCACGTGTTCGGCGACGCGGACGCTCCCGTCGGGAGCAACGACGTCGCCGCAGGGCCAGGCGACGCCGCATAACGTGGACCGTGACATCGGTCGTGATCCTGGTCGGCGGCGTCACCACGTATGCCATCACCGGGAGCGACTCCGGCGAGTCGCCCGCTCCCGCCCGGGCGAAGACTCCGTCCTCACCAGGCGACTCGGCCCGGGCGAAGGCAGGCGAGGCGCCTGCGGACGCACCGGAACCACTGCCGTCGCCCATCCCGGCACAGAAGTCATTCGACCTCCAACCGGCTCTGGCTCCCGTGACCGCGCTCTTCGGCGCCAACCGGATGTCCGTGGCGATGCTGGACGTCGACAGCGGCGCCATGGCGACGTACGGACACGACGCCTTCGACACCGCCAGCATCGTGAAGGTGGACATCCTGGCTACCCTGCTGCTCCAAGCCCAGGACGAGGGTCGGAAGTTGAGCACCGAGGAGCGTGCCCAGTCCGCTGCCATGATCCAGAAGAGCGACAACGCCTCCACCAGTGCCCTGTGGACCCGCATAGGCAGTGCCCGCGGGCTCGACGCGGCCAACGAACGACTCGGCCTGTCCCAGACACAGGGTGGTAAAGGGACCGTGTGGGGCATCACCCAAACCACAGCGGAGGATCAGATACGCCTGCTCCAGTCCGTGTTCGGCGACAAGTCGCCCTTGAGTGAGGCGTCGCGTGCCTACATCCAGGACCTGATGCGGCACGTCGTGGGAAGCCAGACCTGGGGCGTGTCCGCGGCAGCCGACTCGGGCACGACAGCGCTGAAGAACGGGTGGCTCAAGCGGACTCAGACCAAGAAATGGGACGTCAACAGCATCGGTCGGATACAGCATCAGGGCCGCGTCTATCTGATGGCGGTACTTCTCAACGGCTGCAGCACCCAGGAGGTCGGCATCAGCATCGTAGAGCAGGCGTCGCGCGCGTCCGCGACGGCGTTCTCCCGACAGCTCAGGGAGAAGTCCACCACCTGACGCCCCGGCATCGCATGCTCGCGAGTGGCTTCACCCATCCGTGCCCGTAGATGGCGACGGCCGCACTGGGCGCCTGAGTCGCCCCGAGCGGCATCATGCGACCCACCACCGATGCCTCAAGACCTCTGCCGGGTAGTGCTCCCGGCCGGGGCTTTCTCGGCGGTGGCGTGCCGACGGCGTCTGCGGGACCGGACTGAGGCCGGCGTCTGGCCCAGCCTGCACGAGATCCTCCTCGCGGAACCCCGCAGAGCCGACCTGCTGGACATGAACGACGCCGCGGTCGACGGCTCACATGTCCGGGCCCTGAAAGGGGGCTCACACCGGACCTTCACCAGTCGACCGCGGCTGTCGGGGCAGCACGACGTCACCCAGCTCATGCCCCTGCTCGACGCAATACCCCGCAGCCGCGGCCTGGTGGGCGGGCCCGTCACCGACCACGGCGGCTGCTCCCCGACCGCGGCTATGACTACGACAAGCACCGCCCACGGATCCGGCATTGGCAAGACCAGGCGGGTCGTCGAGCTATTCTTCGCCTGGCTCCCCCAGTTCAAGCGCCTGGGGACCCAAACCTCATCCTGAAATGATCAGTTTAGAAGAAGTGCTTGCGTCCACCGACCGCGCGACCGGTCGCACCCAGGATCCACAGGATGGCGCCAACCAGAATGAGGATGCCACCGATCGTCGTCAGCAGACCCATACCGACAAGCAGACCGATGATCAGCAGAATAAGCCCAAGAATGATCATTTCAAATCCCATCGTCAATTCCGACTCAGGCACCTATACGCACCAGCGTCACAAGGGCCTGAGTTTGTCCCTTGGTTGGTAGATCCCGACCAGCTCCACATGCCAGAACCTCGGTGCGATAGTCCGGGTGCCCGGCGACACGGTGTTCACACCCTCCTTCGAAAATTCGTTCAGTACGCCATCTCCTCGACCGAACCCCGCTCCGGTAAGGCCCCCTCCATGCTGGACCCTCACCAGCCAGCGCCGGGTGACGGTCCATGGCCGCAGGCTGGTTCGGTGGCTCGCCTCGAACCTTCCTCGGCTCGTGACACCGCCAGCCCTTCCAGGGACACCTACGGCTCCTGCGAGAAAGCACCGCCGCGAAGGAGTAGTCCTGTTCCGACTGGAAGGTTCGGCAGGCCGTGCTCCTTCACGGGCAGCACGGCTGAGCCGCTCGCTTCGGGAGGGTACGTCGGGTACGTGTCTGTGGCGTTGGAGCCGCAAACGGTGAACGTCGACCGTACTGACAGTTCACTCCTCACCCGGTGCACCGACCAGTCCTCCGGGGCCGGTCACGCTGATCACGGGGCGACGTTCTTCACGGTTACCCGCGCACTGCCGCTGACCGGACGGTTCACGCCGTCGTCAGCGGTCAGCGTGACGGTGTAGGTGCCGTCATCGGTACAGGTGAACCCGGTGTTCACGCTCAACTGGTCCGTGAACGTGCAGGTGGGTTCCCCACGTCCACGTCCTCGCCCGCGGTAGAGGACCACTCGGCTTCCAGACGGCCGCCATCGTCGGAGGCAGCCCCGTCGGGCCACGCCTGTGAACCCTCGTTCCCGGTGGCGTCGGGCCCGGCATGCACCATCGGGGATGAGTCGTCCGGATCACCGTTCATGGGAGCAATGGTGGGCATCCGGTCCCCGTCGAAGCCCCAGTTGCATTCGTGGGTCGGATCCAGCACCTTCTCCCCCGGAATGTTCGCGTGCTCCGCCTCCAGCTCCCACGTCGGGATGCCTGTCCGCCCCGGTATGGCATACAGCAGGTGGCAGGCCAGTTGCTTGAGCATCGACTCGCTCTGGTCCGCGATGGCGCCCGAGGGCAGCGGTGTGCGTTCCAGGAGTTCGTCCCGGGTCTCGTCGAACGAGCCGACGCGTCCGTACGCATTCGTGGTCGGCACGATGGGCGCGATGACGGTGTCCTTACCGGTGGTACCGACCTCGTCGCGGCAGACGCTGGAGTGGACGGAGAACAGGTCGTCTCCCTCATGGTCTCGGGGCGCAGCCGATCTTCACCATGTGGGTGCGATGGGGAAATCGGGCAACAGGCGGTCGTCCGTGAGTGCCGCGATGCGGGTCCTTGTGTCTTCGGTGTTGGCCTTCTGCAACGTTGACTACCGCGGCCGTATCGGCTGTTCAGCGCCTCCCGCAGCGCGCGCGACCTGGGGACGTGCCGAGGTGATCACGACGGATGTGTAGGGCATGGTGACGTGGCCGCCGAGCTTGTCGATCGCGGCCCCGGCGCTGTCCAGGACCTTCGCCATTCTCACGGGAGTACGTGCGCTCCCAGGCGAAGCGCCACTGTTCCGGTTCGCTGAAGCTTCCGGTCTGACGGATTCCGTCGGCGATTTTCGCGAACCCTTCCCCCTGGACTGCATCAGGCAGCGGCCTCCTCCTCTGTCGGTTGCCGCAGCGGAAAACCGGAGCACAGCCCCCTGCGCACGATGGCGTCCAACCGCATAGAAACGGGCCGATGGAGCACATCTCCTGCATGGGAACAGTGGTGCACGTACCGCAGACGAGGGACATGATCGGTGACGAGTTGTCCGGAGACGAAGCGTGGACCGCGCTGCGCCGCTACGGGGGCCGCCGGCTGGTGACCGACGCGTTCCTGCGCTTCCGGTACGCCGACGGATTCAGCTTCGCACGGGCCCTCGCCTTCCAGTTGGTGATCGGGATGGTGCCGCTCGCCATCGCCCTGGTCGGGGTCTCCGCGGCCATGCACACAGAGAGCGTCGGACGGCTGATCGAACTGACCTTGAGCGAAATCGTTCCGGCGGCCAGCGCCGAACTCGTGCGCGATGGCTTGCTGGCAACCCGCACGCATGCCGATGCCGACACGGCGGGCACCGTGGCCATGTGGCTGGGCCTCGGTTTCGCCGTGCTGAACCTCGCATCGGCCATGGGCCAGGTCGAGCGGGGGTGCAACCGCATCTACGGGATCGAACGCGACCGGCCGTTCCTGGAGAAGTACGGCCGCAGCCTGCTGCTGGCGGTCGGTGCGGGCGGACCGCTGGTACTCGGATTTCTCGTGACGGTGGCCGGCGAGACGGTGGGCAGGGCGGTGACGGAGGTGTTCGGCTGGCCCGGTGCCTGGCTGAGTTGGTGGGACTGGGGGAAGGTCCCAGTGGGCGTGGCGCTCGCCTGCATGGCATCGGCTGTCGTCCTGCGGTGGGCGCCCCGGCGCAGCCAACCAGGCTACACCTGGCTGGTGTTCGGGTCCGTCGTGCAGCTCGTCCTGTGGATCACGGCTACCTGGCTGCTGGCCCTCTACGTGGGGCACAGTGGGTCCTTCGGCTCGCTGTACGGGCCGCTGACCGCCCTGATGGCCCTGTTCCTCTGGGCCAACCTGGCGGGCGTAGCGCTCTTCTTGGGTGTGGCCTTCGCGGCCCAGCTGGAGGCCGCCCGGGCCGGCATCACCAGGCCCGTGCATCCGGATCCCGGTTCCGGGCCCTGGTCCACTGACCAACTGCCTCAGCAGCGGATGGACAGGGATCAGCCGATGACGCCGGCGAGGCGGCCACGCCAGAGTTCCTAGTGCGCCGACCACGCCCCTTCGGCGAACGCTCCGGTTCGGTGGCCGTGCCCGGCGTGCGGTGCGGCGCACGAGCTGCGGCAGGCGTGCCTCGACCTCGTGCCGGTTGAGGCGCTTGGTGTGGGCGTGGTGTGTCCCCGCGGTCTGCGCGGCTTCCGGCCCTGCGCGATGCCTGCAGCCTGTTGCAGCGTGATGAGTTCGGCAGGCAGCTCCCTCGTGGTCTGGTCGTCCGCACGGCGTGGTCTTCACGCTGTCCGAGGATTGGGGTGTCGTCTCAGGGTTCGTGGGCGGGTGTGCAGCCTCGGCGGCTGGCGTGGCCGGCTGCGGGGGCCGTGCGGCCAGGAGGGGACGGACTGCCGGGAGGAAGTCCGGGGCAGACGGGTCCTGTGTGACGGGCGGGGCGGTGGGCGGCTGGCAGGCGGGGCGGTTGCGGCTGGCTCCGGTCGCTGGGGGGGGCGGGCGTTCGGGAGGCCGGGAGGTGTCGTCGATGTCCAGGTCGTTCAGGCGGTCGCGGTCGGCACTGGTCAGCAGTGACACTGCCCGGCCTCCCGGCGCGGAACCGGATGGGCGTCATGGTGCCGGCGGTGTCTGGCGGACCATGCCGTCGAAGGAGACGTCGCGGGGGCTTGGCGGTGGTGCGGGCGAGACGCTCAGCGACGGCCCCGTCGGCCAAACGCGCTTCACTGGTGAACAGGCGGTGTTCCGACCGTGCACTCTTCCCTGCCGTGAGGCGGCACGGTGGGAGATGCGTGCTTTCAGAAGCACGGCCGGTGTGTGACCTCCCCTCGAATTCCTGCGCCCTGGGCCCAGGCGTCAGCCGCAACGTAGGCCACGGAACTGCCTGACCGCAGTCACGGTCCGCCGGCTACGCTCCCGGCGACAGTGCAACAGCTGCCGCTGCACACCGACCCCCGCTGCAGCACCGCCTCGATCACCGGCCTCGTCAAGGGCGCCCTCGCGCCCTTCACCTCGCCGTATCGACATGAGGTGGGTAGTGCTCGCTGTGGTCAGTGGGGTTTGAATTCGGGGTAGTAGGCCGCGGCGGCGGTTGCGGTGTCGATGTTCCGTGGGAAAAGCGCGGCTTCGTAGGCGCGGATGGCCGCGTCGATGTCCTTGGGCTGTTGGGCTATGGCGTTGCCGAGCTGGCCTGCGTCGAAGAGTGCCCAGTTCGCTCCTTCGCCGTCCGGCGGTGCCAGGTGGGCGGCGTCTCCGATGAGTGTGGCTCCGGGTACATGGTCCCAGCGGTGCCCGATGGGTAGCCCGTACAAGGGGCGGAAGATCGGCGGGATGTCGCTGTCCGCGACCAGAGCGACGAGTTCGGGCGCCCACCCCTCGAACATCGCCGCGACGGTGCGGGCGGCCGCGGGGCCGTCCTTGAAGTCGATGCCGTCGAACCAGTCGAGCGGCTGGTCGAACATGGCGTAGGAGTGCAAGGTGTCCGCGCGCTCGCGCTGCACGCCAAGACCAATGCGGGTGGTTTCGTCGTAGGCGGTCATCGATCCGCCGCCGACCAGCGCCAGGGTGGCAGGGTGCCGGGTGTTGCTCCCATACAGGTATGTCTCGATCATCGAGCGTCCGGCATAGGCGGGCGTGGCATCGGAGAGCAGGGGTCGGACCCTCGACCAGGCGCCGTCGGCACCGACGAGGATGTCGGTGACAAGCGTCGCTCCGTTGGCGAAGGTCACTTCGTGGCGGCCGTCAGCGAGGGTCCGGACACTCCGGGTCTTGTGCCCCCAGACGATAGTGCCGGCGGGCAGGGATTCCAGCAGCAACTGTCGCAGTTCGCCCCGCTGTACCTCGGGGCGGCCTCCGGCGGGGTCGTCGGGCTGGTCCGCCAGGATGGTGCCGTCAGGTGCCACGTCGCGGGATGCCTGGCGGCCTTCGAGGATGAGGGATCGGAAGCCGTCCATCAGGCCGGTGGCACGGATCCCGTGTTGTCCGTTGTAGTCGTGGATGTCGAGCATGCCGCCTTGGCCACGGGCCTGAGCAGACGTCTCCGCCTCGTACACCGTGGACGGGATTCCATGGACTGCCAGGGTTCGTGCCAGTGTCAGTCCCGCGAGACCGGCACCGATGATCGTGATCTGAGCCATACATGCGTTCCTTACTGCTGGTGAATGAGCCTGCGGCCCTGACCGCGAGGCTCCGGGCGCCGTGCGGGGCAGTAGAGCGGATCAGGGAGAGCTGGGTGGTTCGATCCGGGAGGCGAGCTGTTCCAGGAGTTCATGGAGTCGTGCCCGCCCTGTGGCACCCAGCGGCGCGAGGATCGACTCCTCGACTCGGTCCATGGCCTCTTCGAAACCCTGGATCAGTTCGGAGCCCGCTGCAGTGACATGCACCCGACGGCTTCGCGTGTCGTCCTCCTGCGTCCGGCGCTCCACGAGTCCGCGCCGCTCGAGTCCGGCCAGGAGCCGCGAGACGCTCGGCGCACTGGTACGCATGGCCCGCGCGACGTCACGCTGAATGGCCTCCGGATTCTGCGACAGGTACGCCAGCACGGCGCTCTGCTCGTGCGTGAGGCCGCGTTCCCGTATCCAGTCGTCAGCGGAGCGTCGCTGCGCCCACACAACCCACCGCATCAGCTCCAACGTGTCCTCTCGTCTCACACCGTTCATAGTTAACACGCTAACTGTTGCAGGGCTAACGGTCAAGCCTCCGTGAGCAGGGGTGCGATGCGCTTCTCAGTAGGCAGGCGAGGTCCTGGCGACGACGGCGGTGCCGGCAGCCGATGGCTCTGTGCCGCTCGGGCAGGTGTCGGCCGAGGAACCGCGGGGCTGGTTTGGAAACGACTCAGTGCCGCTCGGCCAGGCCGGCCACCGGTTCCATTCCTGTCAGGCATGAAACGAGAACAGATGAATCTTGGACGGGCACGGAAAATGCCTGTTCCCTGGAGGCATGATCCACCACACGATGATCGTAGCTTTCGATGATCCGATTCCCACGAGTGAGCTGGACGAGTACCTCAAGGAGTTCGAGGAGCTCGTGATGGGTTCCGGTCTGGTCGAGTCGGTCGCCACCCGGCACCACCTCCGTGTTCCGGGCGACGATCACGCCCCAGTGGCCGTCGCCAGCGCCGTCCTGCAGCTGCGCCTGGCCGACCTCGACGCCCTCAACGCGACCTTCACCATGCCTGGGGCCGTCGACCTGATCAAGCGCTGGCAGAGCCGTCACCCGTACAAGGCGGTCTGGGTCAACCACGAGCCGCTGGCATGAGCAGTTACGCCGGCAAGGCCGGTCTGGTGACCGGCGCCGGCAGCGGAATCGGGCGCGCCGCTGCGCTCGAGTTCGCCCGGCGCGGGGCCGCGGTCGCCGTGCTCGACCTGGACGAGGGCAGCGCCCGGGAGACCGTGGGGCTGATCGCGGAGGAGGGCGGCCGAGCCGAGGCCGTGGCCGTTGACATCGCCGATGAGAACTCCGTGCAGCGAGCCGTGACTCAGGTCGTGGCACCGTTCGGTCGGCTCGACTTCGCGGTGAACAACGCGGGGATACCCTCGACCGGTCAGGTCCTGACGGAGATGCCGGTCCACGAGTGGGAGCACGTGCTGCGAGTGAACCTGACCGGCACGTGGCTGTGCCTGAAGTACGAACTGCCCGTGATGAAGCAGCTCGGCGGCGGGGCAATCGTCAACGTCGCCTCCAACGGCGGCCTGTACGCGATCCCCGGCGCCCCGGCGTACGTGGCCAGCAAGCACGGGGTCGTCGGCCTGTCCAAGGTGGCCGCCGTCGACTACGGGCCGGACAACATCCGCGTGAACGCGCTGTGCCCGGCACTGACGAAGACCACCATGTTCGACGGTGTCGTCGCTTCGGCCGACGCGCAGATGGCCGAACAGCAGGCGACCGTGACTCCGCTGCGCAGGCTGGCGGACCCCGAGGAGGTCGCGGCAGCGGCAGTATGGCTGTGCTCGCCAGGGGCCTCCTATATCACTGGCGCGGTCCTGTCTGCTGACGGCGGCCGACGGGCCTGACCGGGGAACGGACGGCGGTGGGGCCGCCGCAGCCGCCCCGCTCCCCCCAAGTAGTCGGTCGTCGCCGGGGCTTGGCCGGGGCAGATGCGGATGCGGCCGCCACGCGTCCCGCTGAGCGGCTTCCCGTTCCTCACGGCACCGTTCCTCTTCCCTGTCGGCCCGGCGGCCGTGGGCGAGACGGGCGTCCCGGCGAGCGATGCCGATCGCGTCCAGCAGCGGCTGGCGGTGGTTGTGGCCGAAGCGCCAGAGATGGGCTCGGCCGGGCCGGGTCGCGCAGTTCCTCCAGCTTGGTCGCCATGCTGGGCGCCGCGTGAGACCGGTGATCCGGCCCATCTGGTTCTCGCCGGAGCGCTGGACGGCCTGGTGGAAGATCCGGGGCAGCACTCCGGCGAGAACCCTGGCTAGGCAGCCAGCTCCTCTTCGTCCTGGGAAACGGCCGTACGGTCGGTGTATTGGTCGAGCAGGGCGTCCGCCGTGGTCAGGGCGTCCTCGGCGGTGCGAGCTCCGGTGATCACACACAGCGTGTAGGTGGCATCGTCGAGTGCCCTGCGGGTGCGGCCGGTGGGACACACGTCGTATTCCTTGCGCGCGTGGGCGAACCGAGCCAGCACCGCACGCAGTTCCTTCTCCGCCGGAAGGATCATCGTCTTGCCTCTCCCCTAGGTGAATCCCGCCCGCGCGGCGGCCGACCGCCGCACCGCGAGGCGGTGACTGTCTCCATCTCCCCGGTCCCCGCAACTCGGGCAGGACCGCGTCAAACAGAATCCCGAATGCCCCGTGTCGAGAGGTCCATTCCGACCTCCTGGCCAGAATTGCGGAAGCAGGTACGACGAAAGACACCGCAACACTCGCCGGCCACTGCCGCCTCATCGAATGCGGCGTCCAGCGGACGGTCTCCGACGCAGGAGGCGCGAGGCGCGACCGTGGCCTTCCCCCGTCTCCTTGCTCGTACAGGACGAAACCCATCGCATCATCACCGTGTGCGGCATGCGACCCGCTTCAACGGGCATATGAACGGACCACAAGCGGAGGGAAAAACACAGACATGACGACGGAGTCGATCGGGCGGCCGCAGGCAAGGGCCGGCGGGTGCTGTACGTGCGGAGGGCACGGCGACGTCGCCACGGACGAAGCACCGGAGACGCCAAGCGAGCGGGTCAACCGTCGCTGGAACGAGATCATGCAGGAAACGCGCGTCGCTCAGACCGGAGTCCAGATCCTGTTCGGCTTCCTGCTCAGTGTCGCGTTCACGCCGCTCTTCCGTGACCTGGACACCTTCGACCACGCCGTCTACGTCACCACCGTCGTCTCCGGCGCCACGGCCACCGCGTGCCTGATCGCCCCGGTCTCCATTCATCGCTTCCTCTCGGGGCAGCGGATGAAGGACGAGATGGTCGAGGCGGCGCACCGGCTGATGATGTGCGGCTTGCTCCTGATGGCCCTGACCATCGGCTGCACACTGCTTCTGATCCTGCACGTCGTGGTGCCGGGACTCTGGGCGAAACTGCTCGTCGGCGGCGTGATGACGTGGTTCGCGCTGTCCTGGTACGCCCTGCCCCTGTGGCTTCGCCGCCGGGCCGCACGGCGTGCGGCCCGTTGACAGGCGCCGCAGTCCGCAGCAGAAGCGGAAAGAAGTAGCGAAGTAAGGAACGGAACAAAGGGATGTCACACCCGCAGATTCGCCGTGGAGAGCAGGCCGTTGAGCGGACGGCTCTCCCCAAGCCTCAATGGCAGAACCTCTTCACGGCCCCCGCCTACGGTCCCGAGGTCGGCGAGGACCTCGACCATGACGAAGCGCTCCTCCCCCGGCGTCCGCGACAGCGCCGCGGTGGACGGGGCCGCATCCGGGCCGCCTGAGTATCGGAGCCGGTCCGCCACGGCGGACCGGCTGCGTTCCCGCCGGGATGATCAGTAGAATCAGCGCATGGCAGAGGCACCTCAAGCTCACGTCGGATGGACGTTCGTCACCAACCACGCCCGCGTGCTGGCCGCCATCGCCGACAACCCGAACATCCGGATCCGCGACATCGCCGCCCGCTGCCGGCTCACCGAGCGCGCCGTCCAACGGATCATCTCCGACCTCGAACAGGACGGCTACCTCTCCCACACCCGGGACGGGCGCACCAACACCTACCGCATCCAGCCGGACCGGGTCCTGCGCCACCCCGCGGAAGCGGGCCTGACCGTGGCCTCGCTCCTCTCCCTGCTCGTACAGGACGAAACCGACCGCGGACGACCGTCCGGGACCACGCTGTCGCGTTTCGCTCACACGAGCGGTGCGCGATAGGGGGCAGGGTCGCAGTTCGCCCACGAGGCGCCACCCGTGTTGCACCGGCACCGCGTGCCCTGACAGCATGCCGTCATGGACGGTCCTCCGCGGCGCGACGGCCGGACGCCACACGACTCCCCCGAGCCCCGGAACCGGCCGCGGCCCGGTGCCCTGCTCCACCTCACGCTGGACGACGTGAGCACGTCCGCCATCGTGCTGGACGACGACGGCGCCATCGTCGCAGCCAATGACGCGGCCCTCAGGATGCTGGGCAGAAGCCTCTTGGAGCTCGTCGGAGAGGACTTCCACGACCTGCTGCACCGGGACGACCACGGGCACACCATGCCCCGCACCAGCTGCCCGCTGCGCAGAGCGCTGCTCGAAGGCAGCACCAGCCACGGCGACACCGGGCGGTTCGTCCTCGGGGACGGCTCCCTCGTCCTGCTGTCCTGGGTGGTCACCCCCTACGCACTCGGCGCGCAGGCGCCGGGCGGGCTCGTACTCCTGTACGAACCGACCGGAGTGACACTCGCCAAGGGTGATGAAGGAGCCCCTGCCCCCCTGACGGAACTGGAGCGCCTGGCCCTGCTGGCGGAGACGACCACGAGGCTCACCTCTACGCTGGACGTGGACGAGGCGCTGCACCGGCTGGTGGCCCTGACGGTGCCCCGGCTGGCGGACTGGGCGGTGTTCGACCTGCTCACCGAACGCGACGAGGTGACGCGCGCGCTGGTGATGGAGCACAAGGACGGCGTCCTGGTCGAGCGGGAGGATCTTCAGGGGCCCATGCCACCGGTCCCGGACGCGTCCCCGATGCCTCTGTCCAGGGCGCTGCGCGGCGTCGCCTCCTCACTCGCCGGCCCCTCCACCTACCAGGGCGAGCCCGACTCGGGCATCGCCGTCGAACAGCACCGTCTCTTCACCACCACGGGCATGCATTCCGCGATCATCGCGCCCATCCGCGGCCTGCGGGACGTACTCGGCGCCCTGACCCTGGGTCGCTCGCAGCGCCCTGACGCCTTCACCGCCGCGGACCTGCCGCTGCTGGAGGACCTGACGCGCCGCACGGGTCTCGCCCTGGACAACGCCCGCTTGTACCAGCGCCAGCGCAAGGTCGCCGAAACCATGCAGCGCCATCTGCTGCCCCAGCTCCCCAGCGTGCCCGGCCTCGAGATGACCACGAGGTACGTGCCCGCACCGCACGCCTCCTCCGTGGGCGGAGACTGGTACGACGCCTTCGCCCTGTCCCCCGACGCGCACGCCCTGGTCATCGGTGATGTCGTCGGACACGATCTCGACGCCGCGGCCGGCATGGCGCAGGTACGCAACATGCTGCGTGCCTTCGCCTGGTCCCAGCCGACGGCCGACCCGAGTGCCGTGGTCAAGCAGCTCGACGAGGCCGTGATGCACATCGCCGAGGTCCCCATGGTGACCATGATCCTCGGCAGGATCTGTCGCGGTGACGACGATCTCTGGCATCTGCGGTGGACGAACGCCGGTCATCCGCCGCCCCTGCTCATCACCCACGACGGGCAGGCCCGCTATCTGGACGACGCCCACGGCCTCCTCCTCGGCACCGGGGCCGACAGGCCGCGTCCCGACACCGTCACCGTCCTTCCGCCCCGCGCGACGCTGCTGCTGTACACCGATGGGCTGGTTGAGTCCCCGCACCATTCCATCGACCGGGGACTGGACCGGCTGCGCCGGCACGCGGCATCCCTCGCCCGCCGTCCACTCCCCCGTTTCTGCGACTCCCTGCTGCACGGGGTGCGACCGGACGACAACGACGACGACGTCGCCATGCTCGCCTTGCGCACGCCGGACCGATCCCAGGAATGACGCTCGTTGGTACGGCGAGCTGTGGTGGCTGCTGCCCGGACACGCGGGTGGGCCCGCCGCCTACCTGAGGCGGCGGGCCCACCCGCGTTGCGAGGGCGCTCGGCCGGTGAGCGCAGGGCGGTGGCGTGGTCACTCACCCGGCCTGATGCGCCCGCGCCAAGCTCCCGACTCGTCGCCGCGCTTTTCGATGTACTCCTTGAAGCGCTGCATGTCGCCCTTCACCCGCCGGTCGATGACTCCCAGCATGTCGCCGGTCTTCTCCGCGACGCCGGTGGGCTCGACGTCCATGACGAGTTCAACCCGGGTGTGCGTGTCGTCCAGGCGCTGGAAGCGGACAGTGCCCTTCTGGTCGGTGTCACCCGTCGTGGTACGCCACGTGATGCGCTCGTCGGGGAGCTGATCGACGATCTCGGTGTCGAACTCACGCTTCACACCGCTGACTTGGGTGACCCAGTGGTTGTGCCGCTCGTCGAGCTGCCTGACCTCCTCGACCCCCTCCATGAAATGCGGGAACTCCTCGAACTGGGTCCACTGGTTGTAGGCGGTGTGCACGGGAACCTCGACGTCCACCGCTTCCTTGACCGTGCTCATCTGAGAACTTCCCTCTCTGTAGCGTTCGTTGCTGCCAAGAGGCTGAGCTGACGTCCGGCCAGAGCCCTCGGCACGATGAGGCGAGTACCCGAGGACCAGCCGTAAAACGTCGATCCGCCGACGCGAACCGTGCGAGGGCCACGCCCCAGACAATGAAGGCCAAGCGGCGCTGCTGCCGACGACGCCGTCGGGCAGTCGGACTCACATGAACGCACCGGGGGACATCGTTCACGGCCGTTTCAAGCTGATCGAGCGGCTCGGCAGTGGGGGAATGGGCGTGGTGCGGCGAGCTCGGGACACCGTGCTGCACCGTGAAGTCGCACTCAAGTCCGTACGCCCGGACATGGACGCCTCGGACGCCGTACGTGAGCGCGTCATACGCGAGGCGGGCCACCACCACGCCGACGGCCACGGGCGAACTCATCGGGTCGCCCGAGTACATCGCTCCTGAGCGCGTTCGCGGTCACGACGACGATCCGGCGTCCGATCTGTGGTCGCTCGGGCTCGTCCTGTAACACATGACATCACCGAGGCGTCGGTCTGCCACGGAGGGGCGGGGCTGCTCCTGGCCGTCGACCGGATCGCCTCGGACGCCGCGCTTCCCGACCTACGGCTTGGCTGACGAGGTGATCGGCGGTCCGGCCTGGGCCACGGAGTCCGGCACTCCCGTGTAGTCGGGCAGCTCGATGCCGTTGATCGCGCGCCCGACCAGCTCGGTGAACCATTCGCTCGTGAAATCGGGGCGCGGCTCGGCGTCCGGTCCGGGGACCTCGCGGCTGCGGGCGTTCAATCGGCCGATCTCCTGGTTGGCCTCGACGAACGAGCGCATCCGCGCCTCGTAGCGGGCGAACCCGGTGTCGGGGTCCCACTCGGCGGCGGCCAGCTCTCCGGCCAGCACGTAGGCGCCGACCAGCGCCAGCCCGGTGCCCTGCCCGGACATCGGTGACGAGCTGAACGCCGCGTCCCCGAGCAGTCCCACCCGTCCGCTAGACCAGCGGTCCATCACCACCTGGGCGACCTGGTCGAGGTAGAAGTCCGGGGTGTCGTCCAGGTGCGCGAGGATGTCCGGGACCAGCCAGCCCAGGCCCGCCATCCGCTCACGCAGCAGGCGCTTCTGGGCCGCGACGTCCCGGTAGTCGACGTCGAAATCAGCAGAGGCAGAGGCGGTGTAGAACATCGCCATCGCCCGAGTGGCGTCCTGGATGGGCCGCAGGAGGGCTGAGCGCCCGGACTCCTGGTCCTGGTACTCGAGCAGCCAGCGGTCCAGCCCGAACTCGTTGGGCACACTGTAGAAGGCCAGCACGTGCCCGAGGTGGCGGAGGAACCGCTCATGCGGCCCGAAGACCATCGCCCGCAGTTCCGAGTGCAGCCCGTCGGCCCCGATCACCAGGTCGAAGCGCCGCCGGTCGCCGCCCGCGAAGACCACGTCGACCCCGTCCGTGTCCTGGGCGAGTTCGGCGATTCGGTCGCCGAAGATGTACTCGACGCCGTCGCGGGTGTCGTCGTAGAGCACCTGGGACAGGTCCCCTCGCAGGATCTCGATGTCCGCGATGAAGCCGTCGCCACCGTCGTCGTCCGCATGGAAGGTCTCCAGCACCTGCCCGTCCGCGTCCACGGTGTGGGCGCCGGCGGTGTCGGTGCACGCCGCGCGGACCGCCGCGTCCAACCCCATGCGCCCGATGACCTCCTTGGCGACCCCGCGCGCGTCCACCGCCTGCCCGCCGGGACGCAGCTCGGGAGCCCGCTCCGCCACGGTCACCTCGGCCCCCCACCGGCGCAGCCAGTGGGCCGCGGCGGGTCCCGCGATGCTCGCCCCCGCCACCAACACCCTGGGACCGCTCATCCGCGTCCCCTGCTCGGAGTCGTCGACGCCCATCACTGCCTCCATGTCCTTCGTCCTGTGCTGGAACGTTCCCGGCACAGGCCCACCCCGGTCGGTGGATCCGGGGGTAGGGACTGCGGGCCCGCACGAGACTCATCGGTTTGGCCGACATCGCATTCGCGCTCCCGCACACCGGTCGCGGCTCGCCGGGCACGGCTGCTACAGGTCGAACTCGAGGTGCTCGATGTCCGTGAACCGGACTTCTTCCAGGGAGCCGGCGCGTCGGCCGCCGTCCTGGAAGTAGACCTCCTTGAGGGCCTCGGCCGCGATCTCCTGGAGGCGGGTGTCGGTGGCGCCGGCCTCCTGGGCGTCGAAGAGGCGGGCGGCGTAGGCCGGTGGCAGGGCGACGGTCAGGTGCCGGATGCGGTCCTGGTCCGTCGACCCGATGGGGGCGGTGTAACCCAGGCGGGCTCGGGTGTCGATGACGATGCCGTCGGTGGTCGCCGCCCTCTGCCTCGCCTTGGCGCGGATCTGCGGCTGCCAGCGCCTGTTCACCTCGCGCTCCAGGCGGGCTGCGAGGTCCGGTCGGGGCTTTTTGATCTCGTCCTTCACGTAGCGCTCGACGGTGCGCTGGGAGACGCGCAGCAGCTGGGCGACCGCGCGGGTGCCCTTCAGCTGCCGGACCAGGTAGCGCATCCGCGCGGGCGCGGTCTTCGGTGCGGGGCGGGTGAACGCCTTCCGCACGGCGGCGTCCAGGCCGTCCGCGAACATGCTCATCGCCTGCCTGCTCCCCTACTCGCCGTGGTCGGCATCGGTGACCGAGCCGTCCTTGATGTACCGGGCGAGGTTGAGGTCGGGGGCGTCGAACCGGTCGCGGACCTCTTCGCCCCACAGCACGCTCTGGGTGCCCTCGTGTTTGACCAGGCCGGGGTTGACGCCGAGTTTGAATCCGCCGGGCAGCGCCTTGCCACTCCGGTAGGGCAGGAAGTCCAGCGGCGAGGGGCCGGCTGCCGCGTAGACGACGCAGTCCGAGAGGACGGCGACGGGGTACTGGCCGGTGAACGCCGCGTGCTTGACGATCTTCCGGTGGAGGTTGATCCGGGTGCGGGAGATGACCGCCGCGCGGATGTCCGGCCGCCAGGTGGGCCTGGCCAGGGCGTGCCAGGGCTGGCCGGGCTTCCAGCCCTCGCCGCGGGGGCGTTCGCGGAGTTTGCCCAGGCCGCCCTTGACGGTCGCCTTGATGGCGGAGGCCACGATGGCGAGTTGCGGGTCGCGGTCCCGGTAGCCGTCCATCGCCGTGAGGAAGTCGGCCGGCGGCATGTCGGCGCTCACGCCGAGGTCGGCCATGGTGGCGAGGTAGGCGTCGCGCAGCCGCTGGTACCAGCCGTCCAGGTAGCGGCCGCTGTCGTGGCGGACGTATGCCTCCAGCGGGCGTACCTCGTAGCCGAGCTCCACCGCGTAGGCGACGGTGGGTGTGGCGTACCAGGCCGGGCCCTGGGGCCGGTCGCCCTTGGGGGTGAACGGGGAAGGCAGCAGGGCGGCGTCCAGCTCCACCCACTCCTTGCCGGTCCTCACCCTGGACAGGTCGACGTGGGAGAGGTCGACCAGCCAGGAGCCGGGCAGCTTCGCGTCGAACTCGGGTGCCTTGACGTGGGTGGGGGCGCCGAGGCCGACGGTCAGGCCGTTGGCGCCGGCGGCGAAGGCCATGTTGACGTCGATGCCGACCAGGTGGCGCAGCATGCACTCGGCGTCGGTCATCGGCCTGGCCCAGTCGTATGCCTCTTCGAACAGCTTCTCGTCGGGTCCGCGGACGTGGAAGCGCGGCAGGTCCGCCAGGAGCGGGTGGCCGTCGGGGGCCTCGCAGGGCGCGCAGTCGACGGGGTCCTGGCCCAGACTGCCGGGGTTGTGTTCGGAGCGCCGTCTGCCCGCCGCGTCCGGCGCCGAGGCGCGGGTCGGTGGATGCAGCGCGGTCATCAGCTCCAGACCGGTGACAGCGGTCGACCCGCGCGGCGTCATCACCCTTGAGGCGTACACGCCCAGCACGCGGGCCAGTTCCGCCGGCGGCAGCTGCGCGGCGGCACCCCAGTGCCGGGCGTCCAGGGCGTGCCACGACAGGATGCACAGCTGCACGCAGGAGCGCTGTGCGCCGGTGGCGGGGCGGTAGATCCGCGCCCACGGTCCGAAGCCGCGCCGGGTCAGCTTCCAGTCCGCGCGGGCCAGCTGCTTGATGACCTTGTGGTCCTCCGGGATCCGCCCGGCGAGCCGCTCCTTCTCCGTGAGCGTCGTCGGCAGGCCGTAGCGTTCCAGCGCGGTCTCGGTGAGCACGAGCAGCGGGTCGGCGTCCTTGCCCGGCCCGGACAGTCTCGCCTGCCCGAGCCGTGCCTCGTGCAGCGTCCAGTCCACCAGGGCCGCGAGGCTTTTGGCGGGTACGTCCAGGACGAGGCCACCCATGCAGTACGCGAGGACCTGGCCGTCGGCGTCGGTGTCGACGACCGCCAGCGGCCCGTGCGCGAACCGCGCATCGGCGTCCGCCGACGTGCCGGCCGACGCGGCGTGGGGGGCGGCGGTGCTCTGTTTCCCGCCCGCACGCCTGGCCGGCTGTCTGCTGCCGGCCGCCGCCGGGCGGGACGGGGGCGCGGGCGCGGCATGCGGTGTCGCGCGGACGGCTGGTGGCGGGGGGGTGCCCTGGTCCGGTCGCGGCAGACCGGCCTCGCTGCTGCCGGACGGCGCGGCGGACACCGGGAAGCGCCGGGACAGGCCGTCCAGGAGTCTGCGGTAGGCCTCGAGGCGTTCGGCCTTCGGTTCGGCTCGGCCCGCCTCCCATGCCTGGATGCTGGCAACGCGCACGCCGAGGGTCTGGGCTACGGCGGCCTGGGTCAGTCCGGCCGCCTCGCGCAGCCTGACCCGTTCGTCCAAGGCAGGCAGCACACTGCCGCCGTCGACGGCGGCGAGCAGCGCGTCGACCGCGGTGAACAAGGGCTGCGGCTGGTCCGTCATCTGCTGCGCCCCTCTACCGAACGCCCTGACGGATTTCTTCGAGGCGGGTCACCAGCCGCTGGTAGCGCTGGGAAGAGTTCAGGCCCTGATGCCCGGCGATCTGCCGCCAGTCCATGCCGCGGCGCCGGGCCTCGATGACGACCTGGGTCTCCAGCCGGTCCAGCGCCACGCGCATGTCCTCGAACAGGCTCAGCCCGGCCGCCACATCGTCGACGCTCACCTCAGGGTGCTGCCCGTCGCCGTGCTGGTGGCCGGCGGCGGTCAGCAGACGTCCCAGCAGCGCGGCGTCCTGTTCCAGACGATGCGCCGGAGCCCAGCCGACGGCGGGTTCCTCCGCGACCGCGGACCGCTGCGGGTGGGCGGGATGAGCTTGAGCTGCCATGTCGGCATGCTATCGCCACAGGACAAGGAGACAACGAACCGTTGTTCCGTTGCCCCCTTCCGAACTCACAAGGAGCGGGCCTCGAGCCGGGGCACGTCAGGCTGTCGGGGCGGCCGCCAGCAGGTCCGCGGGGACACCACCCTTGTCCGGCGCGTAGTAGTTCTTGATCTCGGCCTCCCAGACGTCCACCCGGATCCGGTCGGCGGCGTCGGGTTCGAACGCGTTGAAGAGGGCCTCGATGTTGGGCAGGTCGAAGCCGACTCCTCGCATCATTCCGATGAACACCGGGCGGGTGACGGTGCCACTGCCGTCCACGTCACCGAAGCGTGCGAAGCCCGCCGCGAACGCGTCCACGGCGCCGCTGAAGCGTTCCGGTGACAGGACGCAGTCCTGGAACTCGTCGTAGGTGATCCGGCCGTCGCGGTTGGTGTCGAGTTCCTTGGCCAGCGTCTCCCAGTAGCGCCGGAAGCCGGCGCGCATGGCCTCGGTGCGGGCCTCGTCGGCGTCGGGCACCGCCGCGGCCACCCGGTCGCTCATGAGCTTGAAGTCGTCGGCTTCCAGAACCCCGTTGCCGTCGGCGTCGAACAGGGTGAAGACCAGTTTTACGCGTGTGACTGCCTCGGTGCGCATGTGTGTGCCCCTTCTTGTTCTCGCGTCCGGGATTGGGCCGCGTGTGCCGGCCGAGCAGCAACTATCCGGGGCTGCGGGCCCGGTGTCCCGGGAAGACCGGCTGGTCAACATAAAGAGTGAAGATGGCACCGCGTCGGCATGAACGTGACGCGGTGCCGGTTGCACCGGCGCGCACGGCGCATCGATCCCGGGGGGAGCGCCTCCCTCGGTTCTCGTGCGCCCTACCGGTGGTCGCGGGCGACCGCTGATGATGAGCGGACCGCAAAGACCCGAGCGTGTTCGCACACTCCTGCCTGCTCCCCAGGCACTGAGGGGGGTGCGGGAAGGAGCACACGTTGTTACTTCTGATCTCCCCGGACAGCGTCGAGGAAGCCCTCGAGTGTGCGAAGGCGGCGCAGCATCTCGACATCGTCGATGTGAAGAGACCCGCCGAGGGTTCGCTCGGCGCCAACTTCCCGTGGGTCATCAGGGAAATCCGGGGAGTGGTCCCCGCCGACAAGCCGGTGTCCGCCACCGTCGGAGACGTGCCGTACAAGCCGGGCACCGTGGCGCAGGCGGCCCTCGGCGCGGTTGTCTCGGGAGCCACGTACATCAAGGTCGGGCTCTACGGGTGCACCACGCCCGCACAAGGGGTCGAGGTCATGCAAGGGGTCGTCCGGGCGGTGAAGGACCACCGGCCGGACGCCTTCGTCGTCGCCTCGGGTTACGCCGACGCCCACCGCATCGGCTGCGTCAACCCGCTCGCGCTCCCCGACATCGCCCTGCGCTCGGGCGCCGACGCGGCCATGCTCGACACGGCGATCAAGGACGGGACCCGGCTGTTCGACCATGTACCGGTGGAGGTCTGCGCGGAGTTCGTGCGACGAGCCCACGCTGCCGGGCTCCTCGCCGCTCTCGCGGGCAGCGTGAAGGCCGGCGACCTCGGTGCGCTGACCCGCATCGGCGCGGACATCGTGGGTGTGCGGGGAGCGGTCTGCGAGGGCGGTGACCGCGACACCGGCAGGATCCAGCCGCGGTTGGTCGCCGCCTTCCGCGCGGAGATGGACCGGCACGCCCGGGAGCACGCGGCCGCCCCCGCCGCGGGCTGACCACTGACATGGCGAGGAAGTTCGACGCGGCGGTCCTGCGGTCCCCCGAGGGACGGTTCGCGGTCGAGGAAGTGCTGCTGGACACAGGGCCCGACGACGACGAAGTACTGGTGCGGATCGCGGGCTGCGGGATGTGCCGGACCGATCTCGCCGTCCGACGACCGGGCGGCCGCTCACCGCTGCCGGCGGTGCTCGGGCACGAGGGTGCCGGGACCGTGGTGGAGACGGGCGGGCCGCACACCGGCCTGACCACCGGCGACCACGTCGTCCTGAGCTTCGACTCCTGCGGCCACTGCCCGAACTGCCGGGGCGGCGCCCCCGCCTACTGCGACTCGTTCGCCGAGCTCAACCTGTTCGGCGGGCGCAAGGAGAACGCCGCCAGGTTCACCGACGCGGCGGGGGAAAGACTGGCCCCGCGCTGGTTCGGCCAGTCCTCGTTCGCCGAGTATGCGCTGGTCCCGGCCCGCAACGCCGTACGGGTCGACCCCGCCCTTCCCCTCGACCTGCTCGGACCACTGGGCTGCGGATTCCTCACCGGCGCGGGGGCGGTCCTCAACACCTTCGGCGCGGGACCGCACGAGACCGTGGCCGTCTTCGGCGCGGGTGCGGTGGGCCTGGCCGCGATCATGGCGGCCACGGCGTCCGGAGCGGTGACCGTGGCGGTCGACCGGTCCCCCGAACGGCTCGTCCTCGCGGAGCGCTACGGCGCGATCCCCCTGCCCGTCACGGCATCCGATCTGTCCGCCCGCATCCGCCGGCTGACCGACGGCGGCGCGCACTACGCCCTGGACACCACGGCGGTCCCCTCGCTGATCAACGACGCGTTGTGGTCCCTGCGCCCGACCGGCCACCTCGGCTTGGTCGCACGGCTGCACACCACCTTGCCGATCGAGCCGGGAGCGCTGGACCGGGGCAGGCGCATCTCACACCTCTGCGAGGGGGACGCCGTGCCGGGCCTGCTGATCCCGCGGCTGATCGGCCTGTGGCAGGCAGGCCGGTTCCCTTTCGATGAGCTGATCCGTACGTACCCGCTCACCGACATCAACGAGGCCGAACGCGACTGCGAAGCGGGCCGTGTCGTCAAACCCGTCGTGGTCCCGCGGGAGCGGAGCCGATGAGCACATCCGTCAACGGAGGAAGCGTGGCCGGAACGACAGAGCACGACACCGGCGTCACGAGCGGGGTGGGGAGGACCGCGCTCCTGGTCGCCGCCGCGCGAGCCATCGAAACGTACCGCGACGACAGTCTCGCCCAGGATGTCTTCGCGGAACACTTCGTGCTCGCCGCGCCGGCCTCCCACGGCTGGCCGGTCCGCCTGCACCAGGTGGCGGGCGGGGACGCGAACCCGCTGTGGGGACGCTTCGCCCGCTACTTCGGCCTGCGGACGAGGGTCCTCGACGACTTCCTCCTCCAGTCGGCGCACCGGACCGACGCCCGTCAAGTCGTGCTGCTCGGCGCGGGGTTGGACACGCGTGCCTTCCGGCTCGACTGGCCCACCGGCAGTGTCGTCTTCGAGATCGACAAGGAGGAGGTGCTGGCCTTCAAACACAAGGTGCTCGACGGCCTGTCGGCCGCCCCGAAGGCGGCGCGCGTCCCGGTCCCGGTGGATCTCCGCGCCGACTGGGTCACCGCGCTTGCCGCCTCCGGCTTCGACCCGGCCGCACCGAGCGTCTGGCTCGCCGAAGGGCTGCTGTTCTACCTCCCCGCCGTCGCCGAGACGGCCCTCATCGCACAGGTGGACCGGTTGAGCGCGCGAGGCAGCGCCCTGGCCTACGAGGTCAAGCTCGAGCCTGACCTGATGACCTACCGCGACAGTCCTCTCTACACCGCGACAACCCGGCAGATCGGCATCGACCTGCTCGGCCTGTTCGCGAAGGAACCGCGCCCGGACTCCGTCGGCGCGCTGGCGGGCAACGGCTGGTCCACATCGGTCCACACCCCCTTCGAATTCACCCACCGCCACGGACGCGGCCCATTCCCCGAGGAGAACGACGCCTTGGCGGGCAACCGGTGGGTGTTCGCGAACAGGTGACCGGCTTCCTTCACGCATCGAGCGCTTCGGTCACCCGCGCTGCGAGGACTCCTCGGGTGGCGGGGCCGTCGAGGCACGTACGACGAGTTCGGTGGCGAGCTCGATGTGGTGGGAGTCGACCTTCTCACCGTTGGCCAGTCGGAGGGCCGTACGCAGGGCGGCACCGCCCATCTCCCGCAGCGGCTGGCGCACGGTGGTGAGGGGCGGTGAGGCCATCTCGGCGAGGCTCGTGTCGTCGAAGCCGACCACGCTCAGGTCTTCCGGGACGCGTAGTCCTCGGCCCCGGGCGGTCTCGATGACCCCGACGGCGATCTCGTCGTTGCCCGCGAAGATCGCCGTCGGGGGCTCGTGCAGGTCCAGCAGCGCGGCGGCTCCGAGTAGTCCGGTTTCGTTGGTGAACTCTCCCGGCCGGACGTAGGCCTCGGGTACTCGGGCCCCTTCGGCCTCCATGGCGGCGCGGTAACCGTGCATACGTGCCTGGTTGCACACGGCCATGGCGGGTCCGCCGAGATAGGCGACGCGGCGGTGGCCCAGGGAGAGCAGATGCCGCGTCGCGGCCAGGCCGCCTGCGAAGTTGGTCGCCCCCACGCTGTGCACCCGGCTGTCCGGCAGGTGCAGGGGGTCCAGTACGACCAACGGCAGCCCGGACCGGGCCAGTTCGTTCAGGTGCGCCGTGGTGTACACGCTGGTGATCGCGATGACGGCACGACGTCCGGCGGAGACCAGGTCCCGGGCCCAGTGCGGGGCACGGGACGCCTTGCTGATCACCACCGAAGCCCCCAGTTCGGAAGCGGAGTCGATGATCCCTTCCAAGGTCTCGGCGACGTAGGACTTCAGGCCGCCCTTGAACTGCACCTCGATGGTCGGGCTTTCGACGGCCTCGGTGTGGCGGAAGACGGGGGCGAGGTAGTCGTGGTGGTGCAGCAGCTCCTGCACCCGGGTGCGGGTCTGCGGCGCCACGTCACCGCGGCCGTTCACCACTTTGGACACGGTCGCGACGGAGACGCCGGCCGCTTGGGCGATGTCCGCCAAAGTGGTGCGTCTCGCGTTCGGTCGCATCGGTTCCCTCCCCAGACGTCCACCGGCGTGGTGAGTCGCCGGTCGGGCCGGCGACACGGGTGGAACCGGTCAACAGTACGGCAACCTGCCACGAGCCCGTCCGGAGAGGTACCGGCAGGTCCTGCGACCTCGACCGATTTCGAAATATTTTCGAACCTGACGAGGTCTCTCGGATTGCCCGATCGGCCTGGTATTGCAGCGGCGACGGCACCACCAGAACGCTCCTGCACATCCCTTGACAGTCACTCAGCTCGAAACCTAGCTTGCACGAACAGAGCTTCGGAGAAGGCTGTTTCGAAAAACTTTCACCATGACTCCCGAGAAGCCGGTGGCTCTCGAGTGCGGAGGAAAGACATGGCGCTCTCCCGACGTACCCTCCTCGGCCTGGCCGCCGCTGTGCCCGTCTCCGCGGCACTGTCGGCCTGCGGCTCGTCCGGCCCCGGCAAGAGTGGTGGTGGGGCCACGTACTGGTACCTGAACGGCCAACCGCAGGAAGGTGTCCGGTCCGGCGCGGTGGACGCGTTCAACAAGTCCCATCCCGACGACCGGATCGACGACACGACGTTCCAGAACGACGCGTACAAGACGAAGATCAAGACCGCCATCGGTGCCGGGCAGGCGCCCACCATCATCTGGGGCTGGGGCGGCGGGACACTGCGCACCTACGCGGAGGCGGGCCAGGTCGAGGACCTCACGTCGTGGTTCGACGAGCATCCCGAGGTCAAGAACGGGCTGATCCCGACCTCGTTCGGCGCGGCGACCGTCGACGGCAAGATCTACGCGATGCCGTGCGAGACCGTGCAGCCGATCATCCTCTACTACAACAAGAAGGTCTTCGACCAGGTCGGCGTACAGCCGCCGGAGTCCTGGGACGACATCATGGCGCTGGTGCCCAAGTTCAACGCGAAGGGCATAGCACCGTTCTCCCTCGGGGGTCAGTCCCGCTGGACGAACATGATGTGGCTGGAGTTCCTGTTCGACCGCATCGGCGGCCCCGAGGTGTTCCAGGCCGTCGTCGAGGGAGAGAAGAACGCCTGGTCGAACCCGGACGCCATCGCCGCGCTGAGCAGGGTGCAGGAACTGGTCGAGGCCGACGGGTTCGTGAAGGGGTTCTCCTCCATCACCGCGGACTCCAACGCCGACCAGGCGCTGCTGTACACCGGCAAGGCCGCGATGATGCTGCACGGTGCGTGGTCGTACGGCATCCAGCAGACCGACGGCGGAGACTTCGTCTCTAGCGGCGGACTGGGTTACATGAACTTCCCGCCGGTCGACGGCGGCAAGGGTGATCCGAGCGACGCGGTCGGCAACCCCGCCCAGTACCTGTCCATCTCCGCGAAGGCCACCGCCGAGGAGAAGAAGATCGCCAAGGACTTCTTCGCGACCGGCGTCCTCCAGGACGCCGAGGTGAAGGCGTGGATCGACAACGGGTCGGTTCCCGTCCGGCTGGGCACGGAAAAGCTGCTGGCCGCCTCCAAGAGCGCCGACTTCCTCCAGGTCAACTACGGTATCGCCACCAAGGCCAAGACGTTCGTGCAGTCCTGGGACCAGGCCCTCAGTCCGACGGCCGCCGAGACCCTGCTGGACAACATCGTCAAGTTGTTCCAGCTGTCCATCTCGCCGGAGCGGTTCGCCGGCAACCTCAACGCGGTCATCGGCAAATGAGTTCACTCACCGGCCGTCCGCCGCGCGGCCGTCCGCGCAGCATCCTGCCCTGGCTGGCGGCACCGGCGCTGGTGGTCTTCGTCGGTTTCGCCGTGATCCCGCTCGTCGGTGTCTTCGCGCTGAGCTTCACCACCTGGGACGGCATCGGCACCATCCACGGATCGGGGCTGACCAGTTGGCGTGCGGTGCTCACCGACCCCGGTCTGCCGCACGCCCTCTGGGTGACCTTCATGGTGATGGCGGTGTCGTGGGCCGTTCAGACGCCGCTGAGTATTCTGCTCGGCACGTTCCTCGCGGGCAGACAGCGCTACCGTGCGGTGCTGGGGGTGGTGTACTTCGTCCCCCTGATGCTCAGTTCCGCGGCGATAGCCATCGCCTACAAGGCCCTGCTGGACCCCAACTTCGGGCTCGGGGCCGGTCTCCGGCTCCCGCTGCTCAGCCAGGACTGGCTGGGGCGGCCCGGGCTCGCCTTCGGCGTCGTCGTCTTCGTCGTCTCCTGGCAGTTCGTCCCGTTCCACTCCCTGATCTACCAGGGTGGCGTCCAGCAGATTCCCAGCTCCCTGTACGAAGCGGCCCAGTTGGACGGGGCCGGACGGATCCGGCAGTTCTTCAGCATCACGCTGCCCCAGCTGAGGTACACCATCATCACCTCGTCGACGCTGATGGTGGTCGGGTCGCTGACCTTCTTCGACCTCATCTTCGTCCTGACCGAAGGCGGCCCCGGCGACGCCACCCGGGTCCTGGCACTGGACATGTACAAGCGGGGATTCCAGGCCAGCCTGATGGGGCCGGCCAGCGTCATCGCGGTCATCCTCGTCCTGGTGGGGCTCGCTCTCGCCCTGCTGCTGCGACGGCTCGGCGGCCGGGACGCCGGCGCGAGCCAACTGGAGGGGGCCTGAGGTGACCGCCACACTGCCCGAGACACGACGACCGCACACAACCGACCCCCGCAAGCGGCAACACCGCACCCCCCGGACGGCCCGCCGGCGCAACTGGCCCGGCGGCCTGGCCGGCTGGCTCTGGCTCGGCGTCGTCGCCGTACCCCTGTACTGGACCCTCATCACCAGCCTCAAGGCCCAGAGCCGCTACTACGCGAGCAACCCGCTGGTGCCTTCGAGCGACCCGACACTGGACAACTACCGGCTCGTCATCGAGTCCGACTTCCTCCGCTACTTCGTGAACAGCGTCCTGGTCACCGCGGGCGCGGTGGTGCCGGCGGTCGTGTTCTCCTTCATGGCGGCCTACGCCATCGTCCGGGGCTGGCGCATGCGAGTCCTCCGTGCGATGAACGGGCTGTTCCTCCTGGGCCTGGCCATCCCGCTGCAAGCGACGGTGATCCCGGTCTATCTGATCATCATCAAGCTGCACCTGTACGACACGCTGCTGGCGCTGGTCCTCCCGTCGATCGCCTTCGCCATCCCGCTGTCGGTGCTGGTGCTCGCCAACTTCATCCGCGACGTGCCCAACGAGCTGTTCGACTCGATGCGGGTCGACGGCGCCACCGAGTGGACGACACTGTGGCGGCTGGCGGCACCGCTCACCCGCCCGGCCATCCTCACCGTGACCATCTTCAACGCCCTGACCATCTGGAACGGATTTCTGCTGCCGCTGGTGCTCACGCAGAGTCCGGAGCGCCGGACCCTGCCGCTCGCACTGTGGACCTTCCAGGGCCAGTACGGGGTCAACGTCCCCGCCGTTCTCGCCGCCGTCGTCCTCACCACACTGCCCGTCCTGATCCTGTACGCGTTCGGCCGCCGCCAGCTGTTGAGCGGTCTGACCGCCGGATTCAGCCGTTGACCGACGCCGACGCCGGCCGGCGCCCGGTCCGCCGGCTCACCTGTTCGCCCGCCGCACCCGGTCGCGGGTCCGCGGGCCGTGGGAGGGAAAGTGAACGCCAACGTGGCCGTAGACAACACCGCCGAAGTGTCCCGCTGGAACGACACCACTCTTCCCGTCGCCGCGAGAGTCGACGCCCTGATCGACGCGATGACCCTTCAGGAGAAGACCGCCCAGCTCTACGGGGTCTGGGTGGGCGCCTCCGACGAGGGCGGTGAAGTGGCCCCCCACCAGCACGACATGGAGGAGGCCGTTGATCTCGACGCGCTGTTGCCCACGGGACTGGGCCAGCTGACCCGGCCCTTCGGGACGGTCCCGGTCGACCCGGCCCTGGGTGCGCTCTCCCTGGCCCGCACCCAGAGGCGGATCGCCGCCGGCAACCGGTTCGGCATCCCCGCTCTCGCGCACGACGAGTGTCTGGCCGGCTTCGCCGCCTGGAGTGCGACGGCCTATCCCGTCCCGCTCTCCTGGGGTGCCACCTTCGACCCCGACACGGTGGAGCGCATGGCCTCCCACATCGGTCGGGACATGCGTGCCGTCGGCGTTCACCAGGGACTCGCGCCCGTCCTGGACGTCGTGCGCGACGCCCGCTGGGGCCGGGTCGAGGAGACCATCGGCGAGGACCCGTACCTCGTCGGCACCATCGGAACGGCGTATGTGCGGGGGCTCGAGTCGGCCGGGATCGTCGCCACCCTCAAGCACTTCGTCGGCTACTCCGCCTCCCGCGCCGGCCGCAACCTCGCCCCCTCCTCCGTGGGCCCGCGGGAGCGGGCCGACGTCCTGCTGCCCCCGTTCGAGATGGCGCTCCGTGAAGGCGGCGCCCGGTCGGTGATGAACGCCTACACCGACACCGACGGCATCCCCTCCGCGGCCGACGAGGACCTGCTCACCGGGCTGCTGCGGGACACGTGGGGCTTCGACGGGACCGTCGTCGCTGACTACTTCGCCATCGCCTTCCTGAAGACCCTGCACGGGGTGGCAGCCGACTGGGCCGACGCCGCCGGTCTGGCGTTGCGGGCGGGCATCGACGTCGAGCTGCCCAACGTCAAGACGTACGGCGCGCCGCTGGCCGAGGCCGTCGCCGACGGCCGCGTCCCGGAGGCGTTGGTCGATCGCGCCGTTCGCCGCGTACTCACCCAGAAGGCGCGGCTCGGCCTGCTCGATCCGGACTGGGCGCCGCTGCCGGCCGCGCTCGAAGGGGCGGACCTCGACGAGCCCGCCGCCCTGCGCGGCCGGATCGACCTGGACAGTCCTGAGAACCGCGCGCTGGCCCGTACGGTCGCCGAGGAGGCTGTCGTGCTGCTGAGCAACGACGGCACGCTTCCGCTCGAAAGGCCGCGTCGCATCGCCCTGCTCGGCCCCAACGCGGACGAGGCCGTCGCCGTGCTGGGCTGCTACTCCTTCCCTCAGCACATCGGCGTCCGTCACCCCGGGACTCCGCACGGCATCGAGTTGCCCACGCTGCGCGACGCCCTCGCGGCCGAGTTCCCCGACGCCGAGATCACGGTCGCCCGCGGCACCGGCGTCGACGACGGAGACCTCAGCGGCCTCCGCGAGGCCGCCCGGGTGGCCCGCGAGGCCGACATCGCGCTGGTGGTGCTCGGCGATCGCGCCGGGCTCTTCGGGCGGGGTACCAGCGGCGAGGGATGCGACGTCGAGACGCTGGCGCTGCCCGGGGCGCAGCAACCGCTGCTCGACGCCCTGTTGGACGTGGAGACCCCGGTGGTCACGGTGCTGCTGGCGGGGCGCCCGTACTCCCTCGGCCGCGCCGTGGCGGAGGCTGGGGCGATCGTGCAGTCCTTCTTTCCCGGTGAGGAGGGCACTCACGCGATCGCCGGTGTGCTCAGCGGCCGCGTCAACCCCTCCGGACGCCTCCCGGTCAGTGTGCCGCGTGGGCCGGGCTCCCAGCCGGCCGGCTATCTCGGAGCGAAGCTCGCCCACGCCGGCGCGGTGTCCACCATCGATCCGACACCGGCGTTCGCCTTCGGTCACGGCCTGTCCTACACGCGGTTCGACTGGACGGATCTGACCGTGGACACCCGGGAGGCGCCGACGGACGGCGAGTTCATCCTCTCCTTCACCGTCCGCAACACCGGCGCGCGGTCCGGAACCGAGGTCGTCCAGCTCTATCTCCACGACCCGGTCGCCTCCGTCGTCCAGCCGGTGCAGCGCCTGGTCGGCTATGCCCGGGTCGACTTGGCGCCGGGCGAGGCCCGGCGCCTGCGTGCCACCGTCCCGGCCGATCTCGCGTCGTTCACCGGCCGCGACGGGCGGCGTGTGGTCGAACCGGGCGAGCTGGAGCTCAGGTTGGCCGCCTCCAGCGCGGACCCACGCCTGACCGCCAGGGTCAGGCTGACCGGCCCCGAACGCCACCTGGACCACACGCGACGCCTGCGTTCCGTGCTCGATCAGGAGCCGGCTGCCCGGGCATGAGCCGAGCGGGCCGGGCCGTACCGGCCTTTGTGCCGCTGCGCGGGGGCCTGGTGGGTCCTCGATGTCTCACAGGACGCCGCGCCGAGCCAGGCTGCGCATCAGCGCTCGGACACCGAACGTCCACGGCGCGGCCTGTTCGCCGGCGACGACGGTGTTGACCAGAGCGCCGAGTCGCGGGCTGGAGATCCGCACGATGTCGCCGTACTCGTGGGTGAAGCCCATGCCGGGTGCCTTTCGGTCCTCGGTGGGGGCGAACAGCGTTCCGGTGAACAGCACGAACCCGTCCGGGTACTGGTGGTGCGGACCGTACGTGGCGGCCACCAGGTCCAGTACGTCGCGGCTGATCCCCCGCATCGTGCTGCCGCCCCGCAGTACGTAGCCGTCCGGGCCGTCGACCCGCAGGTCGACGTCGAGCCCGCGTACGGTGTCGAGGTCGAAGTCCTCGTCGAACAGGCGGATGAACGGGCCGATCGCGCAGGACGCGTTGTTGTCCTTCGCGCGGCCCAGCAGCAGGGCGCTGCGTCCCTCGATGTCACGGAGGTTGACGTCGTTGCCGAGCGTCGCACCGCGTACCCGGCCGCGCGAGTCCACGACGAGGACGACCTCGGGCTCGGGGTTGTTCCACACCGAGGCGCCGAGCACGCCGATGTCGGCGCCGACGCCGACCGCGGACAGGACCGGTGCCTTGGTGAACACTTCCGGGTCCGGCCCGATGCCGACCTCCAGGTACTGCGACCACAGTCCTTCGGCGACGAGCAGTTCCTTGGCCTGGTCCGCCTCGGGAGATCCGGGACGGATGCCGTCGAGCGCACCGCCCACCGCCTGCCCGACGCGGGTCCGCACCCGGTCGGCCTGCGCCGGGTCGCCGCCCGTGCGTTCCTCGATGACGCGTTCCAGCAGGCTCTGGGCGAACGTGACGCCGGCGGCCTTGATCACTTGCAGGTCGACGGGGGCGAGCAGATGGGGGATGTCACGGCGGCCGGCGGGTGCCCCGAGCAGTTCGTCCAGGCGCCAGACCTGTCCTCCGTCGGCCTCGCGGACGACTGCCGCCGCGTCGTCGCGTTCCATCAGGTCGGAGACGGTGGGTGCGACGGCCGTCAGGTCGACGACACGCTCGCCGCGCACCGCGGCCACACACGGTCCGTCGTGTTCCGGGGCGTGGACGCGGGCGACGAGGGTCGCGCGGTCGGCGTCCTCCGGCAGGACGGAGCCGCTGGTGAGGACCGGACGGGGACGGGCTGGAGCCGATTCCACCATCAATGCTCTCCTGGGTGCGGGGGGGGCGGGGGGGTGCGGAGTCCTGGGACGGTCTCAGTGGGAGTCGCGGGGGACCTCGTGTCCACGGCTTCCGCGCAGGAACCCGAAGTCGGCTCCGCGGTCGGCCTGCTCCACGTGCTGCGTGTACAGCCAGGTGTAGCCGCTGTCGTACCGCTCGGCGGGTGCCCGCCACCCCTGTCGGCGCCGGGTCAGCTCGACGTCGTCCACGTCCAGGCGCAGGGTGCGGTTCGGGACGTCGAGGACGACGGGGTCTCCGTCGCGCACCAGGGCGAGGGGCCCGCCGACGGCGGCCTCGGGCGCCACGTGCAGGACCACGGTCCCGTACCCGGTGCCGCTCATCCGGCCGTCGCAGACGCGCACCATGTCGGTGACGCCGGCCTTCAGCAGCTTGGCGGGAAGTGGCACGTTGGAGACCTCGGGCATGCCGGGGTAGCCCTTGGGTCCGGCGTTGCGGATGACGATGACGGTGTTCTCGTCGATGTCGAGGTCCGGGTCGTCGGCCACCTCGTGGTAGGCCTCCGGGGAGTCGAAGACGCGCGCGGGGCCGCGGTGGGTGAGCAGGTGCGGTGAGGCGGCGGACTGCTTGATCACGGCCCCGTCGGGACACAGGTTGCCGCGCAGGACCGCGATCCCGGTGCCGGCCGGCTGGAAGGGGGCGTCGAGGCGGGTGATGACATCGGAGTCCACGCGTTCGGCGTGCTCGGTGTTCTCGGCGAGGGTGCGCCCGGTGACGGTGATCTGGCCGCCGTGCAGCAGCCGGCCGCCGAGCAGTTCGGCCAGGACGGCCGGGAGGCCGCCCGCGTAGCAGAAGTCCTCCATGAGGTACGTACCGCTGGGCATCAGGTTGACCAGCGTCGGCACCGCGCGGGCCAGCTCGTCGAAGTCCGACAGGCTCAACGGGACGCCGACGCGCCCGGCGAGGGCGATGAGGTGGATGATGGCGTTCGTGGAGCCGCCGATGGCCGCGTTGACCCGGACGGCGTTCTCGAACGCTTCCCGGGTCAGGATCCGCGAGGGGCGCAGCTCCTCCTCCACCATCCCCACGATGCGCTGCCCGGCCGCCTGCGCGGTCTCCATCCGGCGGGAGTCGACCGCGGGCCAGGCCGCCGAGCCAGGCAGCTGCATGCCGAGCGCCTCGGCCAGGCAGGCCATCGTCGAGGCGGTCCCCATCGTCATGCAGTGTCCGTTGGAGCGGGCCATGCAGCCTTCCGCGAAGAAGCACTCCTCCTCGGTCATCCGGCCGGTTTTCAGGTCTTCCTCGAACTTCCACACGTGGGTGCCGGACCCCACGTCCTGGCCCCGGTACTTGCCGTTGAGCATCGGACCGCCGGTGACCATGACGGCGGGCAGGTCGACGCTGGCCGCGCCCATGAGCATGGCGGGTGTGGTCTTGTCGCAGCCGGACAGCAGCACGACACCGTCGAGCGGGTTGGCCCGGATCAGCTCCTCGACCTCCATGGCCATCAGGTTGCGGTACAGCATGGCGGTGGGACGCATCAGCGTCTCGCCGGTGGCCATGGTGGGAAACTGCAGCGGCAGGCCGCCCGCCTGCCACACGCCGCGCTTGACGGCTTCGGCGACGCGGGTCAGATGGGCGTTGCACGGGGCGAGTTCGGAGGCACTGGTAGCGATGCCGATGACCGGGCGGCCGTCGAACACCTCGTGCCCGAAGCCCTGGTTGCGCATCCAGGAGCGGTACACCATCCCACTGCGGCCCCGTGCGCCGAACCATGCCTGGCTGCGGCGACTCGTCTGCTGACCATCCGTCATGTGGGCACTCCCGTGGCTCTGGCGTCGTCCGCTGCGCGAGGGGCGTAGCAGGGCGGAGGCCCGCAGGCCGTACCCTGTCGGGCAATCATTAAATGATTCGATGAAGGGCGTCTAGGGGGAGGCGGAGTCGATGGTGCATTTCCCGACCACGCAGCAGCGTGTGGTCGACGAACTCGGACGGCGCATCGTGGAGGGCGCGTGGGAGCCGGGCGATCCGCTGCCCGTCGAGGACGCGCTCGCGGCCCGGATCGGGGTCAGCCGAGGGGTGTTGCGGGAAGCGGTGAAGGCGCTGGTGGCCAAGGGCATGCTGCGCGTGCGCCCGCGCACCGGCACACGCGTGCTGCCACCCGAGCACTGGAACCATCTGGACCGTGACGTACTGCGCTGGAAACAGGCCGGGGACGCCACGGCTCTGCTGCGCGACACGGGTGAACTGCGCCGGATCGTCGAGCCGGAGGCTGCCCGGCTCGCCGCCGGCCGGGCGGGCCCCGACGACGTCCGCGTCCTGTACGCGTCCCTGGCGTCCATGGAGGCAGCGGCGGCGGCGCCCGGCCGCAGCGGGTATGTCGAGGCGGACATCGCCTTCCACCGGGCCCTGCTCGACGCCAGCGGCAACCGTCTCCTGGGCTCGCTGGGCCGCGCTGTCGAGATCGCGCTGGAACACAGTTTCCTCATCAGCACCCAGACCCCCGGCGCGGTGGAGGCATCGCTGCCGGGTCACCGCGCCGTCGTGCGGGCCGTCGAGGCCCGCGATCCCGCGGCCGCGTCGGCTGCCGTACTGGCCCTGATCGAAGCCGCCGAACGGGAAATCGCCCAGTCCCCCGGATGGCCGAGCGACACCCTGGGCGGCGCCGTCTGACGAAGCCGTCACCTTCGGCGGGAGGACGCCCGCATACTCCTCTGCGGCGGCAAGGTGCGGCGGCACGACGGCTGGACGAGATGGCGCACTCGGAGCCGTGACCCCGGCGGCCGGGCCCGGGGTCGAGCCGACCGGCGCCCGCCGCGGGGGTCAGGACAGCGCGCGGTGCGCGCTCTTCAAGGCGTCACGGAAACGCTCGACGTCGGCGGGGGCGAGGTCCGCCACCATCCGCTGCTCCAGCAGCCGGGCCGGCTCGGCGTGGTCGGCGAGCAGCCGCCGTCCGGCGTCCGCGAGCAGGATCACCTTCTCCCGCCGGTTGTCCGGGTTCGGCTCCCGCCGTACCAGGCCCCGGCTCTCCAGCGCGCGCACCATGTCCGCCATCGACTGCGCCGTGACGAACGAGTCGCGGGCCAACTGCGCGGCGGAAATGCCGTCGTGCCGCTCCAGCACGGTCAGCGCCGTGTACTGCAAAGCGGTGACGCCCGCGGGCTTGAGCAACTCCTCCAGGCGGGCACGGACCACGAGTTCGGTCCGCTTGAGCAGGTAGAGCAGCGACGGCCCCGCTTCGGCCCCGGACCCGGCGCCCTCCGCGGACCGCTCCGGCGCTCGCGTCATCCCGTGCCTCCACTGCCTGCCGTCGATCCGTGTCTCACAGTGCACCACCCTAAGCCATTGACAGGATTCCTGTTAAAAGAGAACACTGACCCAACCGACAGGATTCCTGTCGATCAAGCGTGGGTGACGGCCCGGTCGGCCTCACCGCCCCTCAGGAACCTCACCGTCATCAGGGAAGAGGCACAGTGATGGAGCTACAGGGCAAGGTCGCCGTCGTCACCGGAAGCGGGCGCGGACTGGGACTCGCGTACGCCCGGGCCCTGGCCGCCGCGGGCGCCGCCGTCGTGGTCAACGACGTCGACACCGACGCGGTCGACGAGGCGGTGGGCGCCATCACCGCGGCCGGCGGCCGGGCCACCGGCGTCGTAGCCGCCGTGGGAGACAGCGAGGCCGCCGAACAGCTCGCCGACACCGCGGTGCGCGACTTCGGCCGGCTGGACGTCCTCGTCACCAACGCCGGCATCCTCCGCGACCGGGTGCTGTGGAAGATGACCGACGACGACTTCGACTCCGTGGTCAAGGTCCACCTGCGCGGGACCTTCACCTGTGCCCGGGCCGCGGCGGTGCGGATGCGCGAGCAGGGCGAGGGCGGACGGCTGATCCTGATCTCCTCCCCCGCCGGCCAGCGCGGCAACTTCGGCCAGACCAACTACGCCGCCGCCAAGGCCGGCATCGTGGCGATGGCCCGGACCTGGGCACTGGAGCTGGCCCGTGCCGGCATCACCGTCAACGCGGTCGTCCCCGTCGCCGCCACCGAAATGACCAAGACCATCCCGGCCTTCGCCCCGGCCATCGAGGAGGCCGAGCGCACCGGCATGCCGCTGCCGGACCGGCTGCGCAAGGACGAGGGGCTCGGCACCGTCGAGGACGTGGCGGGTCTGATCACCTTCCTCGCCTCGGACAGCGCCAAGGACGTCACCGGCCAGGCCATCGGCATCGGCGGCGACCGGCTGGCGCTGTGGGCCCACCCCAAGGAGGCCGCCGTCGCCTTCGCCGACGGCGGCTGGAGCGCCGACGCGATCGGCGAGCACTGGCACGACGGCGTCGGCGCCGAGCCCGAGATGTACGGCATCCCGGCTCCCAAGGCACCGGAGGCCTGACATGAGCGACCCGGTCCTCGATGTCGACAGCCTGACCGCCATCGACGTCCACACGCACGCGGAGATCTCCCGTACCGGTCACGGTGCGCTCAGCCCGGAGCTGTTCGGGGCCTCCGAGGAGTACTTCAAGGCGCACGGCCACCGACAGCCGACCATCGACGAGATGGCCGCGTACTACCGGGAACGGAACATGGCCGCCGTGGTGTTCACCGTGGACGCCGAGCACGCCACCGGCCATCCGCGCATCGCCAACGAGGAGGTGGCCGAGAGCTGCGCCGCCCACGCCGACGTGCTCATGCCGTTCGCCAGTGTCGATCCGCACAAGGGCCGTGCGGGCGTACGGGAGGCGCGCCGTCTGGTCGAGGAGTACGGGGTACGCGGCTTCAAGTTCCACCCCAGTATCCAGGCCTTCTCCCCGGACGACCGGATGGCGTACCCGCTCTACGAGGCCATCGAGGAACTCGGCGTGCCCGCGCTGTTCCACACCGGGCAGACCGGGATCGGCGCCGGAGTGCCCGGGGGCGGCGGTATCCGGCTGAAGTACTCCGACCCCATGCTCGTCGACGACGTGGCCGTGGACTTCCCCGAACTGCGGATCATCCTGGCGCACCCGTCCTTCCCCTGGCAGGACGAGGCCCTGGCCGTCGCCACGCACAAGCCCTACGTACACATCGATCTGTCGGGCTGGTCCCCGAAGTACTTCCCGCCGCAGCTGGTGCGGTACGCCAACACGCTGCTCAAGGACAAGGTGCTCTTCGGCTCCGACTACCCGGTCATCACCCCGGACCGCTGGCTCGCCGACTTCGAGAAGCTCGACATCAAGCCGGAGGTCCGGCCCAGGATCCTCAAGGACAACGCCGCCCGTCTGCTGGGCCTGGTCAAGGACTGAGGGAGGACGCCGTGTTGAATCAAGGCATCGGCTCCTGGCCCGCCCGCCGGGCACGCAAGACACCCGGGCGCACGGCTCTGGTCCACCGGGACGCCGAGATCACCTACCTCCGGCTGCACGAACGCGTCCTGTGCCTGGCACACGGGCTGCGGGCCCTCGGCGTCGCCCGCGGCGACCGCGTCGCGCACCTGGGTCCCAACCATCCGGCCTTCCTGGAGTCCCTGTTCGCCTCCGGCGTCCTCGGTGCCGTGTTCGTACCGCTCAACACCCGTCTCACTGCACCGGAGTTGGCCTACACCCTCAGCGACTCCGGCAGTACGGTGCTGGTGCACGGTGCCGAGCAGGCGGAGACGGCCGCCGCTGCCGCCGCGGGCGGCGGAGTCCGGCACCGCGTCACCCTCGGCACGCCGGACGGGGACGCGAGCGGCTACGAGGATCTGCTCGCGGCGGGTGGTTCCGGTCCGCTGGACGAGCCCGTCGCCCCGGACGACCCCTGCGTCATCATGTACACCTCCGGGACGACGGGTCGCCCCAAGGGCGCGGTGCTCTCGCACGCCAACATCACCTGGAACAGCGTGAACGTCCTCGTCGACACCGACCTGACCGGGGACGAGGTCACCCTGGTCGTCGCCCCGCTGTTCCACACCGCCGGGCTCAACATGACCTGCCTGCCGACCCTGCTCAAAGGGGGGCGGGTCGTGCTGCTGGAGTCCTTCGACCCGGGGACCGTGCTGGACGTCGTCGAGCGGCGGCGGGTGACGTACATGTTCGGCGTCCCCACGATGTACGACGCGATGGCCGCCCATCCGCGCTGGGAGACAGCCGACCTGTCCAGTCTGCGCTCCGTGAGCTGCGGCGGCGCACCGGTCCCGGCACGCACCATCGAACGGTACCTCGCACGCGGCCTGGCGTTCAGCCAGGGGTACGGCATGACCGAGGCCTCCCCCGGTGTGCTCTTCCTGGACCGGGAACAGACCTCGGCCAAGGCGGGTTCGGCGGGCGTCCCGCACTTCTTCACCGACACCCGGCTCGTCCTCGCCGATGGCAGCCCCGCGGAGCCCGGGCAGCGCGGCGAGATCCTGGTCCAGGGGCCGCACGTGATGTCTGGCTACTGGGGCCGCCCCGAGGACACCGCCGCGGCCTTCACCGCCGACGGATGGCTGCGCACGGGCGACATCGCCCGCACCGACGAGGACGGCTACGCCTACATCGTCGACCGGGTCAAGGACATGTTCGTCTCCGGCGGGGAGAACGTGTACCCGGCCGAAGTGGAGGACGCCCTGCTGAGTCACCCGGCGGTTTGCGAGTGCGCGGTCGTCGGCGTGCCGGACGAGGTCTGGGGCGAGGTCGGCCACGCCGTCGTCGTCCTGGAGGCCGGCCGTCGCGCCGACCGGGTCGACATCCTCGCGTACCTGCGGGGCCGACTCGCCAAGTACAAGCTCCCGAAGACCATCGCCTTCGCCGAGGAACTGCCCCGGACCGCCTCCGGAAAGATCATCAAAGCGGCCGTGCGGGAGGCCCATCCGGTCCCCCGATCCCGCGACCCCGAACCCGTGGAAAGGCAGCACCCGTGACCACCACCGCCCTGGGCATCGAAGAGCTCATCTCTCTCGCCGGCCGCGACCTCGGCCGTACCGACTGGCTGGAGATCACGCAGGAGCGGGTGAACACCTTCGCCGAGGCCACCGACGACCACCAGTGGATCCACACCGATCCGGACAGGGCCCAGCACGGTCCCTTCGGCGGTCCCATCGCCCACGGCTACCTCACCCTGTCCCTGATCATCCCGATGTTCGGCGGCCTGTTGGAGATCTCCGGCATCTCCATGAGCGTCAACTACGGCCTGGAAAAGGTGCGCTTCCCGAGCCCCGTGCCGGTCGGCGCGAAGATCCGCCTGCACGGAGCGGTCGACTCGGTCGACGAGGTCAAGGGCAACGGGGTGCAGATGGCGCTGACCTTCACCGTGGAGGTCGAGGGCAGTGCGAAGCCCGCATGCGTGGCACAGGCCGTGTACCGCCACTACGCCTGACCGGCGATGTTCAGGTCAGGACCAGCCAGCGGCGGCCGTCGATCAGCTCTCGTGCCGCGTCGAGGTGGCCGGCGTGGCACGCGGTCTCGGTGATGACGTGCAGCAGGACGTCGCGCAGGGTGTGCAGATGCGGTTCGCCGAACAGGTCGTGGGGCCACCAGGCCGGGGCGGCGTCGGCGGGGGTGGCCGTGATGACGGCATCGGCGAGTTCCGCCTCCCGCCGGTACCGGTCGAGGACGTCGACGGCCGGCACTTCCGGGGCCACCTTCCACGCTTCGTCGCCGCTCGTCAGACCGTGGATGACCTTCTCGTCCCCGGCGACGACCGCGCGGAACCAGAACCGCTCCACATCCAGTGCCAGATGCTGGACGAGCCCCAGGCAGTGCCATCCGGAAGGCAGCACGGGGCGTCGAAGGTCCTTCGCGTCGAGCCCGTCAAGGATGCCGAGAACGTGGCGTCGCTGTCCGTCCAGGACCCGAAGAAGCGTCCGTACCTCACGGCCCAGAGTTGTGTCGCTCAAATTTTCGGTCACGGTCGTCCAGCATCCCCGAATCTTTCTGCGCGCGTGAGGAGTTCTCCACTGGCACTGTCCGCTGTTCGGTGAGGTGCGGTGGGTCGATGCCGTCCTGGACGGACTGGTTCGTGCATCATGCTCGTCGTAGCCGTGGACCGGGACGTTCGAGTGGAGGGAGGGGGCGGTTGTGGGTGCGGGGCGTGCTGCCGCGGAGTACAGGCAACGGGCCGAGCAGCATCCCTGGCCACCACGATGGCTGCGTTGGCTTCCGCCCTCGCTGATCCTGGTGACGACAGTACTCGATCACGCGACGCCCCCACGTTACTTTTTCGGGTCGCTGCTGTCGGCATCGGTCGTGCTGGCCATCTTCGCCTACCCCCCGCTCGGGGTGGCAGCGACCGGAGCCACCGGATGCCTCCTTCTCGCCGTCACCCAGCAGGTCGAGGACTACATCGGTCCGATGACCATCGTGGCCTTGATCGTGCTGGGCTCCGTCACCGTGCTTTCCGTCGTGCTGTGCGTGGTGCTCCAACGGGGCGAAAGCCGCTTCCGTCGCGTGGTGGCGGTGGCCGAAGCCGCGCAATTGGCTCTGTTGCGTCCTCTGCCCGACAGGATCGGCTCCTTGCGGATGGCCGGCTTCTACCGGGCCGCCGATGACGAAGCGCTGATCGGCGGAGACCTCTACAGCGTCCGCCCGACTCCGTTCGGCACTCGCGTGATCGTCGGAGACGTCAAGGGCAAAGGCATCAACGCGACGCAAACCGTGGCCACGGTGATCTCGACCTTCCAAGAGGCGGCACTGCTCCACCCGACGCTTCCGCAGGTGGCCGATCGCATTGACGTAGCCCTCCAACTGGACCGTGACAACCCTCCGCCGGAGCCCGTCAGCGACACGCCGGCCGAGCCCACCGCCGCGCGCGCCGAAGGGCTCGCGGACGAGCTCTTCACCACGGCTGTCCTGCTCGAATTCTCCCCGGACGCGCGCACGGTACGGATTCTGGACCGTGGTCATCAGCCCCTGGTCGTCATCCGGCCCCGCGCCACATCGGTCGTGGAGACCGAGCACAGTCTCCCCCTGGGCATGGCCGACCTCCTCACCGAGCCGCCGGGCACGACCACGTGCCTGCTGGAACCCGGCGACATCCTCCTCGCCTACTCCGACGGCGTCACCGAGGCACGCGACTCCACCGGCACCTTCTACCCGCTGCCGGAACGACTTCAGCGCCACTGCGGCGACCGTACCCAGCCGGTATCGCCCTCCGACGTGATCTCCTTCCTCCAGGAAGACGTCACCCGGTGGGCCCACACCCTGGACGACGACGTCATCGCCATCGCCTTCCAACGCGTCCGGCACGGTGACCCGCAAATCCTGACTCCGACCGCGTCCTGAGCAACGCCCTTTTCCCTGCGTCTGGTTGTCCCCCGCGCGGCCGTGCGGGGGACAACCAGGCTCTCTCAGTGGGAGAACACCGCGACGGAGCGGGCCGGCACGGTGAACGTGCCCGAAGCCTTCTCGTACGAGGCCGTTTTGACCACGGGGTCCGCGCCCGCCGCCTGCACCGGGTGCAGGCGGTAGCCGGTCCCGGCCGTGGCCTCGACGCGCTGCTCCTGCCGCTCGGGCGTGGCGTTGAAGACGACCACGAGGTCACCGAGGCGCATGGTGATCACGCCGGGTGTCTCGTCCTTGCCGGAGAGCGGGAAGGAGAGCCGGGACTGGACCTGCGCGGCCGAGGCGAGGGAGAAGTCCTGCTCACCCGTACGGATCCTCAGCAGGTCCCGGTATGCCGCCGAGGCGGCGGTGATCTGCGGGCAGCCGACCTGTAGCGCGCCCAGCAGGGGCTTGCCGTAGGGCCACTTGTCCTGGTTGTCGGCGGCCGGCGGGAGGCCGCGGCCGAAGCCGTTGCCGTCGGCGCAGTTCCAGTGGAGGGCGTTGAACCAGTCGCCGCTGTCGTAGGAGTTGCGGTCCAGCGACTTGGAACGCAGTAGGTCGGTGCCCGCCTGGGAGAGCGCCGGGCCCTGCGAGAGGGCGGCGGTCGCCAGGGCGAGGACCTGCATGCGGGCCCGGTCGTCGGCGGACGTGTCCTTCGGCAGCTTGAAGGCGAGCGCGTCGAAGAGGGACTCGTTGTCGTGGGCGTCGGCGTAGGCGAGGGCGTCGCCGGGTGCCGCCGCGTATCCGGCGGGGGCGCCGTTGTAGTCGACCTCGGAGCCCGTGACCTCCTTGCCGTCGGTGTCGGTGAAGGCGTAGTCGGCGAGGTTGCCGGTCAGCCCGACTTTGATCAGGTCCTGGTAGTGCAGCAGGCGGGCCTTCTGCTCGGCCTCGGTGCCGTTGGCCTTGGAGGGGTTCGGGTCGGTGTAGAGGCCGGAGGCGAAGCCCTGGACGCGGGGGTCCTCGTCGAAGGGACCGCCGCCGCGCACGGCGTCGCGGGCCCGGTCGGAGAAGGTGGCGATGCCGGTGCCGGCCATGTTCTTCTGGGTGGCCTGGACGAAGCGGGCGTCGTCGGCGACCTCGCCGAAGTTCCAGCCCTCGCCGTACAGGATGATCTTCTTGCCGTCGACGCCGTCCTTCTTCGGGGTCAGCTCGTCCAGCGCCTTCCTGACCGCGAGGATGTTGGCCTTCGGGTGGTGGCCCATGAGGTCGAAGCGGAAGCCGTCGACCTTGTACTCCTTGGCCCAGGTGACGATCGAGTCGACGACGAGCTTGCCCATCATGGCGTTCTCGGTGGCCGTGTTGGCGCAGCAGGTGCTGTTCGCGACCGAGCCGTCGGCCAGCAGCCGCTGGTAGTAGCCCGGCACGATCTTGTCCAGGACCGAGGTCTTGCTCTGACCGCTGCTGGTGGTGTGGTTGTAGACGACGTCCATGACGACGCGCAGGCCGTCCTCGTTGAGTGCCTTGACCATCTTCCGGAATTCGACGGTGCGCTCGGTGCCGTCCGGGTCGGTGGCGTAGGAGCCCTCGGGGACCGTGTAGTGGTACGGGTCGTAGCCCCAGTTGAAGGCGTCCTTGGCGGCGGCCTTCGTCACGCACTCCTGCTGCTGGTCGGAGTCGGCCGGGTAGGAGGCGAGGTCGCAGTCGGGCGTCGTCCGGTCGGACTTCTTCTCGGGGATGGTGGCGATGTCGAAGGCGGGCAGCAGGTGCACGTAGGACGTGCCGGCCCGGGCCAGCTCGCGCAGGTGCTGGGAGCCGTCGCTCTTGTCGTCGGTGAAGGCGAGGTAGGTGCCCCGGTGGTCCGTGTCCGCCGTCGCGTCGGCGACGGAGAAGTCGCGGATGTGCAGCTCCTGGATCTGGGCGTCGGGCAGCGGCACCGCCTCGGGCTTGTCGTAGCTGTCCCAGCCGCGCGGGGCGAGGGAGCGGTCGTCCAGGTCGACGACGAGGCTGCGCTCCGAGTCGGCGGTGAGTGCGACCGAGTACGGGTCGGTGACCTTGTTCGTGACGAGCTTCTGGACGCTCGGCGCCCACACGGTCACCGAGTACCGGTACTCCTGGCCGCGCCAGGCCGCTGCCGGGCCGGTCACGGACCAGGTGCCGCTCGTGTCGTCACGGCGCATGGGGACGGTTCTGCCGCCGAGTTCGAGGGACACGTTGTGGGCGGTCGGCGCCCACACGGCCAAGGACACGGTGCGGCCTTTGAACACCGGTCCCAGGGCCGCCCGTTCGGCCTTCGGCGCGTACACGTCGTCGAGGACGCCCTGGGTCTGGACCCCGGTCGCGGTGGCCAGCGCGCCGTTCGCGAGGCGTTGGGTGAGCACGAGCTGCCCGAGGAGGGCGTCGCGCACGCGGTCCCGGTCACGTGGGTCGACGGTGAACGCCGCGTACGACTTCAGGTGCGGGAACCTGGCCTTCTGGGCCTCGGTGAGCTGCGCGGGCCGCAGCCGCAGCCAGCGCCCCTCGCTGCTGAGCGCGCCGTCGTCGACGGTGATGCCGCCGTCGCGGGAGTACACCAACTGGGTCGACGCGGCAGCCTTGACGTTCAGCGACGGGGGCAGGGCGACGGTGTCGGTGTCGATCCACTGCGCCTGGGCCTTGGTGACGTCCAGGTCCGGAGCGGAACCGACCGAGGGCAGCAAGTAGTCGCTCTCCCCCGCGTTCAGCCAGACTTCGTGGCCGTAGGCCGCCAGGTCCAGGGACCGGTCGCTGGGGATGTCCTTCTCGTCGCCCTTGTGCAGGATGTAGCTCAGGGAGGTCGCGCCGTCGGCCAGCGGCACCTCGAAGGTGGCCCCGTAGGTGTCCCTGCCGACCGGTTGCAGGGGCTTCGTCCAGTCCGTCTCCTTGGCCGAGCCGGTCCAGGTGTGTAGGCCCCAGCCGGCGTAGTCGCCGTCGGCACGGTGGACGTGGATGACCGCCTTCGCCTTGTCCGGGGGCGGGTACACCCCGTCCGGCCTGGTGGTCGTCTGCCCCTCCTTGCCCTGCTCGACCCAGACCTCACCGGTCTCCGCCAGGTCGATGGTGCGCTCCCCGCCCGCTGCCGTGCCGGACTCCTCGATCGTGTACGTCACCGAGTCCGAGCCGTCCGGAACCCGCACCCAGGCGAAGGCGCCGTAGGCGTCACGGCCGACGAACGGTGCCACTGTGTCTCCGGACTTGAGGGTGACGTCGCCGTAGTCGCCGTCCGCCCGCTGGTAGTGCACGACCGCGTGTGCGCGGTCCACGGCGCTCGGCTTCTCGGGCACCGGGGCCTGCCCCGCCACCGTGTCGGCGAGGGCGCTCGCGGTGCGTCCGGCGCGGTCGACCACCACGGCCTTGTAGCGCAGGGGTGTCCCGGCGGCCACTGTGCCCGGGATCTTCTGCGTGAACGTGTACGGGGCGTGGTCGGCGGAGCCGAGCGTGTGCCACGTGCCGTTGCCCGTCTGGGCGGCCAGGACGACGCGGGCGCCTTCCGTCCGTCCCGGGTCGGCCGTGATCGTGACCGTGCCGGTGGCGCCGGCGTCCGGCGCCGTCAGGGACAGGGTGGGCCTGAGCGTCGGCTTCCTCAGCTTGTTCTGCGCGCGCAGCACCAGCGAGGACAGAGCCGGGACCGTGACCTCGATGTGCCCGTGCTTGGCCCGTACCGTGCCCGAACCCCCGTACAGGGCACGGTACTTGCCTGACCCTGCGGTCTCCACCGGCAGCTCGACGGTCTTCGGCACGCTGGCGTTGTTGACCGCGACGACGTACTCCCGGCCGCCGCCCGTACGCGAGAACGCGTATACCGAATCCTTCGCGTACAGCTCCTTCTGCACCCCGTCCGCCAGCGCCGGATTGTCCTCGCGCAGCTTCGACAGCGCCGCGATCGACCGGTACAGCGGATGCCGGACGTCGTAGGCGTCACTCGCGTGCGTGCGCGCCGTGCCGATCTCGTCGTCGTCCAGGTAGTCGGCCACCCTCGACGCGAACATCGTCTGGCGGGCGTCCTTGTCGCCGCCGGCGCCGGTGAAGCCCTGTTCGTCGCCGGAGTAGATCACCGGATTGCCGCGCGACAGGAACATCAGCTCGTGCGCCAGCCGGTCCCGCCGCAGCAGTTCCGCATCGTCCGCCTTCGGCTGGTCGGACTTCAGGAAGGCGCCGATGCGGCCCATGTCGTGGTTGCCGAGGAACGTGACCTCGTTGTACGCGTTGGCCCGGTCCGTGGTGTAGCGGTAGTCCTGCGCGAGGACGTCCGACAGGCCGGATGCGGGCATGCCCTGCGAGGCGTAGCCGCGGATGGCGTTCTGCATCGGGAAGTCGAGTGTCGCGTCGAGGCGCCCTTCGGTCACGTACGGGGCGGTGACGGAGGGGTCGGCGGAGAACGTTTCGCCGAAGATGAAGAAGTCGTCCCGGCCGCGCTCGGCGGCGTAGGCGTCCAGCGCGGTGGCCCACTGCGTCCAGAACTTCATGTCGACGTTGCGGACGGTGTCCACGCGGAAGCCGTCGATGTCGAAGTCCTTGACCCACCTCTCGTAGATCTTCTCCATGCCCTCGACGACCTCGGGCCGCTCGGTCCACAGGTCGTCCAGACCGGTGTGGTCGCCGTAGAGGCCGCTCTCACCGACGAACGTGGAGTCGCCGCGGTTGTGGTACATCGTCGGATCGTTCAGCCACGCCGGGACCTTGGCTCCCTTCTCCGCGGCCGGGACCTGGGGCGTGTAGGGGAAGGAGTCCGCGTCGACCTTGCGGCCGGGGTCCTCGGTGTCGTCGAAGGGGCGGCCTTCGGTGTCGAGGTAGGGGTAGGCGCCCTTGCCGCGGTAGCCGTACGCCTGCTCGGTGTTGGTGACGACGTCGGCGGTGTGGTTGGTGATGACGTCGAAGTAGACCTTCATGCCCTTGGCGTGGGCCTTGGAGATCAGGGTCCGCAGGTCCTCGTTGGTGCCGAAGTGCGGGTCGACCCGGGTGAAGTCGGTGATCCAGTAGCCGTGGTATCCGGCGCTCTCGCCGTTGCCCTGGACCGGCTTGTTCTTGAAGATCGGCGCCATCCAGATGGCGGTGGTGCCCAGACCCTTGATGTAGTCGAGCTTGCGCGTCAGGCCCTTGAGGTCGCCGCCCTGGTAGAAGCCCTTGTCCGTCGGGTCGAAGCCGGTCACCGAGCGGCTGCCGGTGAGACCTCCCCGGTCGTTGGACCGGTCGCCGTTGGCGAACCGGTCCGGCAGGACGAAGTAGAACTGTTCGCGGGTCACGTCGTGGCGGGCGGGCTGCGCGGCCAGCCAGGCGTCGGACGGGGGTGCGGGCGCCCGGGGCGCGGGTGCCGCGTGCCCGGGTGACGGCAGCGCCGTGGCCAGGACGGCCGCCAGCGCCGCGGTGAGAACGGACCTTCGCAGAGAGCCGGTCACGCGTGTGTGCTCCTCGTCTGTGCGGTCGGGTGGGAACCGGGGCACGGTCCGGCCGCCCGGCGCCCGCGGCGAGGCGCGGGGCCGGGCGGCCGTCGGTGGTGGAGGTGGAGGTGCGGGTGGTCAGTCGCACCAGGTGTCGCCCAGGACGACGGTGCCCGATGACGGGGCGGTGGCGGTGCGGTTGGCGCCGCTCTCCCAGGTGACCTTGCCGTTCGCGTCCTTGCGCAGGTACTTGTACGCGAAGGAGGTCCCCGCGGGCAGCGGGACGTCGAGCTTCCAGACCGGGTAGGCGGCCGGGTCGAGCTTGAGTGCGTCGGCGGGGTTCCAGTTGCCGAGCCGGCTGTTGTCGCCGGTGACGTAGATGCTCTCGCCCCAGCTGGTGGTGGCGTTGACGCGGAAGGAGGCGCCGGAGGCTGGGTCGGGGTCGGTGGTGCCGCCACAGGTCCTGGCGCCGACGTGCAGGGCCAGCGCGGTGTTCGCGCCGAGGGTGGCCGTGAACCGGCCGGCGGAGTTCACCGTCACGCCCTTGCCGCTCTGCACGTCGCAGTAGTCGCCGGCGGGCAGCGAGGTCTGGAAGGTACGGGTCAGCGATCCGCCCTCGTGGTTGATGGCGACGTACGCCTTGGTTCCGCGGCCGAAGGCGATCTGGTTGTTCCCGTTGTCCCACCAGTCCGTGACGGCCTCGCCGCGCGCGGTGTTGCGCCAGGCGACCATGCCCGCCACCTCGCGCCAGGCATGCTGGCACTGCCAGCCATCGGTGTGACAGGCCCTGACCTGACCGCCGTTGGGGCCGCCCGCGGCCGTGTCGGTGAAGGAGTAGCCCGAGTGCACGTCCGGAGCTCCGTACGGCCAGGCCAGCGAGAAGACCTGAGCGAGCGTGTAGGTGGAGCCGTCCTTGTAGGTGAGCGTCCTGCCGTTGCGTTCGGTGTCGTGGTTGGTCACGAACACGGACGCCTTGTCGCTGGGCAGGTAGCCCCACGCCTCCCCGAAGTTCTTCAGGTACGCGAGCTTCTCGCCGCCGAAGATCCGCTTGAGGTCGTAGGCGTACGTGAACTCCTGCGGGTCGCCCACGCCCTTGTACTCGCCGGGTTGCACAGCCTCCCCCGGGGCGCCGATCGTCTCCAGCTTCATGTAGGCGTTCGGGTCGGTCAGCCGCGACTTGATGTCCTGGAGCTCGTCGACGGCGATGTGCTTGGCGGCGTCGACGCGGAACCCGTCGACGCCGAGGGAGAGCAGGTCGTTCAGGTACCCGGCGATGGTCTTGCGGACGTACTCCTCGCCGGTGTCGAGGTCGGGCAGACCGCCCATCTCGCAGTGCTGGACGTTCCAGCGGTCCCTGTAGTCGGTGATGTCGGTGCGGCAGTCGTCCATGTCCGCGCCGGAGTAGGTGCCCGGGTAGTCGTACTTGCTGTACGTGGAACCGCCGGTGCCCGTGCCGGCGGAGTTGGCCATGTGGTTGATGACGGTGTCCGCCACGACCTTCACTCCGGCCGCGTGGCAGGTGTCGACCATGCTCTTGAAGGCGGCACGGTCACCGAGCCGGGTGGCGATCTTGTAGCTGACGGGCTGGTACGCGGTCCACCACTGGCTGCCCTGCACCCGCTCGTTGGGCGGCGAGACCTGGACGTAGCCGTAGCCGGCGGGGCCGAGTGTGTCGGTGCACTCCTTGGCGACCGACGCGAAGTTCCACTCGAACATCACCGCGGTGACGTCCTTCCCGCCGGGCGGTGCGGCCTGCGCCGGGACCGGGGCCGTGACGGCTGCGGCGGCTCCCGCCACGACGGCGAGTGCGGCAGCCACGGACTTTCTGGCCATGGTTCCTCCTGAATCGAAGGGCAACGCGCCATGCCCGCGGGGTTGGTGGGGGGATTGAGCTGCTCACCGAGTAGCTGAATCTTGCTGCAAGTGGTTGCGGGGCGACCGTACGAGGAGGCGACTTCGCGGTCAACCCTTTTGGCGTGCCCTCCTCAGAACCCGGAGGGAAACCGGGAATTCTGCATGCAAGGGCTTACGCAAGGAATCCAACGGTGTTACCTTCAACCACGCTTCCGGTCCGGTGCCGGTGGCCCGGCAGCACCGGGCCACACGCGCCCGGCCCGGACCGGAGCAGTGCACACCGGTCCCTTGCGGGGACCTACTCGTGAGCCTGCCGGCGTGCCACCTGCGCCGTGGAGCCGCGTACGACCAACTCGGGCTGGAACACGTACTCCGTGCGTTGCACGGGGGTGCCGCCGATCTCCTCCAGGAGCGCTCCCACCGCCGCCGTCGCCATCGCCTGCACGGGCTGGCGCACCGTGGTCAGCGGCGGATCGGTGAACGGGATCAGCGGTGAGTCGTCGAAGCCGATCACCGAGACGTCGCGCGGCACGTCGATACCGCGCTCGCGCACCGCCCGGATGACGCCGAGCGCCATCGGATCGCTGCCGCAGACGATGCCGGTACAGCCCTGGTCGAGCAGCGCACCGGCGGCCGCATGGCCGCCCTCGACGCTGAACAGGGTGCGCTGGATCAGCTTCTCGGCCTCGTCACCGGGGGTGCCGAGGAGAGAGTGCAGCGCGGCCACGAAGCCCTCCGCCTTGCGCCGCGACGGCACGAAACGAGTGGGCCCGACGGCCAGACCGATGCGCTCGTGCCCGAGGTCGACGAGGTGACGCACGGCCATCCGGGCCGCCGAGCGGTCGTCCGGGGACACGAACGGCGCGTTGATGTGGTCGTTGAACCCGTTGATGAGGACGAACGGCACCTTACGCTCGGCGAGCCGGGCATAGCGCAAGGCGTCCGCCGTGGTGTCCGCGTGCAGCCCGGACAGGAACACGATGCCGTTGACGCCCCGCTCCTCCAACTGTTCGACCAGTTCGTCCTCGGTCGCCCCGCCCGGCATCTGGGTGCACAGCACGGGCGTGTACCCGTACCCCGCGAGGACCTGCTCGATGACCTGCGCGAACGCCGGGAAGATCGGGTTGGTCAGCTCGGGGATGACCAGCCCGATGAGCCCGGCGCTGCGCCGGCGCAGCCGTGTCGGCCGCTCGTAGCCCAGGACGTCGAGCGCGGCGAGCACCTTCTGCCGCGTGCCGGACGCGACTCCGGGCTTGCCGTTGAGCACACGGCTGACGGTGGCCTCGCTCACCGCGGCCTGGGCCGCGACGTCGTGGAGCCGCAGCGTGCCGCCGTCGGCTGCGCGCGGCGACCGTAGGACCGTCATACGGCCCACCAGACGGCGGTGTCGGCGGGCAGTTCGAACGCGTCGCCCCCGTCCGCGACCGGGCTCGACGCGAGCAGTACCCGGCCGGGGGCCGCGATCCGGACCGCGCTCCCCGTCGTGTTGACGGTGCAGGCGAAGCCGGGGCGGTCGAACCACAGGACCCCGGCCGGGACCTCGTCGTGCCAGCTCACGTCGGTGCCGGCGCCGAGGCCGGGCTGCTCGCGGCGCACGGCGAGGGCGGTGCGGTACAGCTCCAGGGTGGAGTCCGCGACGCCGGTCTGCGCCTCGACGCTCAGCTCGCCCCAGCCGGCCGGCTGCGGCAGCCAGCTGCCGCCGTCACCGAAGCCGTACGAGGAGCCCTCGCGGGTCCACGGGATCGGCACCCGGCAGCCGTCGCGGAAGCCGTCCTGGCCCTGGGCACGGAAGAAGGACGGGTCCTGGCGCAGTTCGTCGGGCAGGTCGGTGACGTCGGGCAGGCCGAGTTCCTCGCCCTGGTAGAGGTAGGCGGAGCCGGGCAGGGCCAGCATCAGCAGGGTGGCGGCACGGGCACGGCGCAGGCCCAGCGCGCGGTCGCCGGGGGTGCGGATCTGGGTGCCGAGGCCGGGCGGGTTGGCGTACCGGGTGGCGTGCCGGGTGACGTCGTGGTTGGACAGCACCCAGGTCGCCGGGGCGCCGACGGGGCGCATGGCGTCCAGGGAGCTGTCGATGATCGCGCGGAGCTCGGCCGCCTCCCAGGGTGCGCCCAGGTACTGGAAGTTGAAGGCCTGGTGCAGCTCGTCGGGGCGGACGTAGTTAGCGGTGCGCTCGACGGTCGGGGTCCACGCCTCGGCGACGAAGATCCTGTCTCCGTCGTACTCGTCGAGGATGAGGCGCCACGCGCGGTAGATGTCGTGGACGCCGTCCTGGTCGAAGAACGGCATGACGTCGGTACCGAGCAGCTTGAGCTGGTCGCTGCCGCCGAGGTCGGGCAGGCCCTCTGCCTTGACCATGCCGTGGGCGACGTCGATGCGGAAGCCGTCGACGCCCATGTCCAGCCAGAACCTCAGGATGGAGCGGAACTCGTCGGCGACGGCCGGGTGCTCCCAGTTGAGGTCGGGCTGTTCCGGTGCGAAGAGGTGCAGGTACCACTCGCCGTCCGGCAGCCGGGTCCAGGCGGGGCCGCCGAAGATGGACTCCCAGTCGTTGGGGGGCAGTTCTCCGTGCTTTCCCTTTCCGGGACGGAAGTGGTAGCGCTCCCGCAGTGGCGACCCGGGGCCCTCGGCGACCGCGCGCTTGAACCACTCGTGCTGGTCCGAGGAGTGGTTGGGCACCAGGTCGACGATGATGCGCAGATCCAGGGCGTGGGCGTCGCGGATCAGCGCGTCGGCGTCCAGGAGGGTGCCGAACATGGGGTCGACGGCCCGGTAGTCGGCGACGTCGTAGCCGCCGTCGGCCTGCGGGGAGGCGTAGAACGGGCTCAGCCAGACCGCGTCCACACCCAGTTCGCGCAGATACGGCAGGCGCTGCCTGATGCCTTCGAGGTCACCGGTGCCGTCGCCGTTGCTGTCGGCGAAACTGCGGGGGTAGACCTGGTAGATGACGGCGTCGCGCCACCAGTCCGCGGCCTCGCGGGTGGAGGTCGCGCAGACGGGTGCCATGTCGGTGCGGTGCTGGCTCATGATGTCCCTTGAGACGTGAGGGGTCGGACAACTGGTCAGTGGTGCGGGGCGGTTCACCCCTTGGTGCCACCGGCTGTCAGACCGGTCACCAGGTTCTTCTGAACGAGGTAGAAGACGGCGGAGATCGGGATGGCGATCAGTACGGCCGTCGCGGCCATGTACTGACGCTGTGCGTCGTGCTCGCTGACGAAACTCTGCAGGCCGACGGCGAGGGTGTACTTCTGGTCGTCGAGCATGAACGCGTTGGCGAACGCCACCTCGCTCCACGCCGTGATCATGGTGTAGAACGCGGCGACGGCCAGGCCCGGGCGGGCCAGCGGCAGGATCAGGCGGAAGAACGTGCCGAACGGCGAGAGCCCGTCGACGCGGCCGGCCTCGTCGATCTCGACCGGGATGGTGTCGAAGTAGCCCTTCATCAGCCAGGCGCAGTACGGCACCGCGGTCGTGAGATAGACCAGGACGAGCGCCGCGTAGGTGTCGATGAGGCGGAGGTCCGAGAGAATCACGTACATCGGCACCATCAGGACCGCGACCGGGAACATCTGCGTGATCAGCAGGATCCACATGAACTTCCGGTAGCCCGGGAAGCGCATCCGCGAGACGGCGTACCCGCTGGTCGCCGCCACGAGCACCCCGATCACGGTGGTGCCGAGGGACACGATGAGCGTATTGCCCAGCCACTTGAGGAAGTTGGTGTGCTCGAGCACGAACGAGTAGTTGCTCAGGGTCGCGGTGTCGAGGATGCGGGACGGATGGAGGTAGTCGTCCTTGCCCGGGCCGAGCGACAGGAACACCAGCCAGCCGATCGGGAACAGTGCGACGAGGCTCGCGACGACCAGTACGGCGTGGGTGGCCACCGACGCCGCGCGGCTGCGCCGGCCTCGGCGCGGAGCGTTGCGCGGCGCCGGCGTCTCGACCGGGTCCGGGGCCAGGGTCTGGGAAAGGGTCTGGGTGCTCATGGGGGTGGCTGCTCCTGCGGCGTCAGATGGCGGCTTGCACGTCGTTGCGGTTCAGCCAGCGGCGGTAGACGGAGGTGAACACGATGAGGAGGGACAGCAGCAGGACGCCGTAGGTCGCGGACTGGGCGTAGTCCCGCGGTGTCTGTCCGAAGCCGAGGTAGTAGGCCCAGGTGACCAGGATCTGCGCGTCCGGCGCGGTGTTGCCGAACAGCAGGAAGATGATCGCGAACTGGTTGAACGTCCAGATCACGCCGAGCAGCACGACCGTGGAGCTGACGGACCTGAGGCCGGGGAGGGTCACGTTGCGGAACTGCTGCCAGGCGTTCGCGCCGTCCATCTCCGCCGCTTCGTACAGCGTCGAGTCGATGGACTGCAAACCGCCGAGGAGCGAGACCATCATGAAGGGCACACCGCACCACGTGTTGACCATGATGGCGGCGATCTGCTGGAAGAGCGGGTCCTCCAGCCAGGCCGGCGAGGGCATCCCGAGCGCGTCGAGCGTGGTGTTGACGACACCGGCGTCGGCGAGCATGAAGCGCCAGGCGAAGACGGTGACGAACGTCGGCACGGCCCAGGGCAGGATCAGCATCATCCGGTAGGCGGTGCGGCCGCGCAGCCCCTTCTGGTTGAGCAGCAGCGCGAGGCCGAGGCCGAGGCCGTAGTGCAGGGCGACGCAGGACGCCGTCCACACGATGGTCCAGATGAAGTGGGACCAGAAGCGGTCGTACGCGGTCGGCCCCCACAGGATGTCGGCGTAGTTGTCGAGGCCGATGAACTTGTAGGTGGCGTCGATGTGGTTGACGCCGATGGTGCGGGCGGAGTTGAGGCTCGTGGCGTCCGTCAACGTCAGATAGAAGCCCCGGACCAGCGGATACAGCACGATGACGGCGAGCACGACGAGGACCGGGGCGATCATCGCGTACGCGTACCAGTGCTTCTGGTAGCCGCTCTTGAGGCGGGTGACGAGGCCCGGACGCCGGCCGCGGTCGTCACCACTGGGGGCGGCCGGGCGCTCCACGGCGACTGTCATGAGGAAACACCTTCTGGTCTGGGGCGGGTGTGGCGGGTGCCGCGGCCGGCCACGCGGGGCGGGCTGTTGGGGCCGGGCCGCGGCACCTGATCGGGGAGTGCGCGGTCAGCGCGTCACTTGCCGAAGCCGTCGGGCAGGAGCTTGCCGTACTGGGTCTCGACGGAGGACAGCACCTTGTCGAGGCTCTCCTTGCCGCTGGCCGCCTTGGGCAGTTCCTGGTCGAGCGGCCCCCACAGCGAGCTGTACTCGGGCAGCTCGGGCCGCGGCTGGGCGGCGGCGAGCACCTTCTGGTATCCGGCGAGTCCGGGGTCGGACGTGACCTTCGCGGTGTAGGCGTCCGAACGGGTGGGCAGCGTCGAGTTCTTCAGGGCGATCTGCTCCTGCGTCTTCGCGGAGGTCATCCACTTGACGAACTTCAGGGACGCGTCCTGGTGGGCCTGGTCGGAGCCCGCGTAGACGGACAGGTTGTGGCCGCCGGTCGGGGCGGCGGCCTTGCCGGTGGAGCCGGCCGGGACGGTGGCGATGCCGAGGTTGCCCTTGTCCTTGAAGGCCGAGCCCTTGTAGAAGTTCGTGATCTCCCAGGGACCCTCGATGGTCATGGCGGCCTTGCCGCTGACGAACGCGTCCTGGCGGTGCGCGTACGAGTCCGCCGTGACGTCCGCCTTGTGCAGCCCCTTGCCGTCGAACAGGCTCAGCCAGGTCTCGGCCGCCTTCTGTCCCTCGGGAGAGTTCAGGGTGATCTTCTTCGCCTCGGCATCGACCGTGTCGGTGCCCTCGCCCAGCAGGAACGGTTCGAGGTAGTAGCCCTTCTCGGAACCGAAGAAGCCGTCGACGCCGGTCTTGTCCTTGATGGTGGCGGCGGCCTTCTTCAGGTCGTCCCAGGTCTTGGGCGCCTCGCTGATGCCCGCCTTCTCGAACAGCGCCTTGTTGTAGACGAGTGCGAGCGTGTCGGTGAGCAGCGGAACGCCGTACGTCTTGCCCTCGTACTGGGCCTGCTTCATCAGGTTCGGCTCGAACGAGTCCTTCTCGGCGAGCGCCTCGGTGCCGTCGAGCGGTAGCAGGTAGCTCTTCTTCGCGAAGGCCGGGGTCCAGCCGACCTCGGCCCGCAGCACGTCGGGCGCGCCGCTGGCGCCGGCCGCCGTGTCGAACTTGTTCTGGGCCTGGTCGAACGGGACGTTGACGTACTTGACCTTGATGTCCGGGTTGGCCTTCTCGAAGTCCTTGACCAGCGCCTTGTACGTGGGTGCTTCATTGGTGGCGTTCGACGTGTCCCACCACGTGATGGTCACGGGGCCGGAGGCGTTGCCGCCGTCGTCACTTCCGCCGCAGGCCGTCGCCGCGAGTGCGAGGGACGCCAGCACCGCGGTGGCCGCTATGCCACGCCGCATGAGATCTCCTAGAGGGTGAAGGCCCGTGAGTGGGCGAGGAACGGTCCCGTCCGTCCCTCTGGCCGACGTGCCGACTGAGCCGTCGCGGCCACCGGGCGACGTGAACGTAACAGCGCCGTAAGACCGACGAAAGACGTTGCGCGGATTTTCTGCAAGAACCACTCATCGTTACTTCTTCGTGGCCCATCAGTTGCCTACGGAGTACTTGACATCCCGCGAGCCTCGGGCACGTCCAGGACGAAAGCACCACGAAGGTGACGACAAGGCAAGTCGAGCCCACCGCACGGCTTCCGCAGCGTGCCGCGCGGTGCTGCAAGGTCTTCCAGGACGAGGCCGACTCGCCCGTCTCGGTGGCCGCCGTCCTTTGGTGGGCTTTCCAGCAGGTAACCGGTACAGTCCACTTCCATGACCGCGCGGCTCTCCGACATCGCAGCCCAGGCGGGGGTCAGTGAAGCCACAGTCAGCCGCGTACTCAACGGCAAGCCCGGAGTGGCCACCGGCACCCGCGAATCCGTCATGGCGGCACTCGACGTACTCGGATACGAGCGACCGTCGCGGTTGCGCACCCGCAGCGCCGGCCTGGTGGGGCTGATCACCCCGGAGCTCGACAACCCCATCTTCCCCGCGCTCGCCCAGGTCATCGGCCAGGCGCTCACGCGCCAGGGTTACACGCCGGTCCTCGCCACCCAGACACCGGGCGGCTCGACCGAGGACGAACTGACCGAGATGCTCGTCGAGCGCAGTGTCTCCGGCATCATCTACGTCTCCGGGCTGCACGCCGACACCACCGCCGACACCCACAGGTACGACCAACTCCGCGGTCAGGGCATACCGTTCGTACTCGTCAACGGATTCTCGCCGCACATCAAGGCCCCCTTCGTCTCCACCGACGACCGGGCTGCGACACGACTGGCCGTGCAGCACCTCGCCTCGCTGGGACACACCCGGATCGGCCTCGCGGTCGGCCCGCGCCGGTTCGTCCCGGTGCAGCGCAAGATCGAGGGCTTCGTGGCCGGGATGTCCGAGTACTTCGGGCTGACCGAGGAGCAGAGCGAGGAGCTGGTGCAGCACTCCCTCTACACCATGGAGGGCGGCCAGGCCGCGGCGACGGCACTCCTTGCGCAAGGTTGCACGGCGATCGTCTGCGCCAGCGACATGATGGCCCTCGGCGCCATCCGCGCCGCCCGCCAGGCCGGCTGCCGTGTCCCGCAGGACGTCTCCGTGGTCGGCTTCGACGACTCCCCGCTGATCGCTTTCACCGACCCGCCCCTCACCACGATCCGTCAGCCGGTCCACGCCATGGGCCAGGCGGCCGTCCGCACGGTTCTCGAGGAGATCGGCGGGACCCCCGCACCTCACACCGAGTTCATGTTCATGCCCGAACTCGTGGTGCGCGGCTCGACCACCGCGGCACCCTCGGCGCCGACCCGCTGATCTTCGCCTCCGGCGGGACGGGTCTTGCGGTGCGTGCGGTCGCACGGGCTCCTTCTCGGTCCAGCTCGGTGAGCGGGGCGCGACCCGACTCAAGCAGAGCCTCCCCACCTCACGCTAGACATTGCTGCAATTTTCAGAAAGTACTTGCTGAGACCGTCGCCGCAGTGTTTCACTCGGTGCTCTCATCGACCAATGCCCTTGCTTCATAGGTCAGTTCGGACCCCGTAGGGGGCCGCCGTGAGGCACCAGCACCACCGGCTCGTCCAGTTGGAGCGGGAGGAGCTGGGGCGGCGGGTCTTCGCCTGAAGAACGGGAAAATCTACCCCATACCACAGGCAGAAAGAGTACTGACGTGAACGCGTCCTCGACCACGTACGACATTCTGGTGGCGGGCGGCGCCGGGGTGGACACCATCGTGCGGGTGCCTGAACTCCGGGTGCCGCCCGGCGACTCGATGTTCGTGCCCCCGGTCTGCGACTACGTGGCCCACACCGGCAACGGCGTCGCCCGCGGCGCCCACGCCCTGGGGCTCAGCACCAAGTTCATCGACTTCCTCGGCGACGACGCACAGGGCCGGCAGATCCTCGCCGCGTACGCCACCGCCGGGCTCGACTTCAGTCACGTCGTCTCGCCGCACGGCACCCCGCGCGGCGTCAACCTCGTCGACGCGCAGGGCCGACGCTTCTCCTTCTACGACGGCCGCCACCCGGCCGGCCTGCGGCTGCCCCGCGACTTCTACCTTCCGTTCCTGGAGCGGGCCCGGCACGTGCACCTGTCCATCACCGGCGTCACCATGGACATGTACGCCGACATCCACCGTCTCGGCATTCCCAGCTCGACGGACCTGCACGACTGGGACGGCGTCAACCCGCACCACCTGACCTACGCGGTCGCGTCCGACTACGTCTTCTTGAGCGCCGCCGCGATCCACGACCGCCTCGGCGACGTGATGCGTTCCGTCGTGGAACGGGGCCGCGCGCGCCTCGTCGTCGCCACCGACGGCGCCGCCGGCTGCCACGTCCTCGAACGCGGCGACGAGAAGGTGCGGCACTTCCCCGCCGTACGGCCGGAGCGTCCGGTCGTCGACAGCAACGGCGCCGGGGACGCGTTCGTGAGCGCGTTCCTGTACGCCCTGATCCAGGGGCAGCCGGTGGCCGACTGCGTGCTCGCCGGGTCGGTGTCCGGGGCGTTCGCGTGCACGAGCGCGGGCACGCACACCGACTTCATCGACCGCGACGCGTTGCGGGCGGGCTGCGCGCGCGGCGCGACCGACGGCTGATGCGCGGCGGGCCGTCCCCGCTGGTCTGGCAACTCTCCCGCCGCTATGCCGTGCACGGCGTCGCCGTGGCGAACTCCTGCACCACCGACCGCGGTGCGACGCGACACGAACTCCGGTCCAGCACCCACGCTCGGCCTGCCCCGCGGCACCGACGGGCACGTGGAACTGGAGCACGGAGCGAGAGGCTCACCGTGGTCCACGAGCCGCGCCCGCTGGCCGAAATGTTTTACAGCAACTTGCGCAAGGACTACTGGGCCTCAAGTATGCCCTGCATGTCCCACATGAAGCGCGCATCGCTCGCCCTTGTCCTCGCATCCACGACCACGGTGGGCCTTCTGACGACCGTGACCGCCACCCCGTCCGTCGCGGCGCCCGCCGTATCGCCTGCTCCGGAGTGCGTGGAGTACTACCAGAGTTGGCGGTACACGGACGTCGTCAACAATTGTGGCGACACCGTCGCCGTCACAGTCGCGTACACGAACGGCCAGGACGCCCCCTGCCGCGTCATCGCACCCCGCGCCTGGGCGACCTTCGCCGGCTGCGGAACCGACGGCAACTACGTGACGGCGTTACGGACGTGCGAGCCCGCCCTCGTCACCGGCAGCGGCGCCTGAGACCCGCCCCCTTCGACCGTCCCTCCCAGACCTGCTCACGCGGCGCCGCGTCGTCCCGCACCGACGCGGCGCCGCCCGAGCTGGAGCCCTGCGTACCCCGATGGGCCACCTCACTGGGCCACCGGTGTGAAGGGTGCCTCGCGTGGCCGGCGCGCAAGGCGTGTCGACCGGCGGTGGCTGGCGGGCGAAGGGCGCGCGGAGAGCTCCGACGAGTACCGGCGCCGGATCGCGGCGGACCTCGACCGGTCGGTCCGCGACCTCATGGCGCACGACCTGCTCCGGCCCCGGCTCTTCGCCTACCCCCTCTCGGAGCGGCTGGACGAGTCCAACCTGGATGCGCGCGACGCCGACGCCCTGCGGCCCCTGCCGCGGAAACGCTTCACGTCCACGCTCACCAACAGCACCGCGCGTGCCGGCCGGACCTCGTGCCGCCGCTGCCGGTCTGGTGCGCGAACTCGCCCGCTGGGCTCCGGTGGAGCCGTCCGACGCCGACCGGCCGCTGTCCCACCCGACGCGCTGGCAGCCAGCCGGCGACGGCGAAGAGACCGGTCCCGCGATCCTCACCGGCGACGGCCATCCCCCGTACGGCACCGACTACGTGGCGGCCGAGCCCGGTCGAATCTCTCGGCATCCGGTCCCGGTCCCGGCGTCCTTCATGCGGGTGGGGTCAGCATCTCCTGAAGGATGCGGTGCAGTTCGGCGCGGTCCTGCGGAGTGATCCTCGCCAGCCTGCGGTCGTACTCCGCCGCCAGGGCCGCCAGGGCACGATCTCGCGCCTCCGTGCCCGCGGAGGTCAGCACGAGGCGGTGACGCCGCAGGTCCGCGTCGTCGATCTCGCGCCGGATGAAGCCCTTGGCGACCAGGTTGCGCACGTAGACCGTCACGCTTGCCTTGGGGAGCAGCAGCGCCGCCGCGATCTCCGCCGGGTAGGGCGAATCGGCCACCTCCGCCAAGACGAAGAACTCCTTCGTCTCCAGCCCGAGGTCGGCCAGCTCCTCCGTGCAGGCATCCATCACGACACTGAGCAGCCGCTGGTTCAGCGTCCACAGCTGCGCACCGTCGACCGACATGCGAGCCCCCAAGAAAGTGGTACCGTTCCGTACTAGTTCCAAGTCGTACTAGTACGCGTCTCGTACTGGTTCGACCGAGAGGCAATAATCTCACGAAGGGCGCTGTCCATGCTCCAGCACATGACCCTCCCGCGCGGACCGATCGAGCTCGCCGCCGATCTCCACCTTCCCGACGGCGCCGACGGCAGCGCGCCGCTGCGCGCGGTGGTGCTCTCCACCCCCGGCAGCAGCGTGAAGGAGCAGATCGGAGCGAACTACGCGTCCCGTCTCGCCGCCCGCGGTCTCGCGGCGCTCGTCTTCGATCCCGCTCACCAAGGACAGAGCGGTGGCGAGCCCCGCGACCTGGAAGACCCCTACCGCCGCGGCGAGGACATCTCCTACGCCGTCGACGCACTCAGCACCGTCCCCGGCATCGACCCGCAGCGCATCGGCGTCCTCGGCATCTGCGCCGGCGGGGGCTACGCCGTGCACACCGCCCGCACGGACCACCGGCTCAAGGCGGTCGGCACCGTGGTCCCCGGCAACATGGGCACCTCCTTCCGCGGCTTCCAGCCCGACGGCCCGGTCGCCGCGCTCGAAGCCCTGGCCGACGCGCGCGTGGAAGAGGCACGCTCCGGCGAGACGGGCCGGGTGAACTGGCTCCCGGACACCCTTGAGGACGCCGCGGCAGCGGGTCTGACCGACCTCGACACCACGCAGGCCATCACCTATTACCGCACCGAGCGGGGCGGCAACGAGCACTCCACCAACCGCCGCCTCTCGCGCGGCGACTCACTCCTGCTGGGCTACGACGCGTTCCATCTGGTCGACCCCCTCATGACCCAGCCACTCCAGGTCGTCCTCGCCGGGCGCGTCGGCAACACCGGCTCCTACGAGGCGGGCATGCAGCTCTGGAAGACGGCCCCCAACCCGGTCGACCTGATGGTGATCGAGGGCGCCGGCCACTACGAGCTGTACGACGTGCCCGAGTACGTCGACGCCGCCGTCGAACGGCTGACCGGCTTCTACTACGACAACCTGTGACGGGCCGCGCTCCCCTTCCACACTCCCATCCCCTGCGGCCTGCTCAGCCGTAGGCCGAGGGGCCCTAGAGGGCGGCCCCGGCTTCGAGGTCGAAGGGGACACCTGTGAGCTGCTCGCTCGCCGCCCACAGCCGGCTGCCTTCCGCGGGGTCGTCGGCGCCTGTGGGGAGCTTGGCGGGCTTGGGGGTGCCGGAGGTCTGGTCCCGTCCGGCGGGGCCGATGAAGCTGCCCGACGGGACCTGCGGGCTGGTCGCCGCGTACAGGGAGGGCCAGGCCGCGCCCTCGGCCGAGCCCATGAGCAGGCGTGCGGCGAGCGGAGTGATCACGCGGCTCAGGGCGCCGTTGCCGTGCTGTTGCAGATTGGTCATCGCCGACCCCGGGTGGACGACGAGCACCTGGAGAGGGCTGTTCGCGGTGCGGCGCGCGAGTTCGAGGGTGTAGACGATGTTGGCGCGCTTGGACTTGGCGTAGGCGCCCATGGCGCGGTAGCTCTTTTCGCTCAGCAGGTCGTCCAGCCTGCCCATCGGCCACCGTGCCGCGATAGCGCTGACGGTGACCACGCGCGGTGCGGACGAGCGGCGCACGGCGGGCCAGACCTGAGCGTCGAAGGCGAAGTGGCCGAGGTGATTGGTGCCGACTGTCATTTCGAGGCCGTCGCGGGTGGTCCGCCGCTCGGGCAGGTTCATCACGCCGGCGTTGTTGAAGAGCAGGTCGACCGTCTCGGTCTCGGCGATTCGGGTGGCCGCCTCGCGCACGGAGGAGAGGTCGGAGAGGTCGAGCACGAGGGTGTCCGTCCGGACCCCGGGGGCCGCGGCACGCACCGTCTCCGCGGCCTGGTCCAGCCTGGTCCGGCTGCGGCCGGCCAGGATGACGCGGGCCCCGTGCCGGGCGAGCGCGCGGGCGGTCTCGAGTCCGATCCCGCTGTTTCCGCCGGTGATCAGCGCCGTGCGGCCGGTCTGATCGGGGATGTCGTCGGGAGTCCAGTGGTTCACCGTTGTCACGTTCCTCGGATTCGTGGGCCGCCATGAACGTCCTGGGCGCCGGCCCTGGTGCAGCCCAAGCCCCGGTCCCTCTTTTCAGACCGGTGGTCTGTTCGCCCGTGGCCCCCAACATAGGAGACCGCCGGTCTGGTGTCAAAAGACCGGCAGTCTGTAGCCTGGGGGCATGACGACCTTCCAGCGCGCGCGCAGTGAGGAGCAGCGTGAGATACGGCGCCAGGCCATCCTCGACACCACCGCCGCCATGCTCGAGGAGATGTCCATCGGCGAGATCAGCCTGAACGAGCTGAGCCGGCGCGTCGGGCTGGCGAAGTCCAATGTGCTGCGCTACTTCGAATCGCGTGAGGCGATCCTGCTGGAGCTGCTCGACCGTGCCTGGCGGCAGTGGGTGGCCGACTTGCCCGCACTGGTGCACGCGGGCATCGACCAGGACGCTCCGGTGGGCCGGCGCGGTGAGCAGTTCGCCGCCGTCATCGCGGCCTCCCTCGCCCGGCGCCGGGTCCTGTGTGACCTGCTGAGCGCCCAGGCGGGCGTACTGGAGCACAACGTTTCCCCGCAAGTGGCCGCCCGCTACAAGCGCGCGGCCGTGGCCAACGTCGCCGACATCGCGGCGCTGGCCCGTCAGCACCTTCCCGAGCTGGGCACCAGCGCCCCGCAGTTGACCGCGGCGATGATCATGGCCGTCGGCGCCGTGTGGACACACGCACGGCCCTCCCCGGCGATGCTCGCCGCCTACGAGGCCGACCCCTCACTCACCGCGTTCAAGCTGGACTTCGTGACCGCCTTGCGGGAGATACTGGCCACGCTCACCGCGGGCACCCTCGCCCGCGCCTCCGCCTGAGCCCGTCCAGGCGACAGCCAGGCGACAGCCGCGGGCCGGGCCGCAACCCGGCCCACCTGCTCCAAACACCCCCCCAGCCCCGCCGAGACGGGTTCATTTCCCGTCGCCCGCACTCCTGCTCCGGGTGCCGTCCGTGCCCGTCAGGATCGCGTCGGCAAGAACGGCGAACAGGTGGTCGGCGCGGGGAGCGAGCGCCGGTTGGTCACCGGCCCAGGCGAGCATCGCTATCAGCGCGAACAGGTCGTCACCGTCGAGGTCGGCGCGCGCCAGGCCCGCGGCCTGGGCCCGGGTGAGGAGGCGGGCACCGGCAGCGCGCAGGGTGGTGCACGAGACGTGCAGTGCGGACTCGGGGTCCTCGATGGCGGCCGCCATCAGCACCGTCACGCCTCGGTACTCGGTGGTCCACGCGACGCACTGGCGCACCCACGCGACAAGGGCGCCCTCGGCCGCCTCCGATGCCTCGAGCTCGGCAGCCCGGGCCGTCAGCTCGTGGAAGCTCGTGTGGAGCAGCGCCTCCAGCAGCGCCTCGCGCGTCGGGAAGTGCCGCAGCAGCGTCGCCAGCCCGACGTCGGCCCTGCGCGCGATGTCACGCATCGACACGTCGACACCCTGCTCGCTGACGACGTCGCCGGCCACGGCGAGCACGTGGTCACGGTTTCTCCTGGCGTCGGCACGCATCGCTGCCTCTCCTGCCCCTTGACGAAGTGGTTCACTGATCCATATATTCGGATCACTGAACCACTTACCTGGATCACTGATCCGGATCAGCGTACCCGCATCACGCACAGGAGGAGAACCATGCCCGCCCACACCATGAAGGCCATCCGGCTGCACGCATTCGGCGGCCCCGAAGTACTGCGCCACGAAGAGGCGGAGATCCCCACACCGGCACCGGGCGAGGTCCTCGTGCGGGTGCGCGCGGTCGGCCTCAACCCACCCGACTGGTACGTGCGCGAGGGCATGCCCGGCATCCCCGACGAGTTCAGGCCCCCGTTCGACCTGCCCCTGATCCCGGGAACCGACGTCTCGGGCACCGTGGAAGCCGTCGCCGACGACGTCCACGGCTTCACGGCCGGGGACGAGGTGACCGGCATGCTGCGTTTCCCCGTCCAGATGCAGAGCGGTGCGTACGCCGAGTACGTCACCGCTCCGGCGTCCGATCTCGCCCACAAGCCGGACACCGTCGACCACACGCACGCCGCCGCGCTGCCCATGTCGGGGCTGACGGCGTGGCAGTACCTGATCGAGGTCGGACACGACCACCCCTCCCCTTTCCAGGACGCCGGACACCGCCCCCCGGTGCTGAACGCCGACACCACGGTGCTCGTCAACGGCGCAGCGGGCGGCGTGGGCCACCTTGCCGTGCAACTGGCCAAGTGGAAGGGGGCCCGCGTCATCGCCGTGGCATCCGGACGCCACGAGAGGTTCCTGCGCGAGCTGGGCGCCGACGAGTTCATCGACTACACCGAGCAGCGCCCCGAGGACCGTGTCCGGGACATCGATGTCGTCCTGGACGCCGTCGGCGGCCCCACCAGCCGACGCTTCCTGTCCACCCTCAAGCGCGGCGGCGCTCTTCACCCGGTGTACTTCGGGGAGTTCGACGATGAGGAGAACAGGAGGCTGGGCATCACCGTCACCGGCACACAGGTCCGCGCGAACGGCGGCCAGCTCGCCGAACTGGGGAACCTGCTCGACACGGGCGTGATCCGCGTCGCGATCGACAGCACCTTCACGCTCGGCGACGCCCGGGCCGCGCACGCACGCGCCGCCCAGGGTCATATCCAGGGCAAGATCGTCCTCACGGTCCCATAGACCTCGCCCGCACCCCCCTCGTCGACGGACCTCAACTCTCCGCGACCGCAGGGTCGATTGCGGAACGGAACCGTCGTGGAAGGCCCATCGGGCGTGCGGTTGCAGCCCCTGTGCGTCTGAGCCTAAGCTGGTCGGCCAGGCGATCGTCTGATGCGGGGGATTGAACGTGCCCAGGGCAGCAGCGAGGTGTCTGTCTCAGGGGTGGGGGACGCCGTGACGGCATCGCCGGGCGACAGGAGCCATCCCTCGACGGCTACCCGCCTCAAGGAACTCGCGGGTCCCGACCTGTACCGGCGCAACGCCTTCCGGCGCACCGGGCTGCCGACCCTCGCGGCCCACAGCGACATCAAGAACCGCCGTCGTACGGTCAACACCAGTATAGAACTGGACATCGAGATCGACGTGCCCGGAGAGTTCCCACCCCGCGAACCGGTCACCGCGGATCAGGCGCGGGCCGCCTTCGAGGATCTCACCGACCCGCAACGACGCATCGTCGACGAGGTGTTCTGGTTCTGGGGCCCGGACTGCTCCGGGTGCCTCTGCCCCGAGTCGGTGCACCGCAACCATGACGACGCGGTACGCGCGCACGTGCGCGCCCTGGATGCCGAACTGTCCGACCAAGGACGCCCGCCGGACACCGAGGCGGCCAGGCAACGGAACGAGGAGTGGGAGCAAGCCGCTTTGCAGTGGCGACTGTTACTGCGCCGCGCGCCCTTCTGGGAGCACCTGCGGAGGCGATTACAGTCCCTGGACGACCGGCGGCTGGACGAATCGGTCATCGATCTGCTGCGCGGCGCGGTACCCCGGACCCTGGTCGCGCCGGTCGTGCACCTCGCGGTCGCCGACGGCGCTCCGGAGCGCCTGGTCCAGCTGTGCCTCAAATGGTCCGACGTGGGTCGGCACGCGCTGGACGACGCCCTCGACGACACGTGGCCCACCGCGACCGTGACGCCTACGTCCGGGACGTCGCGGCGCTGCAGGACGCGGCCGGGGTGGAACCGGTCCCGGTCTTCTGGGGTGATCTGGGGGCCCGGGAAGAGCACATCCGGGCGACGCTCCCCTCCAGTACGGCACCTCACCGAGACCCCGCCGACGAGGGTGCGCGCGACGGCGCCCCTGTCTCCCAGGACACCGGCGCCGCTCCCCTCCCCCTGTCCGCCCTGCTCCACCACGGCCCCGCCGCACCCGGTCCCGCCGCCCGGCTGGCCGCCGTCGAAGCGGCCGTACGCGAGCAGTACGCCTCTCCGGCGGACGACTCAGGACTCCGGGCGGGCGGACCGTCCTCCTCCGCCCCCGATGTGGAGGACGTCCTCGCACTGCTGCGGGAGGAATGGCCCCGGACCGAGTGGCTGTGCCACACCGACGACCCGGCGCTGCTCGCCGAGGTCGGCCGCGCCCTGGCGGACGCCGTCTCGGACACCGCGGACATCGCGGCACGTGCGGGCGAGGCCCTGGACGACTCCTACGACGGCCTTCGTGCCCCTGCCCCTGAGGACGGCCGGCTGCGCGCGCTGGTGCGGCGCAGACTGCGTGACCTCGACCGGGTGGCCGGCGCCGCGATCGAGGCCGTGGCGGGGCGGCTGAACCACCTGGTGCGCAGCCGCCTGGGCCCCGCCACGACCCGGTTCCTGGGAGACGTGCTCGTCTACCAGCGTCATCAGGCGACGATCCACGCCCGCGTGCGCGAGACGATCGACGCGGTGGATCCGGCCCTGGGCCGGGGCCCGGACCGTCCGGTCCGGATCATCGCCCACAGCCTCGGCGGCGTCATCGCGGTGGACATGGCCACCGCCTCCGCACCGCTGTGGACGAGTTCGCTGCTGACCTTCGGCTCCCAGGCGGCGTTCTTCCACGTCTGCGACCCGCGCGGCGGTCAACTCGCCCCCTACGCAGGGGGAAAGGGCGTGGCGCTGCCGCCCTCACTGAGCCGCTGGACCAACCTCTGGGAACCCCTGGACATGCTGGCGTTCGCCGCGTCGACCGTCTTCCGCCTGCACGACGGAAGCACGCCGGTCGACGTCTCCCTGCCCCACTCGGCCGCAGACGGACTGTGGACCCACTCCGCCTACTGGACCCTCCCGTCTCTGGCCGAGACCATCGCCGGCGTCATGGGGTCCGCGCCTTGACCCGACACCCGCGCGGGGCCGGGCCGATGGCCCTCGTACCGGGCGCATCGGGCCCGGAGAGCGGCTCCCCCGGCTCATGGGCAGAACCGGGGGGAGCCTCAGCCGGGCCGGCCACCCCCGGGGGAACGCTGCCGGTCCAGCCTGCGCACCGGGTCTCCCCTTCCGTGCCGCTCACACGCCGACGGGGCAGCCGTCTGGGTCAGCCGTGGTGGCGGCGCGGGCAAGGCCCGGCGAGGGTGGAGTAGCGCTCGACACACGTCGGCCTCCACCGCCACTCCCGCAAGGAGCACGCCCATGTCCGGACGCCATACCGTCATCCGCAGCCTGCACGACGTGGGCCTGGCCGCCTGGTTCGGTGGCTCCCTGATGGGCGCGGTCGGCCTCAACGGGGCGGCCGAGCACGAGGGCTCCACGGTCGCCGCCCGGGCCCGGATCGCCTCGGTCGGCTGGACCAAGTGGGTGCCGGTCAACGCCGCCGCCATCGGCGCGCACCTGTTCGGCGGTGGCGGCCTGCTCGCCGTGAACGCCCACCGCGTCAAAACCCAGCACGGCGTGGGCGCCTCCACCACCGCCAAGACCGTCGTCACGGCGGCGGCCCTGGCCGCGACCGCCTACGCCCGCGTCCTGGGTAAGAAGGTCGAGTGGGCCGCCTCCGCCAACCCCGACGACACCGAGAAGGGGGCCCGGCACCCCATCGACCTGGGGAAGGCCCGGCGCCAGCTCGCCTGCGTGCAGTGGACGGTACCGGCCCTCACCGGATGCCTCGTCGTACTCAACGCCCTCCACGGTGAACAGCAGCGCCCCCGCGAACAGCTCCACGGCATGTGGGAGCACGCCCGCGCCATGACTCCGCTCATCCCGTGAGCCGGCCCGCCGCCCCCGCGCCGTTTACCCCCGGGGGTGAGGTCTGCGGTGCCGTCCAACTGGCGAGGAGTCTGAGGCGGTCCTCCGAGGGGGTGCCCGGCTCGGCCGTGTAGACGATCAGGTCGTGCACGGCCCGTTGGGGCAGGGGCAGGTCCAGGGAGCGGAAGGTCATCTCCAGACGGCCGACTTCGGGATGCTCCAGCCGCTTGACGCCTTCGTGCCGGATGCGGACGTCGTGACTGGCCCACATGGTGCGGAAGTCGGGGCTGAGCGTGGACAGTTCACCGACCAGCTCACGCAGGTTCCGGTCGTGGGGTTCGCGTCCGGCTTCGGCGCGGAGCACTGCGACCGTGGCCCGCGCGCCTTCCTCCCAGTCGACGAAGAAGTCGCGGGAACCGGGGTCGAGGAAGAAGTAGCGGGGAAAGTTGGCGCAGCCCCGCTCGCCGGTGGTGTCGCTGTCGAACATGGGTGAATACACGGCCCGGCACAGCGTGTTGCTCGCGACGATGTCCAACCGGCCGTTGCGCACGAAGGCGGGAGCCATCACCATCGCGTCCACCATCCACTGGACGGAGGACGGGATCTCGACGTCCCTGCGGCGGTTCGACCTGCGCCGGGCGGGGCGAGCCGCTCTGGCCAGCTCGAGCAGGTAGGTGCGCTCGTCCTCGTCGAGGCGCAACGCCCGCGCGACCGCTTCCAGCACGCTCTCGGAGACACCGCCGACGTGTCCCTTCTCCAGCCGCGTGTACCACTCGGTGCTCACGCCGGCGAGGGCCGCGACCTCCTCGCGCCGCAGTCCCGGGACCCGGCGCCGTCGGCTGGTGGGCAGGCCGACCCGCTCCGGGGCGAGCTTGGCGCGCCGGCTGGTGAGGAAGTCGCGGATGTCCGAGCGGTTGTCGGCCGGAGCACCGGACTGGTTTTCGGACGGAGGTTCCATTCGTCCACCGTACTCATGGTCCGGGTGACGGGGGAGGTTGCGTTTGTACCCCCCATAAACGCGACCTTGCCCGCCTCTGCCGGCGCCGGTTTCCTGAGGTCGGCGGGCTTGAACGGCACCCCTCCCAGCGGGCCGCCCGCCGTCCCCTTCCACACCTCAGGAGCACGGCCATGGCCAGCAAGACCGTACTGATCACCGGCGCGACCAGTGGTATCGGCGCCCAAACCGCGCGGTTGCTCCTCGACCGCGGCCACCGTGTCGCGGTCACCGGCCGCGACGAGCGCAAACTGAGCACCTTCCTCGACCGGGCCGGCCACTCCGAGGGGCTGCTGGGCCTGGTGGCGGACGCGGCGGACTGGCAGGCCACCGAGTCGGTCGTGACCCGCACCGTCGAGCGCTTCGGTGCCCTTGACGCGGCGGTGGCCAACGCCGGATTCATGTCCGGTGGCTCCATCGGGGACGGCGACCCCGCACTGTGGTCGCCCATGGTCCTCACCAACGTCCTCGGCCCCGCCCTGCTGGCCCATGCCACCCTGCCGCACCTCGAGGCCACCGGCGGACGGCTGGTGCTCATCGGCAGCGTCGCCGGGCTGAAGAACTCCCCCGCCAATCTCTACTCGGCCACCAAGTGGGCTACCACCGGGCTCGCCGAGAACCTGCGCCTGCACGCCACGCCCCGCGGCGTCGGTGTCACGCTCGTCAACCCCGGAATGATCGACACTCCCTTCTGGCAGGGCGCCGGCGTTCCCCCCTTCGCCCTGTCTCCCCAGCCCATCGCCGAGGCCATCTGCTTCGCTCTCGACCAGCCGGCAGGCGTCGACCTCAACACCCTGACCATCCGGCCCCTCGGCCAGCCCGCCTGAACCTGCCGCTGGGACCCTCGTCGTCGCCGCGTCACCGCGTCGCCGCCGTGGCCGACGAGTCAGTCGGGCAGCGGCTTCGAGGGCAGGCGTGCTCCCGTGGTGGAGAGCGAGCGGTACAGCCTGTCGAGGTAGGTGCGCAGGCGCTGTGCCATGTCGACGGAGTCCGGGGCCAGGGCCCACTGGATCTGGTGTCCGTCCATGACGGCGAGGACTTCCTGGGCCGTCGCCGCACAGTCGGTGTCCGGGCCCAGCTCGCCCGTGCCGACCGCGGCCCGGAGGGTGTCGGCCAGCCGGGTGACGATCATGTCGTAGCGGCGCGTGAAGAAGGCGTGTGCGGGGTGCCCGGTTTCGGAGGACTCGCCGACCAGGACGTTGAACATCCGGGTGCGGCCCGGGCGGCGGCTGTTGTACGCGACGAGGTCGATCAGGCGCAGGAAGCAGTCCGCCGCGGAGTCGAACTCGGCGGCGAAGAACTGCTCGACGTCGTGTTCCTCGCTGCGCCCCAGCACGGAGACGAGCAGGTCCTCCTTGCTGCGGAAGTGGTGCAGCAGCCCACCCTGGGTGACGCCCACCTCCTTCGCGATGCGGGCCAGGGAGGAGGCGTGGAAGCCCCGCTGCGCAAAGTGCTCGACGGCGGCGTCGAGGATGCGCCGCCGCCGCTCGTCGCCGACCGCGTAGGGGCCGCGCGTCCCGGCTCCGTTCCGCGGGTGACGGCCGTTCGTCCGATTCGGCGGGCCCCCGGCAGATGGCGCAGTGGCACAACACCGTCCAGGAGCTCGCCGCCGGCACCCGTCTCGGCATCCCGGTGACCGTCTCCACCGATCCCCGTCACGCCTTCACCACCAACCTCGGCGCGTCGATGAGCGCCGGGGCGTTCTCCGCCTGGCCGGAGCCGACCGGTCTCGCCGCCGTACGCGACCCCCAACTCGTCCGCCGTTTCGCCGACACCGCCCGCCGCGAGTACCTGGCGGTCGGCCTGCGCGTCGCCCTGCATCCGCAGATCGACCTGGCGACCGAGCCGCGCTGGTCGCGCCAGGCGGCCACGTTCGGCGCCGACGCCACCCTGACGAGCGAGCTGGTCCAGGCGTACATCCACGGCTTCCAGGGGGAAGCACTCGGCGCCGACAGCGTGGCCACCATGGTCAAGCATTTCCCCGGCGGCGGCCCCCAGAAGGACGGCGAGGACCCGCACTTCCCGCACGGCAAGGAACAGGTCTACCCCGGCGGCATGCGCGACTACCACCTGCGGCCGTTCCGGGCCGCCATCGCCGCCGGAGCCTCGCAGATCATGCCGTACTACGGACAGCCCGTGGGCACCGACTGGGAAGAGGTCGGCTTCGGCTTCAACCACGGTGTGGTCACCGGGCTGTTGCGTGAGCGGCTGGGGTTCGAGGGCATCGTCTGCACCGACTGGGGTCTGCTCACCGACCACGAGATCTTCGGTGAGGTGCACGAGGCCCGTGCCTGGGGCGTCGAGCACCTCACGGTCGCCGAGCGCGCGGCGAAGGCCCTGGACGCGGGCGCCGACCAGTTCGGCGGCGAGGCGTGTCCCGAGATCGTGGTGGAACTGGTCCGCTCCGGCCGCGTCGGCGAGGAGCGTCTCGACATCTCCGTACGCCGCCTGCTGCGGGAGAAGTTCGTCCTTGGCCTCTTCGACGACCCCTTCGTGGATCCCGACCTGGCCGAGGAGATCGTCGGGAACAGCGAGTTCCGCAGGGCGGGCGAGGCAGCCCAGCGCCGCTCGTTGACCGTTCTGGTGAACCGTGACCGGACCGTGCCGGTGGCCTCGCCGCGTCCGAAGCTGTACGTGGAGGGCATCGACGCGGACACGGCGGCGCGGTACGGGGACGTGGTCGGTGACGCGGCCGGGGCGGACCTGGCCGTGCTGCGGCTGCACACGCCGTACGAGCCGCGGGACAACCGGTTCGAGGCGCTGTTCCACTCCGGGCGGCTGGACTTCACCGAGGAGGAGCTCAAGCCGGTCCTGCGGCTGCTGGACACCGTGCCGACCATCGTCTTCCTCAACCTCGAACGGCCCGCCGTCGTCCCCGAGGTGGCCGAACGGGCCGCCGCGCTCGTCGCGGACTACGGCGCGAGCGACGAAGCGCTGCTGGACGTGGCCTTCGGGCGCGCCCGGGCCGAGGGACGGCTTCCGTTCGAACTGCCCCGTTCGATGGCCGCGGTGGAGAAGTCCCGCGCCGACGTCCCCCACGACACCGCCGACCCGCTCTTCCCGTACGGCGCCGGTCTGGACCTCTGACCGACCGGCCCGCCCAGTCCACCGGGGGCGGCGCCGCCTGACCCGGCGCCGTCCCCGGTCTCCCGCCCCACCTGTGAAGGAATCCACTCATGGCCTCAGCTCCGCGCACGTTCCTCGTCGCCACCGTCGTGACCGGCGCCGTCCTGTCGGCCCTCGGCACGACCGCCGCGGCCGACCCCTCGTCACCCCCCGCCCTGAACCAGCACGCAGGCCCCTCCCGGCCGCTGGCCGGACTGCGGGTACTGCTGTCCAACGACGACTCCATGCGCGCCGCCAAGGCATCGCACTCCGACGGCCTCGGCCTGTACGAGCTGCGCAAGGCGCTGTGCGGCGCCGGAGCCGATGTCGTCGTCATGGCGCCCTGGCAGGTGCAGTCCGGGAAGGGCACCGCCGTCACCAACGGCGGCACGCTCACCCTCGCCCAGCGCACCCGCATGCCCGCGGAATACGAGAACGACTGTGCCGGCACCCCGTCCGGCTCCCCCGTCTACGGCATCTGCCTCTCCGACGGTCCCTGCGCCGCGGACAGCCCGAGCGCCACCCCCGCCGACACCGTCAAGTTCGCCCTGCGCACCGGTCTCGCCGCGAAGGCGGGCTGGACGGGCGGTCCCGATCTCGTGGTGACCGGCATCAACTCGGGCCCCGACGTCAGTGCCCAGGTCAACGACTCGGGCACGGTGAGCGCCGCGGTCGCCGCGATCGACCAGGGCGTTCCCGCAGTCGCCCTCTCCTCCTCGGGCGACGCCTCCCAGACGTCCTTCCCCGTCGCCAATTACCGTGCCCACGCCCGCTTCGCCGCGGCCCTTCTCGCCGGGATGCGCGGCCGCGGGCTGTTCACCGACCGCTTCGTGGTCAAGGTCGACTACCCGGACGTGAGCGCCGGGCAGCGGGCCAAGGCACCCGTGTGGACGCGGGTCGGACACGGGCAGGTCGTCTGGCACGCCTACCGGCCCGCGCCGCGAAGCGGTGCGGAAAGCTACGACATCACCTTCGGCGTGTGTCCCGACCGTCCCGGCGACCCGTGCACCGAGACCGTGCCGAACGCCGATTCCACCGCCCTGCTGACGCGGGGTCACATCGCGGTCGCCCCGGTCACCGCCGACCGCGCCTACGGCGTCAGGACCGACGACGACGGGAAACTCGACAGGCTGAAGCACTACGTCACCCACGACGCCCCGCGCTCCTGACCCTCCCACCCCCGTGGAGACCCGTATGCCCGACCCCGCCGCCGCTCCCCCCGTGACCGTCCGAACGCCCCACGGACCCGTACGCGGTGAGCGCCACGCCACCGGCGTGCGCTTCCTCGGCATTCCCTACGCCCAACCACCGGTCGGTGAACTCCGGTTCGCCGCGCCCGTGCCACCCGACCCGTGGGCCGGCGTCCTCGACGCGACCTCCTACGGGCCGACCGCGCAGCGCCGGCCGTTCGCCGAGGTCACCACCATCCCCGAGCCGTCCGTCCCCGGTGCGTCCACCCTCAATCTCAACGTCTTCACCCCCGACCCCTCCCCCGGCGCCGGCCTGCCGGTCCTGGTGTGGATCCACGGCGGAGGCTTCGTCGCCGGCTCGGCCGCGAGTCCCTGGTACGACGGCAGGGCCTTCAACCGGGACGGCGTCGTCCTGGTCTCCCTCGGCTACCGGCTCGGCGTCGAGGGCTTCCTCCACCTGCCCGACGCACCCGACAACCGGGGCGTGCGCGACTGGATCGCGGCCCTGGAATGGGTGCGTGACACCATCGCCCGCTTCGGCGGCGACCCCGGCAAGGTCACCGTCGCGGGCCAGTCGGCGGGCGGCGGGGCCGTACAGACGCTGCTCGCCACGCCCGCCGCCCAGGGCCTGTTCCGGGCGGCGATCTCGGTGTCCGGTGCCGTGATGGAGCCGCAGGACCGGGCGACCGCAGAGGCCGTCAGCCGGTTGTTCACGGCCCGTACCGGCGTCGCCGCGACGGCTGCCGCACTCCGGGAGGCGACCGACAGCGAACTGCTCGCCCACCAGGACGCCCTCCTCGCCCCCGGACCCGACCGCGCACGGTTGCAGCTGCTCGCCCTCGCCCCCTTCGCCGACGGTGAACTCGTCCCGCGACCGGTGCCCGAGGCGCTCGCCGCGGGCGACACGGGCGCGGACGTCCCGCTGCTGGCCGGCTTCACGGCACACGAGTTCAACGCCATACCGCGCCCCGGCCCCCTCGACGACGACCCGTACGCCATGCTCGCCGCCTTCGGCCTCGACGCCCGACGCGCCCGGCTCTTCCTCGACACACACGCCTCGTCCGTCCGGCCGGCTCTCCTGTGGGGCCAGGCGGTCACCGACGTGGTCTTCCGCGCGCCTACGCTGGCCATCGCCGACGCGCGAGCCCGGCTCGGACGGCCGACCTGGCTCTACCAGTTCACGCGACCGGCCACCGCGCCGGGCTTCGACGGCCTGGCGTACCACTGCACGGACCTGCCCTTCGCGTTCGACCTCCTCGACGCCGAGGGCGTCACGGCCGCCCTGGGCGAGGACCCGCCCCAGCACCTGGCCGACGCCGTGCACGCCGCCTGGGTCGCCTTCGTCCGAGAGCTGGATCCGGGGCCGTCCTGGCCCCGGTACAGCTCCGAGGGACGGCAGACGATGATCTGGGACGACACCCCGCGCGTCGAAGCCGACCCGCTGCGTCCGGTGCGTGAGACGTGGGCGCACCTGCCGCCGACGTCATGAAGCCGCTGACTCCCACCCCTCCCACCACTCCCCCCACTCCCTGGAGTTGACGTATGACCACTGATGCCCCGCGCCTCGACATCCCCGCGCTCACGCTGAAGGAGAAGGTCTCGCTGCTGGACGGCTCGGACTTCTGGCACACCCAGCCCGTGGAACGGCTCGGTATCCCGTCCGTGATGCTGTCGGACGGACCGCACGGACTGCGCAAGCAGCCCGAAGGCGGTGACCATCTGGGTCTCCTGGACAGCGTCCGTGCCACCTGCTTCCCGCCCGCCGCGGGTCTGGCGTCCAGCTGGGATCTCGAACTCCTCGGCCGGGTCGGCGAGGCCCTTGGACGCGAGTGCCGGGCGGAACGCGTCTCGGTCCTCCTCGGTCCCGGCGTCAACATGAAGCGCTCTCCGCTGTGCGGCCGCAACTTCGAGTACTTCTCCGAGGACCCGCATCTCGCCGGTGAACTCGGCGCCGCTCTGGTCAACGGCCTCCAGAGCGAGGGCGTCGGCGCGTCGCTCAAGCACTTCGCCGCCAACAACCAGGAGACGGACCGCATGACGGTCTCCGCCGAGATCGACGAGCGGACCCTGCGCGAGATCTACCTGCCCGCCTTCGAAACCGTCGTCACCAAGGCCCGGCCCTGGACCGTCATGTCCTCCTACAACAAGATCAACGGCACGTACGTCGCCGAAAGCCACCGCCTGCTCACCGGCATCCTGCGGGACGAGTGGGGGTTCGAGGGGCTGGTCGTCTCGGACTGGGGCGGCGTCGGCGACCGCCCGGAGACCGTCGCCGCGGGGGTCGATCTGGAGATGCCCTCCTCCGGCGGGGCGGGCGCCCGCGCGATCCTCGACGCGCTGGCCGCCGGGCGACTCGACGAGGGCGACATCGACGCGGCGGCCACCCGCGTGCTCACCCTCGTCGACCGTGCGCTGCCCGCCCTGGACGAGGGGTCCGCCGGCGTGACCTTCGACGCCGACGCCCACCACGCCCTCGCCCGCGAAGCCGCCACCGCGAGCGCCGTACTGCTGAAGAACGACGACGCGCTGCTGCCTCTCGACCCGGACGCCGGTGGCGCCATCGCCGTGGTCGGCGAGTTCGCCCGCACCCCCCGCTTCCAGGGCGCGGGATCGTCCCAGGTCAACCCCACCCGTGTCGATACGGCGCTGGACGCGCTGCGGGCCGCACTCGACGGCCGACGTGAAGTGATCTTCGCCCCCGGCCATGTGATCGAGTCCGAGGAAGCCGACCCCGCACTCGTCGCCGAGGCCGTCCGCGCGGCGGCGGCCGATGTCGTCGTCCTGTTCCTCGGGCTGCCGCCGTCGTACGAGTCCGAGGGGTACGACCGGCCCCACATGGACCTGCCGGCCCAGCAGATCGCCCTGCTGGACGCCGTCGTCGACGCCAACCCCCGCACGGTCGTCGTCCTGTCCAACGGTTCCGTCGTCACCCTCGATCCCTGGCACCACCGCGTACCGGCCGTGCTCGAAGCGTGGCTGCTCGGCCAGGCCGGCGGCTCGGCCGTCGCGGACCTGCTGCTCGGCGGGGCGAACCCGTCCGGCAAACTCGCCGAGACCATTCCCCGGCGGTACGCGGACACCCCGACCGTCGGCACCTTCCCCGGAGAGTTCGGCCGCGTCCGCTACGCCGAGGGCCCGCTCGTCGGCTACCGCTGGTACGACACCCGCCGGATGCCGGTCGCCTACCCGTTCGGACACGGCCTGTCCTACACGACGTTCGCCTACAGTGACCCGCGCGTCACCGTCCGGGCCGACGGCGACGATCCCCGCGTCGACGTCACCCTGACGGTGACGAACACCGGCGAGCGGGCCGGTGCCGAGACCGTCCAGCTCTACGTCACCGACCCGGAGGCGTCCGTCCACCGTCCCGAGCAGGAACTGCGCGCCTTCACGCGCGTCTTCCTCGAAGCGGGCCGGAGCGAACGCGTCACCATGACGCTCAACCGCCGGGCCTTCGCCTTCTGGCACGAGATCGCCGGTCACTGGGTGGTCGAAGGCGGCACGTTCGGCCTGCGGCTCGGCGCCTCCTCCCGCGACATCCGGCTGGAGACCACCGTCGAACTCAGCGGCGACGCGTTCACCGTGCCGCTCACCGCCGACACCACGGTGGAGGAGTGGCTCGCCCACCCCGCGGCCGGCCCCTGGCTGCGCGAGGCGCTCGGGACCGAGGGGTTCGCGGCGATCCTGTTCGACCCGCGCAACGGCGCCATGATGCGCGCGATCCCCCTCAGCCGCCTGGCCCGGTTCCCGGGCTTCCCCGTCGACACGGACCAGGTGGCCGCGGCGGTGGCGAAGTACACGGAGCGCTGACCTGCGTCTGCCGCGAGCACAGGAGGGTGGACGTGGAGCGGCCGGGTCCAGGGGGCGTCGAGGTCGGTCCGCTCGCCGGCCCGCGACGTGAGCCGGACCGCGGGCGACCGGATACAGTGCGCGGGTCCGCAGTCTGGTGAGGGAGGGGAAGCATGACCGACACCAGCAGCACCCGGTCGGCCGAGGATGGGGCGCGAGCGCCGCGACAGAGCCCGCTGCTCCGTCTGATGCGCTACCTCCCCCTGATCGCCCCCCTCCTGCTGTGGGCCGTGCCCTGCTGGGTGCTCCTGCACGCCGGCCAGCACTGGCCCCTGCCCGTCACGCTGGCCGGCACCGCCCTGTTCGCCCTGGGCCTCGCCGGTATGCCGCTGGCGATGGTGCGCGGTCATGGCCGACGCCAGCAGGACCGGGCGGCGATCGTCGGTGACACCCTGCTGGGCGCCAGCTGGGTCCTTTTCACCTGGTCCGTGCTGCTCGGCGTCTTCTTGCGGCTCGCCCTGGCCGTGACCGGCGTCGGCGAGAGCCAGGACCGGGCCCGCATCGTCACCTGGGCCGTCCTCGGCGTGGCCGCCGCGCTGCTGGCCTGGGGGTATGCCGAGGCTCGCCGCGTGCCGCGTGTGCGCCGACTCGATGTGCGACTGCCGCGGCTGGGCGCCGGGTTGGACGGCCTCCGGGTCGCCCTCATCACGGACACCCACTACGGCCCGCTCGACCGCGCCCGCTGGTCGGCCCGGGTGTGCGAGACGGTGAACGCCCTCGAGGCCGACCTGGTCTGCCACACCGGCGACATCGCGGACGGTACGGCCGAACGCCGCCGTGCCCAGGCCGTGCCGCTCGGTACCGTCCGGGCCACCCATGCCCGGGTCTACGTCACCGGCAACCACGAGTACTACAGCGAGGCCCAGGGCTGGGTCGATCTGATGGACGAGCTGGGCTGGGAGCCGCTGCGCAACCGCCATCTCCTGCTCGAACGCGGAGGCGACACCCTTGTGGTCGCGGGCGTGGACGACGTCACCGCCGAATCGTCCGGTCTGGCGGGCCACGGCGCCCACCTCACCGGGGCCCTGAAGGGCGCCGACCCCGATCTGCCCGTCCTGCTCCTCGCGCACCAGCCCAAGTTCGTCGACCGGGCGGCAGCGGCCGGCGTCGACCTCCAGCTCTCCGGCCACACCCACGGCGGCCAGATCTGGCCCTTCCACCACCTGGTCCGCCTCGACCAGCCCGCCCTCGCCGGTCTCAGCCACCACGGCGCCCGCACCCTCCTCTACACCAGCCGCGGCACCGGCTTCTGGGGTCCGCCGTTCCGTGTCTTCGCCCCCAGCGAGATCACCCTGCTCGTCCTCCGCAGCCCGCAGACGACGACGTCGTAGCACAGGACGGGTCGACGCCTCGTCCGGCCGACGCACTGAGCACGGTGTCGCAGCACGTCGTTCCGGAGGACCCCGGCTCGCCGTCGAGTACCCGGCTCACGGTGGCTACAGGTCGCGGTTCACGTGGACCTGGCGGAACCCCTGCTCCAGCAGAGCCGAGCGGTTCGCACGCCCGTTGGACCGCACCCACTGGCTGGACACGGCGTCGAGTACCGCGGTGGCGGCGTTGGTGAGCAGGTCCGCGGTGTAGGCGTCGATGCCGGCCCCCGGCCGGTTCCGCAGCGCATCGCTGACGCGCCGCCGCCATTCCGCTCTCCGCTGGTGGAGGCGTCCTACCAGCGCAGGGGTGGCCTCGATGAGGCGCAGCGTCGCGAGTACCTGCTCGCCGGCATGGATCTCCTCCTGCCAGGCCCGTAGGACCTGACGCAGAGAGTCCCAGGGGTCTTCCTCGGCGGGGCGTGCCGCGATGTCGGCGACCACCTTCTCTCCGGTGAGGTCGATGCCGTCGAAGACGACGTCTTCCTTGGTGGGGAAGTACCGGAAGAAGCTGCGTTTGGTCATGCCGGCCGCCCGAGCGATGTCCTCGACGGTCGTGTCGTCGAAGCCCTGGCGGACGAACAGGCCGATGGCCACGTCGGCCAGCTCTGCCCGTACTGCTCTGCGGGTGCGTTCACGCAGTCCTTCTTCCATGCGCGAAGCCTACTTTGCATCACTCGATGACTGTAGTGTCACCGAGTGACAGGTGCAGGCGGACCGAAGGGAGCGGTGACCGTGGAAGGCAAGACCGTGCTGATCACCGGCAGCACCGGGGGCATCGGCAAGGAGACGGCACGTCAGCTGGCGGAACTCGGCGCCGCCGTCATCCTCGTCGGCCGTGACACGTACCGCGCCGAGACTGCCGCGGCGGAACTCCGCCGCTCCAGCGGGAACGAGGGCGTCACGGCGATCACGACCGACATGTCCCGCCTCCGCGACGTCCGTCGGCTCGCCGAGGAGGTCGGCACCCGGACCGGCGGCGTGGATGTGCTGATCAACAACGCCGGGGCGACCCGGTCCCACCGCGAACTGACCGAGGACGGCATCGAGACCGCGTTCGCGGTCAACGTGGTCGCGCCGTTCTGCCTCACGCACTGGCTGATGCCGGCCCTGACGGCCTCGGGAGCGGCCCGGGTCATCAACATCACCGGCGGCATTCCACGGGGACGGATCGACCTGGACAACCTCCAGGGCGAGAAGTCCTATGTCGGACTGTCGTTCTACAACCAGACCAAGTTGGTACAGATGGCCATGAGTTACCGCTTCGCCCAGCAGCTCGAGGCGACACCGGTGACGCTGAACGTCGCCTACCCCGGGCACGCCTACACCTCGATGAACAACAACCTCGCCACCAGCGCCTACCCGCCCCTGGCCCGCCCGATCGTGCCGCTCCTGCGGCTCGCGATGCCCCTCGTGTACGGGCACCGGGCGCTGCTCAAAGCCACCCGCTCCAGCGTGTACCTCGCGTCCAGTCCCGAGGTACAGGAAACCAACGGCACCTACTTCAACAGCAAGGCGATCCCCACCCCGTGGCCCGACGCGGCCCTGGACGACACCACGCGCAACACCGTCTGGGAACTGTGCGAGACCTACCGCGATCGTCCGACCGCCACCTGACACCCACCGCCACCAGGGACGGCGGGCTTGCGGTCTCGCGGACAGGGCATCCGCCCCCTGTACGAATAAAAAAAGGGGGGCATGGATGAGTTCACAGCTGGAGGTCTTCCTGGCGCGCGGCGACACGGACGACCCGTCGGACTGGGCATGGGTCGCCGGGGCCTTCGCGCTCTACTTGCTCATCGGATACGGGCTGGAGTACCGAGCGAAGAAGCGCAGAGGTGTTGAACGCCCGGTCAAAGCAGCGGCACGAGGCCTCTTCCACGAGCGTGACGGCAACGATCCGTGGCAACACTTCGCCAGCCGCATGGTGATGCTGTGCGGCGCCCTGGCAGTGGGACTTGCCGGTTACTTCACCCGGCACGCACCCGCGGCAGTGCAGTTCCCGGTCGTTGGCACCGTGGCCCTGCTCGGCATCTTCGCGTGGGCGTACTTCGACCACCGTTCGGAACCACGCAGCGAAAGCAAGCCCTAGAGGTTCTTCACCGACTTCGCCCACTACGACCTGATCCACTTCCGATACACGCCTGCGTCCGGCACTTGATTCCAGTGGGTGCGGGAACGGCGTCTACTTGTTCGCGGCCAGCGTCTGTGCGAGGGCGTCGAGGGTCACGTTGACGATGGCGCGCAACTGTTCCGTGCTCGTCCCGGCTCTGCTCATGACGGCGAGGGACTGGTTCACGGCCGCAAGGTGGGCCGCGAAGGACTCGGCCGCCTCGTCATGCAGTCGGGCGGCCCTCAGTGCGGCAGAGAGCCGGGTGCGCTGGAAGCCGATCGCTTCCCGTGCGCGCGCCGCGACGCTCGCGCTCAGTACGGGGGTCGCCATGACCGTTTGGGCCACCAGGCACCCGCCGGGCAGGCCGGGGTCCGCGATGCGTTCCAGGGTGACGTCGAAGAACGCCCGCGCGGCCGCCAGGGGCCGGTCGGCGGCGCAGGACAACGCGGCGTCGTACTGGTCGCCGTAGCGCGTGGTGTAGCGCTCCAGGCAGCGCAGGAAGAGCGTGTCCTTGTCGCCGAAGGAGGAGTAGATGGAGCTGCGGTTGAGTCCGGTCGCCCGGGACAGGTCGTCCACGGACGTGTCTGCGTAGCCGGCCCGCCAGAACTGAAGCATCGCGGCATCGAGCGCCGTGGCGATGTCGAACCGCTTCTTGCCTGCCATGCCGCGCCTGCCTCCTGCTCCGCCTTCTCGGTGGAGACCATCCTCTCATCTTGAACCAGTCAGTTCAAGATGGGTTAGGGTGAAGGCGTGGTCATGACTGACACCGCTCAGGCCACGGCGCAGCGACCCGTGCCCCACGTGATCGCGGTCGGCGCCTCACCCGCACCATGCTCACCGCTCTGTCGCGCAGTGGAGGAGAACCATGAATGACCCCGCAACCGCCCCCCGCCTCTCCGGCCGTCCGGTCCGGGACCTGCCGTTGGCCGACCTGGCCGGCTTCACCCACCGTTGGGTCGACGCGGGCGGCGTCCGGCTTCACGCGGTCGAGGGCGGCCGGCCGGACGGTCCGGCCGTCGTGCTGCTCGCCGGGTTCCCGCAGACCTGGCGGGCGTGGCGCAAGGTAATGCCCCTCCTGGCCGACCGATTCCACGTCATCGCGATTGACCTGCCGGGCCAGGGCCACTCCGAACGCCCGGACATCAGCTACGACACGCACACGGTCGCGGCGCACGTCCACACCGCGGTCGAGGTGCTCGGCATCTCGGCATACCGGCTCGTCGCCCACGACATCGGCGCGTGGGTCGCCTTTTCCCTCGCCCTGAAGTACCAGGACCAGTTGCGCGGCCTGGCCCTGCTCGACGCCGGTATCCCCGGCATCACCCTCCCCGACGCCATTCCGACCGACCCCGAGAAGGCGTGGAAGACCTGGCACTTCGCCTTCCACCTCGTGCCCGAACTGCCCGAGACACTGCTCGCCGGCCGCGAACGGGAGTACGTCGGCTGGTTCCTCAAGGCCAAGACCCTCTCCCCCGACACCTTCGACGACGCCGAGATCGAGCAGTACGCCGCGTCCGTGGCCGCCACCGGCGGTCTGCACGCATCCCTGGCCTACTACCGGGACGCCGCCGTGTCGGCGCGCAAGAACCACGAAGCGCTGGAGCAACAGCGCCTGAGGGTCCCGGTTCTCGGGATCTCCAGCAGCCACGGCTCCATCCCCGACATGGCGGCTTCCGTCAGGCCGTGGGCAGCCCACGCCACCGGGGTCTTCGTGCCGGACGCAGGACACTTCATCCCCGATGAGCAGCCCGACGCGGTCGCCGCCGCGCTGACCGACTTCCTCACCGGAGACGACTGAGACCGGGCGGAAGCCGGATGGCGTCCCCGTTCGTACTCGATTTTGGGGACTGGTCGGGTTGCACGGGTCAAGCCGGTTCTGGTTAGGGTCGGTTGCAGTGCTTGGGAAGCAGGCGCTGCCTGCGGCCGGCGTGCAGGAGGCGATCGCGGCCCTTCGTCATGCCCGCCGTACCGCATTGGAGCTTCCCATGGGCCATCTTTCCGAGTATCCGGGCGGAGAAGCCGCCCCGATGTCGTCGCCCGGATCGGAGCCCGCCCAGAAGGGCCCCCGCTGGACACGGGAGCAGCTCGATCGACGCAACCGACGGCTGGGGCATGCCGGCATCGCCCGCGCTCAGGACATCCTTGCCCGGCGCTACCGCCTCGAGTGCGCCGACGCGGCGTTCGAGCTGCTCAAGACCTCGTCGCAGCAGTCCAACGTCAAGCTCCACACACTCGCCGACGCGGTCGTTCGCACACCGGCACCGGACCAGGACGCGACGTCGTGGTTTGCCGGCAGGGGCCGTTTCAGCCCGCCACGGCTGCCCGGGCTGCGCCTGGACGCGGGCTCACGCCACAGCCAGGGTGCCGTACTCAAGGCGACACTGCACCGCCTGCTGACGATCACGCAGACACCGATGGGCAATGTCCAACTGGCGGAGAGCGGTCGACTCCATCTGGCCCGGCACACGGGCCTGAACAGGTACTTCACCGACTTCTTCGCGTTCGTCGAGACGCCCACCACCCTCTGCGCGCAGGCGGCCTCCGCCGGCGTGCTGGTCAACGGCGCCGGCGGAGCGGTCGGCGGCTACGCGGTGCAGCTGGCCAAGAAGGCCGGCGCCCATGTCATCGCCACGGCCAGCCCGCGCAGCAGGGAGGCGGTCGCCTCGGCCGGGGCCGACGAAGTCGTCGACCACACGACCACCGGCGTCACCGCGGCGGTGACCGAGCCGGTCGACCTCGCGCTCAACCTCGCGCCGGTCGACCCCGCCGAACTGGCCGCGCTGGTCACCCTGGTCCGTCCCGGCGGGGTCCTCGTGAACACCACGGTCTGGATGCCCGCTCCCGGCGACGAGGAGCGCGGCGTACGGGGCATCGACCTGTTCGTCCGCAGCGACGCCGACCAGTTGGGGAAGCTGGTGGCGCTGATCGACGGCGGCGAGCTGCACGTCGCCGTCACCGAGCGGGTGGCGCTGTCCGAACTCCCGGCCCTGCACGCCCGCGCCGCCGAGGGCTCGGTGCACGGTAAGGTCGTCGTCCTCCCGCCCGCCGCCTGACATCGCTCACCGCTAGTGGGACGGCCCGTCCGTGATTCCCCAGGCGGCGGCTCGGGCGGCGGCGGCCGCGCGGTTGGGGAGGCCGAGCTTGGCGAGGATGTGCTCGATGTGGGTCCCCACGGTGCGCGGCGTGATGTACAGCCGCTCGGCGATCTCCCGGTTGGTGCGGCCGGCGGTCAGTTCGGCCAGCACCTGGAGTTCACGGGGCGAGAGCCCGTTGGGCCGCCGGGCACCGGCGGCGCGGTCGGCGGCGGCAGGGGCGTCGGACGTCAGGCCCGCGCGGGGGTCGACGGCCGCGGCGAGTGCCTCGGTGAGCAGGGTGACCACGGCGCGCGCCGGATCGGGCGCGCGCCGCGGTCGACGGATGCTGACGTTCAGCATGCCGACGTACCGGCCGTCGGCGGCGAACAGGCACTGGGCCACGCCGTCCTCGATGCCGAGGGGACACAGCACCTTCTGGAAGCCCGGGGACACCTCCAGGAGCTGCCGGGGGACATCCGTGAGCCAGAGGCCGCCTCGGGCGGGGTCGCGGAGCACGGGGAACACCGGGTCGTGCTGGAGGCGGGTTTCGATGTAGGCCGTGGCGTCGTCCGGGTAGCTCCCGGCCAGGGTGGTGTGGCGCCGCCGCAGCGGGTCCCAGCGGGCCAGGGAGGCGTGGTCGTACTCCATCACCTCCGACAGCGCCGCCAGGACCGTACCGACGCCCGTCGCGCCGCTCATGGCGCCCCTGGCGGCCTCGCGGACGTGGACGGCCGCGTCCAGGATGCCCGCCGTGCTCCGCTCCGCTGCCATGCCCCAAGGATGATCATGTGCGGGGAGTAGGTCAATCGCGCAGGGTGTCGTGGACGACCCGCCCGTCCACGACGGTGAGGACGACGGGCATCTCCGGTATGTCGTGCGGGTCGGCGGTCAGCAGGTCCCCGTCGAGTACGCAGAGGTCGGCGGCCTTGCCCGGCTCCAGGGAGCCCTTCCAGTCGTCGGCGAAGTCCTGCCAGGCCGCGTCGATCGTGTACGTGCGGAGCGCCTCGGCCAGGCCGATGCGCTGCTCGGGGCCGCTGATCCGGCCGGCGGCCTTCGACTCGCGCAGCACCATGGTGGCGACGCCCTGGCGCCAGTCCGGGTGAGTGACGGGGGCGTCGGACCCGCTCGCGACGCGCACGCCGGCGTCGAGGGCATCGCGGTAGGGCCATGCGTACGCCGCCCGTCCGGGGCCGACGAACGCCTCCTCCATGTCGGCGACGGTCCACTTGATGGTGGGGTTCATGTTGACGCCGAAGCCGTGCTCGGCCAGCACCTTCATGCTGTGCGCGGTGAGGAAGTCGCCGTGGATGACGTAGTGGCGGGCATCGGGCCGCGGGTGTTCGGCCATGGCCGCGGCGAAGGCGTCCGCGACGGTGTCGATGGCCCGGTCCCCGGTGACGTGCACGCCGAGCTGGTGCCCGGCGGCGTGGGCGTGCCGGATCATGGCGTCGATCCCGGCGACCCGCTCGGCGTCGGTCTCGCCGCCGACGCACAGGGACCCGCAGCCGCCACCGACGTACGGCTCGTGCATCCACGCGGTCTTGTTGGGGACGATGCCGTCGGCGAAGATCTTGACGCCGTGGATCGCGAGGCGGCGCGGATCGGCGTCACCGGACTCGGCGAGGGCGGTGAGGGCGCGGGCGAACTCCTCGGCGGTGCTCGCCATGCCGGTGGGCAGGAGCAGGACGCCGACGCGGGCGGTCAGTTCGCCGTCGGCCAGCAGCCTGCGGTAGACGTCGAGGGTCTCCCTGCCGAGCGCGCCCCGCATGATGCCGTCGCCGCCGGGGCCGAGCCCGGGCTCCGTGTAGCTGGTCACACCGAGCCGGGCGAGCGTGGCGAGGGTCGACCTGATCGCGTCGGTCCGCTCCTGCCGACTGAGCGGCGGCAGCGCGTTCTGGACGAGGGCCTGGGCCCCCTCGTGGAGCAGCCCGGTCGGCTCCCCGGCTTCGTCCACGACGATGGCCCCGCCGGGCGGCGCGACGGTGCGGCGGTCGATCCCGATGAGCTCCATCGCCTTGGAGTTGACCCAGGTGGCGTGCCCGGAGAAGGAGTACAGGGCGACGGGGTGGTGCGGGCTCACCGCGTCGAGGTCACGCCGCGAGGGCTGCCGCGACGGATCGGGGGCGCACTCGTCGAGGTAGCCGGTGTCCCAGCCGTGCCCCGTGATCCACTGACCGTCCGGAACCCGCCCGGCGGCCTCCCGTACCGCCTCGGCCACGTCGGCGAGGGAGGACACGGCGGGATGGCCGAGGTCGAGGGAGAGCGGCGGCGTCGCCATCCCGAAGGCGCATCCGTGCAGGTGGGAATCGTTGATGCCGGGAAGCAGTGTCGCCCCGCGCAGGTCGATGACGCGGGTGCCGGGTCCGACGAGCGGCGCGACGTCGTCCCTCCCGCCGACCGCACTGATGAGGCCGTCGGTCACCGCCAGGGCCGAGGCGACGGAGAACTCCGCGTCGACCGTGACCACCCGGCCGCCGAGGAACACCAGATCCGCATACGCGTCCACAGAAGGTCCTTTCCGTCATCGGGCGCACGACGGCCACCCGCGAAACGATCTCCCGAGGACTATGGCCACTCCCCCGGCCCCGGCACATCGGTCATCCCACCGATACGCGGTTCTCACAGCGGCGGGCGCCCGTCTCGTGCCGTCGGTCCGTGCCGGGTTCAGGTTCCCTTCTGCCACAGGGGCCGGGTGCCCAGTCCCACGGTGTCCAGGGCGAGTTCGGCGTACATCGCGTTGGCCCAGGAGAACCAGGGGCGGGTGAACCGGCGGGGATCGTCCTTGTGGAACGACTCGTGCATCTGGCCGGTGCCCGCGTCGGTCGAGAGCAGGGTCGTCAGGGCCCTCACCCGCTCGGTGGTGTCGTCGGCGGTCAGTCCCTGGACGGCGATGGCGATGGGCCAGATGTGCTCGTCGGGCGTGTGCGGGCTGCCGATGCCTTCGGCCGCCGCCCCCTGGTGCCAGGTGGGGTTCGCCGATGAGAGGACGAACCGCCGGGTCGCGAGGTACACCGGGTCGGTGGTGGGGATGTTCGCGACGAGGGGCAGGGAGAGCAGCCCGGGCATGTTGGCGTCGTCCATCAGTACCGCGTTGCCGTTGCCGTCCACCTCGTACGCGTACATCCGGCCGACGTCGGGGTGACGCACGATGCCGTGCCGTACGGTGGCCGCCCGCAGCTCGGCCGCCAGTCCGGCGGCGTCCTCGGCGAGTTCGGTGTCGTGTGCGTGGCGCGCCAGTTCGGCGGTGCCGTCGAGCGCGGCGGCGGCGCAGAGGTTCGCCGGGATGTTGTAGCCGAGGGCGCAGGCGTCGTCGCTGGGCCGGAACCCGCTCCAGGTCATCCCGGTCCGGGCGACGGGCGTGCCTCGTCCGGCGTTCGGCAGGGTATCGCTCGGTGGGCCGTTCTCGCGGCGGAAGCGGTACGTGGAGAGACGTTCGTGGTCCTGCTCCGTGCGCCACACCGAGATGACGGTGCGCGCGGTCCTGAGCATCGCGGGGACGTGGTCGGTCCGTCCGGTCGCCGCCCAGAAGCGGTGGGCCAGCAGCAAGGGGAAGGCCAGGGAGTCGACTTCGTACTTCTCCTCCCACACCCAGGGGTCCCCGCACAGGTCCTCGGGATCGTGGGCCTGCCCGGAGGGTTCCGCGTTGAAGGCGTTGGCGTAGGGATCGTGTGCGATCTGCTGGAACTGCCGGCGCAGCACGGCGAGCAGGAGGTCCTGGAGGGCGGTGTGATCCTTCAGGAGAGCCAGGTACGGCATCAGCTGCGTGGACGAGTCGCGCAGCCACATGGCGGGGATGTCGCCGGTCACGACGAAAGCGGTGCCGTCGGGCATCGGCCGGATGGTGCGGGCCAGGGTGTCGTTCAGGCAGCGGGTCAGCGTCTGGCCGAAGCGCGGGTCCCCGAGGCCGTCAAGGCGGTGAACGGCCTCTTGCACGATCGGGTGGTCGGTGACGCCGGTGGGAAAGCTCATGGGTCGGCCTTTCGGCGGTCGGCGGGCGGCCGTCGTCGGTCGGAGGCTTGTTGACGGGGTGTCAGGCGCTGGCGGGCGGGTGACCGGGTCCGGGCGCGGAGGGTACGCCGTGGCGGACGACGCGCGTGGGCACGGTGACGCGACGGGAGGCCCGCGGCGCCGCGTCGTCGTCCTGTTCGAGTCGGTCGATCAGCAGCCGCGCGGCCTGGCGGCCGATCTCGTCGGCGTCGTAGGAGACGAGGGTCAGCGGCAGACCGAGGACGTCGGAGAGGTCGAAGTCGTCGAAACCGGCGACGGGCAGGGTAGTTCCGGATTTGTACAGGGCCCGGATCGCGCCCTGGCTGATGCGGTTGTTGGTGCAGAACAGCGCGGTGGGGGGTGCGGCCAGGCCGAGCAGGTCGAGAGTGGCGCGCTCCGCCGTCGCGGCGTCGACCAGACCCTGGCGGATGAGGGCGTTGTCCGGTTCGATGCCGACTTCTTCGTGTGCCGCCCAGAATCCGCGCAGGCGTTCGGCACCGGTGTACAGCGCCGGCGGGTTGCCGAGGAAGGCGATGCGGGTCTGTCCGTCGGCGAGGAGGCATGCGGTGGCCTCGCGTGCGCCGTGGAAGTCCTCGACCAGGACGCAGTCGGTGTCGAGTCCGGCGGGCGGCCGTGCGGCGAGGACGACGGGGACGTGCCGCATGGCCCGGGCCAGGTGCTGCTGCCGGCTGCCGGCCGGGACCACGATCAGCCCTTCGACCTGGTGGTCCACGAGGCCGTCGATGAGTCCGGGTTCGCGGTCGGCCTGTTCGCCGGAGTTGCTGAGCAGGACGCGCAGGCCGTACTCGGTCGCGACTTCCTGGACGCCGAGGGCGAGGCGTGAGTAGAAGGGGTTGGCGAGGTTGGTGACGACGAGGCCGATCATCCCGCTGCCCCCGAGGCGGAGACTGCGTGCGGTCTGGTTGCGGCGGTACCCCAGTCGGTCGACCGCCGCGAAGACCCGCTCGCGGGTCGCTTCCGACACACCGGGGTCGTTCTTGAGCACACGCGAGACGGTCATCGCGCTGACCTGCGCGAGCTTGCCGACGTCGTGCATGGTCGGCCCGCTGCCCCGGCGAGCGGTCATGCTCCTGCCCCTTCCTCTGCCTTCCTGCACCGGTGCCCCCGCCCTCATGACGCGTCCGGCGCGCCCTGTGCCCAGCGGGCGGCCCCGAGCAGGGGGGCCTCCTCGGGCTGCCGGGCCGGCAGGACGGGTACGTCCGGTCGGTCGGCCGACGTCCACCCTGTGGTGAGCGCGGGGTGGATCAGGTCCCACGACCGGGCCATGGAGCCACCGACGACCACCGCGGTGGCCGCGAAGCGGTCGATCCATGGAGCCAGGGCCTGGCCGAGTGCGTCGAAAGCGTAGCGGAAGGCTTCCTGTGCGGCGGCGTCGCCCTTCCTGGCGCGCGCGGCCATGTCACGGACGTCGGGGAGGTGCTGGTCCCCCGTCACGGTGGTGAGGCGGGCGTAGTGCGCGCGGATGGCGCGACGCGAGACCGTGTCCTCCAGTGGCCGGCCGTGCACCGTCAGGCGGTACGCGTGTCCGCCGGGCGGGACGAGGGGGCCCGTGTGGACAGGGCGGCCGCCGGACAGGAACGAGGAGCCCACACCCGTGCCCAGCGTCAGGCAGATGACCCGGTCGTGCCCCGCGGCGGCACCGGAACCGTACTCGCCGACGGCGAACGCGTCGGCGTCGTTGAGGAAGCACAGCCGCTCGCACCGGTCGGCCAGCCGCTCGCGCAGGCCCGCCCCCACGTCGACGCCGTTCAGGGATTCGAACTTGTCGACGCCGGCGAAGCGGCCGACGCCGGTGGCGTAGTCGAAGGGGCCGGGCATCGCCACACCCCAGCGCGGGTCGTGCCCGCCGGGCAGCGCCAGGGCGGCCCGGGCGATGGCGTCGAGGAGGGCGCCGGCCTCCGCGTGCGACCTCAGCGGCCTGCGGATCACCGGGGAGGGCACGGGGCGGGGCGCGGTGGGGTCGACGAGGGCCGCGGTGACGTGCGTACCGCCGATGTCGAGCACCGGGACCGGCGGCGGGGCCTGCCCCGTGGGGGCCGCGGTCACGGTTCGACCACCAGTGCCTTGACGATCCGCACCTCGTCGCCGCCCAGGGCGCGGACGCGGTACGGGCCGACCGCGGCGGGGACCGTGAGGGTCTCCGCGAAGGCCAGGGTGTGGGTGCGGCCGTCGTGGGTTTCGATGACGGCGCCTTCGCCGGCGGCCACGTTGAGGATGTGGAAGCGTCCGGCGGTGTCCTCGGGCAGGGCGCAGCCCTGTGCCACCACGAGGCGGTGCACCGCGTAGAACATCTCGGGCAGTGCGCCGATGACCTCCTCGCGCCAGCCCTCGCCGGAGCGCAGCGTACGCGGCTGCTGGACGAGGTCCTTCGTGACGTCCTCGCCGCGCCGGGCCGTGTCCAGGTTGGCGAAGCCGTGCTCGTAGGGCAGGGGCCGGGAGGCACCGGCGGCGTCCTTGCGCAGCCAGTCGTAGAGCCGCAGGGAGTACAGGTAGGGGGTCGCGCTCACTTCCAGCACCAGGTTGCCCGCGCCGGACGCGTGCGGTGTGCCGGCCGGAATCATGAACAGCTGGCCCACCGTCGCGGGGTGCGACTGGATGTGCTGCTCGACGGGCATCGGGGTGCCGTTGGCTATCGAGTCCTCCACCTGGTGCCGCATGACGTCGAGGTCCGCCTCCCCGGTGAGGCCGAGCAACACCCGGGCGCCGTCCTCGCTCGCGGTGACGTAGTACGTCTCGTGCTGGGTGTAGGGCCAGCCGAACACCTCCCGCATGTACCGCTCCCGCGGGTGGAGGTGCAGGGACAGGTTGCCGCCGCCCATCGTGTCCAGGTAGTCGAAGCGGATCGGGAAGGAGGCGCCGAAGGCGCGGTGCACGTCCACACCGAGCATGTCCTCGGGGTGGGCGACGCAGAGCAGTTGGAAGGGGACTTCGACCTGGGCCGCGCCCTTGTCCCCGATGACGACCCCCGCTTCGGGCGCGATCAGCTCGTAGCCCAGGGCGGTGTTGCCCGCCTGCGGGGTGAAGCCGAGTTCGCTCGCCGCCCACCGGCCGCCCCACGGGGTGGAGTTGAAGTACGGACGGGTGCGCACCGGGCCGCGGGCCAGGTGTGCCAGTGTGCTGCGCAGTGCGGCACCGTCCAGTGCGGCCGGGCCGGCCGCGTCCTGGACGTCGATCCATCGGTCGATCCGTCCCGCGATCGCGTCGCGGTGCCGGTCCTGCACGGGCCAGTCGGTGTAGAACAGGCGCACCAGGTCGCCGGGCGCGGCGGAGCGCCCCAGGTTGACCCCGACCGGCAGCTCGCCCTTCGACACGGCCGCCTCGGCGTACCGCTTCGGCAGGTCCGCGTACCACAGCAGATCGGGACCGCACAGCGACGCGCCCGGCCCGTACACCAGCACCACTCCGTCCCCCACGGGCCGCTCGGGCCGCGGAGGGGCGTCGAACAGGTCCGCGACCCGCGCCTGGGACAGCGGGGTGAAGAACGGGTCGTCGGCGGGGACGGGCAGGGCCGCGATCCGCTCGTCGGCCGCCTCTGCGTAGTGGTCGCGCACGTCGATCAGGTCGATGTCGCGCCCCGCGGCACGTACGGCTCCCGCGAGGCCGTCGGCCAGCGCGGTCCAGTCGAGGGCCGCGGGGCCGTCGACGGCCAGGACGAGCGGGCCCGGCGGAAGGTCCGCGGCCAGGGCCGGCCAGCCGGTGGTCACCGTGCCGTCGACCGGCTGGTAGCTGGGGAGGGGGTCGTACGAACGAGACGCGGGCACAGCTGCTCCTTACTCGGCTCCACTTGCGTTAACGATAACAGTGCTTGGCTGGAGGTGTCCACGGCCGATCCGACACCTGATGACGACGCAGCCATGCGTGTGACCTGCACATTCATTCCCCATCTCTCTTAAGGGAGATTCTTTTCCCTTCGAAGTCTTGCTACCGGCGGAATGGTGTCGTTAACCTCCACGCAACACGCACCGGGGCTGCTCCGGGGTCTCTCCGACGCCGCACACGTCCTGTGATTCACATCCGGCCATGCAGATGGCCCGATTTCGTGAAGGTGATCAATGTCAGCATCGGGCAGGACCAGCAGTGCGGCCGCGCCGCTCGCTCGGCGCCGCTTCCTCACCGGGGCGGCCGCCGGCGCGGCCGCTCTGGCGGCCGGGGGCTGCGCACGGGGAGCCAGCACGTCCGCGCAGCCGGGGACCACGAGCATTTCCAACGACAACGCCACCTGGGACGACGGCTACCGGGCGGCCGGCCGCGAACTGAAGAAGATCACCGGGTACACGCTCAGGCCGCTGTCGAACCCGTCGGTCACCTCGTACCAGCAGGTCGTGCAGATGACCCTCCAGACCTCGAAGTCCTCGGACCTCGTCAAGTGGGCGTCCGGCTACCAGCTCAAGCGCCTGGCGCGCGCCGGCGGGCTCACCGACCTGACGCGGGTCTGGAAGGGGTACGCGGCCAAGGGCTGGGTGCGCGGCACGTCGCGGGAGTCCGTCTCCTACCGGGGCAAGGTGTTCGGGGTCCCGCTGTACGAGTCGTACTACGTGCTCTTCTACAGCAAGCCGGTGTTCGGGAAGCTGGGCCTGTCCGCCCCGGGCAGTTGGGACGAGCTGCTGCACTGCGCCGAAGTCCTCAAGCGCAACAGGATCACGCCGTTCCTCGCCAGCCAGGTGGGTGGCTGGCCGGCGATCGAGTGGTTCCAGGAACTGGTCAGCAAGGTCGACCCCGGCTTCTACCAGCGGCTGGTCGCCGGGGAAGCCTCCTACACGGACGACCGGGCCCGCCGGGCCATGGACATCTGGCACGACTTCATGCGCAAGGGCTGGATGACCCCTCCCGACTTCGACCAGGCGCGCGGCCCCGGCGCGCTGAAGGAGGGCACGGTGGGCATGTTCCTGCACGGCACCTGGCAGGCGTCGGGCATGTCGGCGGTTGGGATGGAACCCGGCACCGACTACGGCGCCTTCATTCTGCCGACGGTGCGTCCCGCCACCCCGAAGAGCGTGATCGCCGAGTCGGGCGTCTTCGTGGTGCCCAGCCGCGCCTCGTCCCACGAGGCGGCGATGGCGAACGTCGGTGCCTGGCTCGACCCGTCGGTCCAGCGGGTGTGGAGCGACTTCCTCCAGGACAGCTCCGCCAACCCGAAGGTGCGCGCCGGCAATCCGGTGGTGGCGGGGCTCCAGCGGGACGTGGCCCGCAACCGCCGTACCGCGCTGGTCCGTTACTGGGAGGCCAGCCCGCCCAGCCTCATCCAGGGCAACACCAACGACCTCGGCGGCTTCATGGCCGGACAGACCTCACCGGCCACCACCCTGCGCCGGATGCAGGAGCGCGCACACGACGAATGGGCGGCCTGGAAGCGAGACGAAGCATGAGCACCTCAGTGACCGACCGACGCCCGCCGACCCCGGCCGGCGGACCGGGAGCGCCCCGGCGCACCATGCGGCGTCCCCCCTTGAGGCAGAAGTGGGCCACCGCGCGTGAACGTGTGACGGCGGGCGGGTTCATGGCTCCGGCCGTCCTCCTCGTCACGCTGTTCCTGCTGGCCCCCTTCGTCTGGACCGTCTACCGCAGCTTCTTCAGCGACACGCGGACCTCGCCGTTCAGCTGGTTCGACAACTACTCGCTGTTCGCGTCCGACCCGGCCCTGTCCCGCTCCATCCAGAACACCCTGATGTGGGTGGTCGGCACGGTCGCGCTGCCGTTCGTGCTGGGACTCGCGATCGCCTGCATGACCAACGCCGGCCGCTTCTCACGCCTGGCGCGGCTGTGCGTCGTACTGCCCTACGCGCTCTCGGGTTCCGCGGTGGCGGTGGTGTGGAACTTCATGCTCACCACCGACGGCGCCGTCAACCAGGTCCTGACCGGCATGGGGCTCGACTCGCTGGCCCAGGGCTGGCTGCTGACCTGGCCGGGCAACACCGTCGTGATGATCCTCGCCAACGCCTGGCAGGCCACCGGCGTGGCCGTCATCCTCTTCCTGGTCGGGCTGCAATCCATCCCGCCCGAGACCCTGGAGGCCGGTGCCCTGGACGGCGCGAGCGGCTGGCAGCAGTTCCGCCACATCGTGCTGCCCCAGCTCCGCCCGGTGTCGATCATCGTGATCGGCATGAGCCTGGTCAACGGCCTCAAGTCCTTCGACCTGATCTGGGTGCTCACCCAGGGCGGACCCGGGCGGGCCACCGAGACGCTCGCCGTGTCCATGTACAACGAGACCTTCCTCGAACTGCGGCCCGGCGCGGGAGCGGCGATCGCGGTCGTCCTCACCGTGATCGTGCTGGCCGCCTCCTGGCTCTACCTGCGCCGCCAGCTCGACGTGAAAGGCGTGTGACGATGTCCCTCGGCCGAGTTCTGCGCAACGCCGTCATCGCGGTACTGGCCCTGCTGTGGCTGGTGCCCACCTGGCTTCTCGTCGTCAACGCGCTGGTGCCCGCGGAGAGTTACTCGGGCAGTCCGCACTGGCTGCCCCAGGACTTCGGACTGTTCGGCAACATGTCCCAGGCCTGGGACAAGGCCAACCTGGGCCCGGCGCTCGGCAACAGCCTGCTGTACTCGGTGGTCAGCGCCGCGGCCGCCGCGGTGATCGCCGGCTTCGCCGCCTTCGCCACGATCATCATGCCCGTCAAACGGCAGGCGCTGTGGTTCTGGGTGATCTACTCCGGCACCCTGCTGCCCCTCCAGGTCTTCATCAGGCCGCTGTTCCTGTCCTACGCCCACACCTCGCTCTACGACACCCAGACCGGTCTGGTGCTGATCTACACGGCGATCGCGGTCCCGTTCGCGTTCTTCGTCATGCGCAACTACTCCCTGACGCTGCCGCGGGAGGTCGTGGAAGCCGCCCGCATGGACGGTGCGTCGTGGTGGCGGGTGTTCTGGCAGATCCACGTTCCGCTGACCCGCTCCGCCATGATCGCCGTGTTCGTGTTCCAGTTCGTGGCCGTCTGGAACGACCTGATGTTCGGCATCACCATGGTCACGAGCCGCAACATCCGCCCCGTCATGGCCGCGCTCGCCGACCTCCAGGGCAACTACTCCAACGTCGGGCCGCCCATCGTCCTGGCCGGCGCCCTCCTGGTGTCGCTGCCGACCGTGGTGCTGTTCTTCTCCGCCCAGCGCTTCTTCGTCAGCAGCCTCAAGATCCACCGCTGAGCCCGCACGCCTGCTCCTCCCCCGTCATCGTCGCGAAGGGAACCCCCATGCTGCGCTCGCTGCTCACCCGCGCCACCGCCCCCGTCGTCTGCGCCGGCCTGCTGTGGACCGCCGCCCCCGCACACGCCCAGAGCCCCGAACACACCCGCCCGGTCTCCTCCGGAACCTGGGCCGACCGTGCCACCGGCAGCTACCGCGCCCTGCAACGGAACCTGTACGAGGGCCCCGGCAGCCACGGGCTGTACCGGGAGCACACACCCCGGCAGGCCACCGACCCGGAGCACTCCTACCTGTGGCCGTTCCGCGAGGCCGCCCAGGCGGCCGTCGACATGCAGCGACTGCCGCGCACCGGGGACGCCTACCGCCAGGACGCGACCGAGCGGTTCGACACGGCCGAGCTGTACCACACCGGCGGCGAGCGTCCGGGCTACCAGTCGTACCTGCCCGCCCCCCTGGGCACGGGCGGCGACGTGTACTACGACGACAACGCCGTGGTCGCCCTCAGCCAGCTCGACCAGTACGAGGAAACCGGCGACGCACGCTACCTGCGGCGGGCCGAGCAGGTCGTGCCCGTCGTCTCCCGGGCCTGGGACGGCGACCCCACCAAGACCTGCCCGGGCGGCATGGACTGGTACGACGCGCCCGGCAACACCATCCGTGCCACCAACGTCACCGCCCTGTCGGCCCAGCTCGCCGCCCGGCTCTACGAGCACACCCGCGACCGCGCCTACCTCGACCGGGCCGAGCAGTGGTACGGCTGGGTGTACGCGTGCATGCGCACGGCACCCGGCCTGTACGTCAACGACCGCGGCGACGACGGCAGCACCAACGAGACGCTGTGGACCTACAACTCGGGCGCCATGATCGGCACCGCCACGGCGCTCTACCGCGGCACCGGTGACGCCCGGTACCTGAGGAAGGCGGTGGAGGACGCCCGCGGCTCCCTGGCGTACTGGACCGGGGGCACCCGCCTGCACGACCAGCCGGCCGTCTTCAACGCCTTCTACTTCAAGGACCTGCTCGACCTGGACGCCGTCCGCCCGGACCCCGCCTATCTGAAGGCCATGAGCACGTACGCGGACAGCACCTACCGGTCCAACCGGGACACCTCCACCGGCCTGTTCCGCTTCCAGCCCTCCAACGGCGGCGACTACGACCCCGCCGCACCGGCCGCGACCCTCAACCAGTCGGCCATGGTCCAAATCTTCGCCACCCTCGCCGACGCCACCCACCGGGACCACCGGACTTCCTGACGCGGCGGACCGCGCCCCCCGCTCCCCACGACGCAAAGGACCTTCACGCACCATGCCCAAGCCACCGCTGACCCGGCCGTCCTGGTGGGACTCCGACCTCGCGCGCGACCTCCTGAAGGAGCGCGTGGCCACCACCGTCGGCCTCGGCGGCCTCCAGGTGCGGCTGTCGGGGGAGCCGCTGCTGCGCCACGACGGGACGGGCGGACTGTTGCAGTCCGTCCGGCTCGGGGTGCGCCGTCCCGGCGGCGCACACCCGCGGCAGCGCGTCACCCGGGCCCGTGTCACCACCGTCGGGGGCACCCCCGTCCACTGCGAGACCATGCCCGGGCCGGGAGACGACACCCGTCTCCTGGTCCCGGAAGTGGACGCGCCCACCCCCCTGCTGATCGAACTTCCGGAACTCGAAGAGGGAACCCAGGTCGCCTTCGAGGTCCGGCCGCAGCGCCACTGGACGCTCCACCTGGTGCAGCACTCCCACCTGGACATCGGCTACACCGACCCGCAGGGCCGGGTGATGGCCGAGAGCCGCGCCTACCTGGACTCGCTCCTCGAACTGTGCCGCGACACCGACGACTGGCCGGAGCCGGCCCGGTTCCGCTGGGCCGTCGAGGGATTTCACTCCTTCCAGGACTGGCAGGCCAACCGGCCCCGCCGCCAGGTGGAGAGCTTCCTGGATCGGGTGCGCGAGGGACGCGTCGAGCTGACGGCCATGCCGTTCAACCTGCACACCGAGACCTGCTCCACCGACGAACTGCACGAACTGCTGCGCCCCGTGACCGCGTTGCGCGACCGGCACGGCGTCGACATCACCACCGCCATGCAGACGGACGTGCCCGGCCAGGTGGTGGGCCTGCCCGACGTCCTCACGGACAACGGCATCCGCTACCTGTCCGTGGCGCACAACTGGGCCGGCCGCGCCGTGCCCCACCTCGTCGGCGGGGAACACCTGCCCCGCCTGTTCCGCTGGCAGGCGCCGAGCGGCAACAGCGTCCTGGTCTGGCGGACGGACACGCCGCACGGCCTGGCCTACATGGAGGGCTCGATCCTCGGCTTCGACGAGTCGTACGACCACGTCGACGACCTACTGCCCGCCTACCTGGGCGCCCTGGCCAGCTTCCCCTACCCCCACCAGGGGCGCGGGATCCCCGGCTTCCCCGCCCTCGACCTGCCCGGCACCGCCGACCCCTACCCGTGGGACGTGCTGCACCTGCGGGTGCTCGGCAAGTTCGCGGACAACGGCCCGCCGCGCCGCATCATCTCCGACACCGTGCGCCGCTGGAACGAGCAGTGGGCCTACCCGCGGCTGCGCGCGTCACGCAACCAGGACTTCTTCGAGGACGCCGAGAAGCGCGTCGGAGACCGCCTGGAGACCTACCGCGGCGACTGGAGCGACTGGTGGGTCGACGGCGTCGGCGCGGGCGCCGTACCGCTGGCGGCCACCCGGCGCGGGCAGGCGGCCCTCGCCGAGGCGCAGACCGTGGCCGGGTACGCGCACCTGATGGGCGTACCCGGCAGCACGACCGTCGCCTCGGCCGCACCGGACGTCTACCGGTCCGCGTCCCTGTTCAACGAGCACACCTGGGGCGCGGGCGACCCCTGGACCCACGGCGACCACGGCCACGGGTCCGGCGAGAAGCAGTGGCACTGGAAGTACTCCCAGGCCATGCGCGCCCACGACGACGCCGAGACGCTCCTGGACGCCGCGTCCGCCCTGCTCGGGGAGGCCCTCGCCCCGTCCGACACCGCGGCGGCGTCCTTCTACGTCGTGAACACGTGCAGCTGGCCGCGCACCGAGACCGCACGCCTCTTCCTGCCGGAGAGCACGGTCGCGCTCGGCGACGCGGTGCGCGTTCTCGACGGGCGCACCGGCGAGCCGCTGCCCTTGGCGGAGGAGGCGCAGAGCAACGAACGCCACCGGGCGGCCGGGCGGTTCCTGCACGTCCCGGTCGCGGACGTACCGGCCTGCGGCGCCGTGCGGCTGGACGTCGTCACCGGCGCGGACTCCCCCGCACCGGCCGCCGGGACGCACCCGCCCGCCGACGCCACCGTCCTGGAGAACGACCACCTGCGCGTGACGGTCGACCTGCGCGAGGCGTGCATCGCGTCCGTCGTCGACAAGGCGAGCGGACGCGAGCTGGTCCGCCAGGACGCCGTCGTCGGCTTCAACGGCTACGTCTACGACGAGTACGCCACGGCCGGCGCGTTCAACCACCAGTCCAGCAAGACCGTGGCCGACGACTCGATGCACCTGCTCGCCTCCCGCAGCACCGCGCCGCCCGCCGCCCTCGTCGACCGCACCACGGACGCCACCGGGCAGACCCTGGTCTACGAATGCGCCCCGGCCGGCACCCGTCGGCTCCGGGTGCGCGTGCACCTGCCGCACCACGCGGCCCGCCTCGACATCGAGAACCGTATCGACAAGAACGCGACCCTCACCAAGGAGAGTGCCTTCTTCGCCTTCCCCTTCGCCCTCGACGACCCCGCCGTGCACACGGAGTCCACGGGCGGTGTCCTGGGCACCGACCGCGAGACCGTGCCGGGCTCCGCGGCACACATGCGCGCCGTCCGGCGCTGGATCAGCCTGAGCGACGGCACCCGCCACGCGGCACTGGCGACGGCCGACGCCCCGCTCGTCCAGCTCGGCGGGATCGCGATCCCCTACGTCCCCTACCCCCAGTCGCTGCCGCAGGCGGAGCCGGCCACCGTCTTCTCCTGGGTGCACAACAACATCTGGGACACCAACTTCCCCGCCCAGCAGGCCTTCGACCACGTCTTCCGCTACAGCGTCGGCTTCGCCACGACCGCGGAGCACGACACGGCGCGGGCCGACGAACTCGCCGTACGCGTCGCCGCTGTCACCGGCCACCCCCTCGTGCCGGTACGCGCCCGCGCCGACGCCGGTGCCGCGTCCCCGGCGCTGGTGCGATTCCTGGACCTGGACGATCCCCGGGTCCGGCTCGTCGGGGTGACGGTGCCCGACAGCGGCAGGCTCCTGGTGCGGCTCCAGTCCCTGGCCGACGTCCCCGTCACCTGTCGCCTGCGCACGCCCTTCGCCGTCGACCGCGCCGTCCGCAGCACCTACCTGGGCCTGCCCCTGCGGGACATCGGCCCGGAGCCGGACGGAGCGATACCGGTCGACGTACCGGTGCTGGGAACGGCGGCCGTGGTCCTCGATCTGCACAGCGACCGGACCTCGTCCAGGAGAGCCTGATAGTCCTCCCCATAAGCGGCCACCGCCGCGTACACGGCGTCGAGGGCCGCCTGGAGCGGGTCGGTTGCCGCCGCGCCGAGGAGTGCGGGGAGCGCCATGTGGGGCTGGGACATGCGCAGGCCGGGGTCCGGTTCGCCGACCGTGATCCGCAGGCTGTGTCCCGCGCCCTCATGGGCCCGCGATGCCGGTGCGGCGGAAGGACGCGCGGGCTCCACGCCGGCCGCGGCAGGCCCCACGATGCGGTGGGCCGGGGCGGGGCGAGCTGTCGGCGGTCGCTCGTCGTGACGGGCGGATGATTGAAAGGGCGGCCGCTTGGGTGGGACGGCCCGACCGACGGTCCGCTGCGGCACCCGCGGATCGGTTGCCAGGGCCTGCCACGCCCGGTCCGCGTCGTCCAGAGGCGGTGGCAGTGGGCGGCCCCCGGCCAGGGCGGCGAGTCCCGCGCGGACCCAGTCGAGCTGGTCGAGCCCGGCGGCCTCACAAGCCCGGCGTGCGGCCAGCCGGGCTACCGCACGCTGCGTGTCCGCCCCGGCGACGTCGATGGCGTGAACGAGAGCCGGGTCGAAGGAGAGCAGACCGCGCACGTTGCCGCCGACGGCGCGCAGGGCCCGGCTCGGCAACTGCCCGCCCCACTCCCACCGTTCGCAGTCCAGTCGGTGCTGCTCAGCGGCTCGCTCCTGCGCGAGGCGGGCCCGTCGCTCCGCCTCGGCACGTTCCGCCGGTGACGGCGGGGCCGGTTGCTCACGGGCGTAGCCTTGGCAGTACGCGGCGATCGCCGAGGTCTGCTTCAGGATCCGGTCCGGCGCGGGTTCCGCCGGCCAGAACTGGAGGAGGTAGCAGTCCATTTGCGGTTGCCCGTCCATCCGGGTGTCCTGCCGGTGCGCCTCGTCCATCCCCCGGGCGCAGTACCGCACCCGGTAGTCGATCTCTCGCAGACCGAGTTCCCGTGCGGCTTCACCCGCCCATTCGACGAGGGCGGCTCCGGCCGACGCAGGACGGAAGGAGACCTCCACGACGTCCTCCCACACCGGGTCCAGGGGCGGGGCGTGGTCGTGCACTTCGACAGTGAAGCCGACGTTTCCGGTGTGCAACCCGGTCCGCAGCCACAGCGCACCGGGTACCGCAGCTCCGCACAGCCCGGAACTCTGGCCGCCGAACGCCTCGGCCAGATCGGGACCGACGGCGTCCGGATCGCTCTCGACGTAGATCTGGCTGTAGTGAACATGAACTTCGCCCCCCACCGGCCTCTGCACCCTCTACCCCCACGTCACCGGAAACCCCCTGCACCGCCACACTATGCCGAGGCACCGCTGTCCGGTCGTCAAGGCGGCGGCGACTCGGTGGGCAGCCTGTCGGCAGGCACTCGCTCGATGCGGGTCCAGCCCTTCCAGCCCCGCTGCTCCAGAATCGCCAACAGCCGTGCGGCATTCGGTGAGGACTGGACCATGGTGGTGTCCAGCAGGTCGACGAACTGATCGTCGACGCCGTCGTCTGCACCCGCCTCGCCGGCCCCCACCGCCCGAATCATCAGGCGCTCCATGATGTCGGCGACCTCCACGATCCGCGGGTCGTCGGCCGGCCAGTCGAGAGCCCCGCTGAGAAGGCCGTAGAGCTTCACCATGTCCGGGTCGTCCAGCTCCTCGTGCTTCTTGGCGATCAGGGAGTCGATCAAGTGCGGCACCTGGGCTGCGATCAGGATCCAGGCGTCCCGCTCCAGCTCGATGTACGACTCCTCGACGCCGAGACCGCGCAGCCGGTCGAGGTAGGCCACCACGCTCTGCGGGAGCGCCAGGTGCTCTCCGGCGGCGAGCCGGGCGAGCCGTCTGCGGGTCTCCCCCAGCCGTCGGATTTCGGCGCGCAGACTCTTGTCGATCTCCTGAATGCCTCCGGCGAACTCCTCCGGGCCCGCGTCGAGTAGCTCCTGCACCCGGGCCAGCGGTACGCCGGCGTCTGCCAGCGTACGGATCCGGATCAGTCGCACGACCGCAGCAGCGTCGTAGGTCCGGTAACCGGACGGGTCGCGTTCGGGCTCCGGCAGCAGCCCGATCTTGTGATAGTGGCGTACCGCCCGTACTGTCACCCCGGCGTACGCCGCAAGCTGGCTGATGGTGAGCATGGCTGTCAGACTGCCTCAGGCGATCTTCCGGCGATAGGCGGCCATCGCGGAGACGTACGCCACGACGAGGATGCCGGCGCACCAGGCGAGGGCGGTCCAGATGTCGTCGCCGACCGGCCGTTGCGCGAACAGGTCCCGGATCGTGTTGACGATCGATGTCACCGGCTGGTGTTCGGCGAACCAACGCACCGGGCCCGGCATGGTCTGCGTGGGCACGAACGCCGAGCTGAGGAACGGCAGGAAGATCAGCGGATAGGCGAAGGCGCCCGCCCCCTCCACCGACGTCGCGGAGAGCCCGGGGATGACGGCGATCCAGGTCAGGGCCAGAGTGAACAGGAACAGGATGCCTGCGACCGCCAGCCACGCTCGCACTCCTGCCCCCGTGCGGAAGCCCATGAGCAGAGCGACGCCCGTGACGATCACGAGCGAGACCAGGTTGGCTGCCAGAGAGGTGAAGACGTGTGCCCAGAGCACACCCGACCGGGCGATCGGCATGGACTGGAACCGCTCGAAGATCCCGCTCCTCATGTCGGTGAAGAGCCGGTACGCGGTGTAGGAGATGCCCGACGCGATCGTGATGAGCAGGATGCCGGGCAGCATGTAGTTCACGTACGGACCCGAGCCGGTGTCGATCGCGCCGCCGAACACGTAGACGAACATCAGCATCATGGCGACCGGCGTGATGACGGTCGTGATGACGGTGTCCACGCTGCGTGTGACATGACGCAGGGTCCGTCCCGTGAGCACGGCGGCGTCTGTGAAGAAGTACGTGGTCATCCTCGTCCCCCTAGCGGTTCGTGCCGGTGGCGCGGCTCTTGTCGCCGCTGCCGGTGATCGCGAGGAAGATCTCCTCCAGCGTCGGCTGCCTCTCGACGTACTCGACCGTGGCGGGCGGGAAGAGCTGCTTGAGCTCGTCGAGGGTGCCGTTCGCGATGATCCGGCCCTGGTGGAGGATCGCGATCCGGTCGGCGAGCTGTTCGGCCTCATCGAGGTACTGCGTGGTGAGCAGTACCGTCGTCCCGTGCCCGGCGAGTTCCTTCACCGCCCGCCACACCGCGATGCGCGCCTCGGGGTCCAGCCCGGTCGTCGGCTCGTCCAGGAAGATCACCGGCGGATTCCCGACGAGGCTCATCGCGATGTCCAGCCGGCGGCGCATCCCACCGGAATACGTGGACACCTTGCGCGTGCCCGCGTCGGCCAGTGAGAAGCGACCGAGCAGGTCATCCGCGATCGCGCCGGGATCCTTGAGGTGGAGCAGTCTGGCGACGAGTACGAGGTTCTCCCGGCCGCTGAGGATCTCGTCGACGGCCGCGAACTGTCCGGTAAGGCTGATGGCCTCCCGGACCTTCGCCGGTTGAGTGCCGACGTCGTATCCGTTGACGCCGGCCGTCCCCGCGTCGGGCTTCAGGAGCGTGGCGAGGATCCTCACGGCCGTTGTCTTGCCCGACCCGTTCGAGCCGAGCAGGGCGAAGATGCTGCCGCGCGCCACGTCGAAGTCCACGCCACGCAACACCTCCAACGTCCCGTACGACTTCTCAAGACCCTGCACGCGAATCGCCGGATGGGCGATCGACTGGGTCGTCATGGTCGCCATCATGATCATCTGCCTCCTTCGCAAAGCTGCTCCACCGCGGTTGCGAGGAAGCCCTGCCGGAAGGATGAAGGGTTGCCCCAGCGTCAAGGTCAAGCCCGCTCCGACCACAGCACCCTGATCCCCGGTGCTGATCGACCCGCGCGCGCTGTCCGGTCATCGACCAGCCTCTGGCCCGGTTCAGGGACCAGCAGGAGCGGAGTGCGGGTCGGCGGCCCCGGGTTCGCGTACGGAGAATTCCACCGCTCGCTCGGTGACGCAGAGGAGCCGACGGCCACCGTGGGCGGCCGTCGGCTCTTCGGTGCGGGGCGCTGATGCCCCCGGGGGTCAGGTCAGTTCGCGTTCACCAGATCGTGCGCCGGTACGGTCACGGTCCTCGCGTCCGGCTTGCCGCCGAGCACGATCTTCCGCAGCGCGCTGTTGTTGGTGAGGCTGGTCTCCTTGAGCCGCTTCTCGGGGTTGGCCAGCACCTGGATGTAGTACGTGCCGTTGGGAACGTCCGTGATGTCGAAGGACTGGCCCGGCAGGTCCTGCGAGTACGTGTCGCCGGAGCCGACGTCGAGCACCTCACGCACGGAGATGGAGTTCTCCTCCCCGCAGGCGGTGGCCAGGTCGGTGTTGTACGGGTGCCAGTTGGCGTTCTTCACCGTGTAGTCGATCGCGTCGGTGTTGGCCAGGCAGAAGGCCTCCTTGCCGCTGCGCACGGCCTCCTTCTTGTCCGCCTTCAGCAGCCGGTAGCTGGCGAAGTCGGTGAAGTGCCAGTGCACGTGTCCCGGACGCGGGTCCCATTCCATGGTGCCGGTCGGGGTGTAGCCGACCTGCTTGCCCTTGGCGTCGTAGAAGTACTGGTAGGCGTCCATCTTGGCCTTGCCCGGCGACCGGAAGCCGTCCACCACCAGTTGGGCCGGACCGGCGTTCCACACGTTGGCGCTGAAGGCCAGGTAGTCCTTGCCGGGGATGTCCTTCTCCCCGTCGGTGACGACGATGCCGTAGGCCGGCAGCGAGCGCAGGTCGGGCTTGGGGACGTCCGGGACGGCGGGCTTGCCCGCGGGTCGCTTCGCCAGCGGCTGGAGTGCCGGAGCCTTGCGCGAGCCGTCGGTCTGGCCTCCCTTGTCGCCGACCGCCATGGAGCGCGCGGCCTGCTGCTTCTTCAGCGCCCACGGCAGGGCGGGCGGCGCCGCCTTGAGCGGTCCGTGGCCCACGTTGTACGAGGGGCTCGCCCCGCTGGTGACCGGCGCCGCGGCCTGGGCGGGTGTCGGTGCGTGACCCGGCCCGTGGCCCGCGTGCGCGGCCGGGGCCTGGTGGTCGGCTCCATGGCCGGCGTGCTCGCCCGCCGTCGCGGAACGGGGCGCGGCCGACTGGGCGGTGACGCCCTCGTTGTCCTCGTAACTCCGCTCCACCACGGTCATCTTGACGGTGGCGGGCTTGTTCGCGATGCCGAACAGGTCACGGTACTTCTTGGCGACGCCGACCTTGGCCGTGTAGGTCCCGGCCGCCAGTGCGACGGGCTCGGTGTAGGAACCCGCGTAGGTGTTGGCGGCCCAGCCCTTCTCGACGCCCCACACCGAACCGAGCGTGAACGGGTTGGTGGGGCAGCTCTCCGGATACTTGGAGGTGGCGGGCGCGTCGGGGCGTACCCGGCCGCTGGCGTTGTTCGGGCAGAAGTCCTCGGTCCGGCTGAGGACCTTCTTGCCCGACTTGTCGGTGATGGTGATCTCCGCGAAGCCGGGCAGCCCCGAGAAGTCCTTCACCGTGCCCTTGGGCAGGACCTTGGCCTTGGTCTTGCCGCCCTCGTACACGGTCTGGGTGATGGTCACCGGGTCCTTGTAGGACTTCCGGGTCACCTTCAGCTCCAGCGGCCTGCCCTCCGCGGTGAGGTAGGTGCCGAGGTCGAGGTAGACGCCCGGATCCTCCTTCCAGGAGGTGAGCGTCAGTGAGTTGGTCGCGGCGATGAGGCTCAGCTTGGGCCCGGTCGCCGCCTCCGCCGACTCCGCGGTGGCGGCCACGAGTCCGGCGGTCACGGCCATGGCGGCGACGGCCGTGGTGCCTGCGAGCAGTGGACGCCGCAGCCGGGTGGTGCGCGTTCTGGTCATCAATCCCTCGTCCTTCAAGTACTGGGGGGTGCGGTGGGAAGGAAGCAGGCGGGCACGTTGCTGTGCCCGCGCTGTGAGAGGGAGCGGCCGGACGCTCGGTTGTTCAGAAGGTGGGAAAATCGTGGGAGGTTGGCCGGATCGCTGCGCTGTGGACGAAATCAGGCTGAAGTCTGAGATACGGGCCGTCTGACGGCGGGTGGTGGGGTATACGGGCCGCCGCGCGACGCCGGGTGATCGGCACGGAGGACTTGCGTGGTTCCTGGCTGGGCAAGTTGCGCGGCTCGGTGTCGGGTCGGCGATGCCTCCGGGGCTCGGGAAGTCAGCGGCTGAGCGGCAGTTCGGCGAGGCCCTGCCAACCCGTGTGGGTGAGGCCGACCACGTGCACGCTGTTGACCTCCGTGGTGATCGGCAGGGCGGTGGCGGTACGGCGGGCGATCTCGGCGGCGGCCTGCGGGGCCGCGTCCAGAGCGACGGTGACGTGCACCGGCGGACGGGGGCCGAACCGGCCGCCGTAAGGGACCTGCGCCGGAAATGCGGTGCGGACAGCGTCGGCCATCCGGCTCAGTTCGGGCACCGGGACACCGACGAACCCGCCGGTTCGTTCCACCGTGGCCAACCTGACGGTGACCGGGCCGGCCGGCAGGGCGGCGCGCAGCCGGTGCAGCTCCGCCGCTTCGACCTGGTTGGCGGGCAACCAGGGATGGAGCAGCGCCGCGTGTGCGGGAATGCCCGGTCGCACCGCCATCTCGTCCACCTCGGCGGCCGACCGCAACAGCGGCTCGGCGTCCGGCAACAGCGCCAGCACCGCCGTCATTCCCGTCCGGGCCATGGGCTTCCTCTCCCCGCGCCTCGTCGTCCCCCGGCCGAACCGACCCTACGGCGTCGGGACGATCCCGGCGGAGACGAGATCAAGGTCTATGGCTGAAGGTCGCGTTGGTACCAGGTGCCTGACGTGCCGCCGAGGTCGGCCGGTGCGGCGGGGCCAACCGGGACGAACCCGGCCTTGGTCAGGACTTTCCGGGACGCGGCGTTGTCGTGGGAGGTGGCCGCCCGCAGTGTGCGCAGGCCGTGTGTCGCCGGCGCCGTCCGGCACAACTCCCGGACCGCCGCGGTCGCCACGCCACGGCCGGCGACCTGCTCGGCGACCCGGTAGCCGAGTCTGGCGGTGCCGTCCTCCACGTCGTACAGGTTGAACCTGCCGAGCACCGAGCCGTCCTCGGCGACGAGCACGTAGAAGGCGCAGACACCGTCGTCCTGCTCGGCCAGCGACGCCTCGTACCGTTCGGCGAACCGGTCGAAGAAGTCGTCGCCCCGGTCGGGGATCGACGTGGCGAAGTAGGCGCGGTTCGCCACCTCGAAGGCCAAGACCGCCGGCGCGTGGTCGGCATGCAACCGCTTCAGCTCGGGCATTGCCCGACTCTACTCCGGTCGCGCGCTGGTCCTCATGGGGTGCGATCGGCCCACCCATGTACGCCGGCATCTAGAGGGCGGACTCAGATATCACGGCTGGAAGCCCTCGGCTCATGAGCCCGTCGCCCGTGGAGGACGAACGCCGCGCGTTCCCGTGCGCAGTTCGGCCCGCCCAGGCCTCGTGAACAGGCCGGGGCGGGCCGACCGGCGGCCGTCCGTAGCGGAGTCGTCCGCGGTCCGCATTCCGCTCAGAACTGGGGGACCAGCTTGGAGCCCCAAAGGACTTCGCCACTGGACCCCACCCTCGGCTCGCTGCTGAGCCGCACCGTCACCCAGTCGGGGTTGTCGGGGTCCAGTGTCGTCTCGTGGTAGTACTCGTCGTCGCGCGGCTCCAGACAATCCCGCCACGTGTACCACCCGGCGCCGATCCGGAAGTCCTCCCGGTACGCGCTCCCGAGGACCTGGTACCAGTGGTAGTCGCCGGTCGCCAGCTGGATACGGCGTTCGAAGCAGGCCTCCGGCAGGCCCTCGTCGGGATGGGCCACCAGGTACTGGGTCCTGGTGTTGTAAGCGGTGTCGGCCGCTGCCGCCGGGCCCGCCGCGGCGAGGACGGACAGGCCGACCGAGGCCGCCAAGCAGACCAGGATGCGTGCGATTCGCGTCACGATGGTTTCCTTTCGCTCCGACAGCCGGGTGTCCCGCCACAGGACACGGGCGGAGTCCGCGCCGCCCCCGAGGCCGATCACTCCCGGCCGTCGCCTACAGAGGGGGCCCTGCGCCAGCCGCTGTTCCGGCAGGCGTCGGCCACACATCGAGTGCAGCACCCGCGCGAATTGTTCAGCACGTGCCCGGTGAACATGAACAAACCCGGGCCGCGCCCGTCTCACCCCCGTGGCGGCGCCGTCAGACAGGGCACAGGCCGGGCGAAGTCCTTACCGGGACGCCCCATCCACCCGGGGCGAGCCTGCGGTGGGTAGAGATCGATGAGCGGCAGCCCGTCAGGACGCAGCAGGCGCGTCGGGTCGCCCCGCAGCCACTCCCAGGAGCCCCACCAGTTCGCGCCCACGTCCATCACCATCACGGCGCCCGCCAGCCGGACGCCCTCCGCACGTACACGGCCCATCCGTACGGCGACCAGCGGATCGAGGATCACGAGGCAGATGAAGGACACCTGCGCGTAGACCATGGGTAAAACGCTGATGCAGCACCGTATCTGCCGTCATCCGCATTCGTTCGCCGGATAAGCAACACCCCCGACTGGACCGGACCATACAGCTCAAGAGTTGCGCGGAGTTGTTCACTGCGGCGGAACCGGCTGCTGAACAACTGCGACGTTGGTGCAATTAAGGGGACAGGCCATTGAAACACCCTTGAATGAGACAGAGGCATGCACTCTCACGCTCTGTTGATAGTCCTGGCTGTTGTGATCGTTGCCGCAGCACTGCTGTTCGACACGAAGCCGATCGCGTTCGCGGTCCGCGACATCGCGCCCGGCACCGACCTCGCCTCCGTTGCCCAGCCCGGCATCGGCGCCGCGATCTGGCTCCACGCCACCGGCGTCCAGGAGATCCACGACGCCCTCGTCGCCGACGGCCACACCATCGTCTCCGCACCGATCGACGGCCCCTTCGGCCGGACCTTCACCTTCGCCGACCCCGACGGCTACCACGTCACCCTCCACGACCGCGCCTGACGATCCGCACGCCGCTGGGGATGATCAGGGGCCACGTCACTTGTCCGGCAGACGCAGTGGCCGCAACGGTAGTGAACAGCGCGAGCGGCTGCGCTGGCTGGAACAGCTCCGCGCGGCCGCGGCTCCGACTCGATACGATCCCGCGGTCCTCCCACCCAGCGTTCCAGGGCAGCTATCGCTTTCCCAGTCCGTCGGATGCTGTCCATCGACGTCTGCCGACGCATTCTGCAACGGCCACTCGTCGGCTATACCGACGTCGTCGAACACACTGCGGCATTCGCCGCGGACACCGGCATCGGCAAACCGATGCAGCGCAAGCCGCACGAGATGCTGCGCCTGGCGCTCGCCGTGCGCGACGCGGACGGCGACGACCTCGTCGATGAGCTGGTGCTGGACGACATTCCCAACTACGGCCGGTCCGTCCGGGCGATCCTGCTGCGGGCGGAGATGCTCAGGCCCCTGCCAGCGCCGCGCGAACCCGAGCGCCCACAGCGGTCTCGGACGTCACGCGGCGCGCCTACCCGGTCAGAGTGAACACCCGTTCCGCCGTCCGATGGGCGATCGCCGTGCGCTGGTCGCCGGTCAGCGGGGTGTTCTGCAGGAAGTCCACGGCCGCCTTCGGGTCCTCGTAGGGGTAGTCGATCGCGAACATGACGCGGTCCTCGCCAACTGCGCGCAGGGCCAGGCCCAGGACGTCCGGGTCGTCGATGCCGCTTGTGGTCAGTACGAAGTTGCGGCGGACGTACTCGCTCGGGGTCAGTGACAGCCGTGGCATCGGCGTCGCCGCGCCGGCCGTCGCGGCGGCGAACGCGTGCCGGTTGTCGACGCGCCGCAGCCAGTACGGAATACCCTCGCCGAGATGGCCGAGTATGACGGTCAGCCCTGGATAACGGTCCAGCGTGCCGCTGAGGATGAGCCGCATGGCGTGGAGGCCGGCCTCGGCCTGGTAGCCCCAGATCGCCCCGAGCAGCCCGTAGGGCCGGTAGGCGTCGAGCATGCTCGGCACCCGGGGGTGCAGATAGACCGGTGCCGCGCTCGCCTCGGCCGCCGCCAGCAGCGGGCCGAATCGCGGTTCGTCCAGATAGTGCCCGCCGGTGTGGGAGTTGATCATGATGCCGTTGAGGCCGAGCGTGCCCATGGCCCGTTCGATCTCGGTGGCCGACGCCTCCGGGGCCTGCGGAGTCACCGTGGCCAGTCCGCCGAACCGGGCCGGGTGCCGACGTACGATCGCGGCGAGTGCGTCGTTGAACTCCCGGGCCAGCGGCACCGCGTCGGCCGCCGGGTACGCCTGCACCCCGGGCGGGTTCAGGCTCAGCACCGCCATGTCCTGACCAAGCGCGTCCATCTCCCGCAGCCGGACGGCGAGATCGGTGAGCCGGGCGCGGAACGCCGGGTCGCTTTCCATGGTGCGCATGCCGTTCATCTCGGCCTGGTCACTCGGCGCGACGTCCAGCCCGTGCGCGACGCGCAGGAACGCCTCGGTGGCCATGTGCTCCTCGACCGCTACGACCCTCATGCCCGCCGCCCACCGTCGACTGACAGCGCGACGCCTGTGATGTAGGACGCGGCGTCCGAGCAGAGCCAGACCGCGGCGGCCGCCGCCTCTTCCGAGGTGGCCATCCGGCCGAGCGGGGTCATCGCCGACTGCATCGCGATCATGTCGGTACCCTCCGCCACCCGCTCGAAGCCGGGGGTGCGGGTCGGGCCGGGGCAGACGGCGTTGACGCGGATGCCCTGCGGCGCGTAGTCCACGGCGGCGACCTTGCTGAGGCCGACGACGCCGTGTTTGGCTGCCACGTAGGCGGGGGCGGTCGGGATCGCATACAGGCCTCCGTTGGAGGCGACGTTGACGATCGCGCCGCCGCCTCGGCTGTGAAGCTCGGGCAGTTCGTACTTCATGCAGAGAAAGGTCCCCGTCAGGTTGACGCGGACCACGTGCTCGAACTCCTCCGCGGTCATCTGGTCGAGAGTGCGGTGGTGCGAGTCCAGGCCGGCGTTGTTCACGGCGAAGTCGAGGCCGCCGTATGTCTCGACCGTACGCTCGACGGCCCCGCGTACCGCGTCCTCGTCGGCGATGTCGACGGGGAGGGCCTGGGCCTGTCCGCCGTCCTTCCTGATCAGTTCGGTGGTCTCGGCGGCAGTGGCCTCGTCGATGTCGGTGACCGTGACGGCGGCGCCCTGCCGGGCCAGTTCGATCGCCGTCGCCCGGCCGATGCCGCTTCCGGCGCCCGTGACGAGTCCTGCTTTTCCTGCGAACGCGCTCATGATGACCTTTCGGTGCGGTTGCCGCGGTACTTGCGACTGCCCCCGGTGGCTAGCTCCGGGGCACGACGATCTCGGCGCCGTACATGCCCGCCTCCGCCTCGTCCAGCAACAGGGCCGCCAGAGTGACGCGGGAGATGCGGGGCGGCAGCAGGGGGCGCCGCAGCTCCGCCAGGGGGATGGTGCGGCGGGTGGGACTGAGGGGGCCGTCGGTGACGTCCGGGGCGTGGAAGACCGTGGCGCCCGCGGCCAGGGCGACCTCATCGGCCTCGGCCTTCTCGGCCAGTTCCGAGCCGACGAACATCCGCATCACCCCGGCGTAGATCAATCCGCCCGACCGGCTGGACACTCCCGAGCCCAGTGCGCCGAGCCACACCGTGCGCACGTCCGCCGCCGCGAGCGCCCTGGCCCCGGCGACCAGCGCGCCCGGCCCGTCGCCCTTGCCGATGCCGATGGCCGAGACGGCCACGTCGACGTCGCTCAGGTCGGGGAAGCTCCGCGGGACGGTGACGTCCGCCGTCCGGACCTCCACCTGCCGCGGCGCGGGCACGGTGACCTTGGCCGGTGTGCGGACCAGGGCCACGACGTCGTGCCCCCGCTCCAGCGCCTGGTCGACGAGTGTGCCGCCGGTCCGTCCCGACGCTCCGAGTATGGCGATGCGCATGATCGAACATCCTTTGACTGAACAACTGTTGGTGACATAACTAAACAACCGTTGGTTAAGGATGTCAAGGCGCGGGGGCCTGTACGGTGAACGCCTGTTACTCAGCCGTTCACACTGGTCGGAAGGGATGAAGATGGCGCCTCAGGAGCGGTCCGCTCCCCGTCGCCGCAATCCGCGCGGACAGGGGCAGGTACTCAAGGCCCAGCTCGTGGACGCCACGGCGAAGCTACTGGCGACGCTGGAGCAGCCGGAGACGCTGACCCTGCGGCAGGTCGCGCGGGAGGTCGGCGTGGCACCGGCCAGCATCTACGGCCACTTCCCCGACCTGGGCGCGCTGATCCAGCACGTGCTGCGGCTGCGTTACGAGGAGCTGGCCCGGCTGATGGACGAGGCCGCGCAGCCCGCCCCGGATCCTCTGTCCGACCTCGTGGCTCGGTGCGCGGCCTATGTGCGCTGGGGAGTCGGCCGACCCGGCCACTACCGCACCCTCTTCGGCGGACGGATGCCCGACGACCTCGTCCCCGGCTCGGCACACAGTGCCGGGGCTGAACCGCTGGAGGCGGTGGTGGTCTCCCTGGCGGCTGTCACCGGCGCCGAGACCACGGCGGAGCGGCAGTGGCAGGCCGGCCTCCTGCTCTGGACCGCGCTGCACGGCCTGGTCAGCCTCTACAACGACCACGGGAACATGCCCTGGCCGCCCCTGGACGACTTGATCACCGACCTGCTCAGCCTGCACACCGCTCGCCCGGCGGCCGAGATCGCGCCCCTCCTGCCACCGTTGGCGGACGACCCGGCTTCCGCCGGCTCTCCGTCTCCTTCGTCCGGCCTCTGATGCGGTCCCGCGCCACGGTCACCCGGGGGTGCCCGGAGCCGTGTCGCGTCTCGCGCGGTGCGCGGCGCCGATTTCCGTGTACCAGTGGAGGAGGTCAGGCCGGTCGACGCTGCCGGGGTCGGCCACGGCGTGCTGGGCGTCTCCGCGCAGCAGGCGTTTGACCGGGACCTCGAGTTTCTTGCCGGTGCGGGAGTGCGGGATGCCGGGGGCCTGGATGATCTCGTCGGGGACGTGGCGGGGAGAGGCTCCGCGGCGGATGGCGGCGCGGATCTTCTCCCGCAGCGCGTCGTCGAGGCCGGTGCCGTCGATGGTGGTGACGAACAGGGGCACCCAGTAATCACCGCCGTCCTGCTCGATCCCGACGACGAGAGCCTCGGCGATCTCCACGACCTCCTCCACCGGACCGTATATGTCGCTGCTTCCCATGCGTACGCCGTGGCGGTTCAGCGTCGCGTCGGACCGGCCGTGCAGGAGCACTGAGCCGTGGCCGGTGAGGGCGATCCAGTCGCCGTGCCGCCACACTCCCGGGTAGGGGTCGAAGTAGGCGGCGCGGTAGCGCGAGCCCTCGGGATCGTCCCAGAAGAACAGCGGCATCGACCGCATCGGCCGCAGAACCGCCAGTTCCCCCACCTCGCCGCGCACTGATTTCGCGTCGGGGCCGTAGGCGTCCAGGCACACCCCCAGGCAGGGGGTGGACAGTTCGCCGACCCGGACCGGCGTGGTGGGGCGGCGCCCAGTAACGCGGTGACCACGTCGGTGCCGCCGCTGGTGCACACCATCTGGGTCCCGGGCCCGAGTTCGCCGGCGGCCAGTGCTGGAGGTCGGCGGGGAACGCCGAGCCGGTGACTCCCAGCCGCGTCGGCGCGACCGAACCGTGGCCGGTGAGCCGCACGCCGGCCTTGCGGCAGGCAGCGAGGTAGCCGGGGCTGGTGCCCAGGACGCTCACCTCCAGGCCGGCCGCGAGACGCCAGAGCGCGTCGGTGCCGGGATGGGCCGGGCTGCCCTCGTAACATACGGCGGTGGCGCCCAGCAGCAGGCCGGAGACCAGGACGTTCCACATCATCCAGCTCGGTGTGGTGTGCCACAGCAGGCGGTCCCCGGCCCCGCAGGCCGAGCTGGAGGCCCAGGTTCTTGAGCTGCTCGAGCACCACCCCGCCGTGGCCGTGAACCATGCCCTTCGGCCGCCCGGTCGTGCCCGAGGAGAACACGACCCACAGCGGATGGTCGAACGGGGCCGCCAGCGGCGTGAGTTCGGCGTCGTCGTGCACGGTGCGCGCGGGCCACGCGAGGGCGCCGGGCGCCTGCGCCGCGTCTCCTACGGCGACGGTCGCCGCCAGAGCTGGCAGGGCGGCGCGCAGGGCTTGTACATCGGCGCTGCGGTCGACCCGCTTGCCGGCGTGTACGCAGCCGGTCGAGGTGATCAGTACGGTCGGCCGGAGTCGCGCGAACCGTGCCGCAGCCGCCGCCCCGGTGTAGTCCTGTCCGCACACCGCCCAGGTTGCGCCCAGGGCGGCGGAGGCGAGGAAGGCCACGACGGCCTCCAGGCCGTTGGGGAGGTATCCCACGATCCGGTCCCTCGGGTGTACGCCCTGTGCGGTGAGTTCCCGCGCGAGCGAGGCGACCTGGCGGCGCAGGCCGTCCCAGGTCACGGCGGTCGGGCCGGTGTCCTCGGTCACCGTGATGACGGCGGCGCCGGTGTCGGGCCGGCCGCGGAACACCTCGGCCGTGTAGTTCAGGGTGCTGCCGGGAAACCAGACGCTGCCCGGCATGGCCTCGGTGGCCCAGCGCGGGGCCCGCCGGGCGCCCGGGCAGACCGAAGCAGTCCCACACCACGGCCCAGAAGCCGTTCACGTCGTCGACCGACCACTCCCACAGCCGGTGGTAGTCGCTGCTCAGGTCGCCTGCGTCACGTCCGGTGTGCTGTTCCACGAAATGCGCGAAGTCGGTGATCCGGGCTTCCTCGACGGCCCGCTCCGTCGGGACCCAGTCCCGTGGCTCCGTATTCACAAGGCGTCCCCCGTCCTCGTCACGTCGAGCGGCGCGACCGTCGTACGCACCGCTTTGTGGGCCATGGCTTCGCCCAGCGGGCGGTCACCGGTGTCGGCGAGGGTGACGAACAGCCGGTCCCCGCCGTCGCGGCAGCACGCGATCGGCGCCAGCGTCCCGGTGCCCACCGATGTGACCAGCTCGTTCTCCCGCACCAAGGCGACGGTATGGCCGGTCGTGGTGGCCACCCACACGCCGTCCGGTGCAGCCCAGATGCCGTCCGGCCTGGCGTCCTCGCCGACCAGATGGGCGAGGTCGGCGTAGGTTCGCCGCCCGGTGAGGGCGCCGTCGTCGGCGACGGTGAAGGCGGTCAGCCGTTGCCGGGTGGTCTCGGCGACGATCAGGGTGCGGCCGTCGTCGACGAAGGCCAGGCCGTTGGGGAACTCGATGTCCTCGGCGGCAACCCCCACCGTTCCGTCGGCGGCGACGCGCAGCAGCCGGCCCGGCCGCACGGGCTCACCAGCGTGCGCGGCGAAACCGACGTCGTCCACGTAGAAGTTGCCGCGCGGGTCGCCGGCCATGTCGCCGAGCCGACCGGTAGCCACCGCGCCCAGGTCGGCGTAGGTGTCCCAGCTGAGATCACTCAACGTAACGAAGCACTACTAGCCGGTGGGGGCACCTGGCGCGAGATCTGCACCTGCACCACTGTTCCGGCGCTGGCAGCGGCAGGTGGTACGGGCGCGACTGCCGATGTTGTTGCAGGCGAGGGCAGACTTGGTCCGGCTGTCGCCTGGGACGCCGACGTCGACTCCACGCTCCCCGGGGCTCACCGGCACGCAGTCGGTGTCCGCCGGGACGGCGCCGGGCTGAAGGAACCGCCCGGCGAGATTGTCACGAGCCGGACGACCATGGGCTGCGCAGGCGCGGGACCAGGCGCACGATCCCCGAGCCGGCCGACCAGGTCCGCAGCCGCAAGCGCCGCGGCGGGACCGGCGGTCGCCACCCGCTCCGACAAGTTCGCGGTCCGGTTCGAGGCGGCCGTCCAGGTCGCGGCGATGCATCAGTGGAGCACGCCGATGACCACGGAACAAGAACCTAGACCCGTTCCAGCGGGCGGTGAGGAAGGGGCGGGAGCTCGACCCGGATGGAATCGTCGGGGCGGACGGTCCCGCCACGGCGGACCACCGCCATGACGCCAGACTTGAAGGTGAACTCGCCGGACTCGGGGTCCATGGCGAAGACCTCACCGAGCAGCCCCTTGCGAAAGTCGTTGATCTTCGAGCACGGATTGCGCAGTCCGGTCACCTCGATCACCGCCTGCTCTCCAAGATGGAGCAGAGCGCCGGTGGGCAGGTCCAACAGCGCCACCCCGCGCGTGGTGATGTTCTCGCCGAGCTGGCCCGCGGAGACCTTGTAGCCCTTGAGCGCGAGTTCGTCGAAGAGTTCCTCGTGCATCAGGTGGACCTGACGCAGGTTGGGCAGGTCCGGCTCGTAGGTCATGCGGAACTGGTGGCGGATCGTCTCACCTGCGTGAACGTCTCCTTCCACTCCGAGCCCCGTGAGCAACGTGATGGCATCGCGATTGGGCTTGCTGAATGAGTACACCTCGTTGCGGCTCACTGCGGCGACCTGACCAGGCATCGCGCCCTCCCCCTGTTGTCGTTCTGCGGTCGGTCGATCATAGAGGCGGTGCCACCAGCCCTGTGAACGTGATGAGATGCCCGTTCCGCCACACCGTCATCGCCGTTCAGTGGCCCGCGTGGTCCAAGAGGGCTCCGGGGTATTCACTCGGCGATGATCAAAGATGGATGGAACAAGGACGAGGGAACGCGTCGGCTTGGCCTCTGCGCTGAGCCAGGGAAGGGAGATGCACATGGCCAAGGCGGTACGGGCCTCGTTGGGCGAGATGTCGATCACGTGCCAGGTCTGCAAGAACGACCTGTTCCGCGAACGCGGGGTGAAGCTCAACAGCACGGGCGGGGAGTTGTTCAATCTGGCCTGGGCCGACGAGACCGCTACCGGGCTGATCTGCCTGCGGTGCGGTTTCGTGCACCTCTTCGTCAATTCGCAGATCGAACTGCGCCGCGCCAAGGACTGATGCGTGAGCGGCGACGACCAGCGGCACCGCGCGCCTCACTGGTCGAGGCGTGGTGGGCGCTGGTCGAGGCCATCGCCCACCGCGCCCGTCTTCAGTCCGTGGAGAACCGCAGATACGGGGCGACACTGCGCAGTTTCTCGCAGGTCTCCTCGATCTCCCGTTCCGGACTGGACTGGGCGGTGACCCCGGCGCCCGCCCGCAGCCACGCCTCGTTCCCCGTGCCGATGAGGGTGCGCAGGACGAGGGCGGCGTCCAGGGCTCCGCTGGTGCTCCCCCGGAACACCGCGCCGCCGTACAGGCCGCGTGGCCCGTCCTCGTGCCGGGCCAGGGCCTCGAGCGCGGCGCGTTTGGAGACCCCGGTGGCGGTGATCGCCGGGAAGAGGGAGGCGAAGGCGTCCCACGGCCCGGTGTCCGGCCGGAGCCGGCCCGTCACCCGGGAGGCCAGGTGCTGCACCGATCCTCGTGGGCGGACCGTCATGTACTCCTCGACCACGACGGAGCCGGGGCGGCACACGGCCGCCATCTCGTCCCAGGCCAGACGCACGGACACGGCGTGCTCGTGTATCTCCTTGGGGTCGCTGAGCAGTTCCGCGCGCCGGCGCTCGTTCTCCACCGGGTCGGCGCCCAGGGCGCGGGTGCCCGCGAGGGGCTGGGTGCTGACCCGCCCGTCCGCCCCGACCTCGAGAACGGTCTCGGGGCTGAACCCCGCAGCCTGGTAACCGCCGAGGTCCAGCAAGAAGGAACGTGCCGGTGTGTTGGCCCGGCGGCCGGCGAGATAGGTCGCGGGGAAGTCCGGGCGGGACCCGGCGGGCAACGGGACCTTCCGGGACACCACGGCCTTCTCCAGCAGACCGGCGCGGATGTCCCGGACCGTGCGCGCGACCGCTCGGCCGTAGGCGGCGGTACCGGCGGCGATGACCTCCTCGGTCCTGTCCCGCGTGGGCTCGTCGGGGGCGCAGACCCACCCGGCCGCGGGCTCCGCGAGCAGGTCGGCCACCTTGCGTGCCCATGCCTCGTCGACCGCGCGGACCACCGTCGCGTCGCCGGTGAGGGTCACCTCGACGGAGGGGACCAGCGCGTGCAGCAGGGGCTGGTCCCCGGCCGTCGCGGGGTCCGCGTGGAGGAGGTGGGCGAGTTCGAAGGCCGCCCAGCCGTAGAAGCGGCGTCCTTCATCGCTCTCGTCGCCCTCGTCCCTCGCGTCCCTCGCCTCGCGCAGGGCCGACAGGGCGGTGGCGAACGCCCCCAGTGGTGCCCCGTCGGTGCGCGAGGTCCAGGTGCGCCCGGCGGCCTGTGCGGTGATGCCGGTGGTGTCCGCGGTGACGCTCACCTCGGAGCCCGCCGCGAAGTGCCAGACGCCGCCTTCCGTCTCGTACACCACGTACTCGCCCGCGAGTTGGGCCTGGGCCAGACGGGTGGCGGTGGCCGCCGGGTCGTGGCAGGGCTCCCGGGTGCTCACGCACGCGAGCGGCGGGATGGAACTCGCCCATGTCTCCCACCTGTTCCGGGACCGGGTGCTCATCGTGTCGTGCCTTCTTTCTACCGCTGAGTTCTCTGCCACTGAGTTCTCTGCCGCTTGGGCCCAGGGCGTCGGTGGTGTCGGGTGACGGGTCATGACGGTGTCGCTTCCAGGCGCCAGCCGTGGGCCCGGGTACGCCGCTCCCAGAAGGAGGCGTACGTGCCGCCCGTCGTCATCAGGGCGTCGTGCGTGCCCCGTTCGGTGATCTCGCCGTCCTCCAGGACGAGGATCTGGTCGGCGTCCACGACGGTGCTCAGCCGGTGCGCGATGACCAGGAGGGTCTTGCGGTCGGCCAGGGTCCGCACGGCCCGCGCGAACAGCGCCTCGTTCTCCTGGTCGAGGGCGGCGGTGGCCTCGTCGAGGACGAGGATCGGCGCGTCCTTGAGGAGGGCGCGGGCGATGGACACGCGCTGCCGCTGACCGCCGGACAGGCGTGCGCCGCCCTCCCCCACCTTCGTGGCCCACCCCTCGGGCAGGTCCGCGAGCACGCGGTCGAGGCCGGAGAGCGCCGCGGCCTCGGCCAGTTCGCCGGGACTCGCGTCGGGGGCGGCGATGCGGACGTTCTCCTCGATCGTGCCGTCGAAGAGGTAGACGTCCTGGAAGACGAGGGAGACCTGGGCCGCCAGGTCGTCGGCGGCGATCTCGCGGACGTCGACGCCGCCGATGCGGACGGTGCCCTCGGTGGTGTCCCGGAAGCGGGCGAGCAGCCCGGCGATCGTGGTCTTGCCCGCGCCGGACGGGCCGACCAGCGCCGTCATGCTGCGTTCGGGCAGGCGGAAGGTCACGTCGTTGAGGACCGGGCGTGCGGCTGCCCCCGCCGTCGGAGCTGCGCCGCCGTCGTAGCGGAAGCCGACCCCGGTGAACTCCACGCTCGCGTCGCGGGGGGTCTTCGGCTCGGCGGGCTGGGGGAACGGCGGTTCGTCGAGGAACGCGCCGAGGCGTTCCAGGGTGTTGCGGGCGATGCGCAGGCCGGCGCCGGCCTCGGCGGCGGACGACACGCTGTCGATCAGGCGGACCAGCAGCACGAGCAGCGCCAGCAGGGTGGGCACGGTGAGTGATCCGTCGAGCTGCCAGGACACGCCCAGGGCGAGCAGCAGGGCGAACACGAGCCGGGTGGCGAACGAGAACGACACCAGGCCGGGCAGCCCTCGCACGATGAGCCGCCGGTCCGCGCGGGCCTCGGCCACCAGGGCGTCGTCCAGCGCTCCGTGGCCTTCGGCGGTGCGGCCGAAGGCCCTCAGTACCGGCTGGTTGCGCGCGTACTCCAGGACCCGGTCGGCGGACTCGCCGATCGCGGCGTCACGGCCGAGGTCGAGGCGGCGCATCACGGCGGTGCTCGCCGCCTGGACGGCGAACAGCACGGGCGCGCAGACCAGCAGCACCAAGGCCGTGCGGACGTCGAAGAAGAACGTGGCGATCACCAGCGTCGCCGGGGTGAGCAGCGAGTTGATGAACGGGCGCAGCAGGTGGGCGGGGGTGCTCATCACCTGGATGACGTTCGGTCCGGCCAGCCTGCTGAACTCGGCCGTGCGCCCGGCGGTGAACCAGCCCAGCGGCAGGCTCAGGGCGTGGTCCGCCATACGGCGGTGGAGCACCCGGGAGAGTCGGGAGCCGACCGTGAACCCGCCGCTGATGGCCGCGCCCTGGAGTACGGCGTGTGCGAGGGCGCAGCTGACGAACGCCGTCAGCCAGGGCCACACGTCGTCGGGTTCGGGGCCGAGCAGGGTCCGCAGGACGGGCACCAGGAGGGCGAAGGCCACGCCTTGCAGGACGGCCGCGCCGCACTGGAGGACGAGCAGCCGGTTCAGCGGGCGGGAGCCCTCCGGCCCCAGGACGCGGTAGAGCTGACGGATCATCGTGCACTTCCTTCTCGGATGTCGTCCGCGCTCCGCTGGGCGTGCCACAGCGTGGCGTACCGGCCGCCGGCGGCCACCAGGTCGTCGTGGCGGCCCTGTTCGGTGACGCGCCCGTCCTCCAGCACCACGATCCGGTCGGCGGAGCGGACGGTCGACAGCCGGTGGGCGATGACGAGCAGGGTGCGGCCGGCCGCGAGCGCGGACAGCGCGTCCTGGATCAGTGCCTCGGAGTGCGGGTCGGCGTACGCGGTCGCCTCGTCGAGCACCAGGACCGGGGCGTCGGCGAGCAGGGCCCGCGCGATGGACAGGCGCTGTGCCTCGCCGCCGGACAGGGTGACGGACGTGCCGAGTTCGGTCGCGTAGCCGTCGGGCAGGGCCAGGACGCGGTCGTGGATGCGGGCGGCGCGGGCGCACCGCTCGACCTCCTCGTCGGTGGCCTCGGGGCGGCCCAGACGGATGTTGTCGGCGACGCTCGCCCGCAGCAGCCGTACGTCCTGGAGGACGAAGCCGACCCGGCGGTACAGCTCGGTCGCGGCGATGTCCCGGAGGTCGGCGCCGCCGAGGGTCACCGTGCCGGCGGTGACGTCGTGGAAGCGGGGCAGCAGCGACGCCAGGGTCGACTTGCCGGAGCCGGAGGGTCCGACCAGCGCGGTGACCGTGCCGGGCGCGAGGTCGAGGTCGATGTCGCGCAGGACGTCGGTCTGCCCGTCGTAGGAGAAGGACACCCCGCGCAGGGAGATGTGATGGCCGTCGGGCAGGACGGGGTCGGCGGGTTCGGGGAGGGTCGGGGCGTGCAGCAGCCGCGTGATGCGGACGGCGGCGGCCTGGCCGGCCCGGATCTGCTGGACGCGCGGCCCGACGACGCCCATGGGTGCGGCGACGGCGGGGCCCAGCAGCAGGAAGGGGACGAGGGCGGTGCCGGTCGTCCACTCCTGGGTGACGAATACCGCGCCCACCACGGTCAGGAGCAGCAGGACCACGGCCGGGGCGACCACCAGGACGGCCGCGGTGGAGCTGAGCAGGGTCGTGCGGACCCAGCGGGAGAAGAAGTCGGCGAAGCCCTCGGTGGCGGCGACGAAACGCTCGTGGGCCTTGCGGCCGCGGCCGAAGCTCTTGAAGACGGCGATGCCGGAGGCGAACTCCACGGCGGCGGCGGAGATCCGCCCCAGCGCGGCGCCGAACTCGGCCATCTGCGTCCCCGCGCCCGCCATGGCCCGGCTGAACAGGAACACGCCCAGCAGCAGGGGCACGACGCCGACCAGGGCGAGGCGCCAGTCGACGGCGAACAGGTAGGCCAGGGCCGGCACCGGTGCGGTGAGGACCGCGACGACGTCGAGCAGGGTGTGCGCGAACAGCGTGTGCAGCGCGCTCACGTCGTCCTGCACCGCCTGCTTGACCTCGCCGGTCCCCCGGTCGGTGAGCCTGCCGAGCGGCAGCCGCCCGATGTGCCGGGCGAGCCGGCGGCGGAGGGTGAGCTGGAGGTCGTTGTCGGCGACATGGGCGAGGGCACCGGCCGCCGTGCCGCACACCAGGGCGAGGAGCCCTGCCCCGCAGGCCAGCGCGACCAGCGGCCACAGAGTGTCGCCGTCGGCGGGGGTCTCTGCGGTGAGACGGTCGGCGATCTCGGAGACGGCAAGAAACGGCACCACTCCGGCGAGGGCCGCGACGGTCTGGAGGCCGACGGCGACGGCCAGTCGGCCCCGGACGGGTTCGGTCAGCGCGCGCAGGGGACGCAGGGGGCGCGGGGGTGCCTCGGTGCCCGCGCCGGGGGCTGCCGGGGGCCGGGGCACCGCTTCGGCGCCCGACTCGGGTGATTGTGACGTCACTTGACGAGTACTCCGATTTCGGGGATGGGCCCGCCGCCCGCCTCGGTGATGCGGCGGCTGGTCATGCCTGCCTCGCGGGCCAGCCGGGCGACGTCGAAGGTGTGCCAGTCGTAGCTGTCGGCGACCTCGCGCACGGTGCGGCCGTCGCGCAGGACCTTCCAGGTCGTGGTGAACCGCATGGCGTCGCCCTCGGTGGGTTCGCCGCCGATCCACCACTCGTACGTCTGGCGGCCGATGGTCTCCCTCAGGGACATCACCGGGGGGATCACGCGGGGTGCGGAGACCCCCATCAGTTCTACGACGATGGGCGCCCCCTCCGGCAGCCGGGCCGCGAGCCGCTTCCACAGGGCCACGCGCTCGGGGACGGTCAGATGACCGGCCACGCCGAAGATGACGACGGCGGAGAGCCGTTCGGGCAGGACGAGCTCCTGGGCGGCGCCGTCGACCACCGTCACTCTGCGGCGCAGGTCCGGGTCGCGGGCGACGCGGGAGGTGAGCATGGCCCGCATGACGGCCGACGGTTCGGCGGCGAGGATCTCCGCCTCGGGGAGCGCGGCGGCGATGACCTCGGTGACGCGTCCGGTGCCCGCGCCGATCTCCAGGACGGGGCCGTGCGTGGTGTCCAGGCCGGTGAGGACGCGGGTCAGCGGGGGGCCGCTGCTGGCGGTGTGCCGGGTGGCGACCAGTTCGTAGAACTCGGCCGAGGCCGAGTAGTAGTCGATCACGACGGTCTCCTGACGGGGGCGGCCGAAGGGGTGGGCGCGGCGGGCCGGACGGGGGCGGCCGGGCGGCGGGCGCTCACGGGGTGCTCGGCCAGGTGCGCCGGCCGTCCGTGGTCAGCGAGGGGTCCATCCGACGCAGGACGGTGGCGACCACCTCGCGTCGTCGCGGGGTCAGGTAGAAGTGGTCGCCGGGGAGGACGCGGACCTCGGTGCGGGCGGTGGTGAGGTCTGCCCAGCCGCCGGCCCGGTCGCGGCTGCGTTCCTCGCCGAGTTCCGGGTCGGCGGCGCCGGTCAGCACGTGGATAGGACAGGACAGCGGCGGGCGCTCCTCGGGCCGGTGGGTCTCGATGATCCGGTAGTCGTGGCGGACGGCCGTGAGGATCAGGGAGCGCAGGCCGGGATCGTCGAGGACCTCGCGGCTGGTACCGCCGAGCCGGGCCAGTTCCGCGCCCAGGACGTCGTCGTCCTGCCGGTGCAGTTGCCCGGTCACCGCGGTGCCGGGTGCGGCCCGGCCCGACGCGAAGATCCGGCGCGGGCCGGGGGCCTCGCGGCGGTCCAGTTCGTGGGCGAGTTCCCAGGCCACGGCGGAGCCCATGCTGTGCCCGAAGAGGGCGTACGGCCGGTCGAGCAGCGGTTGGACGGCGTCCGCCACCGCGGTCACCAGCTCGCCCATGTCGGCGCTCGCCGGGTCGTCGAAGCGGTCCTCGCGGCCCGGGTACTGGATGCCGACGAGTTCGACCTCGGGGGGCATGAGCGCCGCCCAGGGCCGGTAGAAGCCCGCGCTGCCGCCGGCGTGCGGCAGGCAGATCAGGGTGTGCCGGGAGGCGGGGCCCTCGGTCCACCGTCTGATCCACGGGCTGTCGGCACGCGCGGCGCGGGCGGAGGTGTGCGGCGAGAAGGCGGCGGTCACCAGGTCACCATCAGTTCTTCGAGGCCGAAGGTGGCCGAGTCGTGCTTGACGACGACCTGGTCGCGGTCCCCCGCGAGGCGGAGGGTGGGGACGCGGCGGACGAGCGTTTCCAGGGCGATCTCCAGTTCCAGCCGCGCCAGGTGCTGGCCGACGCACTGGTGCACGCCGTAGCCGAACGCCACGTGGTGGTTGTCCGTGCGGTGGAAGTCGACCCGCTCGGGGTCGTCGAACTGCTCGGGGTCGTGGTTGGCACCGGCGAGGAGGGCGATGACACCGTCGTCGGCGGGGACGGTGCGGCCCGACAGCTCGATGTCCTCGGCGGCGACGCGCAGCGGTATGGAGTCGGCGACGGACAGGACGCGCAGGAGTTCGTCGACGGCCGCGGGCATCAGAGAGGGGTCCTGGCGCAGTTCCGCCATCAGCTCCGGCCGGTCCAGGAGGAGCAGGGTGCTCAGGGCGATCATGCTGGTGGTGGTCTCGCGGCCGGCGTTGACGGTGATGCCGAGGGTGGACAGCAGCTGGTCCGTCGTCACGTGGCCGGGGACCAGGTGGTCGGTGACGAGCTGGGAGATCAGGTCGTCGCGGGGTTCCTCCCGGCGCTCGGCGATCAGCTCGGCGAGCAGGCCGAAGAGGCCGCCGAGGGCTTCGGAGACCTGCTCCGCGGTGCTGGTGCGGGAGCCGGAGATCCTGGTGACGTCCCGGAAGAACTCCAGGTTGTGCGGCGGGATGCCGAGCAGTTCGCAGATCACCGACGTGGAGACGGCGTTGGCGTACGCGCTCACGAAGTCCACCGGGCCGCCGGCCTCCAGCACGGCGTCCAGGATCTCGTCCACCCGTGCCTGTACGGCGGGCCGCATCGCGCGGACCCGGCGCACGGTGAACGCCGGCAGGAGCATGCGCCGGTAGCGGGTGTGCTCGGGGGCGTCGGTGCGGATGAAGGGGCGGAACCTGGCTCCGGCCTCCTGCTCGCCCTCTCCGAGAGCGGGGAAGCCCGGGCGGCGGATGTCGGCGCTGACGCGCGGGTCCGAGAGCAGTTCGCGTACGTCGTCGTAGCGGGTCACCACCCAGGCTTCCCGCTGGGTGGGCAGGGTGACGCGGGCGACCGGGTCGTCGGTGCGCAGCGCGGCGTACTCCGCGGGCGCGGCGAAGGGGCAGCCGCGCCGGATCGGGAAGTCGCGGGGCGGGGTGGCGCCGGGGGTGTGGGCCGCCGTCGGGGATTCGGGGGGTGTCATCGTTGGTCCTCAGCCGTCAATAGAGGTGGAGATGGGAGTGGCGGTGGAGATGGGGGTGGAGGTGAAGCTGGAGGTGGCGGTGTCCGGCGTGTCCGGTGCCCGGGTGAGTACAGCGAGCGGGGGTGCTCCGGGGCGGGTGGGCAGAGCGCGTGCGGTCATCCCGGACTCGGCGACCACGTCCTTCAGCCCGAAGGGCACCCACCGGTAGGAGTCGTGCACTTCGCGCTCCGCGTCCGTGGCGTCGTCGCGGTAGACGCGCCAGGTGGAGTGCAGGCGCATCACACCGTCGTCCGTCTCGTCCGGTGCTCCGCCGAACGACCACTCGTAGCGGTGCCGTCCGGCGGTGGCGGTGGCGAGTCTGGTCTCCGGGAGCGTCAACGGCTCCTCGAACTGCATGAGTTCGACGACCACCAGGCCGCCGAGGGCCAGCCGCCGGGACAGCCGCTGCCACAGCAGCGCCCGTCCGTCGGCGTCGAGGTGGCCGAGGACACCGCACAGCAGGACGACGCTGACCCGGTCCGGAAGGTCGAGGTCGGGCGCGGCGTCCGCGGTGACGGTGACCCGGGAGCGCAGGTCCGGGTCGCTGAACACCCTGCTGGTGAGCACGGCGCGCATGCCGACCGCCGGTTCGCAGGCGAGGATCTCGGCGTCCGGCCGGGCACGGGCGACGGCCTCGGTCACCAGGCCGGTGCCGGCGCCGATGTCGACCACCGGTCCGGTGCTCAGGTCGGCGTCGGCGAGGAGCGCCGCGATCGCGGGCGCGCTCGCGGTCGCGGTGTGCTCGGCGGCGACGAGGTCGAAGAACTCGGCGGACGGGGTGTAGGCCGAGTCCCCCGAAGCGGCGCGGCCCGTCTCGGCGCGGCCCGTCTCGACGCGGCCCGTCTCGACGCGGTCCCTCTCGGCGCGGCCCGTCTCGGCGCGGGGCGCGTCGCCGCGCGGCTGCTGCGGGGTGGGGAAGACGTCACTGACCGCGAGGGGCCGCGGGGTGGCCGGACGGACGATCTCGGGCGGTCCGAGCCGTGCGGCGAGGTCGGTCCAGATGCGGCACACGGCGAGGTCGTACTGCCCCGTGCGCAGGGCGTCGCCGCCCTGCTCGACGGCTGCGCGGAGCCCGTCGAGAGCGCTGCCGACCGCTTCCGGCCACAGGTCGGAGAAGACGGTCCGGAAGGTGCCCGTGGTGCCGACGACGGCCGTGGTGCCCAGGCCCAGGTGGCCGGTGCCGGGTCCGTCGAGGACGAAACGCCGGTCGGCGTCCCGTCCGACGTGCAGCCGGGGACTCCACAGCACGGGGCCGTGGGTGTCGGCCAGGGTGAGGACGCCGCCTTCCGTGCCGAGCGAGATCCGGTGCCAGTGCAGGGCGTGGTTGTCCCGGTCGGAGGGGTCGAGCTGGTGGTGCACCCGCAGGGTGAGGGGCACGCCCGCGAACACGCCGTGCAGGGAGCGGAACGGCTGCGGGCCGATGTCCGCGGGCAGCGGTGCCGGGTCGGCGAAGCGCCAGGGGCGCAGGGTGCCCGTCGCCCGGCCGAGGATGTCCACGAGCGGGTGCATCAGGTGGACCGGGGTGGCGGCGTCGACGAAGAGCGGTCGCTGGTGCGCGACGAGCCTGCGGGCGGCGTCGACGAAGGCGCGGACCGGGGCGACGTGCGGGTAGTGGGTGTTGAGGCGGTACTGCACGCCCCGGCGGCGCGCGTGCTTCAGGTTGTCGGTCAACTCGGTGAGGTGGACGGGGTGTTCCTGGAGGACGTGGATGCCCCGGTCCATGAGGGCGCGGGCCAGCTCGGTGCCCCGGCCGCCCGAGATGGCGGAACTCACCGCCACGCAGGCGGCGTCGATCCCGGCCGGGAGGTCGCCGACGTCCGTGTAGTGGGGGACGCCGAGTCGCTCCGCGTACGCCCGGGAAGCGGCCGAGCCCCGGCTCAGGAGGCCGGCCAGCGCGTATCCGGGGCGCCGGTGTGCCGCCTCGGCGTAGAAGCGGCCGAAGTTGGTGCCGCAGACCAGCACCCGGAAGGGCGTGGAGGGGGTCACAGCACACCCTCTTCCACCTGGTCGGCCCCGGTCGCCGCGCCGGTGAGCCGGAGGTCCGCGGTGCCGCGGGCGCGCAGGTGCCGCACCACGGTGCCGGGGTCCAGCACGTCGCAGGCGAAGTGCACTCCCGGGGGCACCTGGGCCCGCAGCACCGCGTCCACCGCGAGCGCTCCCACGGTCGCGGTGAGCCGGTAGCTGCTGGCCGCGCGCAGGGTCAGTCCCGCGCTGGCCGGCCGTCCGGACGCGGTGCCCGACAGCGCGAAGTCCATGACGTAGAAGGGCGACCGTCCGGCCAGGTCGAGGCCGGCGGCGAGGAACAGCCGGTCCGCCAGCTCCGCCGGGTCGTCCCCGGCGGCGAGGCGGCCCGGCAGCACGGTGAGCAGGGCGCGTACGGCGGGACCGGGGTGGACGTTGTACCAGTCGAGCCGGTCGAGGCCGAGGACGGTGGCGAGGCGTTCGCTCTCGCCGCTGAGGTAGGGCTGGAGCGCCACCCGGCCGGGGAAGGCGTGGTGTTCGGTGTCCTCGGCGGTGCGCAGCGCGCGCGGGACGCGCCGGCCGCCGCGGACGGCGGCGAGGGCCTCGCCGTAGGCCGCGCCGTCCGCGCCTCCGGAGGTGAGGGAGAGCATGAGGTCGTGCGCCACCGTCGGCGAGCAGGTCTCCAGGCCGCCGCAGTGCGCGGTCAGCGCGGAGACGCTGTCCAGGCCCTGCCCGGCCAGCCAGCGGGGCAGGAGACTGGACAGTCCGGGCAGGGCCCCGGCCGACAGGACGGCCGTACGGCCGTCGCGGGCCGGGTCGCCCGCGTCCAGGAGGTCCTCGGCGGCCGGGTCGTCGCCGGCCACGTCGACGCAGTGCGCTCCAGCGGCGAGCGCGGCGGATGCCACGGTGGCGCGCAGCCGGTAGGTGGGGCCGGCGCAGTTGAGGACGATGTCGCAGCCCTCGGTGAAGGCGCGCAGGCCGTCCGGGGCGGTGGCGTCCGCCCACACGGTCTCGTCGTGGCCGCCGGGGTTCTCCTCGGCGACCGCGCACAGGGCCGACGCGGTCCGGCCGCCCAGGCGGAGTCCGGTGTGGCCGAGTGCGCGCAGTTCCCGTACGGCGGCCCGGCCGACCGCTCCGGACGCGCCCAGGACTCCGATCACGGGCTTGGTCATCGGGTGATCGCCCCCTGGGTCAGCTCACCGAGGGTCTTGAGGATCCCGGGTGCGTGTTCGACGGACAGGCAGCTGTAGTGGTCGCCGCCGATGTCGACGATGTCCAGGTCGCCCAGGGTCAGTTCCTCCCAGTAGGCGGTGACGGCGTCCTTGCTGCCGGGGAAGGGATAGGCGCCGTCGTGGCGCAGGAAGGTGATGTCGCCCGCGTACGGCTCGGCGTCGTAGCGGGTGATGGCGAAGACGCTCTGGCGGAAGGCGAGGAAGAGCCGGGTCATGTGGTCGGGTGCGTAGGTGCCTGCCGAGGCGGGCACCGCCTCGCACATGCGGGCGATGCGGGTGGCCCGGGGAACGTCGGCGAGGCGCCGGAAGCGGCTCGCGACGTCCTCGAACTCCCCCGGCAGTGCGGCGAGTCCGCCGTCCGGCAGGATGCCGGGACTGGTGGCCAGGGCTGCCTCGGCCGCCGCGGCCACCTGGTACTGGTCGTCCGGGAAGCCGAGTGCGGCGGGGTCGATGCCCATCATGACGGCGAAGGAGTACTCGGCGAGGAGTTCGTCGTCCAGGCGGAAGCGCGGGCTGTGGCTGCTGATGACGGTGAGGCTCTCCACCTCGGCCCCCGACTCGGCCAGGTTGCGGGCCACTTCGGTGGCGATCAGGCCGCCCAGGCAGTAGCCGACGACGTGGAAGCGGCTGCGGCCGTCCGCGGTCAGCGCCCGCGCGTAGTCGGCCGCCATCTGCTCGATCAGTCCGTCGGGCGGTGCGGCGAGGAAGGCGCTCAGGTCCGGGACCTCCACGCCGACGACTTCGGCGAGGCCCGGCGAACGGCGCCTGATCTCGGTGATCAGCGCCCGGTACGGCATGATCGTCGCGGTTCCCGCGTGCACCAGCACGGTCGTCGGCTCGTCCTCGGAGCGCGAGCCGTGCAGGTGGATCACCGGGTCCGTGCGTGCGGCGCCGGGCGCGGGCGCGTCCGGGGCGCCGGTGAGGCCGCGCAGGAATCCGGCGAGACCCGCGACCGTGGGGCGGCGCAGCATGTGGCGCAGGACGACCTCCCACTCCAGGTCCGCCGCCTGCGGTATCCGTTCGCGCAGCCGCCCCACCATGCGGGCCACCAGGAGCGAGTCGCCGCCGAGGTCGAAGAAGTCGTCGTTGCGGGTGACGCGGTCGACGGCGAGGAGTTCGGTCCACAGGTCGGCCAGGCCGCTCTCCAGCTCGTCCTTCGGCTGCTCGTCCACGACGACCGGTGCGCTCTCCCGGGGCAGCCAGGACCGCATGCGAGCGCGGTCGGTCTTGCCGTTGGCCGTGCGGGGCAGGGTGTCGACGACCTGCCACACCGTGGGGAGCATGTACTCCGGGAGCCGGGTGGCCGCCGTGCGGGCCAGCTCCCCCACCGGGACGTGGTGCCGGTCGTCCTTCATCGTGGCGATGAACACCTCCTGCCCGGTCAGTGCCAGGGCGTCGTCGGCGTCGGGCAGCGAGGTGACCTCGGACGCCCCGTGTCCGTCGAGGAGTTCGCGCCACTGGGTGTGGGTGAGGAAGGACTGTCCGGTGTGCTCGCGCACGTCGGTCCACGCGCGGCCGGCGACCTCCAGGAACTCCATGGAGACCAGCAGCGGGAGGTTCTCGTCGCGGGTGTTCTCCACGAACACCAGCTGCCCGCCCGGTACGAGCAGTTCCCGCAGCCTGCCCACGGCGGCGTCCGCGTCGACGGCGGCGTGCAGCGTGTTGGCGCAGACCACCACGTCGAAGGTGTGGGGCAGCAGGTGCTGGGCGCGCGGGTCGTCGTCGACGTCGAAACGCTGGTAGCGGACCCACGCGTGGTCGGCGAAGCGCTCGCGGGCCTCGTTCAGGAAGAACGCCGAGGGGTCGGTGAACAGGTAGTCAACGCCGTACTCGGCGAGGACGGGCACCAGTTCGCCGGTGGTGCCGCCTACGCCGCCGCCGACCTCCAGGACGCGCAGCCGCTCCTCGCCGGTGTGGTGCGCGGCGATCTCGCGCAGCGCGGCGACCACCGCGCGGTTGAGGTGCCGGATGGCGAGGTTGTCCCGGTAGGCGGCGTCCGCGGCGTCCGTCGCCGCGCCCGGGAAGAGCAGGTCCCGGATGCCCACCTCCCCGGAGACCAGCTCGGGCAGCCGCTCGGCGCAGGTGCGCATGACGGTGAGCAGTTCGGTGCTCCACCCGACCTCGTGCTCCAGCTCCGCGGCCAGCCGCCACCGGCGTTCCGCCTCGGGCGCGGGGACGGGGACGAGGCCGGTGTAGGCGTCGCCGGTGTGCTGCTGGGTGAGCCGGTCCCGGGCGGCGAGGGCCCGCAGCCAGCGGCGCACGATGTGCCGGTGCCGGGGTGTGGCCCGCAGTGCCGTGCCCACGTCCTCCGCCGTGCGCGCCGCTCCTCCGTCGAACACTCCGGAGGCGGCCAGGACCCGGGTCATCTCGGCGACGGCCACGTCGTCGAGGGCGGCCAGGAAGTCCGTGAGCCGTGCGGCGTCGACGTCCACGGAGGCTTCGCGCACGGCGTCGGCGGCGGCCGTGCGCGCCCGGTGCCGGCTGACCGCGCGCGCCTGGTCGCGGCCGGCCACCGGGGACTTGTCGTCCTGGTGCGCGGTCTCACCGCCCTTGCGGGCCGCCTCGCCGTCCTTGATCGCCGTCTCACCGTCCTTGCGGGCCGTCTCCACGAACGCGGCCAGGCGTCGTCCGCCCGCCGCCGAGTCGTCGACGACGACCGCGCCGGCCGCGACGGCCGGGTGCGCCTGTACGGCGGCCTCCACCTCGGCGAGTTCCACCCGGTAGCCGCGGATCTTGATCTGGGCGTCCTCCCGGCCCAGGAACTCGATGGTCCCGTCGTGGAGGTACCGGCCGAGGTCGCCCGTGCGGTAGAGCCGTTCCCCGCTGGCGGGGTCGGTGAGGAACCGCTCCGCCGTGCGTTCCGCGTCGCCGAAGTAGCCCAGGGCGACGCCCGCGCCGCCTATGTACAGCTCGCCCGGGACCCAGTCCGGCCTTGGCCGCAGGTGCCGGTCGAGCACGGCGAAGGTCTGGTTGGTCAGGGGCGTGCCGTAGGGGATGCTCGGGCGGGCGGTGTCCACCTCGCCGATCGGGTGGGCGATGGACCAGATGGAGCCCTCGGTCGCTCCGCCGAGGGAGACGATCTCCAGGCCCGGCAGGAGTTCCCGGGCCTGGTCGGGCAGCGAGACCGGTATCCAGTCACCGGATATCAGGGCGAGGCGCAGTGTGCCGTCGTCGGTCGGGGGCTCGGAGCGGAGCCAGTCGCACAGCATGTGGAGCTGGCCCGGCACGGAGTTCCACACCGTGACGCCGACGTCGCGGACCAGTTCGGCCCAGTGCGAGGGGTCGCCGCGCCGGTCGGCCCGGGGCAGGACGAGGGTGGCGCCCACGGCGAGCGGTCCGAACAGGTCGTAGACGGACAGATCGAAGCCGAGCCCCGCGATGCCGAGGACCCGGTCGTGTCCGGTGACGGCGAAGCGGCGGTTGATGTCCTCGATGGTGTTGAGGGCGGCCCGGTGGCTGATCATCACGCCCTTGGGCGTGCCGGTGGAGCCCGAGGTGTAGATGACGTAGGCGAGGTCGTCCGGATCACGGTGGGCGGTGACCGTCGCTCCGTCCGCGGCGGCTTCCCCGACGCGGTCCACGGCGACGGCCGACACCGTCGCCGGGAGGTCTTCGAGGTCGGCGAGCCAGGACTGGGTGAGGACGGTGCGGACGCCCGCGTCCGCGATGATCGTGTCCCGGCGGGCCGGCGGCTGGGCCGTGTCCACGGGCAGGTAGGCGCCGCCCGCCATGAGGGTGCCGAGGACGGCGACGGCCTGCTCCCAACCCTTGTCCATCCAGATGGCGACCGGTTCCCCGGGGCGCAGTCCGCACGCCGTCAGCCTCTCGGCGACACCGGCCGCGCGGGCGGCGAGCTGCCGGTAGGAGAGGGCCAGTTCGGGGGTGCGGACCGCGATCGCGTCCGGTGTGGCCCGTGCCTGGGCGAGTACGGGTTCGTGGAGCAGGGCGTCCGGCAGCGGGCCCTCGGTGGCGTTGACCGCGTTCCGGCGTGCCGCCTGCGCCGCGGGCAGGGCGGTACGGGCCGGCGTGTCCCAGGCGGCCTCACCGGCCTCGCCCGGGGCGGAGAGCGACCGTACGAGGGCCGTGTACGCCTCGAACATGGCGTCGGCCACCCCGTGGGCGAGCGCGCCCTCGCGGATGTCCCAGGACAGGCTCAGCGCGTCACCGCGGTGCATGACCTGGCAGTCGAGCCACACCTGGGGCGTCCGGGTCACGGCGTACGTCACCTCGGGGGGTACGCCCTCGGAGGTGGCGCCGGTGCCCAGGGCGCTGGTGAAGACGACCGGCATGAGCACCGGGGCCCCGGCCCTGCGGGACAGCTCCGCGAGCACGTCCGAGCCGGTGAACAGCGGGTGTGCCAGGTCGTCGAGGAGCTGTTCCCCCACGGCCCTGGTCCGCTCGGCGAAGGCGGCCGGGGCGTCGAGGTCGACGGCGAGGAGTTCGAGCGAGGTGAAGTCGCCGACGAGACGGTCGATGTCCTCGTGCAGGGCGGGCCGGTCGACGGTGGGCACGTTGAGGGTGAAACGGCTGGTCCGCGACCAGGCGCCGACCGTCTCGGCGTACGCGGCGAGCAGGGCCGTCGACACGGTCAGGCCGCGCCGCGCGGCCCGTTCGGTGAGCCGGTCCCGGTCGGCCGCGGGCAGCAGCACCTCCAGCCGCCGGAATGCCACCGCGTCGTCGGAGGCCGGGGCGCGGCCGGCTTCACCGGGGTCCGTGACGGCGGCCTCCCAGGTTTCGGCGAGGGGCAGTTCGGGGGCGGGCGGCAGGGTGTCGAGCCGTTCCGTCCAGTAGGCGCGGTCGCGGGCGTGGCCGTCGGTGTCGGCCAGGGCGCGGCGGGCCAGGACGTAGTCGCGGAAGGTGATGCGCGGTGCGTCGGAGAGGGGGGTGCCGTCGTAGCTCCGCCGGAACTCGGCGAGCAGGAGGCGCAGGCTCGCGTGGTCGACGACGAGCATGTCGAAGGCGAGGTGGAGCACGGCCCGTTCGGCGGTGCGGGTCACGTGCACGTCGAAGAGGGGCCACTGGTCGGCGGGCGCCTCGCGGGTGGACAGCCGGGCCCGGGTGCGCCGCACCCGCGCCTCGGCGGTGGCGGCCGGCAGCCCGGTCAGGTCGTCGCTCCCGACGGTGAGCGCGGGCACGTCCGGCAGCACCTGCTGATAGCCGTCGTGGTGGATGACGGCGCGGAGCATGTCGTGCCGCCGGACCAGGTCCCGCCACACGGAGGTGACGCGGTCGACGTCCAGGTCGGGGTACTCCAACTCGACGTAGGCGTGGCAGCCGACGCCTCCGTAGGCGTAGGCGTCGGTGCGGCCGATGAGGTAGGCGGCCTGGATGTCCGTCAGCGGGAACGGTTCGTGGCGGTGGCCGGGGTCCGCTCGCAGCGCGGGCTCCGTCGCCTCCAGGTGGCGCAGGATGGCTTCCTTGTGCGTACGCAGTTCGGCCCGGTGCGTGTCCGTGAGCGTGCCCTGCGGGGCCCGGAAGCGCAGTTGTCCGTCCTGGGCCCACAGCGTCACGCCGTCGTCGGCGTATCGGGCCAGCAGTTCAGCGATGTTCACAGCTCTCCGGTCTCGTAGGCGGTCCCGTGGGCCGCGAGGGTGCGGGTGATGTCCGCGGCGAGCGCGGCGACGGTCGGCGCGGCGAAGAAGCGGCGGGCGGGCACGGTGGCCCCGAAGCGGCGCTCGATCGCGGTGAGCAGGCGCAGCGCGGTGAGGCTGTCGCCGCCCACGGTGAAGAAGTTGGCGGTGCGGTCCCGCACGGCGTGCGGCAGGTACTCGTGCCAGAGCGCGGCGAGTTCCTGCTCGGTCCCGCCCCGTGGCGGCTCGGCCGCGGCGGGGGCCGTCCCGGGTCCCGCGAGGCCGGCCAGGGCGGCCCGGTCGACCTTGCCGTTGCCGGTCAGGGGCAGGGCGGGCAGGAGCAGGATGCGGGACGGGACGGCGTAGACCGGTACCCGCTCGGCCAGCAGGCCGAAGAGGTCCTCGGTGAGTCCAGGGTCGTCGGTGAGTCCGGGGTCGTCGACGGGCTCGACGCCCTCGGCGAGCGGCGGCTCGTGCGGTACGGCGAACGCGACCAGACGCCGGGCGGTGCGCTCGCCGACGGCCACGACGGCGGCCCGGGCGACGGCCGGATGTGCCTCCAACGCGGCTTCGACCTCGCCCGCCTCGATGCGGTGTCCGGCGATCTTCAGCTGGCTGTCGAGGCGGCCCAGGAACTCCAGCAGTCCGTCACCGCGGAACCGGCCCAGGTCGCCGGTCCGGTACCAGCGCCGGCCGTCCCGTTCGACGAACTTCTCGGCGGTGCGTACCGGGTCGCCCAGGTAGCCGCGGGCCAGTCCCGCGCCGCCGATCCACAGCTCGCCGGGCGTCCAGTCGGGACAGTCCCGGCCGTGCCGGTCGACCACGCGGTAGCGCTGCCCGGTCAGGGGACGTCCGTAGGGTATGGAGACCCACCGGGGGTCCGGCTCGTCGACGGTCAGGGTGTTGGACCAGATGGCGGCTTCGGTGGCTCCGCCCATCGCGACGAAGGCGCAGGGCCGCGCGGTCCGGGCCCGCAGCCGGGCGGGCAGGTCGAGACCGATCCAGTCGCCGGAGACCAGCGCGGTCCGCAGTCCGGCGAGCCGGCCGCCCTGCCGCCGACCGCGTTGCCGCCGGCCGCCGCCGTCCCGGTGATCCTGTTCATCCCGGTGATCCTGCCCGTCCTGCCCGTCCTGCTCGTCGGCGTCGAGCAGCAGGTCGAGCAGCGCCGGGACGGTGTTCCAGAGGGTCACGCCGTACCGTTCCAGCAGGCGTGGCCAGCGGGCCGGTGCGCGGCGCTGGTCCTCGGTGGGCAGCAGGAGGGAGCCGCCCGCGGCGAGCAGGCCGAAGACGTCGTACACGGAGAGGTCGAAGTCCAGGGCCGACAGGGCGAAGACGCGGTCGTCCCCGGACACGCCGTGCCGGGCGTTGATGTCCGCGATCGTGTTCCAGGCGGCGGCGTGGGTGATCTCGACGCCCTTGGGCTCACCCGTGGACCCCGACGTGAAGATCACGTAGGCGAGCGACTCGGGAGCCGTCCCGCCCGGCGCGGGCAGCGGCTCGCGGCGCTGGGTGTCCGCGAAGGACAGGGTGCGGGGGCCGGTGCCGTCCGGAGCGGGCCAGCTGCCCAGGACGACGTCGAAACCGGCCGTGGCGCGCACCCGTTCCAGTCGTGCGGCGGGCTGTTCCAGGCTCAGGGGGACGTAGGCGGCGCCGGAGGCGAGGACGCCGAGGACCGCCGCGATCTGTTCCGGGCCCTTGGGCAGCGTGACCGCGACCAGGTCGCCGGGACGCACGCCCGCGTCGGCGAGCGCGCCGGCGGTGCGCAGCGTCTGCCCGGCGAGCGTTCCGTAGGTCACCTCCTCCCCCGCCGTCGTGACGAGGGCGATGCGGTCGGGAGCGGTCGTCGCGTGCGTGAAGAACGGCTGGTGCAGGGGCCGCGGCGGCGCCGGTTCCAGGGCGGCCTCCCGTGCCGCGCCGGTGCGCCGTTCGTACTGGGCGGCAGGCACCAGGTCGGGGAGCGGCGCCTCCCAGTCGCCGTCCACGAGGTGCCGCAGCAGGCGTTCGTACGCGGAGAACATCGCGTCCAGCACGCCCTCGGTGAACAGTTCCTCGACGGCGTCCCAGGTGACGACCAGGTTCCCGGACTCCTCGGTGACCTGGTTGTCCAGGCAGACCTGCGGGGACTGGGAGATGCCGTAGACCTTCGCGGGCAACCCGGTGCCCTCTCCGGCCAGCGTCGCGTCGCCGACGCCGATGGCGCTGGTGAACACCACGGGCGCGGCGGCGTCCACCGTGCCCGTGCGGCGGCCGAACTCCCGTAGCAGCCAGTCGATCGGCACGTCGGCGTGGTCGAGGTCCTCCGCCTGACGCCGTTGCAGCGCGGCGGCCGCCGTCCGCCAGGGGGTGCCGCCCTCGCGCCGGTGACCGGCGAGGGAAAGGGAGGTGAAGTCGCCCAGCACCCGGTGGATGTGGGGGTGGACGTCGCGCCGGTTGAAGAGGGTGAGGGTGACGGTCACCGCGTCGGTCCCGCTCCAGGCCGCCAGGACCTCCGCGTACAGGGCGAGCAGGACGGTGGACGGGGTCAGGCCGTGCCGGGCCGCGTCGCGCTTGACGGCCTGCCAGTCCTCGGCGGGCAGGCTCACCCGGCGTCGGGTGAAGACGGGTGCGTCGAGCGTCGCCGGGTCCCGGTCGAAGGGCAGCGCGGGCGGTGGCGGCAGGTCCGTCAGCCGGGCCCGCCAGTGGGCGCGGGCCCGCGCGGCCGACTCCGGGTCCGCCGGGAGGCGGGTCAGGTAGTCGCGGAACGACACGCCCACCGGCGGGAGTTCGTGGTCCGGGTCGGCGTAGAGCGCGTTCAGTTCGGCGTAGAGCGTGGTGATGGAGAGCGCGTCGAGCACGAGGTAGTCCAGGCCGATGCCGATCCGCGTCCGGACCCGGGTGTCCTTCCCGTCGGCGCCGTCGTCCGCGTGGTAGCGCACCGCCTCGACGGCGAAGAGCGGCCAGCGGGCGGGGTCGCGGACCTGCTGGGACAGCCGGGCGCGCAGACCGGCCAGGGCCTCGGCCGCGTCGTCGGCCCGGGCGTCCGTCACCGGTACGCGCACCGGCGGTACGTCGGGCAGCACCCGCTGGTGGCCATCCTCGACGACCGCGCGGAGCATGCCGTGCCGTCGGACGAGGGTGTTCCAGGCGCGCTCCAGCCGGTCCAGGTCGACGTCGGTGCCGTCGAACTCGGTGTAGTGCCAGGTGCCGACGCCGCCGAGGGTGAACCGGGGGTCGCGGCCGGTGTGGTAGGCGGCCTGGACGTCGGTCAGCGGGAACGGCTGGTGCGCATGGTCCGGGTCGGGCACGAGGACGGGAGCGGTGGCCGGTGCCGGCGCTTCGTCGGCGGTCGTCGTCGGCCGCAGCGTCCGGCAGAAGTGCTGGAGCACGGGGCGGGCGAAGAGGTCGGCCACGCGTGCGCCGGGGAAGCCCGCGGCGCGCAGCCGTCCGATCACGCGGGTGGCGACGAGCGAGTCGCCGCCCAGCAGGAAGAAGCTGCTCTCGCGGCCCACCTCGGCCACGCCGAGCAGGTCGGCCCACTCGGCCGCCACGGCGGCCTCCACCGGACCGGCCGGCGCCGAGGTGCGGGGCGCCTCCTGGCCCGCGGCCTCGGTCAGCGCCCGGTGCACGGCCGTCCGGTCGAGCTTGCCGTTGGCGGTCAGCGGCAGGTCGCGCAGGACGAGGACACGCTCGGGAACCATGTGGGCAGGGAGGCGTTCCGCCGCCCGCACACGGACCTCGTCCGGGTCGGGTGCCGCGCCGGGCGCGGACACGGCGGCGGCGAGGTGACGTACCGGTGTGTCGAGCACGCAGGCGACCGCGTGCCGGACGGCGGGGTCCTCCTCCAGCGCGGACTCGACCTCGCCCAGTTCGATGCGGTGGCCGCCGATCTTCACCTGGTGGTCGGCGCGGCCGAGGAACTCCAGCACGCCGTCGGTCCGGTAGCGGGCCAGGTCGCCGCTGCGGTACCAGCGCTCACCGTCGTGGTCGACGAAGCGGTCCGCCGTGCGTTCGGGATCCGCGCGGTAGCCGTTCGCCACCCCGGGGCCGCCGATCCACAGCTCGCCGGGGACGAGATCGGGGCAGTCGCGTCCCCGTCCGTCCACGACACGGGCCCGCATGTTGCGCAGCGGAACGCCGTAGGGGACGGACCGCCAGGCGGGGTCGGTCTCCTCCACCTCGAACACCGTGGAGTGGACGGCGGCCTCCGTCATGCCGCCGAGCGCCACGAAGCGGCAGCCGGGGACGAGGGCCCGGAGCCGGCGGGGCTGGTCGAGCCCGACCCAGTCCCCGCCGAGCAGCACCATGCGCAGACGGTCCCCGAGGCCCTCGTCCTCCCCCGCGGCCAGCAGCAGGTCCAACAGGGCGGGCACGCACTGCACCAGCGTCACTCCGTGCGTGCGCACCAGCCGCGCCCAGTGGTGGGCGTCGCGGCGGTGCTCCTGTCCCACGGCCACCACCTGACCGCCGAGGGACAGCGGGGTGAAGATGTCCCAGGTGGCGAGGTCGAAGTCCAGCGCGGAGATCGCGAGGGTGCGGTCCGCGGGGCCGAGTCCGAGCTGCTCCGCCATCGCCTCGACGGTGTTGACGACCGCCCGGTGCGACACCTCGACGCCCTTGGGCAGCCCCGTCGAGCCGGACGTGAACAGCACGTAGGCGGGCAGGGCGGGGTCCGGTCGGACGACCGGTGCGGGGCGGATCGCCGACGCGTCCTCCAGGAGCAGCACCGGAGCCGGGGAGACGTCCTCGCACAGGTGGGCGTGGTCCCGGTCGGTGAGTACGGCGGACGCGCCGGCCACGGCGTGGATGCGCCGCCGCCGCACGGCGGGTTGCTCCACGCCGACGGGGGCGTAGGCCGCGCCCGCGGCCAGGACGCCGAGCACCGCGGTGATCTGGTCGGCGCCCTTGGGCAGGGTCACGGCGACGGTGTCGCCCTCCCGTACTCCATGGTCGCGCAGCAGCGCGGCGATTCGCCGTGCCGCGCGGGCGAGTTCGCCGTAGGTGAGCGGGGCGCCGCTGGTGCGGACGACCGCGGTGCGGCCCGGCTCGGTCTCGGCGAGGCGGAAGAAGCGCGTGTGCAGGGCGCGGTCCGGCACGGGGGTGGGGGGCAGGGCCGCCACCGCGCGCCGGGGCAGGACGTCGGGGGCGAGCAGGCCGTCCACCGGCCGGGCCCAGGCGTCGGGATCGGTCACCAGCCGGGTGACGAGGCGCCGGTAGGCGTCGAACGCGGCGTCGGGGACCCCGGCCTCGAACACGCCGTCGCGCACGTCCCAGTTGAGGAGGAGACCGCCGTCGAGTTCGGTGACCTGGGCGTCCAGGTACACCTGCGGGCCCTGCGAGATGATCCAGGAAGGCCGCCCGAAGGACTTCTGGACGTCCTGCTCGAAGATCTCCCCCAGTCCGATGGCGCTGGTGTACACGACGGGAGCCAGCACCGGGGCTCCCTCGGCGCGCGCGAGGTCCCGGAGCACCTCCACACCGCCGTACGCACCGTGGGAGATGCCCTCCTGAAGCCGCTCCTGGAGGCCGCGGGCCTGCCGGGAGAAGGGAAGGGGGGCGCTCATGTCCGCGTCGAGCAGGACCGAGCTGCTGAAGTCGCCGACCAGCGCGGCGACTTCGGGCGCGAACAACTCCCGGTCGAACAGCGGGAGGTTGAGGAGGAAGCGCCGGCTGTCGCTCCAGGCGGCGATCACCTCGGCGAAGGCGGTGGCGAGGGCGGCGGCGGGGGTCAGACCGTGCCGCCGGGCGGCGCCGAGGAGCGCGGCCTTGTCGGCGGGGCCGAGCCAGTGGTGCAGGCGGCGGGAGTGGGTCAGCGTCCGGTCGTCCGCGCCGACCGGGGTCATGGGGTCGACGGTCGTCGGCAGCCGTGGGGCCCGCGGCAGCTCCGGCAGCCGCTCGCGCCACCAGACGGCGTCCCGCTCGCGTTCGGTCCGTCTGCGGACGGCGTGCTCCGCGAGGTAGCGCCGGTAGTCGAGGCCGAGTGCGGGCGGCGAGTCGTCGGGACACTCGTAGAAGCGACGCAGGTCGGACAGGAGGACCCGCAGGCTCAGCGCGTCACCGGCCATCATGTCCAGGTCGATCTGGAGGCGGGTCCCGCCGTCGGGGAGCAGGCACAGGGCGGCGCGGAAGACGTCACCGGCGCCGAGGTCCGGGCGGGCGTGCGTGTTGCGTTCCCGCAGCCGCTCCAGCTCGGCCTCGGCCTCGACCGGGGTGCGTGCGCGCAGGTCGTGGACGGTGAGCGGCGCACCCGGAGCACCGAAGCGCTGCCGGCCCTCGCCGTCGAAGACGGCCCTCAGCATGCCGTGCCGCAGCACCAGCGCCCGCAGGGCGGTCCCGAGCCGGGCCGGATCGACGTCGTGGCCGTCGAGTTCGACGTAGAAGTGCGCGGCGACGCCCCCGAGGGGCTGTCCGTCCTGGCGTCCGATCCAGTAGGCGTGCTGCATCGTGGCCAGCGGGAAGGAGTCCGCGTGTGTCTCGGCCGCGACGGCGTCGTACGGCACGGACGGGGCGGACGGGGCGCTGTGCGCTGCTTCGTCGCTCCGCGTACCGGCGAGCAGGGTCGTCCAGTCCCGCAGGGTCGGGCTGCTCGTGAGGTCCTGGAAGGTGACCGTGCTGCCCTCGCGCCGCCAGGTGCCGACGAGGGACATCAGCACCAGTGAGTCGAGGCCCAGTTCGAAGAGGTCACGGTCGTCGTCCAGTTCCTCCGGTGCGATGTCCAGCGCGCGTGCCACCGCTTCACGCACCGCGGCGGGCGCGTGGCGGTCAGGGCTGCTGGTGTCTCCTTCCGCTGTCCGCGCCTGGACGACTGCTTCATCGCTCACTGGTGCTGCCTTCCGGTCGGATGAGTGGGAGCTGCGTCGAATGCCGCCGACGCCGGGAGCCGTCACGGCGCAGGGCGGAACCCCCGCTAGATTGAAATGATTATCATTTCTATACTTCACATCGTAAACACACGACGGGACTCGGCGCCAGAGCCTGAGGCCCGGCAATGAGAGGCAGAGCCCCATGACCGAGACTCAACGGACCTGGTCCGAGGCCGAGTCGGCGCGCTACCGAGCCGCCGGACACTGGCAGGGGGTGACCTTCGGCGCCCGGCTGCGCGCTCTTGCGGCCGCTTGCGGCGGACATGTCGCCCTGGTCGACGGCGACCGGCGGTGGACCTGTGCGGAGTTGGACGCCGAGGCCGACCGCGTCGCGCGCGGACTGCGCGGGCTCGGGATCGGGCGGGGTGACCGCGTGGTCGTCCAGCTCCCCAACCGCGCCGAGTTCCTGCTCGTCTGGTTCGGGCTCCAGCGGCTCGGTGCGGTCCCGGTGCACGCCATGCCGGGACACCGGCGCCGGGAGATCGGCCACCTGGTGCGCGTGGCGGGGGCCGTCGCCTGCGTGGTGCCCGACCGGCACGCCCGGTTCGACCACCGCGAACTGATGCGCGAGGTACGGGCGGAGCAGGGTCCGGACGGTGCGCTGCGGCACGTCGTGGTGGTCGGGGACCCGGGGTCCGACGAAGGCTTCGTCTCCTTCGAGACGCTGCGGACGGACGCGTCGTCCGCGTCCGGTCAGGAATCCGGCGACGACGGCGGAGCGGAGGCCGCCGATGTCGCCCTCCTGCTGCTGTCCGGCGGCACCACGGGACTCCCGAAACTCATCCCGCGCACACACGACGACTACTCCTACAACGCGCGTGCCTGTGCGGAGGTCTGCGCGGTCGACGCGCGGACCGTGTACCTGGCGGTGCTTCCCCTCGGGTTCAACTTCACGTTCGCCTGCCCGGGTGTGCTGGGCACCCTGCTGGCCGGGGGAACCGTCGTCGTCGCGCCCGACCCCAGCCCGCAGACGGCGTTCGCGCTCGTCGAGCGGGAGGGCGTGACCCTGACCTCGCTGACCCCGCCGCTGGTCCCCCACTGGATGGACGAGGCCGCGTCCGGTTCCTGGGACCTCGGCAGCCTCTCGGTGGTGCAGGTCGGCGGTGCGCGGCTGCCCGAGGACCACGCGCGCCGGCTCGGCCCGGCGCTCGGGGTGACCGTGCAGCAGGTCTTCGGCATGGCGGAGGGCCTGATCAATCTCACCCGCCTCGACGACCCCGAGGACCTGGTCTGCGCCACCCAGGGGCGGCCCGTCTCGCCGGACGACGAGGTGCTCGTGGTGGACGCCGACGGCAGGCCCGTGCCGGACGGTACGGCGGGGGAGCTGCTCACCCGTGGCCCATACACGCTGCGTGGCTACTACCGCGCCGAGGAGCACAACCGCACCGCGTTCACCCCGGACGGCTACTACCGGTCCGGCGACGTGGTGCGGCGCCTGACGTCCGGTCACCTCGTGGTGGTGGGGCGGATCAAGGACCAGATCAACCGCGGCGGCGAAAAGATCGCCGCCGTCGAGGTGGAGGAACAGCTGCTGACGCATCCCGCGATCACGGCGGCGGCGCTGGTCGGTGTGCCGGACGAGCGGTGGGGCGAGCGGTCGGTCGCCTTCGTCGTCTGTGCGGGTACGGCTCCGGGCCCCCGGGAGGTCGCCGCCCACCTCAAGGAGCGCGGACTCGCCGGATACAAGGCTCCGGACGAGGTGGTGCCGGTTCCCGCTCTGCCGCTCACCGCGGTCGGGAAGGTCGACAAGGCGGCGCTGGCACGGCGGTTGCCCCGTCCGTAGGGCGCGGCGCGGAGGAGCGCCCCGTGATGGGGCCGCTCCTCCCCTCGGCCGTAAGCGGCCCTTCACCGCCGCTGATCCGGTACGGCGACCACGGCACCGGCGGTGTGGGCGAGCAGTTCCCTGGTGACGGGGTGCTCCGGGGCCCCCAGCACCCGGTCCACGGCACCGGCCTCGACCACGCGTCCCGCGTCCAGGACGACCACCCGCTCCGCGTGGCGGGCGGCGGCCGTCAGGTCGTGCGTCACCATCACGACCGTCAGTCCCAGCGTGTGCCGCAGCGAGTCCAGCAGGTCCAGGACCCCGCTCGCCGTCTCCGGGTCCAGCGCGGAGGTGATCTCGTCGCAGACCAGGACGCGTGGCCCGGCCGCCAGCGTCCGGGCCAGCGCGACGCGTTGGCGCTGGCCCCCGGACAACTCCCCCGGCCGGCGGGCCAGCACGTCCGCGTCCAGTCCGACCAGGCCGAGCAGCCGCACGGCTTCGCGGGCGGCTTCGTCGGCGGAACGGCGCCGCACACCCGTGAGGGGGCGCAGGAGCGCGGTGCGCACGGATTCCCGGGGGTTGAGGGCGCCGCGGGCGTCCTGCGCGACGAGTTGCACGGGCGCCGCCCGCCCAGGCTCCGCGCCGTCCGCCTCCCGCCACGCGACGCTCCCCCGCGCGGGCCGGTGAAGCCCGGCGAGACACCGGGCGAGGGTGGTCTTCCCTGAACCCGAGGGGCCCACGACGGCGGTGCAGGAGCCTGCCGGGACGGTGAGCGAGATGTCGTGCAGCACGGGCCCGCGCCCGTGCCCGGCGTCCAGCCCGCGCACGGACAGGGCTCCGTCGGGACCGCTGCTCCCGGCGCTCTCCGGTCCGGGGCCGTCGGCCGGGGAGGCCGTGGCCGGGCGCGGGGCGGGCAGCCGCGCCCAGGGTGTCCCGGCGTCGACGATCCGGCCTCGTTCCAGGCGGATCACCTCGTCCGCCACGGAGGCGATCCACCCGGGGTCGTGGCTGACGAGCAGCGCGGCGCGGTCCCCGTCGGACAGGGCTTCGGCCAGCAGGTCCCGCATCCCGTCCGCCAGGACCGTGTCCAGACCGCTGGTGGGCTCGTCGAGGACGAGGAGGCTGGGCGTACCCGCCAGGGCGATGGCGAGGGCCACACGCTGGGCCTGCCCGCCCGACACCTGCCGCGGCAGCCGTCGCAGGAACGCCCGGTCGGCCGGGAGCCGTACGGACCTCAGCAGTGCGCCGACGCGCGAGCGGACCTCGTGCGCACGCCTCGCGGACGAGCGCAGGCGCACCGCCTCGGCGATCTGCGTGCCGATCCGGAGTGCGGGGTTGAGCGAGGAGGCGGGGTCCTGCCCCAGGTACGACACCACGCGCCCCCGCAGCTCGCGTGCGCCGGGGCGGGTGAACGGGTCGAGGCCGGCCACCCGGGCGGTCCCGGCGCGGACCTCCAGGCCGGGTCGGACCTGCCCGAGCAGGCTGTACGCCAGGCTGCTCTTGCCGGAACCCGACCTGCCGACGATGCCCAGGACCCGCCCGCGGCGCAGTGACAGGTGGGCGTCGTGCAGGACGGGCGGGCCGCCGGCCACGGGGCCGAGGGACAGGCCGCTGATCTCGGCGAGCGGGTCCGCCCCTGGCGGACGGGGGGTCACGTCGCCGGTCATGCGGCTCCCCTTCCCAGCGTGTCCGCCAGCCGTCCGGCCAGCAGGCCGACGCAGACGGAGAGCAGTACGAGCAACAGGGCCGGAGCGAGGAAGGGCGCGGCGGCCAGTGTCGCCCCGGGGACGTTCTCGCTCACCATGCGTCCCCAGTCGGGCGCCGCACCTCCCTGCCCGAGGCCCAGGAAGCCCGCGGTGGCGGTGAGGTGCAGTGCGGCGACCAGGCGCAGCGCGGTGTCCATAAGGGCCGGTCCGGCGATGTTGGGCAGCACGTCGTGGCGCAGCACCGCCCGCCGGGTGTCACCCCTGGCCACCGCGGCCTCGACGTATCCGCTGGTCAGTACCGTGTCCGCCGCGGCCCGCAGCACCCGGGCGGAGAACGGGGCGGTGGCCAGGGCGACGGCGGCCACGAGGGCGGCGTCGCTGCCGGGGAAGCCGGCGGCCAGGACGAGGACGACCAGCAGGGCGGGGAGGACGGCGAGGGCGTCCAGGCAGCGGATCGTCAGGTCGCCCAGCCGGCGGGAGACCAGGGCCGCCAGGACACCGGCGGTCAGCCCGACGGCGCCGGCCGCCGCCGTGCCCGCCAGCGCGGTGAGGACGAGGGTGCGCCCGCCGCCGAGCACCCGGCTCGCCACGTCCCTGCCCAGCACGTCGGTGCCGAGGAGGAACTGTCCGTCCGGTTGCTGGAAGGGTGCGGCGAGCTGTGCGGTGGGGCTGTGCGGCGCGACCAGCGGGCCCAGGAGCGCGAGGAGGAGCACGAGCAGCGTGACCGCCCCGGTGATGAACGGGGGTCGGCGGCGGCCGGGCGTGCTTGACCGGCTCGGGCGTGCCCGCCTCCGCGGTGGTGTCAGAACCGTCGTCATCGTCCGTTCCCCTCCCGTGCCCCCAGCAGGCGTGCGCAGAGGTCGCCGAGCAGCAGCACCGCGAGCATCACCGCGACCAGGGCGGTGGCGATGCCCTGCACCATCGGCACGTCCCTCGCCGCGACGGCCAGTTGCAGTTCCCGGCCGATGCCCGGGTAGTCGAAGACGTTCTCCACCACCACCGCGGAGCCGACCAGGGCGCCCGTGGTGAGGGTGAGCGCCTGCACGGCCGGTCCTGCCGCGTTGGGCAGAATGTGGCGCACCGCGAGGCGCACGCCGCGCACGCCGTTGAGCCGGGCGGCTTCGCAGTACGGGGTGGCCGCGGTGTCCGCGACGGAGGCCCGCAGCAGCCTGGTGGCCACCGCGAGACCGACCGCGCTGAGCGTCAGTACGGGCAGGACCAGCGCGTGCGGGACGTCGAGCGGCGTGCCTCCCAGCGGGATGACGGAGACCCGCGGCAGCACCTCGAGCCACACCGCCAGTACCGCGACGAGCAGCGCGGCGACGACGAACTCCGGTACGGCGGCCAGGATCTGGGCGGACGTCGAGACGACGCGGTCGGCGCCGCCGCCGCGCAGACCCGTCCACAGACCGAGCAGGGCGGCGAGCGGCGCGGTGACCGCGAGCGTCAGCCCGGCGAGGAGCAGGCTGTTGGGCAGGCGGGTGGCGAGGACGTCGGTCACCGGCCTCTCCCCCACGAAGCCGCGGCCCAGGTCCCCTCGGACGGCGCCCGCGGCCCAGTGCGCGTACCGCTCGGCCGCGGGCCGGTCCAGCCCCAGGTCGGCCCGGACTTCGGCGCGTTGCGTCTCGGAGGCGTCCACGCCGGCGACGGCGCTGACCGCGTCCCCGGGCAGGACCGCCGTGGCCGCGAACACCGCCGCCGACAGCAGGACGAGCAGGACGGCGGCCCCCGCGAGGCGACGGGCGGTGAAGGCGAGCAGCTTCACGCCAGCGACGCCCGGGAGAAGCCGGGGAACTGCTCGAAGAGGTCGTCCCGTATCCCCTGGACCCCCATGGCCTGGGCGTTCAGATTCGGTTTGAAGACCGGCAGCACCTGGTTGCCCTCTTCCCAACGCGTGCGCTGGGCCCGCGTGCCCAGCTTCTTCGCCTGCTCCTGGTCCCTCTCGGCGCGTGCCTTCGTCACCAGGGCGTCGGTCTCGGACTCCTTCCAGCCGAAGGCGGACGGTGATCCGCCCGCGGTGTTCATCTGGTAGGTCGACAGCGCGGGAATGGGCATCTGGTACGAACCGGCCAGCGGCAGCGCCGAGTACGCGGGGAAGTCGGCGTAGAGCTGACCGGCGGGCAGCTCGCGGACGGACGCGCGTACACCGATCTTCTTCAGGTCCTCGACGAAGAGCGTGGCCATCTCCACCATGCCGGGCGTCTCGGGGCCGGTGGTCAGCTGGACCTTCGTCCCGTCGGCCCCGGCCTCCTTGAGGAGTTCGCGGGCCCGCTCGGGATCGTGGGCGCGCTGGGGGATGCCGTCGGCGTAGTCGGGAAAGCCCATGGAGGGCAGGTCGTTGCCGATCTCGGCGTTGCCGTGGAACACGGTCCGCACCATGGCCTCGCGGTCGACCGCAAGTTTGAACGCCTCCCTCACCCGCGGGTCGTCGAAGGGCTTGGCGCTCATGTTCAGCTGGAAGGAGAGACCGACCAGGTAGGGGATCTTCGTGGGGGCCAGTTCGACCTTCGCCTCGCCCGCGAGCGTGCGCGCGGTGACCGGCGACAGGTCGTGCGCGAAGTCGATCTCGCCGCCCGTGAGCGCCCCCGCCCTGGCCGTCGAGTCCGCGATCGACCGCAGCTCCAGGCCGTCGAGGTGGGGCACGTGACCGTAGTGGTCGTCGTAGCGCTCGAACGCCGAGCCCTGCCCGGCGGTGAACTCGGTCAGCCGGAAGGGACCGCAACTGGGCATGCCCTTGCGGAAGGTCTCGGTGCCGTCCTTGACGACGAGGAAGTTGCCCTGGCAGAGGATGAGACGGCCGTCGGCGATGGGCCGCAGGGTGGGCAGGACGACCTTCAGGTCCCCGTCGGCCCGGGCGCGCGCGAGGTCGAAGTTGGCGGCGGCGAGCCGGTAGACGGGCAGTTTGCTCCTGGCCGCGAGCGCGCCGAGCGAGTGCAGCACGTCGGCGGAGGTCAGCCGGGAGCCGTCGGTGAAGCGGACGCCGGGCCGCACGTGCAGGGTGTAGGCCGACAGGTCGTCGGAGATGTCGATCCCCTTGAGGACGCCGTAGCGCACCCCGTCGGGGCCGCTGGGATCGAGGTTGCCCAGGGTGCCGTGCCAGGCCCGGGCGCGTACTAGATCGAGTGCGGAGGGGCCGTTGAAGAAGTCGAGCGTCTCCGAGGCACCGCCGCCGACGAAGGCGGCCCGCAGCGTGCCGCCCGAACGGGGCGAGGAACCTGATCCCGCCTTGCCGACGGCACCCGGCTCGTCGGTGGAGCACGCCGCCAGCAGGCCGGGTCCCACCGCCAGAGCCGCAGCACCGGCGGCGCCGCGACGGAGGAAGGCGCGGCGGTCGATCTGTCTGGACATGCTTCTCCTTGACGTTCTGTGACGATCTACGAGGTTCCGCGGAGTTCTGGGGAGTTCTGCGGAGCTGAACCAGGCACGGCTATCGCAGGGTGAGAGCTCCGGACGGGCAGGCCCGCACGGCCGCGCGCACGGCGTCCGACGCGGCCGCGGAAGGGCTCTCGGCGAGGACGCGCACGAGGCCGTCCGCCTCGTCCTGGTCGAAGACGCCCGGCGCGGCGAGCACACACTGCCCCGCCCCGACACACCGGTCCCGCTCAACGCCGACTCCCATGAGGGCCCCTCCCCTGCGGCCGCGCCCGCGGCCGACATGTGACGGTCAGACGTTAATAGCAAACGACATCCATATTCAACTACTCCGTCGAGTGGGCCCCCGCGAACCCGCCGCCGGCACGCCCTCGGCGCGTGCCCTACCCGTTGAGGTGCCTGCCGATCGCGAGGAACGCCTGCACGAGCGGGACCTGAGGGACCGCCGGGGAGACCACCTGGGAGGCGTAGTGGACGACGACCAGGTCCAGGGCGGGTGAGACGAACAGGCGTTGGCCGTGGATGCCGCTGGCCATGAAGGACCCGTAGGGGTCGTTCAGGATCCACCACAGGTCGTGGTACGAGAGGGTGGCCGGCGAGTCGGGCGGTGCCGCGGGGAGGCGTACGCGGCGCGGGTAGCCGTCGGGGACGCCCTCGACGAGGGCGGTCACGGCTTCCGGCAGGATCTGGCGGTCGCCGACGGCCCCGCCGCAGCGGACGAGTTCACCCAGGCGGGCCACGTCGCGGGCGGTGGCGCTGAAGCCGCCGCAGGCCGCCTCGGCCCCGTCCGCGTCGACGAGGTAGTAGGCGTCCTCCTCCGCCCCGATGCGGGACCAGATCATCTCGGACATCAGCGCCGAGGTGCTGAGGCCGGTGATCCGTCGCAGGACCTCGGCGAGCGCCTCGACGTTGCCGTTCTCGTAGCGGAACTCCGTACCCGGCTCGCCCGTGGCCCTGGCGGTGGCAAGGTGTTCGCGGATGGTCGCGGGTCCCGAGTAGCCGTAGGGGCGCAGCCGTGGAGCGAGGACGGCGAAGTAGCGCTGTGCCTCCAGGGCCTTGTCGTACGGGCGGCCGGCGTAGCTCATCCGCGTGCCCATGTGCAGCAGGTGGTCGACCTGCGCGTCTCCGAAGGCGGTGCCGGAGAGTTCGGGCACGTAGCTGGCGACCCGGGCGCGGCGGTCGAGGTGCCCTTCGTGGGCGAGGGTCGCCGCCAGCAGGCCGAGGTAGGACTTGGCGGCCGAGGCGTTGAAGTGCGGGACGTGGGCCTCGTAGCCGTGCAGGTACCGCTCGTGGACGAGCCTGCCCCGGTGCAGCACGAGCAGGGCGTCCGTCTCGGCCTCGGCGAGCAGTTCCGACAGCGTGAGAGTACGTCCGTGGGAGCCGGTGACACTGAGGCCGTCGAGGGCGCCGGGTGGCGCGGCGGGCAGGTCGCCGGGGCCGCCCGGGCCCCGCCAGACGCGACGGCTGGGCATGATCTCCCGGCCTGCCGTCGTGTGTCGTCGTGCCCAGGCCGAGTCCGTGAATCCTCGGGCCCAGACGAGGTCGGCCAGTGAGTCCGTACCGGTCACGTGTCGCTCCGCTCGTTCGGGATCAGTCCATCACGAGACCGATACCGTACATGCTGTTCAGTAACGGAGGAAGGGTGCGACCGGCCGGTGGTGACTACCGGGGTCCGGCGCCCGACCCGCCGGGGAGGTCGACGGCACCGGGAGCGTCCACCGGGGTCAGGCCCGTGGCCCAGACCCTTCCGTAGACCGACAGGTCCCGCAGGTGGGCGGTGATCTGCTCGGCGGTGTAGCCCGTGTCGTTCTCGACCCACCAGCCCAGCACCGAGACGAGTTCGCCGGTCCAGGCGCGGGCGACGATGCCGAGCGGGATCCTCGGCTCCACGCCGAGCTGCTCCGCCCGGTCGCGGAAGGCCATCTCGGCGTGCGTGCGGATGAGTTCGGTGAACTCCCGCAGCGCCCGCCCGTCGCCCTCACCGCGCAGGATCACCCGGTAGACGTCCCGCTCTCGGGTGGCGTGCTCGAAGATGTACTTCACCGGCAGGCCGGTGAAGCCCTGGGCGTGCGCCTGGCGAACGGCCGGCAGCAGACGCTCGCGGTCCTGGGCGAGGTCGCGGACGATGCCGACGAGCAGATCCTCCTTGTCCCGGTAGTGCGCGTAGAAGGTGGCCCGGCCGATGTCGGCCCGCTCGGTGATCTCCTCGACGGTGATGGCCTGGAACCCCTTGTCCAGCACCAGTTCGACCAGGGCCCGGCGGAGCGCGGCGCGCGTCCGCCGGACACGGCGGTCTTCGGGCTTCATGTCCACTTCGATTCCTTCTCGTCACGACCGTTGACCCGACCCTAGCGCTGCCCGTACGTTGCCCGACAGCGAGATTGATACTGAACAGATTGTTCAGGAACTCTGAGGAGGGGCGATGAACCTCGGGCGTTACGTACGCCGGACAGCCGAGCACCACCCGGACGCGGAGGCGGTGGTGTGCGGGCCGGTCCGGCTGACCTATGCGGAACTCGATGACCACAGCGACCGGCTGGCGGCCGCGCTCACCGGGATGGGCCTGAGCCGGGGGGAGCGCGTGGCGACGCTCGCGGCCAACCGCGCGGAGCTGGTCGTCACGGAGGTGGCGCTCTACAAGGCCGGTCTGGCCCGGGCGCCGGTCAACGCCCGCCTCGGCGACGACGAAGTCGCCCATCTCCTGCGGGAGTCCGACGCCCGCGTCCTGCTCACCGATGCCGCACACCTGGACACGGCACGGCGGGCGGTACCCGGTTCCGGCGTGAAAGCCGTCATCGGCTACGACGGCCCCGCCGACCTGGGTCCCGGCTACGCCCAGACCCTCGCGGCCACCGCCCGCGAGGCGGTCGACGTGGAGTGCGCCGAGGACGACATCGCCGTCCTGCACTTCACCTCGGGCTCCACCGGGAAACTCAAGGCGGCCGTGCAGACGTACGGCAATCGGCTGGCATTGCTGCGCAAGTCGGTGATGAACCAGGCCACCCGGGTCGGGGCGGGCGACCGGCAGATCCTCGCCGGGCCCGTCACCCACGCCTCCGGCATGCCGCTCATGGGCATCTTCTTCGCCGGCGGATGCGCCGTCGTGCTGCCGCGCTGGGACGCCGCGGAGTTCCTCGCCACCGTGGAACGCGAACGTGCCACCCACGCGTTCCTGGTCCCGACGATGGTCAACACCGTCCTCGCGCTGGAGAACGCCCGCGACTACGACCTCTCCAGTCTGCGCCATCTGCTCTACGGCGCGGCGCCCATGTCACCGGCCCGGGTCCGGGCGGCCTGGGACCTCTTCGGCCCCGTGCTCAGCCAGGGCTACGGCTGCGGCGAGACGACCTCCGGCGTGCTGTTCCTCTCCACGGAGGACCACCGCCGTGCCGTCGAGGGCGAGGACGAGGAACTGCTGCTGTCCTGCGGCCGCCCGCTCGCCGAGGCCGAGGTGCGGATCGTCGACGACAGCGGCGTCCCGGTGGCGGACGGCGAGATCGGCGAGATCGCCGTCCGCGGGCCCGACGTCGTTCCCGGCTACCACAACGAGCCGGACCTGACCGCGCGGAGCTTCCGCGACGGCTGGTTCCTCACCGGCGACCTGGCGCGGCGACGCCCGGACGGCTACGTCTTCATCGTCGACCGCAAGAAGGACATGATCATCTCCGGTGGTTTCAACATCTACGCCGTCGAGGTCGAATCCGTCCTCCACCAGCACCCCGGCGTCTTCGAGGCCGCGGTGGTGGGAGTGCCCGACGAGCAGTGGGGCGAGGCGGTCAAGGCCGTCGTCGTCCCGCGGGCCGGGGTCACGGTCGACGCGGAGGAACTGACCGCCTTCTGCGCCGCGCGCCTGGCACGCATGAAGAAGCCCCGCTCCGTGGACGTCGTCGCCGCGTTGCCCCACAACCCCAACGGCAAGATCGACCGCCGCGCGATACGCGACACCTACTGGTCCGGCGCCGAGCGCCGCGTCCACTGAACAAGGAACACCCCATGCCCTACACCCTCACTCCCCGCTACGACGACAACCCCCGCCTGGAGGAACTGGTCGACCGGCTGCGCGCCTATCTGACCGACGAACTCCTCCCCTACGAGCGGGCGCACGGGATCACCCCCGAGAGCAAGCTCGACCGGCCCACCCTGGAAGGCGTCTGGAAACGCAGCGCCGAACTGGGCTTCTACGGCATCAGCCTGCCGCCGGAACTCGGCGGCCAGGGACTGAACTTCACCGAACTGTGTGCTCTGAAGGAGGAACTCACCGCTTCCGGGGCGGCCTTGTCCCACTCGGTCCTCGGCGACATGGGCGGACCGCTGCGCGTCGGCGCGATCGTGAAGTACGCCACCGACGAGCAACGGGAACGCTATCTCCTCCCGGTGGTGCGGGGTGAGCGCGCCTGCTGCTTCTCCCTCACCGAGCAGGACGCCGGTTCGGACGTACGCCGCATGCGGACCACCGCGACGCGCGACGGCGACTCCTACGTGCTGAACGGGCACAAGGTGTTCAGCTCCGCCGCCCCGTTCGCCGACTTCGCGGTGGTCGTCGCCCGGATGGCGGACAGCGAGGAGACGTACAGCGCCTTCCTCGTCGATCTGGTCACCCCCGGCTGCCGTGTCCTGGACGGCGCCGTGCCCATGTCGGGCCAGCAAATGGAGGGCGACCTGGTCTTCGAGGACTGCCGCGTCCCCGTCGGGAACCTGCTCGGGGAGGTCGGCGAGGGGCTGCGCATCGGCATCGGCCGCATCACCCTCAACCGGCTGCTCCACTGTCCCTCCCTGATCGGTGCCGCCCGGCGCGCCTGGGACCTGTCCGTCGCCCACGCCAAGACCCGGGTCGCGTTCGGGCAGCCGCTGCTCGCGCTCCAGGCCATCCAGCACAAGCTCGCCGACATGGCCACCGACCTGTACGCGGCCCGGTCGATGGTCCTCGCCACCGCCGCGAAGGCCGACCGCGGCGAGAACATCGCGGTGGAGGCGAACATGTGCAAGCTGTTCACCGCCGAGGCCTGCTTCCGCACGGCGGACCAGGCCGTGCAGATCCACGGCAAGGACGGCCTGACCCGCGGTCACGAGGTGGAGCAGATCTTCCGGTCCCTGCGCATGTTCCGGATCGTCACCGGCACGACCGAGATCCACAAGAACGCCATCGTCAAGGCACTCGTCTGACCGGCGCCCCGGGGCGGCCGTCCGAGCCGGCCCTCCCCGGGGCCTGCTCGGCCCGCATCCGCAGGAGTCACCATGGCACCCCAACCCTCCGCGCCGCCCGCCGACCGCTCGGCGCGTCGGCCCGCCGCCCGTCCGCTCGACCGCCGCCGGGCCTGGCTGGTGACGGCCATGATCGTCACCTTCATGGTCATCAACTTCGCCGACAAGTCGGTCCTCGGCCTCGCCGCCGTCCCGATCATGGACGAGTTGCACCTCAGCAACAGCACCTACGGGCTGATCTCCAGCTCCTTCTACCTGCTGTTCAGCCTGTCCGGACTCGTCGTCGGATTCTTCTCCTCCCGTGTCTCCAGCAGGACCATGCTCTTCGTCATGGCGCTGCTGTGGGCGGTCGCCCAGCTGCCGGTGCTGGCCGTGGCGGCGGTCCCGACCCTGATCGCGGGCCGTGTCCTGCTGGGCGTCGCGGAAGGCCCGGCGGCCTCGATGTCCATGCACGCGCTGTACAAGTGGTTCCCGCCCGAGCGGCGCGGGCTGCCCTCGGCCCTGCAGATCGGCGGCGCCGCGATCGGCACGCTGGTCTCCGCGCCCGTACTCACCTGGCTCATCACGGATCTCGGATGGCGGTCGGCGTACGCCGTCCTGGCCGTGGTCAGCCTGCTGTGGGCGCTGGTGTGGTGGCGCACGGGCCACGACGGGCCGTACGACGAGACCCGTCCGCCACGAACCGACGACCCACGGCCCGTGGAACACCTGCCGTACCGCCGGCTGCTGCTCACCGGCACCACGCTGGGCAGCATCGCCGGCGCCTTCGGAGCCGCCTGGGCCCTCGCGCTGGCCCACGCCTGGCTGCCCGCCTACCTCAGGACCCAGCTCGGTCTGGGCCCGCAGACGGTGGCGACCGCCATCAGCGGCATCTCCGCCCTCAGCCTCGTCCTGCTGCTGACCGTCTCGCCGCTCATGGACGCCCTCAAGGCACGCGGAGTGTCCAGCCGCTGGTCCAGCGGTGCCGCTCAGGGCGCCTCGGTCTGTGTCGCCGGCTGTGCCATGGCCGCCTTTCCCTTCACCGACGGCGACGTCGCCCGCCTGCTGCTCATCGGGGTGGCCTTCGGCACGGTCGCCGTCGCGATCCCCTTGCACTACGTGACCGTCGCGGAGGTCGTTCCCGCGGCCCAGCGCGGTGCCGTCTTCGGCATCGTCGCCGCGACGGGCACCCTCCCCGGCCTGATCGCGCCCTTCGTCACCGGCCACCTCATCGACGCGGCGGACAACGCGTCCTTCGGCTACACGACCGCGTTCCTCATCGCGGCGGCGGTGATGCTGCTGGCGGGCGCCTCGGCCATCGCCGCCATCCGGCCGGAGCAGGACGCGCGACGGCTCGGCCTGCTCCACCTCACGACCGACCCCGAGAAGGGTGCACACCCATGAATCCGATGAACCGGCGTGGCTTCGTCGCCGCCGCGGCGGGCGCCGCCGCGGCGACCGTGCCGCTGAACCCGCACGCGTCCGAGGCGTCCCCCGGCCTCCAGCCGGCCGGAACCCCCTCCCCCACCCACACCGGGGATCTCCCCTACGACGACCGCAGCGATTTCGCCGACGCCGACCGTGGGTTCGTCGCCGCGTACACCGGCGGACCGATCGCCACGCCCTCCGGCGGCACCGCCTGGGACCCCGACGCCCACCGCTTCCTCGCCGACGCCACCGACGCCCCGCCCGCGACCGTCGACCCGAGCCTCTGGCGCCAGGCCAGGCTGCTGTCCCGCCAGGGGCTCTACGAGCTCACGGAGCGGATCTACCAGGTCCGCGGCCTGGACCTGTCCAACATGACCCTCGTCGAGGGGGACACCGGCGTCATCGTCATCGACCCCCTGACCTCCGCGGAGACCGCGGCCGCGGCCCTGCGGCTGTACCACGCCCACCGCGGGAACCGCCCGGTCAAGGCCCTGATCTACACCCATCCCCACGTCGACCACTTCGGCGGCTGCCGGGGCGTCCTGCCCGACGGCGCCGAAGGCACACCCGTTCTCGCGCCGCGGGGTTTCATGGAGCACGCGGTCAGCGAGAACGTCTACGCCGGTCCCGCCATGTCCCGCCGCGCGGGCTACATGTACGGCTCCAGTCTGCCCACCGGACCCGCCGGCCAGGTCGGCTGCGGCCTCGGGCTGGCGGTCTCCACCGGCACCGTCGGACTGATACCGCCCACCCGCTCCATCGAGGCCACCGGGCAGGAGGTCGTCCTCGACGGAGTGAGGTTCCGTTTCCAGCTGACTCCGGGCACCGAGTGCCAGGAGGAGATGAACTTCCTCCTCCCCGATCTGCGGGCGGTGTGCATGGCCGAGAACGCCACCCACACGATGCACAACATCCTGACCCTGCGCGGCGCCCAGGTCCGCGACGCGCACGCCTGGGCGGGATACCTGACGGAGTCGATCGGCCTCTACGCGGGCGCGGCCGATGTGGCCTTCGCCTCCCACCACTGGCCCACCTGGGGCAACGACGGCATCGTCGCCCTGCTCACCCGGCAGCGGGACCTCTACGGCTATCTGCACGACCAGACCGTCCGCCTCATCAACAAGGGCCTCAACGGCACCGAGATCGCGGAGAGCCTCCGCCTCCCGCCGCAACTGGAGCAGGTGTGGGCCAACCGTGGCTACTACGGCTCCCTCAGCCACAACGTCAAGGCCGTGTACCAGCGGTACATGGGCTGGTTCGACGCCAACCCGGCGCACCTGTGGGAGCACCCGCCGGCCGAGGAGGCGCGGCGGTGGGTCGAGTCCCTCGGCGGGCAGGCCGCCGTACGGGCACGTGCCCGGCACTACAGCGACCGGGGCGACCTGCGCTTCGCCGTGACGCTCCTCAACCACGCCGTCTTCAACGACCCGGCCGACAGCAGGGCGAAGCAGCAACTCGCCCTGCTCTACCTACGCTTGGGCCGGGCCGCCGAGAACGCCGTGTGGCGCAACTTCTACCTCACCGGTGCCCAGGAGCTCCTGCACGGGATCAGGCAGGTTCCCAAGCCCACCACGGGACCCGATCTGCACCGGGCCCTGACGGTCGGACAGCTCGTCGACGGTCTGGCCGTACGGGTCGACGGACCCGCCGCCTGGTCGCTGCGTCTCACCCTCGACTGGCACATCGGCGATGCCTACTGGCACCTTCGGCTCGCCAACGGTGTGCTCACCTGGACCAGCGACGCGAGCCCCGCCCCTGACGCGGCGCTGACCATGACGATGACCAAGGCGCAGTTGCTCGCGCTGCTCGCGGGCCAGGGCACCGACGGCATCACCATGACGGGTGACGGCTCACAGCTGACGCAGCTCCTGTCGGTCCTGGACACGCCGGACCGCCGCTTCCCCGTCGTCACGCCCTCCTGATGACCGCCGGGCCTCGTGCCCGCCGTCGGTCGCTCCCGCGGCCTCCCGGCCCGCGGTTTCCCGGCTGTGGCAGAGCAGCAGGCAGACGTCGTCGTCGCGTTCGGAGTCGTGCAGGAGGGAGGTGAGGAGGTTGTCGGCGGCGGCGTCCATGTCCCGCTCCAGGTCGTGCGTGCTCACCGCGGCCAGGAGCCGGCCGAGGGTCTCGATGCCGCCGTCCAGCCCCCGCGACCGGCGTTCGACCAGGCCGTCGGTGTACAGCAGCAGGGATGAGCCCGGCGGCAGTTCGGCCCTCTGGTCGGCGTAGGTGTGCGCGACGGGGACGCCGAGCATGATGCCCGGTTTGGTGTCCAGGACCCGTGCGGTGCCGTCGGCGTCGCGCACGACGGGGGGCGGGTGTCCGGCCGATGCCCAGACCACGTCGGAGCGGCCCGGCCGGAGCCTGGCGATCACCGCCGTGGCGTAGAGATCGGGTTGCAGGTGCCGCAGCATGCGGTGCAGTCGGGTGAGGATCTCGCCGGGGGTGCCGTCCTCGACGGCGTAGGCGCGCAGTGCGGTACGGAGCTGGCCCATGACGACGGCGGCCCGGAGTCCGTGGCCGGTGACGTCTCCTATGACGGCCAGCAGGCTGCCGTCGGGCTGGTGGAAGACGTCGTACCAGTCGCCTCCGATGTTCAGCCCCTGGGTCGCGGGGAGGTAGCGCGCGGTCATCAGGAGGCCGGGCGCGTCGGGCAGGTCCGTGAGCTGGGCTTGTTGCAGGGTTTCGGCGGTGACGCGGTACTGCTCGTAGCGGCGGGCGTTGTCCAGGGCGATGGCGACGCGGTGGGCCAGCTCGACCAGCATCAGCGAGGTGTCGGGGTCGAAGCGGGGGCCTGGGGCGGTGAGGGTCAGGACACCGAGCAGGTCGTGTGCCGCGAGCGGGACGGCCAGCAGCGGCCGGTCGGTGGACAGCGCGGAGGGCGGGAGGTCCTGGATGCCGGGCTGGTTCCCGGGCTGGGCCGCGGCGTGCTGGGGGCGGCCCGTTCGTGCGGCGACCACCGCGGCCGCCGCGTGCCCCCGCACGCCGCGGGCGCCTTCGGGCCTGTCCTTGTCGAAGAGCCAGACGTCGAGTTCTGCCGCGTACTCCGGTACCAGCAGGTCGGACAGGCACCCGAGAATGGCGCTGTGGCTGAGTGACGCGGTGATGGTGGCACTGGCGTCGGCGAGGAAGGTCAGCAGGCGCCGGGCCCGTTCGGCCTCGGCATGTGCGGCTCGCTCGGACTGGAACAGGTCGCGCTGGGCCAGCGCGGCGGCGGCGAGATCGGAGTGCAGCGCCAGGACGCCCTGGTTGGTCTGGTGCAGTTCCTGCCGGTACATCTCGGCGAGACTCGTCTGCTCGTTCAGCTGGTCCAGCACGGCCGAGGTGGTGTCGTCCGCGTGCCAGAGCGCCTCGGACAGCGGCGGTCGACGGCCGGGACGGGTCCGGACCGGCCCGTGGGGCAGGGGGCAGACGAGCGGGGGTTCGTCCCGCCGGTCGGCGTCGGGCTGGGCGATCGGCCGGAGCCGGACCGTGAGTTCGCCCTCCCGTCCGGCGGTGGCCTGCCGGATGTGGAGGCCGACTTCCCACTCGCCGCCCTGGCCGACGCAGTGGCGCAGTCGCGTGGTCAGGGCGGTGAGGAACCGGGCACGTGCGAGTGCGGGCGTCCGGCCCGCGGTGACGACGTGCGCGAGGGCGGCGCGTACCCAGGCCGCGTCTGTGACGGACACGACCTTCCAGGCGTCGGAAGTCACGGTCATGGAGGTCCGTCCCCGGGTCCGGGGGCCAGTACGGCCACGCTGGTGTCGTCACGCAGGGGGCGAGCCGCGCTGCCGGCGTCCCGCAGGACGACCGCGGCCACCAGGGCCGGGTCGTGGGCTTGGAGTTCGGGGTCGTACAGCGGCTCCCACCGGCTGGGGAGCCCGTCGCTGTGCAGGACGAGCAGGCTGTCCACCTGCCACGCCTGCTCGTGCAGGGGGACCCGGGCGGGGAAGTGCGCTCCGACGATGCCCGGGTGGGACGTGAGGGAGTGCCAGGAGCCGCCGGTGCGCAGCCGGGCGCCGGTGTTGCCGATGCCGGCGAAGGAGAGCCGGCCCCTGCTCTCGTCGAGCTGGGCCACGCCGACGGCCGCGCCCCGCGTGTCGTGCAGGGCGGCGTGCAGCTGCCTGAGGATCTCGGCCGGTGGCCGGTCGGCGGTTCCGTGCAGCGCGTTGACGGCGGCGGTGGACGCCCGGGCCGCCGCTTCGCCGTGCCCGAGGCCGTCCGCGAGCATCAGGGTGAGCCGCGGGCCCGAGCGCACCCAGGCGAAGGAGTCTCCGGAGTGCTCGGCGTGGGCGAGGGAGGTGTTGACTCCCCCGGCCCGGGCTCCCTTGGCGGAGCGGACCGGCCGGGACCGGCGGCCGGCGGATGCCACCGACGGGCCGATGCGCGCCATGGCCACGGTGCCTCGGCCCGGCAGGCTGTGGAGGTCGAAGTCGCCCGCCATGCGCAGGCAGGTGCCCAGGCCGGCGCCGAGGGAGACGGCGGAGGTGGTGTAGCCGTCCCGCAGGGTCGCCTGGATGTCGTCGATGCCGGGGCCGTGGTCGAGCGAGATGATCTGCACCTGCGGCACGGCCTCCGCGAAGGTGTCGGCGGGGCCGGTCAGGTTGATGATGATGCGTCCGCCGTTGGCGTGTTTGACTAGATTGGTGGCGAGTTCGGTGGCCACCAGGGCGGCGACCGCCGTGGAGTGCGCGTCCATGCCGCTGGCGGCGCAGGCGGCCTCCGCCGCCACGCGGGCGTCCCGGACCCGGGTGCTGTCCTGGAGCGGAATGTCCCAGACCCTGCTCATGATCCGCCCGTACGGGCGGAGGGGAGGGCGGTGGCCCAGTCGGTGATGGTGACGGTGGTGCCCTGTCCGGGACGGCTGTCGAGGGTGAATTCCTGGACGAGCCGCTTGGCTCCGCTCAGGCCCAGGCCCAGGCCGCCGCCGGAGGTGTATCCGTCGGTCATGGCCAGCTCCAGGTCCGGGATTCCGGGGCCCTCGTCCGTGAAGGACAGCCGCAGTCCGCGGCGGGCGCCGTCGTCGAGGTGTGTCATCTCCACGTGTCCGCCGCCGCCGTGCACGAGGGTGTTGCGGGCCAGTTCGCTGGCCGCGGTCACCAGCTTCGTCTGCTGGACCAGGCTGAAGCCGAGGCCGGCCGCGGCCTGGCGTACTTCGTGACGAACCCAGGCCAGGTCCGCGTCCGAACCGATGTGCAGACGTGTCGTCGAGGCGGATGGGGCATGCATCACGCACCCCCTTCCGGGTGAACGTGGGGAGCGGACAGAGGGGCTCGTCCCAACAGGGACAGGGCCGCTTCGACGTCCAGAGCCGTCACCAGGCCGGGCAGGGTCAGACCCAGCTCGACGAGGGTGATGGCCACGGCCGGGCGCATCCCGGCCAGGACCGTGCGGGTGGCCAGCAGGCTCGCGGCCGCCGCGATCTCGGCCAGGACGCGGCCGAGGAAGGAGTCGACGATCTCCACGCCGGAGATGTCGATCACCACGCCTCCCACCGGTGCCGCGCTGGAGGCGATGCGGTGGGCCACGTCGTCCTGCAGTTGTTCGGCCGCCCCGTCGTGCGGTTCTCCCTGCAACGTGACCAGCAGGACGTCCCCCAGCGCGAGCACCGGCACGTGCACCGGCCCCCACGGGGAGGGTGAGAACCCGGTCACCGCGCGCTCGCTCCCCCGACCGCACGGGGGGAGACGACGATGCCCTGCCGGGTGAGGGCGTGCGCGAGGGCGTCGGCCAGGGAGGCGCGTGTGGTGATCGACCCGAGGTCGATGCCGAGGTGGACTATGGTCTGGGCGATCGCGGGACGGATTCCGGAGACGATGCATTCGGCCCCCATCAGGCGGGCCGCGGCGACGGTCTTCATCAGGTGCTGTGCCACGAGCGAGTCCACGGTCGGCACACCGGTGATGTCGAGGATGGCGTACCGGGCCCGCTGGGCCACGATCGCGTCCAGCAGGTTCTCCATCACGACCTGGCTGCGGGCGCTGTCCAGCGTGCCGATCAGGGGCACGGCGACGATGCCCTCCCACAGCTGGATGACCGGGGTCGCGACCTCCAGCAGCTGCTCGCGCTGGCGGGCGATCAGCTCCTCGCCGGCGTGCACGGTCGTCTGCATCACCACGAGGCGGAGCGTGCCCATGAGGACCGTCAGCGCCAGCAGGCAGGCGTCCGCCTGCTCGGCGGAGCGTTCCTCGAAGTCGGCCCGCAGCAGCACGCCGACCGGCTCGCGCAGGCCGGCGACCTCCTCGGCGATCTGCGACGGGGACTGGCCGGCCCGGCTCCGGGAGGCGGACATCCGCCCCAACTGGTCTCTCACGGCGCCGAAACCGGGCGCCGTGACGTCCTCCAGCCGTCCGGTGCGGGCCACGTCCGCCAGAGCGTCCACCACGGCCTTGCACGCTTCGACCGCCTCGTCCCTCGAGACGGTGAAGACCGTGCGGAACAGCGCGGCGTCCGCCCATCGCTGGGCGATCTGCTCGCGTCGGCGTTCCAGGAAGGCGCCCAGCTCCTGCGCCGTCTCCTGGGCCGTGTCGTGCTCCGCCACCTGCATCGTCTCCCTGCTGTGTCCTGTCCTGTGTCCTGTCGAACGGCGGACCATTCGGCAATTATTGCCGGATGGCAAACATTAACGCGATGGAATGAGTCGAACAACACGCGATCGTCACAACTGGCCGAACCCGCCCGGGCCGTCAGCCGTCCCCTCTTCCGTGCCAGTCCAGGCACATGACCAGGGCGTCGTCGTCCGGCACGGCCTCGCCGCGGTGGCCGGTCAGCTCGCGCAGGATGGCGCGCGGCACCTCCGCGGCGGGCAGCAGCCGGGTCGCGTGGATGGCCCGGGCGAGGGCCGCGTCTCCGTAGGTCTCCCCCTTGGGAGATGCCACCGCGTGGACGCCGTCGCTGACGCAGACCAGGCGGTCACCGGGCCGCACGCGGAAGTCCTGCGCCACGTAGTCGGTCTCCTCGAACATGCCCAGGGGCAGTTGGGCCTCGAAGGACACGCGTTCCACCTTGCCGTCCCGCAGCCGCAGCAGCTGGGGGGAGCCGGCGTCCACCACGCTCGCCCGGCCGGCCGCCAGATCGAAGTCGAACATGAGGACGGACAGATAGCAGCGCCCCTGGTAGTGCGCGTAGACCGCCTGATCGGCCAGGGCGGCCTGGTCGGCGATGGAGAGGCCGGCGCGGCGCGCGTTGCGCAGGGCGTTGATCGCCAGGTTCGTCAGCAGGGACGCCTCGGTGCCCTCGCCCATGCCGTTGGTGACGTACAGCATCAGGTGGTCGGCGGTGGCGGACCAGTCGAAGTTGTCGCCGTAAATGGCGTAGGCGGGCTCCAGCTGAGCACCCAGCTCGTACTCGGGACACGAGCTGGAACGGCCGGGCAGCAACTGCCACTGCATCTCGGCGGCCAGGGTCAGCCGGTCCCGGCGCCGCGCCTGGAGGTACAGATCGGTGTCGCGCTCCGCCACCATCACCTCGTGCCCCAGCACGGAGGCGATCTCGGCCAGCTCGGCCTCCCGCTCCCGGGCGCCGTCGGCCCCCGGCAGCGTGACGCTCAGCACGCCGAGCCGGTCGCCGCGCACACTGACCGGAAGGTGCAGGCGCACCCTCCCGTCCCTGGTGTCCTCGCGGTAGGGCTCCTGCGAGCCGAAGGCCCGCCCGGCGGGACTGTTGTGCACCGACACCGGCTCCATGGTGTGCGGGAGCACCGACACCGGCTGAAGCACGGTCAGGCCGTAATCCGCCATGAACAGCTCGACGTCCTCCACGCCGTACTGGTCGGCCAGTACGGCACGGATGGCGTCGAGCAGCTCGTGCGGAGCCGCCGTACGCAGGGCGCGCTCGGCGACGACGAATCTGTTCATGATGGGATATACACCTATCTTTCGTCCTGCAACGGAGCGCGTCTCGCTCACGGAGTGGCATCGGTCGCCCCGGACCATCTGTACTCGGCGAGCGCGCCTAGTACGCTGGCAGGCACCCCAGTGCCTGCGAGAGTGTGATCGTGACTGCCTTCCGCCGCCCGAAGCCCGACGAGGTCGCACGTGTGACCACGACGGCCGTTGAGCTGCTGGAAGTCGTGTGGGGCCGGGCTTCCACGGCACCCACGTCCGCTTCCCAGCTGCGCGTGCTGCATATCCTCGAACACCACGACGGCATCAACCTGCGCACCCTGGCCGAGTTCCTCGCCTCGACGCCACCGTCCACCAGCCGCCTGTGCGACCGCCTGCACGCGGCCGGTTTCGTCGAGCGGATGACGCGTCCGGAGGACAGGCGCGAGGTGCGGCTGCACCTCAGCAGCCGAGGCCGCGCGTTCCTCGCCGACCTGCGCGCCCGACGGGAGAAGGAACTGCGGAAGGTGCTCGCGGACATGCCCGCCGCCAAGCGAGTGGCCCTGCTGGAAGGGCTGGAGGCGTTCTGCGACACCGCGGCGGCACAGACGCACGGTGACGTGGTGGACTCCGACAGCCGCACCGCCTGACCCAGCGCTCGCAGCATCTCAGGTCCTCTCCCCTCGTACCCGGCACTCGCACTTTGTTGCCGACGACGACTATTGCCACCCGACAACTATGCCTGTGCGGCCCTTGTCTGCCCCTGTCCTGACCCCGTGTACCCACTCGGAGCGAGTTCTGCCGCGACTGTGTGCCATGTCGCTCACTCCGGTGGCGGGTCGAGCGCCCTTGCGATGCTCCGTGCCGAGGGCACGGTGACGCCGTGCCGCCGGAAGTACGCCCGTACGGGTGAGCCTGCTCGGGACGGGGTGGGGCAGGCGCCCCCGATGGGATTCCTCGAAAGCGAACGCGTCATGGAGCAGTGGGTGATGAACGTGTGGGGCCGCTTGTCACCGGCCCGGCAGCCGCACGGCGAGGCCCTGGCGACGTTACTGCGGCAGTGCGACGAGAACGCCCTGATCGTCGCCCGGCAGCGCGTCGTGGCACCCAACGCCTACGTCATCGAGTTGCTTCCGCAGACCCACCGCCTGATCTCGGACAGCCCGCTGCCCGTGGCGCCCGCCCTCGCGGCCCATGTCCGCCGCCATGCGGCCGAGCGGGGGTACACCTTCGCCGGTCCCGTCACGGTTCGTCTGTGCTCCGCGCCGGAGGACCGTACCGACCGGTTCCGCGTGCACAGCCGTATCGCTCCGGCGAAAAGGCGATGAGGCTCGTTCGAGGGGTCAAGGGTCCGATGCCTCCAGGGAGATGCCCCTCGCCGGACACGCGGGAAAGGGTGCCGCGCATACGCCCGGAAGCGGGCGTTACGGGTTGAAATCCCGCCGGGCGGGCACACGCTGGGCCTGCCGGCACAACCGATCAGGACTGGGTGGTAGTGCATGACCGACACCGACACCACACGTACTTTCACCCCGAGGGCCCCCGTCCGCGCCGAGGGCGACAGCCCTTGCGGCATCGCTCACGCCCGTGACGTCACGCGTGCCTTCGTCGACGGGCTGGACCCGCCCCCGGCCGCCGAGACGGCGGAGACTCTCGTCCTCGTGGTCTCCGAGCTCACCACCAACGCCGTGCGTCATGGCGGCGGTCGGTACACGCTCGAACTCACGGCGACCGCCGACGCGCTCAACGCCGCCGTCAGCGATCCCGACCCCACGCCCCCACGAGAGCGGACCCCCGACCTCGACGGTGGCACCGGCGGGTTCGGATGGCCCATGGTCCGCCGCCTCACCAACCGGATCACCGTCACCACGGACCCGGGACAGGGCAAGACCATCCGCGCCCGTCTGGCGCGAGAGCCCAGGGCCGGCGACTCCTGAGCGAGGCGTGGCGCCGACGGCTCAGCGGCTCCGTACCGCTACCTTCAAGGGGTACAAACCGGGCATTGCCTTACATGTCCGGGTTTCGCTCACCGTCGGGAGGCAGGCGTGGCCGTCATGCATCATCTGGCCGCGACGCCGTGGCAGGCCGCCGTACTGGCCGTCGACAAGGTCTCCGAGGGGGATCTCGCCGCGGCCCGGGCGCAGATGGGGTTCTCCCTCGCCTGGCACATCGTCGTCGCGTGTCTCGGGGTGGGCCTGCCCGCGCTCACGCTGATCGCCGAGTGGTACGGCATCCGTACCCAGAACCCCTCCCACCGGCTGCTGGCCCGCAGGTGGGCCCGTGCGATGGGTGTGCTCTTCGCTGTGGGCGCGGTGTCCGGCACGATCCTCAGCTTCGAGATGGGACTGCTGTGGCCGGGTCTGATGGGGACGTTCGGGCAGGTCATCGGGCTGCCCTTCGCCCTGGAGGGCATCGCCTTCTTCATCGAGGCGATCTTTCTCGGCATCTACCTCTACGCCTGGGACCGGCTCCCGCCCCGGCGGCATCTGCTCACCGGGCTGCCGATCGTGGTGGCCGGTGTCGCCTCGGCGTTCTTCGTGGTCTGCGCCAACGCCTGGATGAACCAGCCCCGTGGCTTCGTGCTGCGCGAGGGGAAGGTCGTGGACGTGGACCCGTGGGCCGCCATGCTCAATCCCGCGAGCCCGCCGCAGACCGTGCACATGATCCTCGCCGCGTTCATGGTGGCGTCCTTCCTGACGGCCGCGGTCTACGCGGTCGCCCTGCTGCGGGGCCGCCGGGACGCCTATCACAAGGCGGGGTTCTACCTCCCCTTCACGCTGGGAGCGGTGGTGACGCCCTTCCAGCTCGTCGTGGGGGACTGGGCCGCGCGGTTCCTGGCGGAGTTCCAGCCCGCGAAACTGGCGGCGATCGAGGGGGTGTTCACCACCGGTTCGCACGTGCCGCTGACCCTCGGCGGCATCGCTCGCGACGATGCCCTGCGCTACGGTCTCGAGATCCCCAACGGCCTTTCCCTGCTGGTCGGCTACTCGCCGAGCACCGTTGTGCAGGGCCTGGACAAGGTGCCCCGCGACCAGTGGCCGGCGGTGACGGGCGTGCACTGGGCGTTCGACGTCATGGTGGGGATCGGACTGTTCCTCCTGGCCCTGGGGGCCTGGCTGCTGCTCTCCTGGTGGCGCGGACGCCGGAGTCGGGGTGAGCTGCTCGACCAGCGCGGGTCCCGGCTGTTCCTGACGCTGGCCGCGATCGGCGGTCCGGCCTCGGTGGTGGCGCTGGAGAGCGGCTGGTGCGTCACCGAACTCGGGCGGCAGCCCTGGATCGTCTGGGGAGTCATGAGCGTGCGCGATGCCGTCAACCCGGCGCCGGGCCTCATGACCGGACTGTGGCTGGTGCTGATCGTCTACGCCGGCATGACCGTCGCCACCGTCTATGTGCTCCGCCGCCTCGCCAAGGGCACCGCCGTGCCCCTGGCACCGCAGGAACAGGACGTCGAGAGCTACCCCGTCGTATGACCGGCCCGCGGCCTCCCGGCACCCCGCGCCGTCCGCATCGGCGGGAGCACTCCCCCGCCCGCCGCTTCCACCACCCGAACCCCTTCTCGCGCCGCCCCGTCGGCCGAAACCGGAGGTGACCGTGCTCGCAGACACGGCTCTTGCTGTCATGTGGGTGGGCCTCACCTGCTACGCCCTGTTCGGCGGGGCGGACTTCGGGGCCGGCGTGTGGGACCTGCTCGCCGGCGGGTCCCGGCGCGGACTGCCCCAGCGGCGTCTGATCGAGCACAGCATCGGTCCCATCTGGGAGGCCAACCACGTGTGGCTGATCTTCGTGATCGTGCTGCTGTGGTCCGCCTTCTCCCCCGTGTTCGCCGCCGTGATGTCCACGCTCTACCTGCCACTGACGCTCGCCGCCCTGGGCATCATCGCGCGCGGGGCCGCCTTCGCCTTCCGCAAGGCGAGCACCGAGCTGTGGCAGCAGCGGCTGTTCGGGGCCTGCTTCGCCCTGTCCTCCCTGATCACGCCGTTCTTCCTGGGCGCGGTCGCGGGGGCGGTCGCCTCCGGACGGGTCCCGCCGGGCCTCGCCGCCGGCGACGTGATCACCAGCTGGCTCAATCCGACGTCTGCCCTCGGCGGCGTCCTCGCGGTCACCACCTGCGCCCATCTCGCCGCGGTGTACCTGTGTGCCGACGCCGCCCGCGCCGGCGAACGGGCGCTCGCCTCGGCCTTCGCCCGTCGCGCCGTCATCAGCGGTCTGGTCAGTGGCGCCGTCGCGGGCGCGGGTAGCGCCGTGCTGCACGCCGACGCCCCCGAGCTCTTCCACGGGCTGACGCACCGCGCGCTGCCGCTGGTCGTCCTGAGCGTCGTCGCCGGTCTCCTCGGCCTCGCCCTGCTGCACCGCGACCGCTTCGTGCCGGCCCGTCCCGCCTCGGCGCTGGCGGTCGCCGCGATCCTGTGGGCGTGGGGCGCGGCGCAGTACCCGGCGATGCTGGTCGGCGGAACGACGGTCGAGCAGGCCGCGTCGGACGGTGCGGTCCTGGCGGCCTGCCTGGTGGTACTGGGCGTGGGCGCCCTCCTGCTCGTCCCCTCACTGTGGCTGCTGTACGCCACGTTCCAACGGCGCGCACCCGCCGCCGGGCCCGGCTCCTCACCCTCCTCCGAGGCACCGGGCGACTGAGACGGGCGCGGAGGGTTCCCTCCCGCGGGTCATTCCGCCGTCTCCTTCACTGGTCCACGGCGTTGCCGGCGCGCAGCGCCACCAGGGCGTCCGCCTGGGAGAGTCCGCTCTCCTCGACCACGCCGCGCACGCTCTGCGCCTCGCGCACGAGTGCGAAGGCGACCCGTCCGCCGGAATCCGTCCGATAGCCGTAGACCGCGGGGCGTGGCAGGGAGTTGTAGGAGAAGTGCGAGGAGAAGTAGTACGCCCCGGTGTCGTACAGCGCCACCACGTCGCCCGGCTCGACGGCCGGCAGCTCGCGCCCGGTCGCCGTCAGGTCGCCCGCGAAACAACACGGGCCCGCGATGTCGACGACCTCGGCCGGGCCCTGCTTGGGACGGCCCGTGGCGTCGAACACCCCGACGCGCAGCGGCCAGGCGTCCGGCATGAAGACCGTGCGGGTGGCCACCTGGGCGCCGGCGTGCGTGACCGCGATCCGCCGGCCGCCGGCCATCTTGGTGTATTCGACGATCGAGCCGATGGTGCCGCTCTTGGCGAGCAGGGAACGGCCGAATTCGGTGATCAGGGCGTAGCGGCCGTCGAAGAGGCCGGGTACGGCGGTGCGGAGTTCGGCGACGTAGTCCGCGTACGTCGGGCGGTCGTCCTCGCTGTCGAAGTTGACGGGCAGGCCGCCGCCGATGTCGAGTCCGGTGATCTGGGCCCGGCCCAGTTCCGTGTTGATGCGCTCGGCCAGCTCGTACGCCGCCCGCACGCCCTGGGCGATGAGCGGCAGCGGGCAGCCCTGGGAGCCGACGTGGGCGTGCAGCCGGTTGAGCCACGGCCGGCGCGCGAAAGCCTCGATCACCGCGTCGACGGCGCCCTCGTCGCGCAGGGCGACGCCGAACTTGGACGTCGCGGTCGCCGTACTCATCGCACCGATGCTCCCGGCGCCGACCTGCGGGTTCACGCGCAGCCCGATGGGCCCGGCGGCCTCTCGGCCGGCCAGCAGGGCGTCGACGCGGGCCATCTCCTGGAAGTTGTCCAGGTTGACCGCGATGCCGTGGGCGAGGGCGAACTCGAGCTCCTCGACCGTCTTGGCGGGGCTGTCGAGTACCAGCCGGTCGTAGGTGAACCCGGCCGCCAGCGCCTGCTCCAGCTCCCCGGGCGAGGCCACTTCGCACCCCATGCCCGCCTCCGCGAGCAGCCGCAGCACGGGCACCAGCCCGCACGCCTTGGCCGCGAAGGTGTGCTGCACCGCGGCCGGTCCCTCAAACGCCTCGTTCAGCGCCTCGACGGCGGCGAGCACACCGTCGACGTCGAGGAGACCGACCAGGGGCGACCGCGGGCCCAGCAGGCCCTCCTCGACGGCTCGGGCGAGCGCGGCCTCACGGGCGCTGCCGCGCTGGTGGCGGGTACCGGAAGTCACTGTCAACACACTCCAGACGCGTCGGTCGTGGGTCGTGCACGGCGTTCGCCGGGCGGCCGGCCGTTCTCACGTGTACAGCGTCGTTCCGCAGAGCCCGTCGCGTCTTCGTCCGGTACGACCACGGTCGGTCCGGAATGCTGTGCAATGCTCCAACGGAATGATCAAGGGAATGATCACCCTGTGCGCCGTGCCAGCCGCAGGCCGATGTCGGCCAGGAGCCGCAGCGTCGGATCGGCCAGGTCGACGCCGAAGAGTTCCCGGGCCCGCCGCAGCCGGTACCGCAGGGTGTTCGGATGCACGTTCAGGCGCTCGGCGGCCGTGCCCGTGTCACCGAACACGTCGAGGTAGGCGGCGACCGACGCGCCGTACTCCGAGCCGTGCGCCCGGTCGTGCTCCACCATCGCGTGCACCGGACCCGACAGGCTCTCCCACAACGGCGCGATCCGGTCGAGCACCCGCAGCGCGGACACCTCGGGAATCAGCTCACCGAACGCCGCCACCGCGGACACCACGTCCGCGGCCGGCCGTCGCGCGGCCCGCTCCCCCAGCACCCGTACCACCAGCTCCGCGGCCTCGCGCGACGCGGGCAGCTGCGACAGGTCGGCCGTCACCGGGCCGACGCCCGCGAACACCACACCGCGCGGCACCGAGCGCGCCGCCGCCAGCAGGGCTCGCGCCGGGTCCGTCTCCTCCTCCCCCGCCGGAAGCAGGACGTACAGCCGCCGCCCCGACCGCGCCGTCACACAGCCCGGCCGGTACGCCGCGGCCTGCAAGGCGAGCACGTCCAGCAGCCGCTGCTCGGCGGCTCCCCCCGCGGTCGCGGCGGGCCCACCCGCCGGCTCCCGGCCGTCGTACGCCTCCGCGACCACCACCGCGTACGGCCGACCCGGCACGACCCCGGCTTCGTGCGCGACGCGGGCCGGCCGGCCGCTCCCGTCGAGCAGTGCGTGCACCGCGCCCTCGCGCGCCCGGGCCGCGGCCCGGCCCCACGTCTGGTGGTGGGACAGCTGCGGCACGGCGGCCCGCGCCGCCGTGTGCAGCGCCGCCGCCGCGTCCTCGGCCAGCGGCCGGCCGTCCGCGGCGGCCCAGAGCGACCCGAGGATCTCCGGCCCATGGCGCACCGCGACCGCCAGCCGTTCCGCGTACCGGTCGTCGGCGGGCAGACGCACGACGCCGTCGGTGCTCCACAGCGCCTGGAAGAAGCCGCTCTCGCGCAGTTCGTCCACCCGCCAGCGCGGGACCTCCTGGCCGAGGATCGTCAGCCTGCGCATCGGGTCCGGCTCATGGTCCATCCGCGAGTACGCGAGCACCCGCGACTGCGGGTCCTCGATGGTGATCGCGCCGCCGACCAGGGCCGCCACCGTGTTGGCCAGCCCCGGCAGGTCACCGAGCCGCAGGCCCTCCACCCCGGTCGTTCCGGTCGGGGCGCTGTGCGCCAGGGCGGTACGCAGCCCGCCGAGCACCTCCGTCCAGCCCTGCCCCGGCCGCCGGGTGAGCAGCGCCGTACGCCCCGAAGCGGCCGCCTCCAGCAGCGACGTCCGCGGCCCGCGGGCACCCCGCCGCAGCACCACGGCCGCGGCTCCGGCCCGGTCGGCGCCGCGCAGCACGTCGACCGCCTCCGGCGAGGCGACGTCCACACCGACCGCGAGCAGGATCGTCCCGGACGCCGCCCAGGTGTCGTCGTCCCGCTCCTCACCCGGGTCGTGCAGCACCACGTCGGCCACCGGCACACGGGAGCCGCGCGGCGCGACGACGACATCCAGCATGCCGGGGGCGATCAGACCGAGGATCTGCTCCAGCGACGGCCCGGCGTCGGGCCGGCCGGGTTCCTGTGTTGCCATACGTCCATCATGGTCGGCCGCCGGCCGAGTGCTCACGGTCCGGCTCGGGCCGGTGGGCCGTCGTCACCCGTCGTGGACCGTCGTGCTCACCGGGGTGCCGACCTCGACGGTCCTGCTCACGGTGCACAGACGGTCGTGGGACGCCTTGACCGCGCGGGGCAGGATCGCGCGGGCGCGCTCCGCCCCCTCGCCGTCCGGGAAGGCCACCGTGAACGCGACCTCGAGGTTCGTCATGCGGTTGCCCAGGTCGTCGCTGACCTTGTCTCCCCTGACCGTCACGGAGAACCGGGTGGGCTCCGCGTGACGGCCGGTCGCGATGTCGACGTCCACGGCCGTGCAGCCGCCGATCGCGGCCAGGAACAGCTCGACGGGGGTGAACCCCTGGTCACCGTCCGAAGACGAGCCGAAACGGATCGATCCGCCGCGGGCGTTGGTCGCCACGAACTGGCCGCTGCTGGTGCGTTCGACGATGACGGAACGCTCCGAGTGTTCGCTCATACCGTTCACATTAGTCACCTCGACGCCCCGACCCCCGGCGCCGGCAGGGAAGCCACGCCGACACGGCGGCCGACCGAGGCGTCGTCGGGCGCGCACGGCGGCGCGCGGGATCGCCGCCGCGCTGAGCTTGTTCCGCTGGGCGCGGCGGTGCCGGCGCAGAGACGCTACGGGTCAGTTGTTGACGTCCTCGTTGAAGTCGTCCGCGCAGGCGTCCCGTTCGCTCTGCGTGTCGGCGTGCTGCACGCAGTCGTCGAAGTCCTTGAACTCGTCCGAGTTCAGGATCGACGCGCCGATCGCGATGATCACCACGGAGCCGATGATCCCGAGCACGCCCAGTACCGCCCCGAAGATGGACATCGTGCGGCGCGGCGCCCTGCCGCCCCGGGCTCTGCGCGCGCCGATGATGCCGAAGACCAGCGCGAGGATGCCGAGCACCACACCGCCGATGACGGTCCAGAAGAGGACCACGGCGAGGATGCCGAGCACGAGCGCGGCGATCGCCGGTCCGTTGCCGCGACCGGCTGTGTCCCCGGTGTGCGGCTGGGTCGAGCCGACGGGCGTTGCGGGGTGTTCGGGGTAGGACACGTCATCACGCTCATCTCTGGGTGGGTCGCGGGGAGTTGCCGTGCACTGCGACTGCCCCGCCGAGCGTGGCGGATGCCTGCCGCCTCGTACCGGAGTCGTGCGCCCGGCCGGGACGGCTGTGCCGCCGCGTCCCGTCGTCCGACGAGGAAGGTGCGGAATCTGCCGCTGACCTGCGGTGTCGGTGATTCGTCGGCGTCGTGTAGGAGCGCTGTCGGGGGCTGTCGGCCGGATGTCGGTGGTTCGTCGGCGGTGCCTGACACCTTTCGAGAAGCGGCCGGACGGAGCCAACCGGACGGCCCGATACCGAAGGAGTCACCATGCACACCCCCGTCACGATCATCGGCGCCGGACTCGGCGGACTGACGCTGGCCCGCGTCCTGCATGTCCACGCGATCCCGGTCACCGTCTACGAGGCCGACTCCTCCCCTTCGGCGCGCGCCCAGGGCGGATTGCTCGACATCCACGACTACAACGGTCAACTCGCCCTTGAGGAAGCCGGGTTGATGGACGAGTTCCGGGCCATCGTGCTGGAGGGCCGCCAGGCCCTGCGGGTGCTCGACCCGGACGGGACCGTGCTGCTCGACCAGGCCGACGACGGCACCGGCGGGCGTCCGGAGGTGCAGCGCGGTGACCTGCGTCGGATCCTGCTCGACTCGCTTCCGGCAGGGACCGTGCGGTGGGGGCACAAGGTCAGCCGGGTCCGTTCCCTGGGCGACGGCCGCCACGAGGTGACGTTCGCCGACGGCACCTCCGTCGTCACGGGCCTGCTGGTCGGCGCGGACGGCGCCTGGTCCCGCGTCCGGCCGCTGCTGTCCGACGCCACACCCGAGTACATCGGCAGGTCGGTCGTCGAGACCTACCTGTTCGACTCCGGCACCCGGCACCCGGCCGCCGCGAAGACCGTCGGCGGCGGAATGCTGATCGCTCCGGCGCCGGGCAAGGAGATCTTCGCCCACCGGGAGAAGGGCGACACGCTGCACGCCTATGTGGGACTGGCCCGGCCGCGGGACTGGTTCGCCGCCGTCGACTTCACCGATGCCGCGGCGGCCACCGCGCGCATCGCCCAGGAGTTCGACGGCTGGGCGCCGGAGCTCACCGCGCTGATCACCGACAGCGACGTCGCACCGGTCCTGCGCTCCCTCTACGCGCTGCCGACCGGACACCGGTGGGACCGGGTGCCGGGGGTGACCCTGCTGGGCGACGCCGCCCACCTCTCCGCCCCCAACGGCGAGGGCGCCAACCTGGCGATGCTCGACGGCGCGGAACTGGGCACCGCACTCGCCGCGCACCCCGGTGACGTCGAGGCGGCGCTGACCGCGTACGAACGGGTGATGTTCCCCCGCAGCGCCGAGTCGGCCACCGACGAAATGCCCGGGCTCGACTCCGCGGACAACACGGCCCAGGGCCTGATCGACCTGTTCACCGAGAAGGGCCGGTGAGCCGATGACGCCGGGGTGTCGTGGGCGCGCACGCACGACACCCCGCCCCTCGGGGCCGGGCCGGGGCAGGTCGAGGTCCCTCTTGCCAGAACCGCAAGGTTGCGTGCCAGGCGCGACGTGCCCGGCGAGACTGGTGGCGAGGCGCCTCGCCACCGTTCCGCTCTCCTCAGGATGAGAAGCACATGATCACTGCACAACGGCCGCTGCCGTACCGTGCCCTCCGCACCGCCCGTCGCCCTGGCAGCCGCCACCCTCGCCCTCCTGCTCACGCTGGCCGGCGCGGCCTGTTTCACGACTGGGCGACAGCACCGGCTCACCGACCGGCTACGACAAGGCGACGCCGGCCCGATCCGTGCACGAGCTGATCGCCGAGCGGCTCGGGGTGGACGACGCCCGCGTCATCCGGCACGACTTCGGCGCGGCGGTCGCGTTCCAGTACGCCAGTCGGTTCCCCGACGACACCGCACGGCTCGGCTACTTCGACCTACCGCGCCCTCGACAAGGACGTCCGCGACACCGTGGCGGCAGATCCGGTACGGGTCCCGAGGTGGACGTCCCGGAGGCCAGCACTGGCTCGTGGAGGAGAACCCCCGGTTCGTCACCGCGGAGCTGTTGCGCTTCCTCGACGCATGACCCACGCCCCCCATGCCGCACCCACCGATGGACAGGAGTCCCGCACCATGCACCAGTACGACGTCACCGTGACGACCGGCGCCCCGCCGGAGACCGTGTGGAAGCTGCTGGTCGACGCCGCCACCTGGCCCCTGTGGTCCAAGGTGGACAGCCTGGACACGGCACGGTCCGTCGGCCTCGACCCGGACGGCGACGACGCCGTCGGGGCCGTCCGGGCCTTCCGGACGGGACGCACCGTGACCGGCGAAAGGCTCACCGAGAAGGTCGAGGGACGCCTGCTGGCCTACGAGGACGCGTTCAACCCGTCGATGCGCGACTATCACGCGCGCATCGAGCTGACCCCCGCGGCCGATGGCTCGGGCACGACCATTCACTGGTACGGCGAGTACGAGACGAGCTGGCTGCTCGGTTGGTTCATGCCCCGCTACCTCCAGAAGTTCATGCAGGGCATGGCGGAAGGGCTGGCCCGCTACGCCGAGGAGCGCTCCGTCGACCCGGACGGGCACCGCCCGTCTTGACAGCGAAGGCCCCCCGTTGTCCGGCGCCCGCTTCGAGCGGGCGCCGGCCCGAGGGAGGGCGGGGTCGGGGTGAAGAGATCGCGGCGCCCCGGCAGGTACGGGTGCTCAGGAGCGCCAGTCGGGGGCCAGGACCGCCCAGACCTGCTTGTCGTAACGCACCCCCTCGTACGGCCACGCCTCGCGGCGTACGCCTTCCAGGGTCATGCCGAGCCTCTCGGCCACCGCGGCGCTGCGGTCGTTGTCCGCCCGGCAGTGCCATTCGGCCCGGTGCAGTCCGCGGACCGTGAAGGCCCAGTCCAGCAACACGCCACAGGCCCGCGTCATCAGCCCGTGGCCCTCGGCCGACGGCTCCAGCCAGCAGCCGATCTCGCAGTTGCCGAAGGCGGCGTCGAAGTCGGTGAACATCACACCTCCGACCAGCGTTTCCTCGCGCCAGATGCCGTACATCCGGGCGCCGTCGCCCGCCTGGCGTGCGGCATACCGCTCGAGGGTGGCCCGTGCTCCCTGCAAGTCGTCGGTGACGAACGCGGGCCCGACCCAGGGGCGGATGTGTTCACGAGCCCGGTCCAGATGACCGGCGAACTCCTCGGCGTGCCACACCTCCAGCGGACCGAGACGAGCAGCGTCACCGAGCGACACCGAGAACATGGGACCTCCCCCGTTTGCACAACGCTTGTTGTGTCAACGTACCGTGGCGGCATGCCACGCACCAAGGGAGATCACGAGGCCCGGCGGCGGGAGGTCTCCGCGGCGGTCTGGCAGGTCATGGCCACCCGCGGTTTCGCCGGCCTGACACTGCGCGCCGTTGCCGCCGAACTCGGTGCGAGCACGGGCCTGCTCACGCACTACTTCCCCACCAAGCGCGCCCTGCTCGAGTACGCCCTCGACCTGCTGGAACAGCGCACCCTCGCCCGCCCCCGCCGCCGAGCGGGCCAGGGCCTGGCCGCCCTCAGGGACGCCCTGCTGGACATCCTGCCGCTGACGCCCGAGGCCACCGACAGCAACCGCGTCTGGGTCTCGTCCTGGGACGCCGCGCTCTGCGACCCCGCCCTGGCCGCCGACTACGCCCGCAAGTACGCCCAGGGCCGCGAGCGGCTGCGCGTCCGGGTGGCCGCCGCGCAGGAACTCGGCGAACTACCCCCGGGCGACGCCGCTCAGGTCGCGCGGAGCGCGCAGTCCTTCGTCCTGGGACTGGTCGTCCAGGCCCTCTTCGACCCGTCGGCGTTCCCGCCGGAGCGGCAGGTCGAGCTCCTGGACGGCTACCTGGCCGCCCTGGCCGCCGACACGGCCTCAGGACCTCGATCCGGCACTGCTGGGCACCGGTGAGGGCGCGGAGTCAGCCCGCTGTGCCGTCGAGCAGCCGGTTGTAGCGCAGCCGCAGGGCCCGTTCCGTGCCGGCCGACAAGGTGACCAGGGTCAGCACGGCATTGCTCCAGGCCGAAAGGTGGACCGGCGAGGTGAGGGCCCCGACGTGCTCGGCCACCGCGGGTACCGCCGTGAGGTGTTCGACGATCTGCACGGCCAGGACGGCCAGCGAGACGACGAGCACGGTCAGCGAGAGGGCACCGATCCCGCGGCTCAGCGCGGGGTGCGCACGGTCGAGGTGGGCGCGGCGCCCCTCGGCGGAGTCGCGGTCCGGGACCAGCAGCTGCTCGGCGCCCTTGGTGGTGACGTAGTGGCAGCGCCGCAACCCGAACCTGCTCAGCCGCACCTCCACGGTGCCGCCGGGGACCGGGAAGGCGGCGGGGAGCCTCGACCGGGCGTGGTGCCTGCCGTCGAGGTACAGGTCGGCCTTGGCCTGCGCGGAGGTGTGGTCCTGACCGCGTCTGACGTCCACGGCGTAGACCGCCTGCCCGCCGGCGCCGTCCGGCAGCCGGAGATAGAACAGGGACCGGTAGGGCAGCTGCCACCAGCGGAACCGCCGCAGCGGCCGGCCGTCCCCGGGGGTGATCCGCCGGGCCGCACGACGGTTCCGCAGCTCCTCGAACATCTCCGGCGCCTCCGTCACTCGCTCACTTGCCCGGTCCCGCCGCGCAGGCGAGGTCCCCCGCGGGGCGTTCTCCGGTGGTCAGGAACCTCGTCGCCGCATCGTTGACGCACGCGTTGCGGCCGTACGGATACACCCCGTGGCCGCCCTGGTCGACCGTCACCAGCGTGGCCCGCCCGCCGAACGCCCGCCGCAGCTCCCGGGCGCCGGCGAGCGGGGTGCCCGGGTCGCGCTCGTTCTGCACCATCAGGACGTTGGACGGGCCCCTGCCGGTGATGCGCACCGGCGGTTCGGTCCGCTTCCGCGGCCAGAACGCGCAGGGGTTGACGCTCGCCGTGGAGCCGCCCAGCATCGGGTACCTCAGCCGGTCGACGGCGACGTTGCGCTGGTACTGCCGGACCGACCTCGGCCAGCGCGAGTCGGCGCAGACCACGGCGAAACGTGAGGCCATGAGGTTCTCCAGGTCCGCGGGCAGCTCCGGGAGCGGCAGTTGCGCGCCCGTGTCGGCCGCCCGCCAGAACTCGGCGAGCCGCGGCATGGAGCCGTCCGCGTAGAGCAGTTCGAAGGTCTGCGCGCGGAACGCGGTCCCGTCGACGCCCTGTCGCGGCTCGGCGTCCAGTCGCTCCGCCAGCTCGAAGAACTTGGCCCTGACCTGCTTCGGCGTGGAGCCCAGACCGTATTCGGGGTGCGCGACGGCGAACGCGGCGAAGTCGGGGAAGCGGTCCTCCAGCCCGCGGGCGAACCGCCGCATGGCCGTGACGTCGTAGCCGCCCGGCCCCATGTTGCTGTCGAGCACGATCCGGTCGCCGCGCCGCGGGTACAGCGTCGTGTAGACCGCGCCGAGGTAGCTGCCGTAGGAGGCTCCGAGGTACGACAACGTCGGCTCGCCCAACGCCGTCCGGATGCGGTCCATGTCGCGTGCCGTGTTGGCGGTGGTCGTGTGCGGCAGCATCCACGCCGTCCGCGAGCTGTTGCACTGCTCGGCGATCTTCCGTGCGGGCCCGGCCGCCCGTATGACGTCGGCCGCGGTGTGCGCGTACGGCGGGAAGTTGCCGCGCCACTGCTGCTCCTGCGTCAGGTCGCAGGTCACCGGCGTGCTGTGGCCGACGCCGCGCGGGTCGAAGCCGATGATGTCGTAGGAGTCGCGCACCTTCTGCGGCAGCCCCGAGGCGGCGAGGACGGCCGGGTACTGAAGGCCGGAACCGCCGGGGCCGCCCGGGTTGGTCAGCAGGATGCCACGCCGCTGTGCCGGCTTCTCGCTCGCCAGCCGGGAGACGGCGATCTCGATCCGACGGCCGTCCGGGTCGCGGTAGTCCAGCGGCACCCGGAGCGTCGCGCACTTCAGGCGGGGAGCGGCGGCGCCCTCGGGGCACGGGCCCCACCGCAGGGTGTCCGGCGGTGTCGTCGCAGCCACCGACGACGATGACGGCAACGCGGTCGCCGCCAGCGCGGCGGCGGCGAGGGCGAGGGGCAGACTTCTGCGCATGAGGTGTCCTCCTGTGGGGGGGCGACCGGGACGTGAACGAGTCTGTTCATCGGGCGCGGCCGGCACATCGGCCCGGCGGACCGGCTCCGCCTCCGACCGCGGGAGAGGCACCGGTTAGACCTGGGTCGAAGGCGCATCGGCCCTCGGTCTGATCCGCCGGTCGCCCGGTGTGGCGACAATGGCCTGGTGAACAAGGACGTTGTGCCGCGGCTCGGGGCGTGGCAGCACTCATGGCGGCTGCTGGTGGCCGCGGCCGTGAGCGTGCCGATCTGGCTCGTGACCGTCGCGCTGGCGCGGAAGGAGTCCGGTGACCCGGGCTCCTGGATCCTCGTCGGGGATCCGCTGGTGGGCCTGGGCTGCCTGGCGGCGCTCCGGTGGCGGCGGCGGTGGCCCCTCACGGTCGCGCTGACGGTCACGATCGCCTCGGCCATGTCGGCGCTCGCCACCGGCGCCGCGCTGTTGGCGCTGTGCTCGGTCGCCACCCGTCGTCGCCCGGTGGAGATCGGGGCCGTCGTCGTGGCCTACGTGGCCGCCTCCCACCTCGCCGGCGGGGTCTATCCGACGCAGGATGCGGCCGAGGGGCTGTGGTGGGTCACCGTCGTGGTGTCGGTGCTGACCGCGGGGATCGCGGTGGCCGCCGGCATGGCGGTCGGGGCACGGCGGGTCGAGGTGCTCTCGCTGCGTGAACGGGCGGAGAGCGCGGAGCGGGAACAGCACGCGCGGGCGGCGCAGGTCCGGGCCCTCGAACGCAACCGGATCGCCCGCGAGATGCACGACGTCCTCGCGCACCGCATCTCCCTGGTCGCCATGCAGGCCGGGGTGCTCGACCACCGCGCCGACCTCTCCGCCGACGAGAGCCGGGTGCTGGTCCGCGGGATCGCCGAGGGCTCCCACCAGGCGCTGGAGGAACTGCGGGAGGTCCTCGGCGTGCTCCGCGCCGACCCCGGCCACCCGGAACCCCCGCAGCCCTCCCTCGACCGCATCCCCGACCTGGTGGCCGACACCCGCGCCTCGGGGCTCGATGTCAGGCTCACCAACGCCGTGGCCGCGACTCCGCCCGACGGCGTCGGACGGACCTGCTACCGGATCGTCCAGGAAGCGCTGACCAACGCCGCCAAGCACGCCCCCGGCGCGGTCGTGTGGGTCACCCTCCGCGGCACCGCGGGCGGCACCCTCGACATCGGTGTCTGCAACGGCCCGGCCCCGCTGCGGCCCGCACCGCCGCCGGCCTCCGGCTTCGGCCTGCTGGGCCTCGGCGAGCGGGTCACCGTGGCCGGCGGCGAACTCGGCCACCGCCCCACACCCGACGGCGGGTACGTTCTCACCGCCCGGCTGCCCTGGCCGGACGGCCCCGCCCACCGCCACGAAAGGGGCGTATGAGTGGACACGCGACGTGATCCCGTACGGGTGGTCGTCGTCGACGACGAGCAGCTGGTGCGCATGGCCCTGCGGCTCGTCATCGACGGTGAACCGGACCTGACCGTCGTGGCGGAGGCGGCCGACGGGAACGCCGCTCTCGCCGCGGTGGCCGAGCACCGGCCCGACGTGGTGCTGATGGACGTGCGGATGCCGGGCCGGGACGGTCTGGAGACGACCCGGGAACTGCTCACCCGTCCGGCGCCGCCGCGGGTGCTGATGCTGACCACCTTCGACTCCGACGACCTGGTGCTCGGGGCGCTGCGCGCCGGCGCGCTCGGCTTCGTCCTCAAGGACACCCCGCCCGCGGGCATCCTCGACGCGGTGCGGACCGTCGCGGACGGCAACCCGGTCCTGTCCCCGGCGGCCACGGCACGGGTGATCGCCGCGGCCACGGGCCCGGACTCCCGGCACGTCCGTGGCCGTTCCCGCGAGGACGCGCGCGAGCGGCTGTCCGCGTTGACGGAACGGGAGCGGGAGACCGCGCGGGCCATCGCGGACGGACTGGGCAATCCGCAGATCGCCGAGCGGCTGCGCATCACCGTCGCGACGGTCAAGGCCCACACCGGCAGCCTGTTCGCCAAGCTGGGGGTCGAGAACCGGGTGCAGATCGCGCTCCTGGTCCGCGACGCGGGGGACTCGCCGGAGGCGTGATCCGGCCGGGGTGTGGGGTCCGGTCAGTCGTCGAGTGCGGCGGAAGGTGTCTGCCCGTTCTGTGCCTGCCGGGAGCGTTCGGCCAGCACCGTGGCCAGGTCCCGGGCCACGTCCTCGTCGACGCCGCCCTTGCCCGCGGAGACCGTCTCGGTCCACAGCAGGGTCGTGCCCACCCTGGTCTGGGTCACGGCGCCGGGCTCGCCCCGGAAGCCGGAGGTACCGAACCGGGCGTCGCGCTCGTCGCCGACCGGGCCGAGCGCGAACGTCTTCGCCCGCGGCCCCGCCCTCTTGCTGTAGTGGCCGTCCCACAGGACGTCGTAGGCATCACGGGCGGCCTGTTCGCTGTCGTAGGCGATGAGCAGGAAGTTGACCTGGGCGGCGTTGTCGCCGTGCCGGAAGGTCGAGACGCCGAAGAAGCGGGAGTTCTCGCAGCCCGCGTTGCCCTTGCTGGGGCAGGCCTCTCGACGGTAGAGCTCGTCCATCTCGACGGCCGTGGGCCGAGCGGCCTCCTGCCAGCCCGTCATGGACCCGCCGTCCGGCAGCGTCTCCCGCACCTGCTCCTGCGTGAGCGCCACCGCCTTGTCGTCCGCGCTGTCGCTCGCCGTGCCGCCGCCACAGCCGGTCAGCAGCGCGGCCGCCGCGATCGCCGGGCACCACCCGTAGTGCTTCATGACCATGCCATCACCCCGGCGTGATCTTACGGGCATCGCGCGGGCGGCCGGCGCCCCGGCCGCCCGAGCGGTGTGCCGTCCTCGGCGAGTGCGGTGGTCAGAGCAGGTCCCGCGGCACCGTTTCGTTCCAGGTGCGGGAGAACACGCGGCGGCCCGCCTCGTAGCCGTCGAGGGTGGCGTCCACGAAGAAGCTCTGTTCGTCGCACCTGAGCCGGGTGTGGGTCACGACGCTGACGTCCCAGTCGTCCCGCCCGAAGCGCATGGTCCAGGTCGACTCGCCACGCGCCGAGGTGAAGTCGTCCGCCGTCGCCGCGTACCGCTCGTGGGCCCGGCAGCCGACGTCCATACCGATGTCGTCGCAGCGGATCAGGCCCCGGTCCTTGACGATGTCCAGTTCGGCGGCGTAGTCGATCAGGTCGCGCCTCACCTCCCAGCGTTCCTCCGGAGGGGTCAGCGTGGTCGTCGTCAGCGGCGGAGTCCCCTCCGGGAGGCCGAACGGCTCGGCGGGTGTGTCGTCGGGGCGGTGCGCCGGGCGGACGGGAAGGGTGAGGGTGCTGGAACGCTCGTGGACGCTCAGCTCGGCGGGCCTCGGCGGCGGCCAGGCGAGCGGCCAGTAGGAGGTGGACAGGGACAGCCGGATCCGGTGGCCGGGCGGGAAGGACTGCGCCACTCCGTTGAGGTGGACCGTGGCGCGGTAGCGGCGGCCGGGTTCCAGCGGCTCGGGCTGCTCGGTGCTCTCGCAGCGCGTGAGGTTGAGCAGCCCGTACGTCACCCGGGTCGCGGCTCCGTCGGGGCGCACGTCGGACAGGCGCGCGGCCACCATGGCGACCGGTTCGGCGACCGACAGGTCGAGTTCCACGGTCGGTGAGCCCAGGATCTCCAGCGGTTCGGTGAGCGGCTCGGTCTCGAAGACGAGGGAGCCGCCGTCCTCCTCACGCTGGTCGTAGGGCAGGTCCGGGGGCGCGTTGTAGGAGGCCCACTTGCCGGCGAACTGGCCGACGGACAATGGCGACCGCACGGTCAGTACGCCGCCCGCCGCGGCCCTCTCGCCGTCGGAGGACTGCTCCACCGGGTCCTCGATGCGGTGCCGGCTGAGCGGGTGCGTGACCGGGTGGACGTTCGGCGAGGGCCAGGACGGCTCCGCCACCCAGCGCCCCGGCCGTTCCTCGTACGACGTGGACGGCGGCACACTCTCCTGCATCCAGGTGCGCAGCATGGGGCCGTCCATGACGCCGTTGTCGACGCCCTTGAGCCAGTGGTCCCACCAGCGCACCACCTCCTGGAGGTAGCCGATGGCGGGGCCGGGTTCGCCGAGGTGGGGGAACTTGTGCGACCAGGGGCCGATCAACCCCTTGCGGGGCACGTCCAGGTGGGCGAGCAGCCGGGTGACGGCGTTCGAGTAGCCGTCCGCCCAGCCGCTGGAGGCGAGGACGGGGCACTGCACGGCCTGGTAGTCCTCGGCGACCGAGGCGTGCCGCCAGTAGTCGTCGCGGCGCTGGTGCCGGAGCCACTCCAGCACCCAGGGCCGGGTGTGTTCCAGGCGTTCGTGCCACATCTCGCGCCAGCGGTCACCGACCACGGCCGGGTCGGGCGGGCAGGTGGCGTAGGCGAACATGGTGCCCGCCTCGGCCAGGTTGTCGGACAGCATCGCGCCGCCCATGTAGTGCATGTCGTCGGCGTGCCGGTCGTCCGTGAAGGAGGCGATGACGACGGCCTTGAGGCTCGGCGGCCGCCTGGCCGCCACCTGGAGGGCGGCGAAGGCGCCCCAGGAGATGCCCATCATCCCGGTGCTGCCGTCGCACCAGGGCTGGTCGGCGAGCCAGGCCAGCACCTCCTCGGCGTCGCGCTGCTCCTGTTCCAGGTACTCGTCCCGCAGGACCCCCTCGGACTCCCCGGTTCCGCGCAGGTCGACGCGGACGCAGGCGTAGCCGTGCCCCGCGATGTAGGGGTGGTGGACCGAGTCGCGGACGGCGGTGAGGTCCCGTTTGCGGTAGGGGATGTACTCCAGTACCGCGGGCACGGGTTCATGGTCGGACGACAGGGGCCGCCACACCCGCGCCGACAGGCGGACGCCGTCGGACATCGGGATGACGACGTGCTCTTCTTCCTTGGTCTCGTGGGGCAGTTGGGTCACGTAACGCATGGGTCTTGCGTGCTCCTTACCGTCGTGCTCCCGCGTCGGGCTCGTCGAAGGTGAGCCCGAGGGCCGCCACGCAGTGGTCGTACTTCTCGCGCATCTCGTCCTCGTCGTTCCCGCCGGTGAAGATGTGCGCGACCTCGTAGCTGTAACTGTCCTGCTGGGAGAGGTCGGACAGCCGCCGGCCCGCCTCGGGCAGGACGTGGATCCGCACGCCCGGTGTCTCCCGCTCGATCCGCGCGATCGTCTCGGGCGAGGGCACGTCGCGCACCACACCGTCCGTGAACCAGCGGTAGTACCACTTCGCGGCCATCGCGTAGGGCCCCTGCCGGTGCGGCATGGTCGGATCGGTGCCGAGGGCGAGCGCCAGCATGGCGTGGTGGTTGGGCACCCCGTCGACGTACTGGAACAGCTCGGCGTGCGACTGGGAGTGGCGGGGGTTGATCTCGAGCAGGTTGATCCGCTGGGTGCTGGGGTCGTAGAAGTACTCCACGCTGAAGGTCGCCGAGTCGAAGCCGATGCGGCTCATCACGCGTTCGGTGACGTCGTGCAGCCGTCCGATCACCTGCGGGGGGAGGGTGGAGGGGTACTGGTGGCGCAGGAAGCACGCCGAGTCCGGATAGTCGATGGAGTCCAGGGTGCCGTAGACGGTCACCTCGCCCTGGTGCACATAGCCTTCCACGGCGACCTGGATGCCGGAGCACTCCTCCTCGGCGAGGCACACCCGGCCGCCGACACCGTCCATCTCGGGCGGCAGGTCGATGCGGTCGAGGATGCGCTCGAAGGGGCGGCCGACGCGGGAGATGCCGTCCCGGATCTCGGTGACGGCCTTGCGGAACTCCTCCTCGTCGCCGACGCCGAAGGCGAGTTCGGAGGAGTAGGACAGTGCGGGCTTGAGCCACATCGGGAAGCGCACGCCGTCCGGCGGGCGCGGCGGGTCGGCCCGCAGGTCGACGCGGTCGAAACGCGGGTGGCAGTCGGTGACCTCCCGCTGTTCGAGCCGACTCCAGTACTTGTGCTCGCACTTGACCACCGACTCCAGGCTGGTGGTGCGGGTGCCGTAGCGCTCGCCGAGGATCGGCACCAGCGTGCTGACCGGGAAGTCCCAGTACCCCACGATCGCGTCGATGCTTCCCTCGAAGGCGTCCAGCTGCCGCTGCGCCTTCTCCAGGACGTCGGGCACCGAGACCTCGCCGTCCTGGAGCTCCTCCACCGTCAACAGACCGTGGAAGCGCAGCGATCCGGCGCCCGGCACGGCCTGGAGCGTCGGCAGGTTCGCCTCGTCGAGACCGACGACGAAGACATTCTTCACATTCTCTTCAGACACGACTCTCCTTTCAAGATCGGCTGGGTACCCCGCCACGCCCCGGACAACCTCCGGCCCTCGCCACCCGGTACGTCCGCGGGGCGTCGGACTCGACGTGGTCCCGCGGGGTACCGGCCCCCGTATGAACGATGCGGTGCAGGCGGGACTGTGGGGATTGCTGGCGGGAGCGGCGCTGCTGCTGGGTGCGGTGATCGGGTTCGGGGTGCGGGTGCCGCAGAAGGTGATCGCCACGGTGATGGCCTTCGGCGCCGGTGTGCTCCTGTCCGCGGTCTCCTACGAACTCGTCGGTGAAGCCTACGAGCTGGCCGGACTGGCGCCCGCGGCGATCGGCACGGTCATCGGCGCGACCGCCTACACCCTCGGCAACCTCTGGCTGGCCCGCCGTGGTGCCCGGCACCGGAAGAGGTCCGGCCACCACACCGCGCACGCGCAGCCTTCCGAGGCCCAACAGGGCGGCTCGGGCCTGGCTCTCGCGCTCGGGGCGCTCCTGGACGGTGTGCCGGAATCGGCCGTGATCGGGGTGAGCCTGCTCGACGGCGGCGCGGTCAGCATGGTTACGGTGGCGGCCGTGTTCATCAGCAACGTCCCGGAGGGGCTGTCCAGCTCCGCGGGTATGAAACGAGCGGGCCGCGGCACGGCGTACGTCTTCGGTGTGTGGGGCGCGATCGCCGCCGCCAGCACCGTGTCCGCGGTCCTCGGCTACACCGTCGTCGGTGCCTTCTCCCCCGCCGTCGTCGCCGCCGTCACCGCGGTCGCGGCCGGGGCGATCCTCGCCATGATCGCGGACACCATGATCCCGGAAGCCTTCGAAGACGCCCACCTGGCCATCGGGCTGGTCACGGTCAGCGGCTTCCTCGTCTCCTTCGCGCTCTCCCACGCCTGAGGCACGTCACCGCCTCCCGGCGGGAGGCGGCTGCGGTTCCGCTCCGTCGCCGGGTTACTTCCGCTCGGCGAGCTTCGCCGTCTGCGCCTCGATCACGGCCGTCGGTACCGCGGCGGCCTTGCCGGAACCGAGCGCGGCGAGGTCGACCGTGTAGTACGTCGCCACGGTGTTGCCGACGCGCACCACCTCGGTGTTGAAGGTGGCGGTGCCCTCGCCGTCCGCGTCCGAGTCGACGGAGAAGGCGACGGACTCGTCGCCGCCGCCGGAGGACTTGGCCGCCGCGACCCTCGTGATCTTCTGCGTCTCGCCCTCCCCCGTGAGCGCGAATCCTCCCGAGCAGGCGTCGATGCCGTCGGTGACCGCCTTGAGGGCCTTCTCGGCGCCGTCGCCGTCGTAGGAGGAGAGACCGACGAAGGTGATCTCGACCTTGAAGGCGTTCTCGATGTCGGCCTCGCCGATGTCCTCGGGGGACTTGGAGGCGGCGTCCGACGCGGGGTTCCTGGTCACGGAGTTGCTGGCGCCGGACTGCGTGTCGCCGGGTGCCAGTCCGGCCATGGCGTACGCGAGCGGCGCGCACTCCGCCTTGTCGGTCTTCACCTGCCCCTTCGACGTGGGCAGCGCCTCGTCGCCGGTGTCGACCTTGTAGCCCTGGAGGTCGTCCCCCGCGAGCAGGAGCTTCTCCAACTCGGCGGAGCCGACGGCCTTCGCGGCCGCGGTCGGCGTGGCCGTCGGCGTGGGCGTGGAGCCGTCCGCCTTCCCGGACGAGCCGGTGTCCTGCGACGACCCGCCCCCGCAGCCGGTGCCGAGGGCGAGCAGGAACAGGCTCGCGGTGACCGTCGCACCCGCGCGGGCTCGCAGAGATCTCTTCATGGGCGGATCATGAAGGGCTTGTCCGACACACGTCAAGGCAGACGCAGACGTGAGGAACACAGGAGTACGCCCCCGCGGCCGGCCCGGGCAGCAGCACCGGCGGGGGCGCGGCGTTGGCGCCTTGCGGTCATCGGTCGGCCAGTCCCCGCAGCAGGGCGCCGAGGACGCGGTCCAGGCGCGGCTCGACCTCCACGACCGCGTGCGCGAGCCGGGGGTCGCTGCGGTAGAGGGTCCGGATGTGCGGGCCGGGCGTCGCCATCTGCCACAGGGCGCCCGCCAGGCTGGTGGCCGTCGCGATGACGTCCACGGCCTGGGTCTCCTCGATGCCGAGCAGGCGTCGCAGCTCGCCGCCGATGCGGTCGACCTCGTCGAGGGTCACGATCTTGAAGGAGCGCACCGACTCGATGGACACGTTCCGTTCGAGGTTGAGGGGCGCCTGGGCCAGCAGGTCGCAGAACAGGGGCCGGGCCGCCAGGGTGGCCGCGAAGGCCCGGCCGACGGCCTCCGGTGCGGCGCTCGGCAGCGCACCCAGTCGGGCACACAACTCCACGGACCACTCCCGCCAGCCCTCGGCAGTGATCCTGAGGAAGATCTGTTCGCGCGTCTCGAAGTAGCGCAGCAGCGCCGACTTGTGCATGCCCACGGCGGCGGCGATGTCGGTCAGCGTGACCTCGCGAATGCCCCGCTCGGCGCCGAGCACGCGGGCCGCTTCGAGGATCGCCTCCTCGCGCTGCTGTTTGGCCTGCGCGCTGCGGGCGCGCTGGAATCCGGACCCGGTCATCACCCCAGCATAGGGCAACCGCGTTGCATTATTAACGCAACGGTGTTTCACTATCGGTATGGAACAACGCAAGCACCGTCAGCAGGTCTGGTTCGTCACCGGCTCCTCACGCGGCCTCGGCCGCGCCCTGGTCACCGCCGCCCTCGACGCGGGCGACCTGGTCGTCGCCACCGCCCGCCGCCCGGAACAGCTCGACGATCTCGTACGGCGGTACGGCGACGACCGCGTCCACCCGGTCGCACTCGACGTCACGGACGCCGCCGCGGCCCGAGGTGCCGTCGACGCGGCGGTCAGCCGCTTCGGGCGCCTCGACGTCCTGGTCAACAACGCCGGGTACGCGAACGTGTCACCGATCGAGACGACGGACGACGCCGACTTCCGCGCACAGTTCGAGACCAACTTCTGGGGCGTCCACCACGTCACCAGGGCCGCCCTGCCGACCCTGCGCGCTCAGGGCGGCGGCACGATCGTCCAGGTCTCCTCGGTCGGTGGACGCGTGGGCGGATCACCGGGCATCGCCTCCTACCAGGCGGCCAAGTTCGCGGTGGACGGGTTCAGCCGCGTACTCGCCGTGGAGGCGGCACCCTTCGGCGTCCGCGTCATGGTGGTCGAGCCGAGCGGATTCGCCACCGACTGGGCCGGGTCCTCCATGACGGTGCAGCCGGTGCCCCCGGAGTACGAGGACACCGTCGGCCTCATGAACCGGCGCATGCGGCAGAGCGACGCCGGGGCCGCCGGGGACCCGCGGCGCGCCGCCGGCATCATCGTCGGGGCGGTCCGGCGCGACAACCCGCCCTCGCACCTCCTGCTCGGCGTCAACGCCGTCGAGATGGCGACGGAATACTCCCGTCGCCAGTTGGCGGAAGCCACCGCGTGGGAAGAGGTCAGCCGCTCGGCGGACTTCGCCGAGCCCTACCCCGCCCCGATGCCCGCCGACACGGCGGCCGGGGCACCGCGCCGCTGACCGGGAGACGCTCCGGCCGGCCGTGGTGCCGGTCGACGTGGGCGCCGGAAAGGGCACGCGCCGGGCGTGTCATGGTGTGGGCATGCCGACTCCGACGCACAGACCCGCAGGGATGGTTCAGCCACGGGACGACCGCATGTGGGCACTGTCCCGGCACGTCGCGGTGGTTCTCGCACTCGGTGTCGCCCTGTTCCTGCTGAGCGCCTGTCTGGTGTGGGTCGCGCTGGGCTGTCCGGCGCTCACCGGCCCGCACGCGCTGGCGGCAGACAAAAGGTTCGACCTCATCAAGATCTCCCTGTCCGTGGTCGCCGGCGTCGGCGGCGTGCTCGCCCTGGTCGTCGCCTACCGCAGGCAGCGGCTAGCCGAGGCCGCCGAGCACCGGGAGGACGTCCGGCTGTTCAACGAGCGTTTCGTCACCGCCAGTTCGCAGCTCGGCCATGAGCTGCCGATGGTCCGGCTCGCCGGGATCCACGCCCTGGCCGGACTCGCCGACGACTGGCCCGAGCAGCGCCAGGTCTGCATCGACGTGCTCTGCGCCTACCTGCGCATGCCCTACGCGCCCTCCGACACCCCCTGGTACCACGACGAGGAGTCGGAGATACGCCTCTCCCTCACCGCGATCATCACCGGGCACCTGCGCGAGGGCGCCCCGACGAGCTGGGAGGGCCACGACTTCGACTTCACCCGCGCCGTCCTGCGGGCGGCGGACTTCAGCGGGGCGCGCTTCTCGGGTGGCCGCGTCTCGTTCAGCCTGGTGCGTCTCGCCGGGGGATGGGTGTCCTTCGACGACGCCCACTTCTGCGGCGCCCGGGTGACCTTCGGCGGCACCGACTTCGCCGACGGCCGGGTCACGTTCGCGCGCACCTCCTTCAGCGGCTCGGAGATCTCCTTCGACGGCGCCGAGTTCAACGGCGCCCACGTCTCCTTCTTGGGCGCCCGCTTCACGGGAGGAGTGGTCGACCTGTCCGGAGCCGACCCCGACCACCTCGGGACGCCACCGGAGTTCGACACCTGGGAGACTCCTCCATCGGGCCTGGCCCTTCCCGCGACGCTCACCTCGAACGGACCGACCTGACAGCGGCCGCCCGCTCGGACAACGCGCCCGCGACGCCGGGTTGGGCTCAGCCCGACGTGTCCATCAGGAGGGGTGACGTGGACGTGCGGGCGCGTCCGCCAATCCCCCGTCGTCGAGAACCGTCCGGCCCGTCAGATGTGTCATGAGACGCGCGACACCAGGTCCCGGGTGCCGCCGTCCCGCCTGCCGATGGACAGCCGCCGCACCTCGGCGGTGGTGCCGCCGTGCGGCGTCTCTCATTCCCCGGGCGACGGGTCCTCGTCGCTTCCCGTGCGGCGGAGCCGGTCGGTGCGCCGGGTGAGGGTGTCGATGCGGTCGGCCAGTTCCGGATGGTGCGCGCAGAGGTGCTCGCGGGCGCCGGACAGGGGTCCGATCAGACCGGCGGCGTCGTCGTGGCCCAGCGCCTGGACCAGTGGGGTCCGGGCCCGGGCCGGGAGGCCCGCGAGTGCGGTGATCTGGCCGGCGAGCTGCCGCAGGTCCGCGGCGTTGCCACGGGCCCAGGTGGTGACGGCGCGGTCGGCGGCGCGGCGGTCGCGCGTGGCCTGGACCCGCTGTTCGCCGGTACTGCCGGGGGCGCCGGGGCGCAGGCGCAGGTAACGGCGTTCGGCGGCCTGTCGACTGGCGACGCCGAGGGGACGGGCGAGGTCGGCCCAGCTGGCGCCCGCCTCACGGGCGGTTTCGATCAGGCCCGTCTCCCACCCGGCGAGCTGATCGCGCATCTGGCGCAGGAGCAGCAGCGCGGCGAGCGCCTGGTCGGAGCTGACCTCGTCACCGGGCTGCCCGCCGTGCCGCGGTGCCTGGGCGCCGTGGACCGCCTCCTCGATCGCCGCCAGCGCTGCCTCGGCGGCGAGGAAGGACACGGGCTGGGGTGCGGATTCCTGGGGGTCTGCGGCCATGGTCACCTCCCGAGACCGGTGTCACCCTTCTGACGACACCGACAGTTGTCATCGTTCCGATGACATGCTACAAGAAAAGCAAGAAGCAGCGCATGAGCGGATCCGCTCGAACTGGAGGTGTTTCACGATGCTGATGCGCACCGACCCCTTCCGTGAGCTCGACCGGCTCACCCAGCAGTTGTTCCCGAGCACGTCCGGCACCTGGTCGCGGCCGTCCGCGATGCCCATGGACGCCTACCGCGAGGGGGACGTGTACGTGATCGCGCTCGACCTCCCCGGTGTCGACCGGGACGCGATCGACATCGACGTCGAGCGCAACATGCTGACCGTCCGGGCCGAACGTCGTCCCGCGGCCCGGGGCGACGACGTCCAGATGGAGCTCTCGGAGCGCCCCTTCGGCGTCTTCTCCCGCCAGGTGGTGCTCGCGGACACCCTCGACACCGAGCACATCAGTGCCGACTACGACGCGGGCGTGCTCACCCTGCGCGTCCCGATCGCCGAGCGGGCCAAGCCGCGCAAGATCTCGATCGGCGCCGGCCAGGACCACAAGGAGATCTCCGGCTGACGCGGAAGCCGCGCTCCCGGCGGGCGGTGGGGGGACGTCCTGTGCCTCCCGTCCACCGCCCGCCCACGGGTACGGACTCCCGAGGGAAGGAGGATTCCGATGACCATGCCGTGGAACGTGTTCCTCGACCAGGTACAGGAACGCGGTGAGTACCCGACCCGTGCCGAGGCCGACCGTGCGGCGCGCACCGTGCTGGCTCTGCTGGGCGCCCACCTGGTGGGCGAGGTACGGGCCGAACTGGCCGCGAGGCTCCCGGAGGGCTTCGCCCTGATCCTGCTCAATCCGCTCCAGGCCACCGAGCCGCTGTCCGCCGACCGTTTCGTGCGGGCCACCGCGGCGTGGATCGAGGGGGCCACCGAGCAGACCGCGACCTGGGACGTCGGAGCCGTCCTCAGCGTGACCGCGGACGCGGCCGGCGAAGACCTGACGCGCCGCGTCCTGTTCCAGCTGCCGCCCGGATACGACCTGCTCTTCGGCCGGCCGCAGGACGGCACCGCCCCGAGCCCGGCCCGCACCTCCGAAGACTGACCCCTTCCGTTCCACCGGCAACCGCAACCCACCACAGCCACCGCCACCGGCCGACCAGGCCGTACCACCGTCCCACGACTCAGAGAGGCACCCTTCACCGATGCAGCCCCAGACGGCGCCGACGACGATCACCACCGAGCCGGCCATGTCGTTCGTCCAGATGCTGGAGCAGGTCCGCTACCACGGCGCCTATCCCACCCGGGAGCGAGCCGAGGAGGTCGTGTCCGCCGTCCTGGCCGCCCTCGGGCGCCGCATCACCGGCGAGGAACGCGTCGAGCTGGCCGCCCGCCTCCCCCGCGAGGCGGCGCAGATCCTCGTCGCCCAGATCCCGGACACCAACCCCATGACCGGCTGGGCGTTCGTCAGGGACCTCGCCGGCCGCACCGGCGGCACCCTGGCCACCACGCGCTGGGACGTCGGCTCGGTCCTGGGCGTCGTCGCCCGTCTGGCGGGCCCGGACCTGCTCGACCGCATCCTCGCCCACCTGCCCTCCGGCTACGCGATCCTCTTCGGGCGCGCGGAACTCACCCAGGCGGCCTGAGCCCCGCCGGTGAGGCCCGCTCCTGCTCAGGGCAGCGGCGTCCCCCCGGTCGCGTTCAGGATCTCCGCGGTGACGTAGCCGGCCTGCTGAGAGGCGAGATAGACGTACGCCGGTGCCAGCTCGGCCGGTTGCGCGGGACGGCCCAGCGGGCTCTGCTTCCCGAACTCGGCCGTGTCCGGCAGCGTCGCCGGGATCAACGGCGTCCACACCGGGCCGGGCGCCACCGCGTTCACCCGGATGCCGCGTTCCGCGACCATCTGGGCGAGTCCCTGGGTGAAGGTCACGATCGCGCCCTTGGTCATCGCGTAGTCCAGCAGGTGCGGACTGGGCTTGTACGCCTGCACGGAGGTGGTGTTGATGACGCTGCCGCCCTCGGGAATGTGCGGCAGCGCGAACTTGGTCAGCCAGAACATGCCGTACAGGTTCGTCCGCATCACCCGGTCGAACTGCTCCGTCGTGATCGCTTCGATGCCGTCCGGCTGGGACATCTGGTAGGCCGCGTTGTTCACCAGGACGTCGATGCCGCCGAACTCCGACACGGCCCGGTCGACCAGCGTGCGGCAGTTCCGCTCCTCGCGGATGTCGCAGGGGACGGCCACGGCCTTCTGCCCGGCGTCCTCCACCAGGCGGGACGTCTCGCGTGCCTCGTCCTGTTCCTGCTCGAGGTAGGTGAACAGCACGTCGGCGCCCTCGCGGGCGAACGCCAGGGCCACCGCCCGGCCGATGCCGGAGTCACCGCCCGTGATGACGGCCCTGCGGCCCACCAGACGCCCCGCTCCGCGGTACGACTCCTCACCGTGGTCGGGCGGCGGGTCCATCGGCCCGGTCCAGCCGGGGTGCGGCTGGTCCTGAGCGGCGAAGTCCGGACGAGGGTACTGATCAGTAGGGTCCTGCTGGCGATGCGGGTCGTCCGCCACGTCGATCTCCCGTGTCTCGATACTGCGCGGTCAGCGACCGTGTGCCCTGACCGGGCGGTCCGAAAAGTCCCGCTCAGGCGGAGGAGTCGAACGGGTTGGCGGCCATCCGCTCCGCGAGTCCCGACCGCACCGCGCCGGCCGCCGGACTGTCGGGTTTGCGCGCCGCCTGGTCCTGGAAGCACGCCAGGAACGACGCGGCGAGGTCCAGCCTCGGATAGCGGTCCAGCACCTCCTCCCGGAAGCGGGACGGATAGGCGTCCGCCTCCTTGCCGACGACCTCGGTCGCGGTGGCGCGGGCCAGCAGGTGGCCCTCGGGGTCGGCGGCGACGTCCACCCGCGGCCACATGTGGCGGACGATCACGTCCGACAGGCGCGCACGGCGCTCGGCAGGCCATCCGGCCCCGGCGGCGAAGACGCGGGCGACGTGACCGCCCGCCTCCTCGAAGGCGACGGTGTGGCTGTCGAAGACCGGCACCAGCCCGATGTCGTGGAACAGCGCGGCCACGTAGAGGAGTTCCGGGTCGAAGGGGATGCCGTCCGCCGTGCCCCGGGCCGCCGCCCACAGGTAGGCGCGCAGGGAGTGGTTGAGCAGGGCCGGGGAGAGGTGGTCGGCGGCCACGTCCAGGGCGGCGGCCGCCGTCGCCGTGCCGGGCACGCGGAGGGCGGCGAGCGAGAGGTCGTTCACCGGGAACCCGCCGCCGCGGGGGTGTCGGACGCGACGCGGATGATCGTCCTGCCGTGTCTGCCCCGGCCGGGCGCGAAGGCCGCGGGGGCCTCGGCCAGCGGACGCACCTCGCCGACGGCCGGGTGGAGCCGCCCGTCCCTCACCCGCCGCACGAGTTCGGTGAGCCCGGCCCGGTCGGGTTCGACGACGAAGAAGACCGCACGGCCGTTCTCCGGCCTGACCTCGGGCGGCTCGGCGATGGTGACGAGGGTGCCGCCGGGACGGACGAGTGCGGCCGAGCGGCGGAGGATCTCGCCGCCGATGACGTCGAACACGACGTCGGCCTCTCCCGCGTCCTCCAGCCGCTCGGACTCGAGGTCGAGGAAGTGGTCGGCGCCGAGGGCGAGACCGGTGTCCCGGTCGGCGGAACGGCCGGTGGCGATCACCCGTGTGCCCGCCTCGCGCGCGAGCTGGACCGCGACCGATCCGACGCTTCCCGCGGCGCCGTGGATCACGACGGTCTGCCCCGCGGTGAGCCGTGCGTGGTCGAACAGGCCCTGCCACGCCGTCAGTCCCGAGACGGGCAGCGCGGCGGCCACGGTGTGGTCGACGTCCGCGGGAAGGGGCGCCAGGTTGCGGGCCTCCACGGCGGTGTACTCGGCCAGCGATCCGTTGCGCGTCCAGTCGGCCATGCCGAACACGCGCTGGCCGACGGTGAGGCCGGTGGTGCCGTATCCGAGTTCCGCGACCACCCCCGACAGTTCGTGTCCGGGAACGCTCGGCGTCCGGTCCCGGCCGGCCCGGTCCGTCCAGGTTGCGGGCCAGTCGAGTTCTCCGCGGGTGAAGCCCGCGGCGTGCACGCGTACGACGACGTCGTTCTCGGCGGCGTGCGGATGCGGCAGTTCCGTCAGGGTGAGCCCGGCGGTGCCTGCCGCGCGGTCGTGGACGGTGATGGCTTGCATGAGGGGTCCTCGGGGGGTGCGGCGGTCATCGGGCACACGATGCCCGTGCACGCTCGCGTGGGCTCACCGTGCGTCGTCATCTCGACCGTATGCCGCTGATGCTTGCCCCGTGTGGGCCACTTCGGCAGCGGCCGGATGAGCCACTTCCGGAGGAAGGCCCGGTGAACCCGCGTCGCGCGCGTCCGGGCCGGTGAGACCGGCGATTGCGGGTACTGGGGTGGCCGGCAGAACACCACCGCCCCCTTCTACCGTGAGGAACCGAGAATGACCGACGACGCCTACCTCGTCCTGCTGCCCGACACCGCTTCGACGCTCGGTGTGCCACTCGCCGCGGTCGGGGACATCGCCTGCCTGGAGACCCCCGCGGTGCGCGCGTGGCTGGACGCGCAGGGGGTCACGGTCGCGTCGCCGGGTCTTCGCCTGCTGCCTCCCGAGGAGGCGTCCGCCGTCCCGGTGGAGGCCGAGCGGCTGCCGGTCCCCCTCAGTGACGAAGAGCTGAGCCGGGTGCGTCACCAGGCCGCACCGGAGGACGTCGCACGGCTGGAGGAGGAGCTGCTGGCCTACCGTTCCCTCGTGGAGGGGCACGAGGCGTTGCTCGCGCGTGCGCTGGCCGCCGGTGTGCCGGCCCACCGCGTCGCGGAGCTGACCGGGGAGGACCTGAGCGCCGTCACGGCGTCGTGCACCGCGGTGGAGCGGGGTCAGCCGATGTGCCAGGAGAAACTGCCGCCGTTGTTGGCGGCGACGGCGAACATCACGATCATGAGCAGGATGTCGACCACTCCCAGGGCGACGGCCCACTTGGCCATCGCGGACCCGGTCTGACGCAGGGCCACGGCACCGAAGACGATCGCGAGCGGTCCCAGGATGATCGGCAGGATGAGGAGTCCGACGATGCCGCAGACGAGTCCGGCGATCGCCAGTCCACTGGTCCTGCCGCCCTTCCGGGCCCCCGTCCCCGCTCTGCTGTAGGTCGACATGCTTTCTCCCGACTTGACGTAGATCGGCTGGTTTCTCCTTCGATGAGCTTCGAGTTACCCCTCGGGTTCGTTTCACACCTACGGGCCGTCAAATCCGTTCGCCACGACGCGAGTTCGGGACACCGGCGGCAAATCGGCTCACACGCCTGCTGTTGATGGACCACCTCACGCCGCAGGTGCAGGTGCCCGACGACATGTTCCGCCCGCGGTCCGAGGCGCTCGGCCTCGGCTGGTTCACCGCCCACGTCGAGGCCGCAGAACTGCTGCTGCCCCGGCTGGTGCTGCACGAGCGCGTCTCGGAGGTCACGCTGCCGTCGAGCGCGGTCCGGGTCGACGGTGCGGCCGTCATCCTGGCCGTCACGCCGCACCGGGACCCGCTCGTCACGGAGCGGCGGCCGTGACGAAATCCGGTGAATCGGCGGAGATCAACTGATCGGCGCAGCACTGAATCGATTCGCCGGGTGAACGGGGCCACCGTTCCTCACCACGGCTTCCCCGAGCTGTGAGTCTGGGCGTCGCATCGGCAACGGATCGGCAGGTACCGGCAGTACCGGCTGGCGATCCCCTCACCTGTTGGGAGTCCCCTTGTCACTTCGTCGTATCGTCACCAGCACCCTCGCCTCCCTCGCTCTGACCCTCGCCTCCGCCGGCGCCGTCACCCTGACCGCCGGTCCGGCCGCGGCGAACCCCTGCGGTTTCTACGAGACCGCCTCCGACGCCTACTACAACCACTGCACCTCGGACGGCTCGCACATCGTCATCGAGATCGACGACTGGGGGCCCAACAGCGAACGGTGCGTGGTGCCCGGCGTGACCTGGATCGGCTCCAGCTCCGACATCGACGGCGCCTGGTACACCGGCCGCACCTGCTGAGCCGAACGGCCAGGACGGCCAGACCCGGTGCAGCCCGGCCCTCCCGGGGGCCGGGCTGTCCGGCCGTTCCGTACGGCTAGGGTGTGCCGGATGACGTTGGAACTCGTGCAGGTGAACTTCAAGGCCCGGGACGACTCGACGCTCGGCCGGTTCTGGGCCCAGGCGCTCGGCTGGAGCATGTCGAGCGAGGGGCCCGGTGTCACCAACCTGGAGCCCGAGGGCTTCGACTGGCCGGACCCGTCCGCCGTCTGCATCGATCTGGTGCGCGTCCCGGACCCGGAGACGGTCGAGTACCGGGTGCACCTCGAACTCGCGACCACCTCCGCGGCCCATCAGGCGGAGCTGGTCGCCCGTCTGGAAGAGCTCGGGGCGACGCACACCGACGTGGGCCGGGGCGACACGCCCTGGAAGGTGATGGCGGACCCGGAAGGCAACGTGTTCAGCGTCCTGGAGCCCCGCGAGCTCTACCGGGACACGGGGCCGATCGCCTGCGTGGTCGTCGACTGCGCCGACCCACGGGGCATGGTCCGGTTCTGGGGCGAGGCGATCGACTGGACCGTCCACCAGCTGTCCGACGACCGCGCTCTGCTGCGCTCCGCCAAGGGCGTCGGACCGTACCTCGAGTTCCACCGCACGTCCGACGACGAGGTGGTGCGGAGCCGGATCCATCTCGACGTGATGTCGGACCCGGTCGAGGACCAGGCGAAGGAGGTCGCCCGGCTCGAAGGTCTCGGCGCGACCCGGGCCGACGTGGGTCAGGGCGACGTCTCCTGGGTCGTCCTGGCCGATCCCGCGGGCCACCAGTTCTGCGTCCTCGGCCGGGGCTGACGAGGCCGCGGGCGCACGGCTCGCCCGGCCTTGACTCCGTGAGCGGCGGCCGGTTGTCCGGGCCGGCGGGAGAACGGAGGGCGGAGCCCAGGAGCCCAGGAGGCCGAGGGCCGGGGTCGTACGGGTCCGGAAGGGGGGCACCCGGCGGCACGGTCGTCCGGAGCCGTAACGGGGAACACGACCCCGCATGACACCGCCCCGCACGCCGCGCAGAATGAGTCCCGTCGCCGGCACGCTGGCCGTCGGCGGAGGGAGAAGCGTGGGCGGGATCACGTCGAAGGACGTCGCCTCGGGGATGCGGGAGGCGGCACGTGCGCTGCTCGCCGTCCTGGAGCCGGAGCAGGAGCGTGTGCTGCGCGCGGTGCCCGACCGGCTGGACGCGCCCGAGCTGCGCGAGTGGACCTATCTGCCGGGCCCGCGCCCCGGACTCCGCACCGAGGAGCTGGACGACCGGCAGCGCGAGCTGGTCGACGCGCTCCTGGTCACGGCGCACAGCGCGGCGGGAGCGGAGCTGGTGCGCGGAGCGATCGAGGTGGAGCGGCACCGTCGCGCCCGGTCCGGTCCCCTGGGCCCGGACCGCTACTGGGTGCGGCTGCTCGGCGACCCGGAGGGTGACGAACCTTGGGGCTGGCGGCTGAACGGCCACCACCTCGCCGTACACGTACTGGTCACGGCCGCCGGGGTCCGGGTGACCCCGCACTTCGTCGGCGCGGAACCGGCTCGCATCGGCAGCGGCCCGCGGGCGGGCCACCGGCTCCTCGGCCCGGAGGAGGACCTGGCCAGGCGGCTGGTCACGAGCCTGGACGGCACCGCGCGGGCGTCGGCGGTCTTCGCCGCCGTACCGCCGGACGACATCCTGACCCGGGCCGATCCGTTCGCCGATCCGGGCCTCCTTCCGGACGGTCTCACCTACGACCGCCTGTCACCCGGGCAACAGCACCTGCTGGAGCGTCTGGTGCGCCGGTATCTCGACCGCGCGCCCGCGGCGTACGCGCGGGAGTGCTGGTCGGATGCCGTGGCCCGTGGACTGAGCAGCGTCTCCTTCGCCTGGGCCGGCGGCCTCGCACCCGGCGACCGGCACTACTACTGCGTGCGCGCCCCGGACTTCCTGATCGAGTACGACAACACGCAGGACGACGGCAACCACGCCCACTCGGTCTGGCGGCACGTCCGCCACGACTGGGGAGCCGACCTGCTCCGCGGGCACTACACGGAGCAACACGGCTAGAGCGTGTCCCTCCGGGCGTCCAGCCGCTCCAGGAGCCGGACGGTCACCGTGTCCCCCTGCTCCTTGCCGATCGCCTTGCGCACCTCCGCCTTCACGGGCAGCTTGTGCGTGCCGTCGCCCAGGGCCATGAAGGAACCCCGGAACGGATGACCGTCGATCGTGCCCCGGACCTTCACCAGGCCCCGGGTGCCGAAGTACCCGACCGACCCGGGCCACACGACGTAGGTCCAGCCGCCCGTGGCCGGGCTCTTCAGCAAGGTCGCGGTGAATTGCTCGTCCATCGTGGATACCGCCTGTTCAGAAGTGATCGACAGGTCTGCCTCGACCGCGGCGGGGAAGGGACATCGGCCCCGTGCCCGCGCTGTCTCGGCGTTCACACGTAGGACGGAGGCCGGCGGGAAAACTCATCGAACCGCCGCGCAGACCGGCCGGTGGTTCAGCTCACCACCCGATAGGTCAGGTGCGTGACCGCGGTCGCCGCCCGCGACGCCACCTGTTCGAGCTCCAGCGGCGGCACGCCCTCGAACAGCCGGGTGCCCGCGCCCAGGGTGAACGGCACGATGTGCAGGCGCAACTCCTCGATCAGGCCCGCCGCCAGGTACTGGTTGACGGTGGTCGCGCCGCCCAGGACCAGGACATCGGCGCCACCGGCCGCCGCGCGCGCCTGCTCCAGTGCCGACTCGATGCCGTCGGTGACGAAGTGGAACGTCGTGCCGCCCTCCATCGGCTGCGGCTCACGCGCGTGGTGGGTGAGGACGAAGACCGGGGCGTGGAAGGGCGGAGGGTCGCCCCACCAGCCATTCCACGGGCGGTCCCACGCCCCCCGCACCGGGCCGAACATATTGCGTCCCATGACGAACGCCCCGGCGGCGCCCATCCTTTCGACCTCGGCCCGGTTCTCGTCCGGGTGGTCGAACATCCACCCGTGCAGCCTTTCGCCCGTCCCGTCGCCACCGTCGTTCCCGAACGGGCGTTCCTCGGTCTGGTCCGTCCCGGCCGAGCAGCCGTCGGCCGAGATCGTGATGTCGCAGATCACCTTGCCTGTGCGCGCTGTCATGACCACGGTTCTACACCCCCGCGCCCGGCTGTCCCGCAGAACATGACCGCCCCGTTTTATGAGCCGGTGTTGACAAAGTTTCACTGCACCTCATCAATATGTAGGCCACGGCGCCCCGACTGGCGGCGCGCACGGCAACCCTCGCGGGGAGTACTCAGCATGGCGACGACCGGAACAGACCTGTCCCGGATGCGCGAGATGAACCAGCTGTCCCTCGTGTGGGCGCTGCGCGGCCACCCCCCGTCGACGGTCACCGAACTCGCGGGCCGGGCCGGTCTGTCGCGTCCCGCCGCGGACGTGCTGGTGCAGACGCTGGTCGCCGAGGGCTGGGCGGAGGTGCAGGAGCCCGGGGCCGGCAGCGTGGTCGGGCGGCCCGCCCGCCGGTACCGGTTCCGGGCCACCGCCGGACATGTGCTCGGCATCGACGTCGGGGTGCACAAGGTGCTGGCGGTCCTCAGCGACCTGGAGGGCAACCTGGTACGGACGCTGCGCCGGCCGGTCGATCCCGAGGCGCCGCCCGCGGCACGGCTGTCGGAGGTCGACCGGGTGATCGACGACGTCCTCCAGGCCGCCGGGATGGCGCCGGACGACGTGTGGGCGGTGACGGTCGGGGTGACCGGCCCGGTCGACGCCGCGGGCCGGACCAGCCTGTCCACTCCGCTGCCCGGCTGGACCGAGGCCGACCCGGTCGCCCACCTCGCGAGCCGCTTCTCCTGCCCGCTCCGGGTCGAGAACGACTGCAAGCTGTCCGCCGTGGCCGAGCGGTGGAAGGGCGTGGCGCAGGACGCCGACGACATCGTCTTCCTCCTTGCCGGGCTGCGCACCGGCGCCGGTCTCATCCTGGACGGCACCCTGCGACGTGGCCACGGCGGCGCCGCGGGAGAGATCGGCGCCCTCAAGGCGGTGCGCTGGCTCACCGCCCCGGACCACCTCCGGTCCTGCCCCGGGGTCCCGGCCACGACCCCGCCCGGCGAGGCCGCCGCCTGGGTCTTCCAGGCGGCCCGGGACGGTGACCGGGACGCGAGGACCGCGGTCCGCCGCTACACCCGCGACCTCGCGGTGGGGGTCGCCGCGCTGGTGCTCACCCTGGACCCGCAGGTCGTCGTCTACGGCGGCGGCTTCTCGCGATCCGCCGACGTGGTCCTCGAACCGCTGCGCCGCGAACTGGCCAGGCACTGCCTGCGCCTGCCGGAACTGCGCGTCTCCACGCTCGGCGACGAGAGCGTGGCCCTGGGCGCGGTGCGCCTCGCGCTGGACGAGGTCGACGAACGGCTGCTGAGCGACGGGCTCTCCGCGCCGACCGCACCCCGCCGGTAGGCGCCCGCCGCGCCGGCGCCAGGCCCCGCCGGTCCGGCATGCCCCCCCCCCCCCCCCCCCCACCCCCCCACCCCCCCCCCCCCCCCCCGGGAACGAAAGGACAGCACGTGAGCCACCGTGACCAGACATCGAGGCCGGAACTGCGCGTGGGCGTGATCGGCGTCGGCCAGCGCGCGCCCGTGGCCGCGTTGGCGAACCGTCCCGGCATCGCCCGGGTCGTCTCCTGCGCCGATCCGGACCCGCGGGGCCGACAGGACGCCAAGGCCCTGTTCGGACCGGACGTGGTGCTGCACGAGCGGTACGAGGAGATGGCCGAGGACGGCCTGGACGCCGTGTTCGTCCTCACGCCGGACCATGTGCACACGCGGCCCGCGCTGTTCTACCTGGCCGCCGGGGCCGCGGTGTTCGTGGAGAAGCCGCTGGCGATCACCGTCGAGGACTGCGACGCCCTGCTGCGGGCCGCGTACGACTCCCGCAGCCGCCTGTACGTGGGCCACAACCTGCGCCATCTCCCGGTGCTGCGGCGGATGCGCGAGCTGATCGACGACGGTGCCATAGGGCGGGTGCGCGCCGTGTGGTGCCGCCACTTCGTCGGGCACGGCGGGGACTACTACTTCAAGGACTGGCACGCCGAGCGGGCCAACACCACGGGACTGCTGCTCCAGAAGGGCGCCCACGACCTCGACGTGATCCACTGGCTCGCCGGGGGCTACGCCAGGAGCGTCGTCGCGCAGGGCGCCCTGGCGGTGTACGGCGGCAACCCGCGGCGCGGGGCCGACGACCCGGCGCCGGCGGGCGGGCGCATGCCCGACTGGTTCGACCCGGGGATCTGGCCGCCGTCCGCGTTGCGGGAACTGAACCCGGTCGTCGACGTCGAGGACATCAGCATGATGCTGACGCGCCTGGACAACGGCGTGCTCGCCAGCTACCAGCAGTGCCACTTCACGCCGGACTACTGGCGCAACTACACCGTGATCGGGGACGAAGGCCGGCTGGAGAACTTCGGCGACGGCCTCGAGGGCGATCCCGCGACGGTCCAGGTGTGGAACCGGCGGCGTTCCGGCTACCGGCGCGACGCCGACCTCACCGTCCCGGTCCCCACCCCGTCCCAGGACGACCACGGCGGCGCTGACCGGGCGCTGGTGGACGAGTTCCTCCGCTTCGCCGCCGTCGGGGGCCCCACGGACACCTCCCCGGTGGCGGCCCGCGAGGCGGTCGCCGCCGCGGTGGCCGCGACGACCTCGCTGCGCTCGGGCGGCACCCCCGTCGACGTGCCCGCACCGCCCGCGGCGATCGTCGACCACTTCCGGCGGCACCAGCCCGCGTAACCGCCGCCCGACCGCGGCGCGGGCGGTCGCCCGGTCGGACATCTGTCGCACACCGGCATACGGGTGTACGGTCTCGGCCCGAAGGCTTTGGGAGCGCTCCCAAAAATGCGCTCCTACTTGTCATGTCCGCTTCATACGAGGAGGAATGCGTTGAAACGCCTTTTGGCCCTGCTCGCGACCGCCGCGTCGACCGTCGGCCTCACGGTGCTCGCCGGGCCCCCGGCGCAGGCCGCGGCCGGCTGCACGGTCCAGTACACGATCACCAGCCAGTGGGAGGGCGGCTTCCAGGCCGGGGTGAAGATCACGAACCTGGGTGATCCGGTCAGCGGGTGGAAGCTCGATTTCACGATGCCGGACGCCGGGCAGAAGGTCGTCCAGGGCTGGAACGCGACCTGGTCGCAGTCCGGCTCCAAGGTCACCGCCGGCGGCGTCGACTGGAACCGCACGCTGTCCACCGGCGCGTCGGCCGACCTGGGATTCGTGGGGTCCTTCACCGGTTCCAACCCGGCACCCACGTCCTTCGCGCTCAACGGCGTGACCTGCACCGGGTCCGTAACCGATCCGCCGACCGACCCGCCCGCGACCGGCACCCCGACCGCCGTCAACGGCCAACTGCACGTCTGCGGTGTGCATCTGTGCAACCAGTACGACCGCCCCGTCCAGCTCCGCGGCATGAGCACGCACGGCATCCAGTGGTTCGGCTCCTGCTACAACGACGCGTCCCTGGACGCACTGGCGAAGGACTGGAAGGCGGACCTGCTGCGCGTCGCCATGTACGTGCAGGAGGACGGCTACGAGACCGACCCGGCGGGCTTCACCGGCCGGGTGAACTCCCTGGTCGACATGGCCGAGGCACGCGGCATGTACGCGGTGATCGACTTCCACACGCTGACCCCGGGCGACCCGAACTACAACCTCGACCGCGCCAAGACGTTCTTCTCCTCCGTCGCCGCGCGCAACGCGCAGAAGAAGAACGTGATCTACGAGATCGCCAACGAGCCCAACGGGGTGAGCTGGGCGGCCGTCAAGAGCTATGCCGAGCAGGTCATCCCGGTGATCCGGGCCGCCGACCCGGACGCCGTCGTGATCGTCGGCACCCGCGGCTGGTCCTCGCTGGGCGTCTCGGACGGCGCGAACGAGAGCGAGGTGGTCAACAACCCCGTGAACGCGACCAACATCATGTACGCGTTCCACTTCTACGCCGCGAGCCACAAGGACACCTACCGCGCGGCGGTGAGCCGGGCGGCCTCACAACTGCCCCTGTTCGTCTCCGAGTTCGGCACGGTGAGCGCCACCGGCGGAGGCGCGGTGGACCGGTCGAGCAGCATCGCATGGCTGGACCTGCTCGACCGGCTGAAGATCGGCTACGCGAACTGGACGTACTCCGACGCCGACGAGGGCAGCGCGGCGTTCAAGCCGGGCACCTGCGCGGGCACCGACTACAGCAGCAGCGGCGTACTGACCGAGTCCGGGGCGCTGCTGAAGAGCCGTATCAGCACCGCCGACAGCTTCCCGACGAGTTGACCCCCCGGCGGGGCTCCGGAGCGGTCCGGGGCCCCGCGCGAATTGACTGATTGACGGCGGTGCCGAGCGGGCAGGGTGCCCGATGATGTCATGAGCACGACTCCTCTCCCCCACAAGGAGGTCGAGCATGCACGTCCGCACACTGACCGGCCCTCTCGCCGCCGCCGCACTGCTGTCACTGCCGCTGCTGAGCGGTGAGGCCGTGGCCGCCGGCGCTCCGGGCGACGCCGCCGGCTCCCCGGCCGCGGTCCGCATCCTCACCTACGACGCCGGCGGCTCCGCGGAGTTCAGGTCCGCGGTCGATCGGGGCGCGGCGATCTGGAACGAGAGCGTCGAGGGCGCGGAGCTGCGTCCGGCCACGGCCGGGCAGCGGGCCAACATACGCGTCCTGGCCGACGACGGCTGGCCGCGCGCGCTCACCACTTCCCTGGGCAACGGCACCGTCTGGATCGGCCGTCAGGCGGTGGACCAGGGCTACAACACGGTACGCATCTCGTCCCACGAGCTAGGCCACATCCTGGGGCTGCCGGACCGCAAGCCCGGGCCCTGTTCCAGCCTGATGTCGGGGTCGAGCGCGGGCACCGCGTGCACGAACCCGTATCCGAACGCGGCGGAGAAGGCGGAGGTCGAGAACAACTTCGGCGGGGCGGCCGAGGCGCCATCCACGGTCGCCGGATCGGCACCCGTACTCATCGAGGACTGACCGGAGAGGGCCGCCGACCACGCGTTAGGAGAGTGATCACCATGTTCAGTCCGGTACGGAGAAGGGTGCGGACGGTGGCGTCGGCGCTCTCGACCGTCGCGGCCCTCGTCCTCGGCACGGCCACCGCGACCGGCGCCGCGGCGGCCCCCGCCCCCGTGAAGCAGGGGCCGACCTCGGTGGCCTACGTCGAGGTGAACAACAACAGCATGCTCAACGTCGGCAAGTACACACTGGAGAACGGGGGCGGCAACGTCTTCGACGTCGCCGTGGTCTTCGCCGCGAACATCAACTACGACACCGGCTCGAAGACGGCGTACCTGCACTTCAACGAGAACGTGCAACGCGTCCTCGACAACGCCGCCACGCAGATACGGCCGTTGCAGCAGAAAGGCATCAAGGTCGTTCTGTCGGTGCTGGGCAACCACCAGGGTGCCGGATTCGCCAACTTCCCGTCCCAGCAGGCGGCTTCGGCGTTCGCGAAGCAACTCTCGGACACCGTGTCCGAGTACGGCCTCGACGGCATCGACTTCGACGACGAATACGCCGAGTACGGCGCCAACGGCACCGGCCAGCCCAACGACAGCTCGTTCGTGCACCTGGTGACGGCACTGCGCGCGAACATGCCGGACAAGATCATCAGTCTTTACACCATCGGCCCGGCCGCGTCCCGGCTGTCGTACGGCGGCGTCGACATCTCCTCCGCGTTCGACTACGCCTGGAACCCGTACTACGGCACCTGGCAGGTCCCCGGCATCGCGCTGCCCAAGGCGAGGCTGTCACCGGCGGCCGTCGAGATCGGCCGGACCTCGCGGACCACGGCCGCCGACCTGGCCCGCCGCACCGTCGGTGAGGGCTACGGCGTCTATCTGACGTACAACCTCGACGGCAGCGATCGCAGCGCCGACGTCTCCGCGTTCACCAGGGAGCTGTACGGCAGCGAGGCCGTTTACACGCCGTAAGGGCGCCCGCGGCCCTCACGGTCGTGGAGATCCGGCGTCGGGGCCCTGGGTCGGCGCCGGGCCCCACGGCGCCTCCAGCGCGGCCCGCAGCGCGGCGACCGTGTCCCGCCCGATCCGCTCGGCGAGCGTCTCCTCCAGGCGGCGCAGAACGAGGTCGGCCCGCTCGTGCGCCCGCTGCCCCTCGGGGGTGCGCCGGATCAGCCGTCGCCGGGCGGAGGCGGGGTCGGGCGCCTGTTCCAGCAGCCCCAGGTGCACCAGGCCGTGGACCGCCTGATGGGCGGTCTGCCGGGTGACGCCCATCCGCCGGGCCAGCTCCGACACCGTCGTGCCGTCCTCGTCCAGCACGCTGAACAGACCCAGCTGCGTCGGGGAGACCTGGGACGCGCCGGCCTCGTCCAGGGCGGCGAGCAGGGCCTCGTCGAACCAGCGCCGGGCGTCGCCCAGCAACTGCGGGAGGTTGCGGTCAGCGGGATGCATCGGTTCCTCACGGGGTGGTGGCGCTGCGGGCCGGTCCGTCGGCCCACTTGGCGGTCGGCGACCCGTTGTGTCAGGCTACCTGACATTGCACTGTCGCCGACACGGGAGAGCCATGACCATCGAGTACGCCACACGCTACCGGCGCGCCTCGCGCATCCCCGCCGAACCGGGCAAGCCGTACTTCATCGAGAAGGGCGAGGGAGACCGCGCCCACCTGTTCGGCGACCTGATCACCATCTACGCCGGCGGGGAGCAGACCGAGAACACCTTCAACTTCTTCACCGTCGAGGGCCCCAAGGGCGACATCATCCCGGCCCATCTGCACACCGACACCCACGAGGTCTTCTACATCACCCAGGGCGCGGTGCGGCTGTTCGTCGAGGACACCGAGGGCGGGCAGCAGGAGAAGCTGCTCACGCCCGGTGACTTCGGCTTCGTGCCCAAGAACTGCCGGCACGCCTACCGCATGGAACGCCACCACAGCCAGGTCGTCGGGGTCGCCGCAGGACCGGGCGGCACCTTCGAGCGCTTCTTCGAGAATCTCGGTACGCCCGCCGAAGCCCTCGGACTGCCGCCCGAGCCCTATGTGCCCGAGCCGGAACGATTCGCCACCGTGCCGCGGAAGTTCGACGTGCGGTTCCTGCCCGACCACCAGTGGCGCACCCCGTGACCGCCGGGCGCCGCTCCCTGCGCGAGCTGATCGCCGCGCCGCATCCGGACGTCGCGCCCCTGCCTCCCGCGGCCCGCCACGAGTCGGGCACCCGGGTGCTGCGGGGCGTCCCGTTCGCCGAACGCGCCGGAAGCCGGCCGCTGGAACTGGACCTCTGGCTGCCTGGGAACACCGAGCGGGAGGAGGCGCTTCCCCTGGTGCTGTTCGTGCACGGCGGCGCCTGGCTCCGCGGCCGCCGGGACGACATGGGCCTGCGGACCCGGGACTGGGCTCCCGGACCGTTCGCGCGGATCGCCGCGGCGGGTATCGCCGTCGCCTGCGTCGACTACCGGCTGAGCGGCGAGGCGCCCTTCCCCGCACCTCTCGACGATCTTCGCGCCGCGCTGCGCTGGCTCGGTCTGCGCGCCGCCGAGCTGGGTCTGGACGTCGGTCGCACGGTGGTGTGGGGTGAATCGGCCGGCGGGCACCTGTCCTCCCTCCTGGCGCTCACCCAGCGCGCCGGACCGGCCCCGGTCGCCGCCGTCGTCTGGTACGGGCCGGCCGATCTGACCACCGCCCGCGGCCCGTACGACCCGCAGTCGTCCACCACGCCGGAGGCGCTGCTGCTGGGTGGAGCCCCGGCGGCTTGCCCGGACCGGGCGTGGGAGGCCAGTCCCCTGGCGCACGCCCACCCGGGCGCGCCTCCCTTCCTCCTCGTCCACGGCGAGGAGGACACCATGGTCGCGTGCTCGCACAGCCGGGATCTCGCCGCGCGGCTGGACGAGCTGGGCGCGTCGGTGCACCTCCGTACCGTGCCGGGCGCGGACCACGGCTGGTACGGCCTGGCCGCTGGGCAGGTCGAGGACATATTCGACCAGTCACTGCGGTTCACCAGGCGCTTCACCCAGCGGGGCGCCGGGGAGCGGTGACGGGCGGTCCGGTACGAAGGTGGCGGCGGTACGGTCCGCGACGCCCTGTCCCGACACGGTGACCGGTCGGCTGCGGGCCGCCCTCGCCGGAACGTGGGCGGCGGGCAGTCGGCCGGGTCAGCGCAGTCCGGCGAAGAGGTCGTTCTCCGGTACGGCCGCGCCGGTGGTGTCCCGGACCCGGACGAAGGTCTCCATGCCCATCAACTCGCCGAACCTCTCCTTGCCCATCCTGAGGAAGAAGATGTTCTCGCCCTGACTGGCGTGCGCGGCCAGCGCGTCGAACTTCTGACCGCTGAACGCGGTGGTGTCGACCCAGGTGGTGATCTCGTCGTCGGGGAGTCCGATCTCGGCCATCGCGGCGGCCTCCGCGGGGTCCGGCTCCGGCATCTCCGCACCGAACTCGCGCATGATCTCGCCGAACCGCTGCATCATCGAGCGGGGCATCGTCGTCCAGTAGACCTTCGGCGTCAGCTCCGTCATCTCCAGGGCCGCCATCGTGATGCGGTGGGCCTGAATGTGGTCGGGGTGGCCGTAGAAGCCGTTCTCGTCGTAGGTGACGACCACATCGGGCCGGTAGTGCCGCATCAGTTCCGCGAGTCTCGCGGCGCCTTCCTCTACCGGGGTCCGCCAGAAGGACCCGGGGGCGTCATTGCTCGGCCAGCCCACCATTCCGGAGTCGGCGTAGTCCAGCATCTCCAGATCGCTGATCTTCAGGACCTCGCAGCTCTCCTCGAGTTCCTGACGGCGCATCCGCGCGACGGCCGCCGGATCGTGTCCCGGATCGCCCGGCTTGACGCCCCCCGGTCCGTCACCGCAACCGCCGTCGGTACACGTCACCAGTACCGTGCGGACACCCTCCGCCGCATACCGGGCCAGCACACCGCCGGTTCCGGTGGCCTCGTCGTCGGGGTGGGCGTGCACGGCCATGAGCGTCAAGGGTCGGTTCGTCATGAAAAGAGTCCTCCTGCAGACATACGTCTCGCGCGGGTACGGCGGGGGCACGGCGGTCCCGGAAAGAACGCCGGCCCCTCCGCCCGTGCAACAGCGGGGGCCGGGCCCGCTGTTCCCGACCGCGGTTCCGTGTCCGCGTCCGCGGGCCGGGGGCATCGCCGCGTCCGGCCTACCTGGGGGTGACCGTCGCCGCAGGAGTTCTAGCAGGCGGCCGCTTCGTCCACCGTCGCCCGCACCTCGATGACCCCGTCGACTCCGGTGATCTCCAGCAGGCGCCGCATCTGCTGCGGCGGCGCGGCCACGCGGAGGTCGACCGCTCGACGGGTGAGGATCAGCAGGTTCAGCAGGCTCGAGTCCGCGAAGGTGATGCCGGAAGCGTCCAGGACGACCTTCGGATGCTCCTGGGCCGCGACGCCCAGCGCCTCCGCCAGGGGCCCGATCGAACTCATGTCGCACGCGCCCCGCGCGGTGACGACCCGGGCGCCGCGCCCCGCGTACTGATCCACCGCGACCTGGTCCAGGCCCTGCGGCAGGCCGGCGTCGACCTCGCCCGTACGCCCCGTGACCGCCTCATGCCAAGACACCTTCAGGTCCCTCCCGTGTCTCCCACACGCGGTCCCACCGACGCACGCAGCCTGTAGCACGAAAAGTATGTCATGTATCTGGTTTCACGCAAGGTGCTACGTAGAATGCAGCGCATGGTGGAAGTACCTGAATCTCACACCGGATGGACGTTCGTCACCAACCACGCGCGGGTGCTGGCGGCCATCGCCGACAACCCGAACATCCGGATCCGTGACATCGCCCTGCGCTGCCGGCTCACCGAGCGCGCCGTCCAACGGATCATCTCCGACCTCGAACAGGACGGCTACCTCTCCCACACCCGGGACGGGCGCACCAACACCTACCGCATCCAGCCGGACCGGGTCCTGCGCCACCCCGCGGAAGCGGGCCTGACCGTGGCCTCGCTCCTCTCCCTGCTCGTACAGGACGAGACCGACCGCGGACGGCACGGAAGCCTGCCGTCCGGGTCGGCCGGCGGCACCACGCTCCGCCGGGAGGGGCGAGGGTAGGGCGGGGGCCGCCCCTCTTCCTCCCCCGCCCGCTCCTTTCCCTCGCCGCGTCAGACGATGGGCTGCTGGGCGTTGCCCGGGCTGTCGAGGCCCATCACCTGGCGGCCGAGGAACGGCGCCTTCCACGAACCCGTGCCCCGGTAGAGGTAGTTGCCGGTCGGGCTGAGGGCGATGAGGTCGTTCCGACCGTCGCGGTCGGCGTCGCCGACGGCGACGAGGTGGGTGTACGGCCCCCATCCGCCACCGATCCGCGTACGGGCGGCGAACGTGCCGTCGCCCTTGCCCAGGTAGAGCCAGAGGACCCCGTCCTTGTCCCGGGCCACCAGGTCCCCGGCTGCCGCTCCCGCGATGTTCCCGACGGCCGTCAGGTCGTTGTAGACGCCCCAGCCGCCGCCCATCCGCTTGCGGGCGGAGAAGGGTGCGGCGACCTTGCCGGTACCGGGGTAGAGCCACAGGACACCGGAGCGGTCGGTGGCGAGGAGGTCGTTCCTGCCGTCTCCGGTGACGTCGGATCCGCCCGTGATCCTGTCGTAGACCTGCCAGCCGCCGCCGACCCTGGTCCGGGAGGCGAAGCCGCCGCGGCCGTTGCCCTGGTACAGCCACAGGACGCCGGACGCGTCGCGGGCGACCAGGTCGCCCACCGGCGTGCCGCCGAGGTCGCCGGTGGCCTCGATACGGTCGTAGACGTTCCAGCCGCCGCCGACGAGGGCCTTGTCCTCACCCTCCGTCAACTGCCCGTCGTTCATGCGGGTGCTGTAGTAGGTGTCGCTGCGCCAGAGCCGGCCGGCGGTGTCCCGCGCGAGCACGTCGGGGGTGCCGTTGTCGTTGAAGTCGTGCGGCTGCGCCCTGCGGGTGACGGTGAAGGTCCCGTCGGCGGTGGCGACCGGACCGATGCCGTTGAGCGGCTCGGCGACCACTTCCCAGGTGTAGGCGCCGTTGGGGGCGGCCTCGAAACCGTCGCCGATGTAGCCGCCGTTCCAGTCCAGCGTGACGGAGGGGGTGGACGGGTGGGTCTCGGTGACGACGACGGCCTTCCCGGTCCGTACGTGGCGGAGCGTGATCCGCGCCTCCACGCTGCTCCGGGACAGGTCCCAGCGCAGGGACGCCGATCCGCCGTTCTCGTCGAGGTCGACGACCCCGGGCACGGTGTTGCCGGTGATCTCGACCTTCGTGGGTGCTCCCGCGCTTGCCACCTGGGTGACGACGGGTGCCCCGTCACCGCCCGTGGTGATCTTGTACAGGCCCTCGCCGTCGGCGACGCTGCCCCCGCGCACGTACAGGCCGTCGGGAGCGGCGGCGGACGACGTCAGGTGGTCGAGCAGCTTCACCGACCGCCCGGTGCCCGGGTCGTACGCGGTCACCGCGTGCAGCGGGTTCTTCTCGCCGGAGGCAAGGCCGCCGGCCTCCCCGTAGACGACCCAGCCGCCGACGAGGCCCACGTGGAGGTCGCTCGCGTACGCGTGCGGGACCGGGATCTGCCTGACCTCGTCGGTGGCACGGTCCAGGAGGAACACCGCGGGGTTCTGCGAGTTGTCGTTCTCGGTCCAGACGACGTGTGTCCCGGAGACGGCGATGTCTCCTCCGGTGGCGCCGGGGGTCCGGTCGTGCACCTCGTGGACGGCGCCCGCGGCGAGGTCGATGAGCGCCCACTTCTTCTGCGCCCCGTCGGTGAAGGTGAGCAGGGCGTCGTCCGGGGTGGCCGGGGCGACCGAGAGGCCCTTCGCACCGGCCGGCAGCCCGGTCACGGTCCGCGCGGCCCCGCCCTCGGGGTGCTGGCGCAGGGTGAGGGCGCCGTCGGTCTCGACGGTGGTGAAGACGGCGTCCGCCGCCGAGCCGGCGTAGCGGGGCTCACCGGGCAGATCCCCGACGAAGACGTCGGACGACGACAGGGTCTTGAGGTTGCGCTGCTGGATTCCCCAGCGGCCCACGAAGACCAGGTAGTCCGCCGTCCGCGAAGAGCGCAGGTAGGTCCGGTTCGAATATCCGCTCCCGGCACCGCCCGTGTACCGCGTCCAGCGCTTGTCGAGGGACGCGTCGGACATGGTCACGAAGCCGGTCAGACCGGCGTCGACCAGCTTCGCGTTCTTCAGGAAGGGCATGAGGACGGCGTCGGTGGCCGCCGCGTCCGCCGTCACCGTCGCGTGGGCGGCCGAGACGGGCACGGACAGGGCACCGCCGGTGACGGTGAGGACGGTGGTGACGGCGACGAGAAGTCGGCGTCGGGTCGATCGGGCCAGGGGCACGTGCGTTTCCTCCTGATGCATGAGGCGCACCGTGCGCCTCATGCATACGACTCACGGTGAACCGAATGGTTGTACCCGAGGTCAGGACGCCGGTGGGAGGTCCGGTCGCGGCGTGCGGGAGTTCCTCACCGCCCTGGGCTGGACTCCGTCACGGTGGCTCCCGTGGGGTCGTTCGGGCCCGGCGCGAGGGGCACGGGTCCCAGGGACTCGCCCTCCCAGCGCAGCGCTCGCCATCCCTGCCCGGGCGAGCCGGAGACGATGACGATTCCGGTGTTCGCCAGGGGGTGGCGCTTGGCGTAGTCGACGTCCACGTTGTCGGCGCGCGCCGCGGCCCACATGCGGATCGCGGCGCCGTGGCTGACCAGCGCCGCGGTCCGCGCACCGGTCTCGTGGGCCTCGGCGACGACGGCGTCGAACCGGTCGAGTGCCTCCACCCCGTTCTCGCCGCCGGGCATCCGCAGCCGTACGTCCCCCGCGGACCAGGCGAACGCGGTGTGCATGTAGGTGTGCGCCGCTTCGTCGTCACCGCGCATCTCCAGGTCGCCGGCGGTCAGCTCCCGGATACCGGCCCGGATCCGGACCTCGAGGCCGGTCGCCGAGGCCAGCGGGGCGGCGGTCAGCTGCGTGCGTACGAGCGTCGACGCGTACAGCGCGTCGATCTGCTCGGACGCCAGCGCCTCGGGCAGCGCCGCCGCCTGTTCCTGGCCGAGGGCGGTCAGACCGGGGCCCGGCTCGGCCGTGTCCAGGAGGTGCTTGAGGTTGGACGGGGTCTGGCCGTGCCTGATGAGCAGCAGACGCATGCGACGGGGACCTTCTGCGGGACGACGGGACGACGGAGCCTTTCCACTGTGCCACGCGCCCCGGGTGTCCCGGGTCTCACCAGTCGTGCACCGTGCCGTCCCCGAGGCGGTTCACGGGCAGGTAGGCGGGCTCGTAGGGGAAGCGGGCCGCCGCCTCGTCGTCGAGTTCGACGCCGAGACCGGGGGCGTCGCCGGGGTGCAGGAGGCCGTCCTCGAAGCGGTAGGAGGTGCGGAACACCTCCAGGGTCTCGGGGGCGTGGCGCATGTACTCCTGGATGCCGAAGTTGTGCACGGCGAGGTCGAGGTGGAGGGCGGCCGCCATGCCCACGGGTGAGATGTCGGTCGGGCCGTGCATGCCGGACCTGATGCCGTACACGGCGGCCATGTCGAGCAGTTTGCGTACGGCGGTGATGCCGCCGGTGTGCGTCACCGCCGAGCGGACGTAGTCGATCAGCCGTTCCTGGAGCAGCGTGGTGTAGTCGTGGACGGAGTTGAAGACCTCCCCGATGGCCAGGGGCGTGGTGGTGTGTTCCCGGATCAGCCGCAGGGCCCGCTGGTCCTCGCCCGGTGTCGGGTCCTCCAGCCAGAAGAGGTCGTAGGGTTCCAGGTCCTTGCCGAGCCGGGCCGCCTGGATGGGCGTCATGCGGTGGTGTCCGTCGTGCAGCAGCGGGAGTTCGGGGCCGAAGGTGTGCCGGACGGCTTCGAACACAGTGGGCATGTGGCGCAGGTAGGCGCGGGTGTCCCAGGTCTCCTCGGTGGGACGCGGGTGGGCGGTGCCGGTGCGCCGGGCGGGCTCGTAGTCGTAGCGCTCCCCGCCGCCCGCGGCGGAGGCGGCGACGCCGTACACGGAGTCGAGGCCGGGGATGCCGCTCTGGATGCGGACGGCCCGGAAGCCGTCCGCCAGGTGCGCGCGCACCGAGTCGAGCAGTTCGGGTATGTCCCGGCCGGAGGCGTGGCCGTAGGCGAGGGCGCCGGTGCGGCAGGCACCGCCGAGGAGTTGGTAGACGGGCATGCCCGCCGCCTTGCCCTTGATGTCCCACAGCGCGGTGTCCACGGCGGCGACGGCCGCCATGGTGACCGGGCCCCGGCGCCAGTACGCGCCCCGGTACAGGTACTGCCAGGTGTCCTCGACGGCGTGCGCGTCCCGCCCGAGCAGCAAGGGGGCCACGTGCTCGCGCAGGTAGACCTCGACGGCCCGTTCACGTCCGTTGAGGGTGGCGTCGCCGAGGCCGGTGAGCCCGTCCTCGGTGGTGATGCGCAGGGTGACGAAGTTGCGCCCTGGGCTGGTGACGACGACATCGGCAGCGGTGATCTTCACGGGGGCGGGTCTCCTTCCGAGACGCGGGCCCGGGTGGTCAGGCCGGTGCCGTGATCACGCCGGGTCGACGCGGGAAACCGTACCCCCGATGGCGAGGACGTACAGCTCGCCGTCGCCGTCCTGGGCGAAGGACACGACCTCTCCGCCGTTCACCCCGAGGTCGTGCTCGGCGGTCACCTCGCCGTTGTCGATCTCCAGGGAGCGCAGGGTGCCGTCGCAGTAGTCGCTGTAGACGTACTGGCCCGTGAGGTCCGCGATCGCCTCGCCGCGGTACACGTATCCGCCGGTGACCGAGCAGCCGAGGCCGGTGCGGTCGTACTCGTGGATCGGCGGAACGTGGTTCGCGGGTTCGGTGCCGCCGCGGAAGGGGTGGGTGCCCTCCATCTGCGACCAGCCGTAGTTCTCGCCGCCCGCGCTGCTCGCGGGCGCCCGGTCGATCTCCTCCCAGTCGCTCTGGCCGACGTCGCCGATGAACAGGTCGCCCGTTGCCGAGTCGAAGGAGAACCGCCACGGGTTGCGCAGGCCGTAGGCCCAGATCTCGCCCCTGGCGTTCGGGGCGCCGACGAAGGGGTTGTCCTCCGGGATCGCGTACGGGTCGCCGCCCTGGGGGTCGATCCGCAGCAGCTTGCCGAGCAGGGTGTCGAGCTTCTGGCCGTTGCCCTCGGGGTCGCCGCCGCCCCCTCCGTCGCCGAACGCGATGTAGAGGTGGCCGTCGGGGCCGAACCTGATGTCGCCGCCGTTGTGGTTGGACTCGGGCTGCTCCTGGGTGAGGACGGTACGGCGGGTGTCCTCCCGGACGGTGCCGTCCTGGACGGCGAACTCGTCGATGGTGCTGGTGCCCTGGAGGTCGGTGTAGGAGAGGTAGAGGTGTGCGAAGTCCTGGTCGAACGCCAGGCCGAGCAGGCCGCGTTCGCCGTCGGTGGTGGTCTCGTCGGAGATGTCGAGCACGGGTGCGCCGAGTCCGTCGCCGTCGAGGACCCGGACGGTGCCCGCGCGTTCGGCGATCCACACCGTGTCCTTCGGTCCCGCGGTTCCGGCCGTCGGGTTCTGGGCCCGGGCCACCTCGGTGAGCGCGACCTGCGCCGCGTCGCCCGGGGCTGGGGGCTCGTCGGCGGATGCCGTGGCCAGGGTCAGGGACCCGACGAGTCCCAGCGTGCCGATGATCGCCGATATACGGGTGCGAACGTTCACCATGGCCTCCCGGAGGCGGTGAGTGGGGGGAGTTCCGTCGCCGGCCACCACCGACAATACGGGGCCGCGGCATGCTGGCCCAGACCAACGCGGGCTTCTTCCGGCCGAGTTGGGCCGTCTAGGACTCGCCTCGGTCGCCGGCCGAGGGCGGTCCGTCCACGATCGTGGGAACGTACTCCAGCAACTGGAGCCGGCCGTCGAAGGTGCGGCTCTCGACGAGGTCGAGGGTGACGTCCGGGTACGCGTCGAAGATCCGCTCCTTGCCGGTCGCGCCGGTGATGACCGGGAAGACGACCACGCGGAAGCGGTCGACCAGACCGGCTTCGAGCAGCGACCGGCTCAGGCTGAGACTGCCGAGGGTGCGCAGGGGCCGCGTCCCGTCCCGTTTCATGTCCCGCACGGCCGGGACGGCGTCACCCTGGACCAGTTCCGTGTTGGCCCAGGACAACGGGGGCCGGAGGGTCGAGGAGAACACCACCTTGGGCATCTCGGTCAGCCAGGCGAACCCGGGGTCGTCGGGCATCTCGCGGGCGAATCCGGACATCAGCCGGTACGTCGTGGCCCCCATGAGGCTGGTGTGCTGCTTCTCGGCGTCCCCGTCGAGCCAGGCGAGGTACTCGGGGCCCTCCATGCCCCAGAAGCCGGGCCAGCCCTCCGCGGAGGCGTAGCCGTCGAGCGAGATGATGAAGTCGACCATGAGGCTTGATGACATCGGTCTGTCCCTCCTGTGGCAGGTGTGCCGGGTGCTGGGTGTGCCTACCGGATACGACCGTCGCCGGGCCCGAAAGTCATCGAAAAGGATTGGACGGGGTGACGCCCGCCCCGGTAGCTTGCGCTGGACCGTGACACCGCCCGAGGAGGTGAGACCCATGAACGCTGTATCGACGTGGGTGCTCCCCCTTCCCGTCATGGCCGGCGACTGACGCAGGTGTCGCCGGGAGCGCCTCGACCCCAAGGCACTCCCGAAAGGCCACACCCATGGACTCTGGGCAGTTCACCGCCGAGCCGTCGTCGGACGACACGGCCGGGCACGACTTCGACGTGATCATCGCCGGCTGCGGGCCGACCGGCGCGATGCTGGCCGCCGAACTGCGGCTGCACGAGGTGCGGGTACTCGTCCTGGAGAAGGACACCGAACCCGCGTCGTTCGTCCGCATCGTCGCTCTGCACATGCGCAGCATCGAGCTGATGGCCATGCGCGGACTGCTGGACCGCCTCCTCCGGCACGGCAGACGACGTCCGGCCGGCGGGCTCTTCGCCGCCATCCCCGCGCCCGCACCCACGGGCCTGGACTCCTCGTACGCCTATCTGCTGGGCCTCCCGCAGCCGGTCCTCGTCCGGCTCCTCGAAGAACACGCGGTCGCCCTGGGCGCGCGGGTCCGGCGCGGGGGCGCGGTCGCCGCTTTCGAGCAGGACGACGAGGGTGTCACTGTGGAGCTGGCCGACGGTGAACGGCTGCGTGCGCGCTGTCTCGTCGGCTGTGACGGCGGGCGCAGTACGGTGCGCAAACTGCTGGGCGTCGGCTTCCCGGGCGAGCCCTCGCGCAACGAGACGCTGATGGGCGAGATGGAAGTGGGTGTGCCCCAGGAGGAGATCGCCGCCGGGGTGGCCCGGGTCCGCGCGACGCAGCAGCGGTTCTGGCTGCGGCCCTTCGGCGCGGGGGTCTACAGCGTCGTGGTCCCCGCCGCGGGGGTCGGCGACCGCGCGGAGCCACCCACCCTCGACGATTTCCGGCAGCAGTTGCACGCCGTCGCCGGTACCGATTTCGGCGTGCACTCCCCGCGCTGGCTGTCCCGCTTCGGCGACGCCACCCGGCTGGCCGAGCACTATCGGATCGGCCGGGTGCTGCTGGCCGGGGACGCGGCGCACATCCACCCGCCCACCGGCGGGCAGGGCCTCAACCTGGGCCTTCAGGACGCCTTCAACCTGGGCTGGAAACTGGCCGCGCGGATCCGCGGCCGGGCGCCGGAGGCCCTGCTGGACACCTACGAGGCCGAACGCCGTCCGGTCGCCGCGGACGTGCTGGACAACACCCGGGCGCAGATGGAACTGCACTCCGCCGAACCGGGCCCGCGGGCCGTGCGCAGGCTGCTCACCGAGCTGATGGACATCGACGAGGTGAACCGCCGCCTCACCGAGAAGATCACCGCGACCGGCATCCGTTACGACCTCGGCGAGGGCCCCGACCTGCTCGGCCGCCGCCTGCCGGACATCGAGACGGCGCAGGGTCACCTCTACGGTCTGCTGCACCGCGGTCGCGGCCTGCTCCTGGACCGCACCGGACGCCTGACCGCCGGCGCCTGGTCGGACCGGGTCGATCACCTCGCGGACCCCACCGCGGCGCTGGACGTCCCGTGCGTGCTGCTGCGCCCGGACGGCCACGTCGCCTGGATCGGTGACGACCGGCGGGACCTGGAGCGGCACCTCTCCCGGTGGTTCGGCGGGCCCACCGGCTGACGCGAGAGCGGCGGCCGAAGCGGCCGCCGCTCAACGGGACGGCTGGACCCGGTCGAAGACGGCGAGGGCCGCGGCGGGGTCCGGGCCGACGAGGCGTTCCAGTCCGGCCGCCGTGATCCTCGCCCACCGTTCGGCCCGTGCCCACATCCGTTCCTCGAAGGCGCGGACGGCCCCGTCCGGGTCCGCGGGGCCGGCGGCGAGGGACTCGGCGAGTTCGGCGCCCTCCAGCAGGGCGAGGTTCGCGCCCGCCCCCAGGGGAGGCATCAGATGGGCGGCGTCGCCCAGGAGCGTCACCCCGGGGACATGGGTCCAGGTGTGGGCCACGGGCAGGACGTGCAGGGGGCGGTGGACGAAGGCGGTGCCGTGGCGCAGGAGGCCGAGGACGGGCGCGCTCCAGCCGTCGAACCGGGTCAGCAGGTCCGCCCGCACGGCTTCGGCGTCGGTCAGGTCCAGGTGGGCGTGCCAGTCCAGCGGCGCGCGGAACTGGGCGTACGCCTTGACGTGGCCGCCGCTGCCGCGCTGGGCGACGATCGCCCGGTGCACGCCGTACACGGCCAGGGAACCGTCGCCGACCAGCCGGGCGAGGTCGGGGTGGCGGGTGTCGACGTCGTCCAGGGAGGTCTCGATCGCGGTGACACCGGTGTAGTGCGGCGTCACCGGCGAGACCGCCGGGCGGGTGCGGGACCAGGCGCCGTCCGCGCCGACCACGAGGTCGTACGTCTCCTGCCGCCCGTCCTCGAAGTGGACCCGTACGCCGTCCCGGGCCCCCGGCACCACCTTCGCGACGCCCCGCCCCCATCGGACGTCGAGGGGGCCGAGCAGCAGGTCGCGGAGTTGCCCGCGGTCGATCTCCGGGTTGGCCCGGTCGTCCGGACCCGGTCGCCAGTCGCGCAGCACGGTCCCGTCCGGGTCCAGGATGCGCATGGCCTGCCCCTCGGGGCGGGACAGCGCCTGGAACTCCGCGAGCAGCCCCGCCTTGTCCATGGCCAGCTGGCCCAGCCCTTGGTGCAGGTCGAGCGTGCCGCCCGGGGGGCGGGCGTCGGGGGCCCGATCGCGTTCGAGGACGGTGACGGGGTGGCCGTGGCGGTGCAGCACGCGGGCGAAGGCAAGTCCTGCGGGGCCGCCACCGACCACAGCGATACGTTGTCTCATGCCGATACACCGTATTGGTGTCCTACGCCGTATCGCAACAGTACGGTGGGGGCATGACTGTCTGGGACCGGCCGGAGCCGCCGAACCGCCCTGTGCCGCTCGACCGGGAGCGGATCGTCGCCGCCGCGGTCGCGCTCGCCGACGAGGGCGGGCTGGCGGCCGTGTCCGTGCGCAAGGTCGCCGCCCGGCTGGACGCCGGCCCGATGCGGCTGTACGGCTACATCTCCACCAAGGACGAGCTGTTCGACCTGATGGTGGATGCGGTGTACGCCGAGATCCTGCCCGAGGAGCGGCCCGGTGACTGGCGGGAGGCGCTGAGCGTCCTCGCCCACCGCACCCGGCAGGCCGCTCTGCGGCACCCCTGGCTGGCCGATCTGCTCGGCGGCCGGCCGGCCCTGGGCCCGAACGGCCTCGCCGTGACCGAGGCGACGCTGGCCGCCCTCGACGGCCTCGCCGACGTCGACACCGTCATGCGCGCCGTGGAGACGGTCAGCGCCTACTTCACCGGCGCGATCAGGCGCGAGATCGCGGACCTGCGGGCCGAGCGGACCACCGGCCTGTCCAAGTCCGAGTGGCAGCGCGCCCGGGGACCCCACGTGACGCGGATGCTGGCCACGGGCCGCTTCCCGGCGCTGGCCAAGGCCGTGCACGACGGCACGCACGTGGACGCCGAGGAGTCCTTCGCGGCCGGTCTCGACTGGGTGCTCGACGCCGTGGCCGCCAGGCTCACCTGAGCGCCGTCGCCTCCCGGGCGTGCTCGCCCTCACCGAAGCCGGGCGGAACCGGCGGGGACGGGCAGCAGCCGGTAGGCGTCCTCGTGGGTGACGACGCGCCCGGCGGTGGGCGGCGCGAAGTGGGTGCCCAGGACGAGGGTGCCCGTGTCGGCGAGCGAGCCGAGCAGCTCGCGGCGGGACGCCTCGGACCGTTCGGGGTCGATGTCGACGCAGGCTCCGACGGCGGGGTGGGCGAGCTGAACGGGGTGGTGGATGCAGTCGCCGGTGATCAGGGCCGTCCGGCCGCGGCTGGTCAGCTCCAGGGCGAGGTGGCCGGGCGTGTGCCCGGGGGTGGGGATCAGGCGCAGGCCCGGGACGACCTCCAGGCCGTCGGCGGGGATGTCGACGAGGTCGAGCAGGCCCGCCTCCTCCACCGGGAACACGGAGTCGCGGAACATCTGCCTGCGCGCCTCCTCCATGGCGTACCCGGCCCAGAACTCCCGCTCGGTCCGGGAGGTCAGATAGCGGGCGTTCGGGAAGGTGGGAACCCACTTCCCGTTCTCCTGCCGCGTGTTCCAGCCGACGTGGTCGGCGTGCAGGTGGGTGAGGATCACCAGGTCGACGGAGTCCGGGGGGAATCCGGCGGCGGTGAGGCGCTGGAGGAAGTCGGTGCGCAGGTCGTGCCAGGCGGGGTTGGCCCGCTCCTTGCCGTTGCCGATGCCGGTGTCCACCAGGACGCGCGAGCCGCCGACGGTGAACGCGAAGCTGTGGCTGTCGATGCGCAGGGTGCCCTCGTCGTCGGCGAAGTGGGGACGCAGCCAAGGCTGCCCGGCCACGAGGTCCGGGGTGGCGTCGGGCAGCAGCCAGGGTCCGGTGGCGGCCGGCAGGGCCACCTCGTCGATGCGGTGCACGAGGACGTCCCCCACCGTCCAGTACGGGGTGGCGGTCTGATGGGCGGACGGAGCGGTGCTCATGATCGGTCGCTTCCTTCGGGGTGCGGTCGGTGGGCGCGGGAAGCGCCCCCTCGGCGCTAAAGGCAATGTGTTTGCGTTTAGCCACAGTAGGACCTACAGTCCACCTAACGCAAACATTTAGCTTTTGAGTGCCGAGTTCCGGCCCACTCCCCCTCCCCGAGGAGAGAACACCCGTGCCCTCTGCCGAACCCACCCCGCCGGAGGCGGCCCGCTGGGCCGCCCGCGCCGGGCTCCCGCTGCCCGCGGACCGCCATGCCGCGGTCGCGGCCACCGCCCATCACATCCACTCCGTCGTCGCCCTCCTGCGGGAGCTGGACTTCGCCGACACCCCGCCCGCCCCCGCCTACCGCGCGGAAGAGGAGACGCACGATGCAGCCGTATGAACTGACCCTCGCCGCGGCCGCCGACGCCGTCCGGACCCGGCACCTGTCCCCCGTCGAGCTGGCGGACTCCGTCCTGGACCGCGTCGCGCGGACGGAGCCGCACCTCCAGGCCTACGTCACCGTCACCGCGGAGCACACCCGCCGGGCCGCGCGCGCGGCCGAGAAGGACATCGCGGCCGGCCGCCACCGCGGCCCGCTGCACGGCGTCCCGATGGGCCTGAAGGACCTCATCGATGTCGCCGGCATCGCGACCTCGGCCAGTTCGCGGGTCCGCGCCGGCCACCGCGCGGAGGCGAACAGCACCGTCGCCGCCCGGCTGGAGGCGGCCGGCGCGGTCCTGGTCGGCAAGACCCACACCCACGAGTTCGCCTACGGGCTGACCACCCCGCAGACCAGCAACGCGTGGGACACCGGCCGGGTGGCCGGCGGGTCCAGCGGCGGGTCCGCCGTCGCCGTGGCCGCGGGTGCCGCCACCTTCGCCCTGGGCACCGACACCGGTGGGTCGATCCGGGTGCCCGCCGCGCTGAACGGGGTCGTCGGCCTCAAGCCGACGTACGGGCTCGTCCCCCGGCACGGCGTCACGTCCCTGTCCTGGTCACTGGACCACGTCGGCCCCATCACCCGCACCGTCGAGGACGCCGCCCTGGTGCTGGGCACCCTGACCGGGCACGACCCCCGTGACCCCGCCTCCCTCACCGCACCCGCCGCGCGGTACCGGCCGGACGCGGGCACCGACCTCACGGGGCTGCGCGTCGGCGTGCCGCGGACCTACTACTTCGACCACGTCGACCCGGAGGTGGAGGCCGCCGTCCGGGACGCGATCGACCGGCTCGAAGAACTCGGGGCACGCCTCGTGGAGGTCGAGATCCCGATGACCCGCTACATCCAGGCCACCCAGTGGGGCCTGATGGTGCCCGAGGCCACCGCCTACCACGAGCGCACGCTGCGCACCGTCCCCGAGCTGTACCAGGCCGACGTCCGCGTCCTGCTCGAGGCCGGTGAACTGATGCCCGCCGGGGACTACCTGCGCGCCCAGCGCGCCCGCACCCTCATGCGGCGGGAATGGGCGGCCATGTTCCAGGAGGTCGACCTGATCGCCGCCCCCAGCGTCCCGACGACCGCCGTCCGGGCCGGTCAGGAGACGATCACCTGGGCCGACGGCACGGCCGAGGCCGTGTCGGACGCCTACGTACGCCTGTCGTCCCCCGCCAACATCACCGGCGTGCCGTCCCTGTCCCTGCCGGTCGGCCACGACACGACGGGACTGCCCATCGGCATGCAGCTGCTAGGACGACCGCTCGGCGAGCGGGTCCTCCTGCGGGCCGGGCACGCCTACGAACAGACCCGGCCCGCCCGCGGGCTCGCACCCGCCGCGTGAACGAGCACCGACCCCCTAGACGCAATGACTTTGCTTTAGGGTGGCTGCCATGAGCAGGCAGATGGCGCGCCCGGGCGGGCGCAGCGCCCGGGTCCAGGCAGCGGTGCACGCCGCCGTGCGCGAGCTGGCGTCGGAGGTGGGGCGGGACGCCCTGACCGTACCGCTGGTCGCCCGGCGTGCGGGCGTGACGCCGTCGACGATCTACCGGCGCTGGGGGGACCTGCAAGAACTGCTGTCGGACGTCGCGGTCGAACGCCTCCGCCCCGACACCGCCCCCCAGGACCACGGCGCCCTGCACGCCGACCTGACGGCGTGGGCCGAGCAGTTCCTCGACGAGATGGCCTCCCCCACCGGCCGCGCCTACATCCGCGACGCCCTGCTCGGCGACCCGGACGGCGGCAACGCCGGCCAGTGCTCCGCCTACGCCGCCGAGCAGCTCGGGACCGTTCTCGCCCGCGCGGCCGGACGCGGGGACGACACGCCGGATGTCGAGACCGTCATGGACCGCGTCGTCGCCCCCTTGATGTACCGCATCCTCTTCCGCCCGGACGGGCTCGACGCCGCGTACACGCGGCGGCTCGTCGCGGAGGTGCTGGGGCGGACCGGCCCCTGACCAGCGGCGCCCGCGCGACGTCGGCCCTCTCTCTCGCACGCACGCCTCCGGCCCTCCTCCGGGATGCGGCCGCAGGCGGTCCGGAATCCGTGTTCCCGGTGCCTCGCCCTCCTCCTCTGGGTACGGAACCCGGCAACAACGCCTCGACGAGAGAGTGGCCATGACTGGACAGCAACCCGCTCACCACCCACCTCAACGCGTCGGCGTCGTCGCCGAGTCCTCGCCCGGGGAGACGCGCGTCGCCGCGACGCCCTCGACGGTCCGCCTGCTGCTCGGCCTCGGGTACGAGGTCGTCGTCGAGCCGGGAGCCGGCGCGGCCTCCGGGTTCGGTGACGAGGCGTACGCCGAGGCGGGGGCGAGTCCCGGGGATGCCTGGGCCGCGGACGTCGTACTCAAGGTCGACGCGCCGACCGACGAGGAGATCGCGCGGCTGCGCGCCGGAACGACGCTGGTGGCGCTCGTCGCGCCGGCGCAGCGGCCGGAGCTGCTGGCGGCGCTCGCCGCGCGTGACGTCACGGTGCTCGCCCTGGACGCGGTGCCGCGGATCTCGCGGGCGCAGTCGATGGACGTGCTCAGCTCCATGGCGAACATCGCCGGGTACCGGGCGGTGATCGAGGCGGCCCATGCCTTCGGGCGGTTCTTCACCGGGCAGGTCACCGCGGCCGGCAAGGTACCGCCGGCGAAGGTCCTGGTCGCCGGGGCCGGGGTCGCGGGACTCGCCGCCATCGGGGCCGCCTCCAGTCTGGGCGCGATCGTGCGCGCCACCGACCCCCGTCCCGAAGTCGCCGACCAGGTACGGTCGTTGGGCGGTGAGTACCTCGCGGTGGACGTCGCGCAGGAGGAGAGCACCGACGGCTACGCCAGGGCGACGTCGGCCGACTACGACCGTGCCGCGGCCCGGCTCTACCACGAGCAGGCCCGCGAGGTGGACGTCGTCATCACCACCGCGCTGATCCCCGGGCGGCCCGCCCCGCGCCTGCTGACCGCCGACGACGTGGCGGCGATGAGACCGGGCAGCGTCATCGTCGACATGGCCGCCGCACAGGGCGGCAACGTGGAGGGGACCGTCCCGGGCCGGAGCGTGGTGACCGGCAACGGCGTGACCGTCATCGGCTACACGGACCTGGCGTCCCGGCTGCCCGCGCAGGCGTCACAGCTGTTCGGCACCAACCTGGCCAACCTGTTGCGGCTGCTCACCCCCGGCAAGGACGGCCGGCTCGTCATCGACTTCGACGACGTGGTGCAGCGGACCGTGACCGTGGTCCGCGCGGGCACCGTCACCTGGCCTCCCCCTCCGGTCCCCGTGTCGGCCGCCCCGCCCTCCACCGCGCCGCAGGCCACGTCCACCGCCGCACCGGCGGGCGCGAAGCCGTCCGGGATCAGCCCGGCGGGGCGCTTCGCCCTGATCGGCCTCGGCATGCTGGCGACCTTCCTGCTGGTCGCCTTCGCTCCGGCCCAACTGGCGGAGAACTTCACGGTGTTCGCGCTGGCGGTGGTCATCGGCTACTACGTGATCGGCAAGGTCCACCACTCCCTGCACACCCCGCTGATGTCGGTGACCAATGCCATCTCGGGGATCGTGGTGATCGGTGCCCTCGTGCAGATCGGGCACGAGAGCACGCTCGTCACCGTGCTGTCCTTCGTGGCGATCCTGCTGACGAGCGTGAACATCTTCGGCGGTTTCGCCGTCACCCGCCGCATGCTGTCCATGTTCTCGAGAGGCGAGTCCCGATGACGTCCATGACCGCCTCCCGCGCCGCCGACCTGGTGGCGGCCCTGCTGTTCGTCCTCAGCCTCGCCGGTCTGTCCCAGCACCGGACGTCACGCGCCGGCGTCGTCTACGGCATCGTGGGGATGGCCCTCGCCCTGGTCGCCACCGTCGTGGCGTCGGCGCGGAGCGTCTCCGCCGGGCCGGTCGCGCTGATCCTGCTCGCCACGGTGATCGGTGCCGCGCTGGGCCTGTGGCGGGCGCGGCGCGTGGAGATGACGCAGATGCCCGAACTGATCGCGGTGCTGCACAGCTTCGTCGGCCTCGCGGCCGTGCTGGTCGGCTGGAACAGCTACCTGGAGGTCGAGGCCCACGGCTCGCGGGGCCGGATCGCCGCCGATCTCGTCGGCATCCACCACGCCGAGGTGTTCATCGGCGTCTTCATCGGCGCGGTCACCTTCACCGGCTCCGTGGTCGCGTACCTGAAGCTGTCCGCGCGGATCAAGTCCCGGCCGCTGACCCTGCCCGGCAAGAACGCCCTCAACCTGGGCGCGCTGGCCGTGTTCGCGGTGCTGACGGTCTGGTTCACGGTCAGTCCGGGGCTTCCGCTGATGGTGGCGGTCACGGTGCTGGCGCTCGCCCTGGGCTGGCACCTGGTGGCCTCCATCGGCGGGGGTGACATGCCCGTGGTCGTCTCGATGCTCAACAGCTACTCCGGCTGGGCCGCGGCGGCGGCCGGCTTCCTTCTCGACAACAACCTGCTCATCGTCACCGGGGCGCTGGTCGGTTCCTCCGGCGCGTATCTGAGCTACATCATGTGCCAGGCGATGAACCGTTCCTTCCTCTCCGTCATCGCGGGCGGCTTCGGCATCGAGGCCCCGCCCGGCGGCGCGGACGAGCAGGGCGAGCACCGCGAGATCCGGGCGCACGAGGCGGCCGAACTGCTCGCGCGGGCGCGGTCCGTGGTGATCACCCCCGGTTACGGCATGGCCGTGGCGCAGGCCCAGCACCCGGTCGCGGAGCTGACCCGGCGGCTGCGCGAGCGCGGGGTCGAGGTGCGCTTCGGCGTCCACCCCGTCGCCGGACGACTGCCCGGGCACATGAACGTGCTGCTGGCCGAGGCGAAGGTGCCGTACGACATCGTCCTGGAGATGGACGAGATCAACGACGACTTCGCGGACACCTCGGTCGTGCTGGTCATCGGCGCGAACGACACGGTCAACCCCTCGGCGACCGAGGACCCCGCCAGCCCGATCGCGGGCATGCCCGTGCTGCGGGTCTGGGAGGCGGAGCAGGTCGTCGTCTTCAAGCGCTCGATGGCCTCCGGCTACGCGGGCGTGCAGAACCCGCTGTTCTTCCGGGAGAACAGCGGCATGCTCTTCGGCGACGCCAAGCAGAGTGTCGAGGCGATCCTGGAGGCCCTCGGCCCCGGGACCGGCCGCGGGCCCGCGGCCCCCGCTCAGGGGGTGACGGCGGCGCGGTGACCCGGGCGGTCAGAGTGTGCCTCGGCGGTGCGGTCCGCCCGTGAGCCCTCACGCCCGGGCCGGCTCGAAGGCCCGGGCGACGGCGAGGCTGTCCTCGTAGACGTGGTGCCGGGTGACGAGGCCGTCCTCGACGGTGAGGTGGAGGGCGAAGCGGGCGCGGTACGCGCGTCGGGTGGGGCGGGCGGTCTGGCGGATCTCGCCGAGTACGACCGCGTCGTTTCCGTCGACGAGGATGCGCTCCACCTCGGTGGCGGCCTGCTCGGGCACGTGGTGCTCGGCGAGCTCGCGGTAGTGGGCCGCCGCGTCCGCCCGGGTGGACCGGTGACGGATCCACGGCGTGGCGGGGCGGCCGTGCTCGGCCTCGGGCCAGTCGAGCCTCCAGTCGCCCTGTTCGGCGTACAGCTCGGCGATGTGCGCGGGGTCGCCCGCGCCGATCCTGCGCAGCAGTTCCTCCACCACGGCACGGGTGTGCGTCGATGTGGGCGTGGGCATGGCCGACCTCCTCCGGGGCCGCATCCCGGCGATGCGGCCAGGTCGCCCATCCTGTCGAGGCGCGCCGGGCGAGGCGATTACTTCCGGGGTAGGGCCGGGCGCGAGACGGCGGCCCGGTCGTCAGGCTCGTACGTGCGGCCAGCCGGCCAGTCCCTCCGTGCCGGGAGGCTGCGCGACGGCCTGCGCCACGGAGTCGTGGAAGGAGTAGACCCTCCCCAGGCCGCCGAGGGCGAAGACGTGCAGGAGCCGCTGGTCGGAGCAGGCGATCCGCAGCGATCCGTCATGGCTGCGGATGCTCTTGGTCACGGCCACGATCATGCCGAGTCCCATGGAGTCGAGGAACGGGGTGTCGCACAGGTCGAGCACGAAGTGCCGGTGGCCGTCGGCGAGGCGTCGTGTCACCTCGGCCCGGACGAGCGGCGCGAAGGCGATGTCGATCTCGTCGTCGGCCCGGACGACCGTCCAGCCGTTCGCCACGTGGCTGCCGACCTGTACGTGTGGCCCTGCGACGCCCTGCTCACTCACGCTCTCGCTCCCTGCACATCTGTCCGGTTTGCCCGTCTCATCCAGGAAACGCGGTACGGCCGCGCCGACACAAGGGGCCGGATTTCAGATGGTGAGCGAGAGCCCCCGGGACACCCGCTCCGCGGTGGTGAGCAGCGTCGTGACGGCGTCGTCGAGGCAGGCCGTGCGGTTGACGTCCAGCGAGATGCCGAGCGAGCCGATGGTGTCGCCCCGGCGGACGGGGACCGCCACGCACGCGGTGCCCAGCCGGTACTCCTCGATGTCGGTGACGGCCGGGCGGTGCGGGGTGGCGTCGAGGCGCCGCAGCAGCTCGGCACGGTAGGTGACGGTACGCGGGGTGAGATCGTTCAGCGCGTGGCGGGACAGGTACTCGGCGCGGGCCTCGGCGTCCAGCTCGCGCAGCACGCTCTTGCCCAGCGCCGTCGCGTGTCCCGCGTCCTCGAAGCCGACCCAGAGATCCACGCGGGGGGCCTTCGGCCCGTCCACGATCTCCGCGACCCGGATCTCGCCCTCCTCGTAGAGGGTGAGATAGGCCGCGGCCGACAGGTCGTCCCGCAGCTCGGTGAGGGTGGGACGGACCCTGCTGAGCGCCGTCTGGTCGCGGCTGCCCGCGTGCAGCGCGCCCAGCCTCTCGCCCAGGACGAACGTGCCGTCCTCGAGTTTGCGCACATAGCCGTCGTGGACCATGGTGCGCAGCAGGTGGTACGTGGTGCCCAGGGCCAGCCCCGTCTCGCGTGCCAGCTGCTTGGCCGGTACGCCGCTCTCGTGGGCGCCCACGGCTTCCATCAGCCGGAACGCTCGCTGCACCGAGGAGATGAGCGTGGGGCCCTCCTGACCGCTCATCCCTCCACCCTGCGCCCCGCCGGAGGGGTCCGGCAAGTGCGCTACGGCTTGATGCCGACCCCGGCCCACAGACTGACCTGGGCGTCGGTGGGGGTGTCCGGCCCGGCGGGCTGCGACGGTCGCCAGCGGTGACCGACGGTGACGCCCGGTTCGAGCAGGTCGAGCCCGTCGAAGAAGCGGGTGACGTCCTGCTGCGAGCGGAACTGCACCGGCGTGCCCGCGCCGGTGTAGATGTCCGTGACCTTCTCCCACGTGGGCGGGTCGAAGTCGGGCGTGCAGTGGCTCAGCGCGAGGGCGCTGCCCGCCGGGAGGGCCGCCATCAGCCGGCCGACGATGCCGTACGGGTCGCGGGCGTCGGTGATGAAGTGCATCAGGGCGTTCAGCGACAGGGCGACCGGCTGGGACAGGTCGAGCACCTCGGCCAGCTCGGGCGCGGTCAGCAGCGAGTCGGGGTCGTTGACGTCGGCCTCGATGTAGGTGGTGCGGCCCTGCGGGGTGCTGCGCATGAGCCGCTCGGCGTACTTCAGGACGAGCGGGTCGTTGTCGGCGTAGACCACCCGGGCCTCGGGGACCACGGACTGCGCCACCTGGTGCACGTTCGGCTCGGTGGGGATGCCGGTGCCGATGTCCAGCCACTGCCGGATGCCGTGCTCCTGTGCCAGGACCCGGGTGGCGCGGTGCATGAAGGCGCGGTTCTCCCGGGCGCAGGTGAAGATGCCCGGGTAGGCCTCGGCGACCGCTTCGGCGGCCTGTTTGTCGACCGGGAAGTGGTCCTTGCCGCCGAGGTAGTAGTCGTACATGCGGGCCGAGTGCGGCCTGCTGGTGTCGAGGCCCCGCGCGGCGTGGGTGTTGCTCATCCTGTTCCCTTCAGCAGCCGGCCGTGAGGTGGTCCGCCATGCCCTGCTTGACTCCCCGGATGAACGCGCCGATCTCCTCGGGCGTGTAGATGAGCGCGGGGCCGGACGGGTCGGTGGACTGGCGCAACGCGACGCGTCCGTCGGCGAGTCGCTTGGTCTCCACGCACTGGCCGCCGTTGGGTCCGCTCCACGGGCGTTCCCAGCCGCTGTCACCGAGGTCGCAGGCGGGCATCCCGTTGTAGACCGGGTCGTCGGTGGTTCTCATGAGTACTCCTTGCGCATGCGGTTCAGGAGTGCCGTGCTGTCCCGTGTCGAGGTCAGCAGCGACATCCTGTTGTGCGCCTCCAGGTGGGCGACGACGTCGGCCCGTTCGTCCAGGTACATCGACGCGGAGAGGATCTCGCTGTAGACGACGTCGGGCAGCTCCGGCTCCTCGAACCGGAAGTAGGTGAAGGGGGCGCAGGCCCCGACGTGGGCGCCGACGGCGAAGGGCAGGATGTCGATGCTGACGTGCTCCAGCTCGGACACCTCCAGGAGCCGGTCGATCTGCTCGCGCATCACGTCCGGACCGCCCACGACCCGGTGCAGGACGGCTTCCTCCATGACCACCCAGAGGGTGGGCGCGTTCTCCCGCTCCAGCAGGCTCTGCCGGCGCAGCCGCAGCCCGACGCGGCGCTCCAACTCCTCCTCGGAGCCGTTCGGGAAGCCTCCGCCCAGCACGCCGCGGGCGTACGCGGGGGTCTGGAGCAGCCCCGTGACGTAGTGCGGTTCGTAGGTGCGCAGCGTGCTGGCGCCGGTCTCCAGACTGACGTACGCGGTGAACCAGTTGGGCAGCACGTCGCGGTAGGCGTGCCACCAGCCCGGTCGGTTGGCCTGCTCGGCGAGTGCGACGAACTCGTCCGTCTCCTGCTGTGCTCTTCCGTATGTCTGGAGGAGTTTCTCGACATACAGGGGTTTGAGGGCGACTTCGGCCTTCTCCAGCCGGCGGATCGTCAGGGGCGTGACCCGAAGCGCCTGGGCGGCGTCGGCCAGTGAGGCGCCCGCGTTGTGCCGCATCTCCTGGAGCCGGCGGCCCAGGATCATGCGCAGCACCGTCGGGGCGCTGGTGCCCGCGCCGGACCGAGCTTCACTCACGCCCCCACCTCCTGACGGGCCGTCACCGTCGCCATTGTGGCAGCGACTTGATGAGAGCACCAGACTGAAGCGGTCTTTCTGAAATTATCAGGGATTCGGTTGCAGCCTGAACGGAACGGCGAGCATAGTTGCGTCCGTGACCCCCCACACGAGCCCCTCGCCCGGACTGTTACCGCCGACGCGTCCGGACCGGGAGCACTGGTTCGACCTTCCCTCGCTGCGGATCAGCGTGCGGACGGCGCGCGACACGGTGCGCCGGCAGCTTCGCGCCTGGCGGCTTCCCGGGGACGTGTGCACCGACGCCGTACTGCTCGTGTCGGAACTGGCGACCAACGCGGTGATCCACTCGGGCAGCGACCGCATGCTGTGCGGCCTGTCGCTGACCTCGCGCGAACAGCTGCGCGTCGAGGTGCACGACGACGGACACACGTCGGCCCGGCCGGCCTGCTCCGGCTCCGGTTCCGGCTCGCGGGACGAGAGCGGCCGGGGGCTGCTGATCGTGCAGCAGCTCGCGGACTCCTGGGGAACCGCCCGGTCCGGGCGCACCGGGGGCAACATCGTCTGGGCCGTTCTCCGGCTCGGGGCCTGAGCCCACTGGGACGCGCCACCGGGGCCGCGGCGACGGGACCGCAGCGACGGACTGATGAGTACGAGCTGAGTATCAGCGCTCATGTCCCGGCACGTGGCGAGGCCCACACTCCGAGGCATGACGAATCTTCCGCCCCCGGCCGAGGAACTGCGGATCCTCGACGCCGAGCTGCGGCAACTCGACGTGCGCCGCGCCGTCCTGCTGCGACGCCGTGCGTGGCTGATCCACACGCTGCGGACGACCGCCGCCGCCCCGCAGCCCGCCCAGGCACCCGGGGCGCCCCCGGCGGCGTGGCCCACCGGCCCGGGCGCCGGCGTTGTCGCCCGCCGCCCGGAGGCGAGCGCGCCCGGCGTGCAGAACGTGCTGCTGGTGCTCGGTGGCGTCCTGCTGACGGTCGCGGCGATCGCGTTCACCCTCCTCAGCTGGGGCCACCTGGGGATCGCGGGGCGCGCGCTGGTACTCGGTGCGCTGACCGTGGCGGCGCTGGGCACGCCGGTGGCGTTGCTGCGGCGCGGGCTGAGGTCGACCGCCGAGGCCGTGTCCGGCCTGGGGATGGCCCTGACCGTCCTCGACGCCTACGCGCTCCACGAGGTGGCGTTCACCGGCACGGACGGTGTCGGCTACACGGCCGCCGCGTCCGCCGTCCTGGCCGCGCTGTGGGCCGCGTACGGGGTGCGCCTCGGGCTCTTCCACCCCCTCCCGCTCGCCGTGGCGACCGCCCACCTCCCCCTGCCGTTGTGGGCGGTCGCGGTGGGCGCGGGTCCGTACACGCTCACCGCCGCGCTGCTGGCGACCGCCGCCGGCGGCACCGCGGTCGCGCTGCGCGCCGGGCCGGAACCGGTGCGTGTGGTCGCCGTCGTCGGTGCGCTGGGCACGGGCGCCGTCGGGGTGCTGTCGGCCGGCTGGCTCTGCTGGAGCGCGTCCGATCCCGGCCCGGCCGCACGGGCGGCGGCGCTCCTGGTCGTGGCGGCGGCGGTCGCCCTGGTGGCCGGCCGCTTCGTCCCGAACCGGGAGGTCGCCATGGGCGCCGCCGCGACCGCGGGTCTGTGCCTGGTCGCCGGGGCCGGAGGGATGCTGCGGGTCTCGGTGCCCGGCGAGTGGACGGTGCCGGGGTGTCTGGTGTGCGCGATCGCCCTGCTGGCGGCGGAGCGGACGCGGCTTCCCCGGCCGCTGCGCCAGGGGCTGGTGTGCGCTTCGGCGGCGGTCCAGGGCCTCGCGGTGCTGTGGGCGGTCCCCCTGGTCGCCGGGAGCCTGCTCGGTCCGGCGGCCCGGGCCGCCACGCCCTGGTCCGGCGCGCCGGGAAGCGTGCGGGACGCCGTGTTCACGGACGTGCCCCCGCCGCCGTACGCGAGCACCGTGCCGCTGGTGCTCACCGTGGTGGCCGGGGTGCTGGTGACCGCCGGGCGGCGCACGCGTCGGCGCCCGGCGGTCATGGTGGTGGCCCTCGTCCTCGGTTGGGCGGCCGTCTTCGTCCTGCCGGTGGCGCTCCAACTGCCGTACACGGCGGGGCTGGTGGCGCAGGCGGCCGTGGTCGCGGCGGCCCTGGGCCTCGCGGTGCGGGCCGAGCGCGCCGACGAAGGGCTCTCGCCCCTGGCCCTGACGGCCCTGCTGCTGGCCCTCGTCACCTCGGTCGGCCTCGCCCTCCTCTCGCTGGCCTCCGAGGCCGCGACGATCGGTGTACTCGTGACCCTCACGGTCCTGTTCGGCGCGGCCGGGCGCCGCCCCAGGGCCGCTGCGTTCACCGCGCCCGCCGCTCTCGGTCACGCCACGGCGCTGGCCTGCGCGGTCGGCGCGTCCGCCGGCTTCGCCCCGCAGCACACGGCGCTGCTGGTGCTCGTCGTACCCGCGCTCGCCGCCCTGGTCGCGTCGCGGACGGGTGGCTCGCCCGCGACGGTACCGGTCGAGGTGGCGGGTGGGGCCGCGGCACTGCTGGCGCTCGCGCTCGCCGTGCCGGATCCGCCGATGCTGGCCCTGGTGCTCTCCCTGAGCGGTGTCGTCGCGGCCGCCTCGGCGCTGCGCCCGGAGCGGCGGGCGGCCGGTTGGGCGGCGGCCGCGCTGTTCCTGCTGGCCGCCTGGGTGCGCCTGGCGGCGTGGGACGTCGGCACGCCGGAGGCCTACACCCTGCCGGTGACCGGGCCCGCGCTGGCCGTCGGGTTCCTGCGCCGGCGCCGCGACACGGCGGTCTCCTCGTGGACGGCGTACGGTGCCGGTCTGGCCGCCACCCTGGTGCCGAGTCTGCTCGCCGCCTGGGACGACCAGCACTGGTTGCGGCCCCTGCTGCTCGGCGCCGCCGCGCTGGCGGTGACGCTGACCGGCGCCCGGCAGCGGCTCCAGGCCCCCCTGGTCCTCGGCGCGGGGGTGCTCGCGCTGGTGGCGCTGCACGAACTGGCCCCGTACCTCACCCAGGTCGTCGGCGCGCTCCCCCGATGGGCGCCTCCGGCCCTCGCCGGTCTCGTGCTGCTCGTCCTGGGCGCCACCTACGAACAGCGGCTGCGGGACGCCCGGCGACTGCGGGAGGCACTCGGGCGGCTCCACTAGGACCGGCGCGCGCAAGTGCGTGACCTCGTGTCGAATCCGTGCAGCTTTGCGGGCGGGGTCATGGAACCCGGACGAGGTCACCCATCTTGCCGTGGGCCGCTGATCGGCTTCGTGGTAACACGAAGTGATCCATTCGAAAGGGCCGACTCATGGGTATCTTCAGCCGTCGCCAGACCGCCATCGCCGAGCAGCCGGGGGCCGCCGGACCGGAGCGGTTCGCCGCGGGGTCCGCGACAGCGGCGGCCACGCTCGATCCGGCCCTTCGCGCGCTGACCGGGCACTGGACCATCGACCGCCCGCACAGCCGGATCGGTTTCTCCGTGCGCCACGCCATGGTGACCACGGTCCGCGGGGCCTTCACCGACTACGACAGCAGGCTCTACTTCGACGGGGAGCGCCCCTCCGAGTCCCGGGCGGACCTCGTCATCCGCGTCGCCAGCGTCGACACCGGTGTGGAGCAACGGGACGCCCATCTCGTCGGCAAGGACTTCTTCGACGCGCGGCGCCACCCCGAGATGACCTTCCGCAGCACCTCCACCGTCCAGGAGTCCGGGGAGAGCTTCCGTATGACGGGGGACCTCACCATCCGCGACACGACCCGTCCCGTCGAGCTCCAACTGGACTACCTCGGCTCGGTCGTGGACCCGTTCGGCTACCAGCGGGCCGGGTTCGACGGGACCACCACCATCGACCGCAGGGACTGGGGCCTGGTCTACAACCAGCGCCTGGAGGCGGGCGGCAGCATGGTGAGCGAGAAGGTCCGCCTCCAGTTCGACATCTCCGCGATCCGCTCCTCCTGAGCCCCACCCGGGCCGCGGGCGCTCACAGCGGCAGGGGCACGGCGCACGGGCGCAGCACCATGAGGGAGTCCTCCCGGGCCGCGACCATGGCGAAGGGAAACCGGTCCACCTCGAGACAGAGCGCGACGTCGGCGGGGTGGACGCCCTGACGCACCCCCTCCGCCAGCTCGGTCGCGGCACGCGACGCGGCGGCGCGGCGCAGGAACCCGGCGGCGTCCGGGCCGGCCCCGGTGGCCCTGCCCGCGATGTACTGGGCGCACGCCAGGTCCTCGTCGGCCCGGCCGTCCTCGCCGGTGACCACGAACGTGACCTGCTCGGCGGCGCGTTCCCGCAGGAGCCGGGCCGTCGCCCCCGCGACCACGAAGCCGGCGCACAGCACCAGCGAGGCGTCCTTGACCGCGAGGGCGCCGACCGTCCCGGCCGTGGTCTTCTGCACCACGGTCCGTCCGGCGAGGTCGGCGGAGCGCAGCAGGCCCGGCGAGTTGACCAGGTCGAACCCGGGCGCGGGCGCACCGTCCTTGAGGGCCACGCGGTCCGGGTGACCCGCCTTGAGAGCCAAGGCCTCGGCCAGCGATCCGGCCAGGACGATCTTCTCCGCCCCTCGGGCGAAGGCCCACGCGGCCACGGTGAACGCGCGCATGACGTCGACGACGACCGCCACGGCCGGGGCCTCGGCCACCTCGGGAATGCCGACGAAACGAGTGTCCATTGCGGTCATGATCGCGCACGCCCGTCGACAGGGCCACACCCCGCGGGTGCTCCCGGCTTCAGGGCGCGCCCACGAGACGGACCAGCGGCGCCGCCAGGAGCGGGGCGAGTGCCTCGGCGTACGCCTCCGAGAGGTGGCTGTCGTCCCGGTGCACCGCGGTGTCGGCGACGACCACGGGGCAGACGCCGGTGCGCGGGGCGCAGACCCAGGGGGTGGGGTTGATGACCGTGGTGCCCGTGGCGGAGGCGGCGGCCCGTACGGCCCGGCCGCGCGTCGCGTCCCGGGTCGCCTCCGGCAAGTGGTGTGCGCAGGCGCGCAGGTGCAGGGAGTTCCGCGCGGCGCAGTCGATCGGGTCGCCCTTGGGCCACGGAGTGTCGAGCAGGGCGGCGACCCGCGCGCCGGAGCCGCGCAGGGCCCGGAAGGTGCGCGCGAAGCCGGTGGTCCACTGGTGCGCGGGGTCGGCGGTGGGGCGGGCCGGGTCGCCCGCGTCCGAGGAGGAGGCCGGCACGAGGGCCGGGCGCAGGGCCCTGATCCGCTCCAGGGCGTGGGAGCGCCAGGTGCCGCGTCCCGGAGTTCCGCCGTCGTCTCCCGACTTGGCCTCGGCCGGGAAGGTTCAACCGCGGGCAACCAGCGGTTCAGCCCCCGTCCGGCCCGGCGACCGGGAAGCGCCTTCAGTCCGCCGACGGCCGGGCTCCGGGCCGGTGGTCCGGCACCGCGGCGGTGAAGCGGGCCGCGAGTGCGGCGGCCGCGGCCCGCAGTTCCGCCCCGCCGTCGATACGGAAGGGGACCGGCACCCTCGCGAGCCACTCCTGCGCGTACATGTCCGGGTTCCGGGTGCTGCCGACCAGGACACAACCGTCGCCGAGGGGTTCGAGCCGGCCCATGGGCGGGCGGATCCAGGGGGCGACCTCGGCCGGTGGGGCGTCGAAGACCACGCGGGTGGCGAACCGCCATCCGGTGCCCAGGTTCTCCTCCAGCACCGCCACCGGGTCGAAGCCGACGGGCGGGTCGAAGCCGTGCGCGGTGCACCGGACCTCGCCGATCCGGTCCACCCGGTAGGTGCGGACGGCGTCGGCGCGGTGGGAGTGGCACAGCAGGTACCAGCGCCCGTGGCGGACGACGAGGGACCAGGGGTCCGCCTCCTCCTCCCAGGCGTTGCCGGACTCGCTGCGGTAGGTGAGCAGCACGCGGCGCCGGTGGGCGACGGCCTCGACGAGCGTGCTGGTGACGGCGGGATCCGGGTGGGCCGCGTACGGGTCGGGGGCGGCGGCCGCGTACTCCCGCAGCAGCGCCGCCTGCCGTCCGACGCTCTCCGGCAGCGCCTTGACGACCTTTCCCAGGGCGGCCCCCACCAGGTCGTCGGCGTCGGTCACGGCGGGCCGGCCGCCGAGCGCCGCCATGACGAGGCCGAGGGCCTCGGCCTGCGTGAAGTGCACGGGCGGCAGTCGCGTCCCGCGGCCCAGCCGGTATCCGCCGTGCGGTCCCCGGGCCGACTCCACCGGGATGCCCGCCTCCCTGAGGATCCCGACGTACCGGCGCGCCGCTCGCTCCGTCACGCCGAGCCGCTCGGCGAGTTCGCCTGCCGTCGTGGTGGGGCGGGTGCGGAGGATCTCCAGGGTGCGCAGCGCTCGCGCGGTGGGGCTGACGTCGTGGGGCACGGGAGCAGGCTAATCCGCGCGGCGGACGCCGGGAGCGGTCACCGGGGAAAACGATCCGGCAGTGGATCGTCCGGATCTCCTCCTACGGTGAGCCCAGGCGACGAAAGGGAACCGATCATGGACATTCTGCTCATCGGCGGCCTGTGGCTGGACGGAAAGGTGTGGGACCGCGTCGCGGCCACGCTGGAGTCGCTCGGCCACCGTCCGGTGCCGCTCACCCTCCCGGGGCAGGGGGACGGCGCCTCGGACGCCACGCTCGACGATCAGGTGGCGGCCGTGCTGGCCGCGGTGGACGCGGCGCCCGCCAAGCCCATGGTGGTGGGGCATTCCGCGGCCTGCGCGCTGGCCTGGCTGGCCGCCGACCGGCGGCCGGAGCGGCTGGCCAAGGTCGCGCTCATCGGCGGCATCCCGACCCCGGACGGCCGCCCGTACGCCGACTTCTTCGAGGTCACGGACGGGGTGATGCCTTTTCCCGGCTGGGAGCCCTTCCAGGGGGCCGACGCCGCCGATCTCGACGAGGCGGCCAGGCGCGAGCTGGCGGCGGCCGCGATTCCGGTGCCCGAAGCCGTGGCCAGGGGCGTGGTGCGGCTGACCGACGAGCGCCGGTTCGACGTGCCGGTCGTGGTCGTGTGCCCCGAGTTCACGCCCGCGCAGGCACAGAAGTGGATCGACGGGGGCGATGTCCCGGAGCTCGCCCGGGCCGCGCGTGTCGACTTCGCGGACATCGACTCGGGCCACTGGCCCATGATCTCCAAGCCCGCCGAGCTGGCCCGGGTCCTGGCCACAGCGGCCGAGGCGGACTGACGAGCGCCGTTCAGGCGTGGAGGGCGGGCCGGTAGGCGAGCCCCTCCGGCCGGTGATCGCCGGGTACCGGGTCACTCGGACGCGGTCGACCAGGCCGGCGACCACCAGGCGAGGGGCCCTTCCAGCGTGGTCGACACCACCGTGGCCGGCGGGCTCAGTGGAAGCAGAGACAGCCGGCGGGCTCAGTGGAAGCAGAGGCAGAACGGATGGCCGGCCGGGTCCGCGTAGACCCGCCAGTTGGCGTCCGGGCGGAGCTGGTCCGTCCGTTCCAGGACGGTCGCTCCGAGTGCGAGCGCCCGCTTCTCCTCGCCGTCGAGGTCGTCGACGTCGAAGTCCAGGTGGAGCTGCTGCGGGCGGTCCTGGCCGGGCCATTCGGGCGCCCGGTAGCCGTCCACCCGCTGGCAGGCCAGCGGCGTTCCCTCGAAGCCGTGCACCTCGATCCAGTCGGAGTCGTCCGGGTCCGCGACCACCCGTCCGCCGAGCAGTTCCGCGTAGAACTCCGCGAGCCGTACGGGATCTGCGCAGTCCAGCGCGACCGCTTGCAGCTTTCGAATCACGTCCGACACTCCTCACTCAGGGGTCACTGGCGTTACGCCCTCGCACGGGAAGGTCCTACCCGGCGCGGCGGCCCGCATGCGACGGAGCGCAGGACGCGGAACCGATCGGGTCGCGCGGGGTCCCGGTCGACGACCTGGACCGGCGCCCAGACCCATTGCCAGACGCCGATGTCGGGCGTGCGGGAGAACCGGATCCGTCCGCGGGTGCCCTCGACCTGGACACTCGCCCAGGCGTCGGCGATCCCCGCCCGGTCGGTGCCGTGCGAACGCAGCACCTCGGCGAGGACCAGCACCGTGTCGTAGCCCTCGAAGGCGACGAAGGACGGCGCTTCGGCCAGCCGCTCGCGCAGCGCGGTCCCGACGCGTGTGCCGAGTGGGCCGAGGCGCTCGGGCAGGTAGCGCAGGAACGGCACCGCGGCGCCGTCGTCCCCCAGCGACGTGGCCCATGAGGCGAGTTCCGGTTGCCCGGCCGGGGCACCGATCAGGATCTCGGCCAGGCGCGGGTCACGGCGGACGGACCGGACGAGCGACACGGCCGGCTCGGGGTGACCGACCAGCAGGAGCAGCGCGGTCGCGTGCCCCTCGACGAGTGCGTCGCACACCGACTCGGGGGTCGACTCGCGCATGTCGACCTCGATGACGGTGCCGCCGCGCGGTGCGAGGTGGTCCCGCAGGATGCGGACGCCGGACGCCCAGTAGACGCTCGGCTGGGAGGCCACGGCGATGCGGCGGTGGCCCGCGGCGAGGAGGAGGTCCGCGTAGATCCGCCAGCCGTGGGACTGCGCCGGGGCGAGCCGCGCGACCCAGGGCGTCGGCTGTTCGGTGAGCGCGTCGAGCACGGCCGACGAGCACAGGAACGGCAGCCCGAGGGCGTCGGCCCGGCCGGCGGCGGCGCGCGCGACGACGCTGTGGTACTCCCCCGCCAGGGCGGCCACGCCCAGCCGGGCCAGCTCGTCCACGGCCGCCGCGGCCCGGTGCGGATCGGCCGCGGTGTCCCGGACCACCAGCTCGAGCGGTCTGCCCTCGATGCCGCCGGCGTCGTTGACTTCGCGTACGGCCAGTTCCATCCCGGCGAGCAGGTGCCGCCCCGCCTCCGCCCAGCCGGGCCGGGACAGCGGCACGAGCGCGCCGATCCGGACACCCGCGTTCGTCTCGTCCGGCCCTGACGGACGCACTTCGGTGATCATGCCCGCCATTGCATCCACCACCGACACCCGAGGCAACCGATTATCCGTCCCGACCGCTGCTGACCAGGTCGTATGGGGCCCTTCGAGGAGGTCGGCCGGTTCGGCATCAACCCCGTCAGCTGGCACGAACTGGCCCGGCACGGTGTGACGGTCCGCGGCCCGGCGCTCACCGCGTCCGAGGTGTACGTCGACGACGCCGCGCTGCGTGCCTTCAGTGACGCCGCCCTGTCGGGCTACTGGTCGCACCTGCTCGCGACGGGTTCCCTCACGTCGAAGAGCGGCGCGGGCCGGTACGCCCTCCTCGCACTCGGGGCCCGGCGGGAGTGAAGCGTCGTCCTTCCGCGAGAGCCACCGCGTCAGGTGACGGTGGTTCAGGTCACGTCCAGGTCGGTGTACAGCATGTCGTGGTCGGAGTGCTCGGTGTGGATCACCCGGTGCTCGACGGGGGCGATGCCGCGCAGGAAGACGTAGTCGAACTTGCTCTGCCAGTCCGTGGTCGGCTCGCAGGTGCCGACGGGCGAGGGATGGCACTGCGGGTCGGTGTCCGTGGCCAGGGCCCACATCGGGTCCAGTTCGGGGGCCTCGGGCACGGCGTTGAAGTCGCCGAGGGCTATGGCGCGGTCCTGCCGGGCGACTTCGGTGGCGAGTACGCGGACCTGGTCCTTCCTGAACTCCTCCTGGCGCCGCTGGGCGAGGTGCGTGTTGAAGACCCGGACGGACCGGCCGCCCACCTCGGTGGTGACGGCGAGGTATCCGCGGTCCTCGGAACCGCCGTCGGGGTATTCGACGTTGACCCGGTCCGTCATCGGTGCCGCCGACAGGATGGCCTGGCCGAAGCCCCCCGGGTTCCACGGTGCTCCGCCGCAGCGGCTCCAGTTCTCCAGGACCGTCCCGTACTCGACGTGGTAGACCAGCCCGTGGAAGGCCTCCAGGTAGTCCCTGATCCGGTCGACGTCGCGTGCGCAGGCCTCCTGCACGCCGATGACCTGGGGCGCGTGCGCGGCTATCTCCGCGGCCCGGTCGAGGTTGCTCGCGTCGCAGGGGTTGCACAGGTTCCACGTCATGACCCGGTTCGGTACGACGTCCTTGACGGCTTCCACGGGCAGCGACCTGCCCGACAGGGCGCCGCCGGGGGCGCTGGGGCCCACCAGCGCCAGGCAGGCCAGCGCCACGGCGCAGACGAGCAATCGCGAGCCGCCGCTTCTGAGCACCGCCGCCTCCTCGGTGTGGACACACAGGGCAACTGACGTTCCCACGGACGAGGTTATGGCACGTCCCGGCGCGAGTTCACCGGCAGGTCCGGGAGCCGCCAGTCGCCTCCGCGGTCCTCCTTCGCGTGGCGCGCGACGAGTTCGGGCACGCGCAGGCGGCAGGCCAGGGCCGTGACCGCGTGGAAGGCGTCGATGGCCCGTCGGCTCCCGGGCATGCCCAGGCGCAGCAGGTGCGGTTTCACCTCGGCCTGGATCGTGTCCACGAACGGCCGCAGCACGCGGTCGTACCCGGCCAGGGCGGTGGGCAGGTCGTGGCCGTGCCGGTTGAGCTCGCCGGCCAGGACGTAGGCGCCGACCAGGCCGCCGGAGGTGCCCATGCCGCTGTAGGGGGACGCGCAGTGTGCCGCGTCGCCGACCAGGACCACCCGGCCCCGGGACCAGGTGTCCGTGCGCACCTGCACGACCTCCTGGGAGTAGAAGCTCTCCGTTCCCCGCATGCCTTCGAGGAACCGCGCGGTCTGCCATCCCGCGTCGCGGAACCTGTCGGTCCAGAACTGCTTCTGGCGTTCGACCGGTTCCCGGTGGACGGCCGAGGCCCGCGCGGACCGCTCGCGCAGCACGAAGTAGACCTGGGTCTCGGTCGGGTTGTGGCTCCTGCGCATGATCATCCGGCCGCCGGGCGCGTGGTAGGTGTCCCGGATGCCGCTGTCCGAGGCGATGCGCGGGACGAACCAGTAGGCCATGTGGATCCCCACGCGCCAGTACGGGTCGGGGGTGCCGGGCGGCAGCAGGGCCCGGCGGATGCGCGAGCCCTGCCCGTCCGCGCCGACGAGAAGGTCGTACGCCTCGGACGAGCCGTCGGAGAAGTGGGCGACGACCCGGGTCTCGTCCTGCTCGAAGCGCTCCACACCCGTGCCGAACACGTGGTCCACGTCCTCGCGCGTCGCGTCGTGGAGGATGCGCACCAGGTCGCCGCGCATGATCTCGTACTCGGACGTGAGGGTCTGCCGGCCCCGGCCGGAGGTGTTGGCCATGATCGTGCCCCGTTTCCTGCCCCGGCGGTCCACGAAGGCGACCCCCGCCTCGTCCACGAGCCTGCTCCGGACGGCGTCCAGGAGCCCCATGCGCTCGACGGCGTCGATGCCCTGCCCGCGCAGGTCCACCTGCGCACCCGTGGCCCGCAGCGCGGGGAAGCGTTCGACAACGGTCACCCGGTGGCCGCCCCGGGCGAGCCAGTAGGCCAGCGCCTCACCGGCGATCCCACCGCCGCAGATGAGGACCTTCAGGCGGTCGCTGCCCGGCGCCGACGATCCGTGTGTCATGCCCGCACCCTCTTTTTCTATCGGTGATAGGAACGTTGTGCAGAGTCACCTATCAGCGATAGATTGTCAATGTGGCGAAGATGAACCGCGAGACCGTCCTCACCGAGGCGCTCGACCTGCTGGACGAGGTCGGCCTGGACGCCGTCAGCACGCGACAGCTGGCCCGACGTCTGGGCGTCGAGCAGCCGTCGCTCTACTACCACTTCCGGAACAAGAAGGAGCTGCTCAGCGCCATGAGCGAGGCCGCGATGGCGCCGCACGCGACGGCTCCGCTGCCGACGCCCGACGACGACTGGCGCGACTGGTTCCTGGAGAACACGCGCAGTTTCCGCCGCACCCTGCTGCTGCGCCGCGACGGCGCACGGCTCCATGCCGGGAGCAGCCCCGCCGCCGCCGACCTCGGCCGGATCGCGCACAAGATGGCGTTCCTGACCGCGGCGGGCGTACCGGAGGAGCACGCGCGGACGGCGATGCTGGCAGCGAGCCGCTTCACGGTCGGCAGCGTCCTGGAGGAGCAGGCGGACCCCGGCCCGGGCGACGGCGGGGACCGTACCGGCGCCGTGCCGCCGGACCTGCCCCTGGACGTACCGCCGATGGACCACGAGTCCTCCTTCGAGGCCGGGCTCGCCCTCATCCTCGAAGGTCTGGAGCAGCAGGTGGGGCGCGCACGGTGAGCCACAACCGTCGGTTGGGCGACGCCTTATGCTCGCCCTCATGGATACCGAGGCGCTGCGCTCGTTCGTCCGCGCGGCCGAGCTGGGACAACTGCGGCACGCGGCCGACGAGCTGGGGGTGACGCAGCAGGCCGTGTCGAAGCGGATCGCGGCCCTTGAGCGCACACTCGACGTCCGGTTGTTCAGCCGTACCGCCCGAGGGGTAGAGCTGACCCTCGACGGGCAGGCCTTCCTGCCGCACGCGCGGAGCGTCGTCGCGCATGCCGATCGTGCCGTCGCGGCGATCCGGCGGGGCTCGCGGGCGCTGCGGATCGACGTTCTCGGCCTGCGGAGCGCGCAGGCCGTCATCCTGCACGACTACTGGCGCTCACATCCTGAGACCGCGCTGGACGTGGTGACGCTCAAGGTCGACGATCCGCGGCTGGCGGTGGCCGCCGTGCGGGCGGGCGAGGTCGACGCCTCCTTCCGCTCGGTCACCGACCCGGCCGCCCTGCCGCGCGAGCTGCGGATGGTCCACGCGTTCCACTCCCCGCTGGAACTCGTCGTCGGCCCGCGGCACCCGCTCGCCTCCGCACGCAGCGTGACACCGGCCCAGTTGCGCGGACACCGGATCTGGGTGCCCGGTATCGCGCCGGGCAGCGAGTGGGCGGACTTCTACGACCAGCTCACCACCGCGTTCGGCCTCCGCGTGGACGCCGCGGGCCCGAACTTCGGCAACGAGGTGCTCCTCGACATCCTCGCCGACTCCGACGACGTGGCCACCCTCGTGGGCTCGCGCGACCGGTACGTCTGGCCGACCGGTCACGACCTGCGCCGCATCCCCGTCGCGCGGCCGACGCTCGCCTACCCGCTCTCGCTGATCCTCCCCCGCGAGGATCCGCACCCGGGCCTGCGGGCGGTCCTCCACCACTTCGCGAGCCTGGCCCCGCTGCCCGCGGACACCTGGCTGCCCTCCTGGGCGGCGGCACCGCACCGTGACGACGACGGCCGCGACGTCGGACCCGCCCCGAGCTGACATCACGAGGTCCTTGAGGGATCACGCGCCCCTGGCGTGACGCTCCTGGTCCACGATCCCCTCGACGATCCGCAGCAGCCGCTCCCCCGCCCGGTCGACGCTTCCGTTCTGCGTGCTGACCTGCGCCCCTTCGAGCACGAAGGTGATCTGGGCGGCGACCTGCTCGGGTCCGGGCAGCCCCGCCTCGGCGCACATGCCGACCAGTCTGCGCAGCTGGCGGGCCTTGTGCTCCTCGATCACCTGTCGCGCGGGGTGGGAGCGGTCGGGCAGCTCGGCGAGGGAGTTGATGAAGGGGCACCCCCGGTACGAGAGCGCCGGCAACCCGTCGGCGATGAAGCGGGCCAGGCCCAGGATCTGCTCCCGGGGCCTGCCGGGGTGCTCGGCCTCGACGCGGTCGAACGCCGCCTGGTACTCGGCGGCCAGGATCCGCAGCCACTCGGCGACCAGCGCGTCCTTGGTCTCGAAGTGCCGGTAGATCGCCATCTTGGTGGTCTCGGCCTTCTCGGCGATCGCCTGGACGCCCACCCGCCGGATGCCCTCGCTCTGGAACAGCTCCTCGGCCGCGTCGAGGATGCGCTCACGGGGCGGCAGCTTGGCCACCCTGCCCGGCCTGGCGGCGGTCGATGTCATGCGTGCTCCGTGACGTCCGGTCGTTGGGTCTCTGCACCGCCTGCTACGGTACCAGTCCGTCCCACTCGATACCGCTCGGTATCGTCCGGGACCCATGGGTATCGTTTGATGGTCCGGGGAGAGTGACAGTGAGAGTTTCCGAGTACGTGCGCCACGACGCGGTGGGCCTCGCGGAGCTGGTGGCCAAGGGCGAGGTGACCCCCGCCGAGGTGGAGGCCGCGGCGCGCGAGGCCGTGCGGCGGGTCGATCCGCGGATCAACGCCGTGGTGGAGACCTGGCCGGCCGACGACCGCCCGGCGCCCGGCAGCACCCCGCTGGCCGGCGCACCCTTCCTGATCAAGGACTTCGGAGTCGCGATGGCGGGCCGGCGCACCGAGCTGGGCAGCCGCCTCGCGGCCGGGCACGTCGCCCGCTCCGACTCCTTCCTGATGCGGCGCTTCCGCCGCGCTGGTCTGGTGACCTTCGGACGCACCGCGACCCCGGAGCTGGCCTACAGCATCACCACGGAAGGGGTGCTGTACGGCCCGACCCGCAATCCGTGGGACACCCGGCGGGGCGCCGGCGGATCCAGCGGCGGCGCGGGCGCGGCCGTCGCGGCCGGAGCGGTCCCCCTCGCCCACGCCACCGACGCCGCGGGCTCGCTGCGCATCCCCGCCGCGTACAACGGCCTCTTCGGGCTGAAGCCCACGCGCGGCCGGGTCTCCCTGGGGCCCGCACTCGACGAGGGCTTCAACGGCCTGGCCGTCCAGGGCGGGGTCAGCCGCACCGTGCGGGACAGCGCGGCGCTGCTCGACCTGATACGCGGTCCGGAGCCGGGCGATCCCTACTACGCCGAGCAGCCGTCCCGCCCCTACGCGGAGGAAGTCACCCGCCCGCCGGGCTCCTTGCGCATCGGGGTCCTCGCCCAGGCCTGGGGTGGACGCCGCACCGCCGCCCCGGTGGCCGACGCACTGGCGCGGACCGTACGGCTGCTGGAATCCCTCGGCCACCGCACCGAGGAGGCCACGGTCGGCCTCGGTGCCGACTGGGAGGAGTTCGTGCTGGCCAACGCGCGTCTGTCGACCGCGAATATGGCGGCCTCGGTCGACGACCTGGCCGCCGCCCTCGGCCGGCCCGTCGACTCCTCGTCCCTCGAACCGGCGACGCTGGCCGCCCACCGCTACGGGCAGCAGGTCACGGGCCCCCAGTTCGTCGCCGCCCTCACCATCCGCAACCGCGTCGCCCGCAGCCTGGCCGGGTACTTCGCCACCCACGACCTGCTGCTCACCCCCACCCTGCCCGAACTGCCCCCGCGGCTGGGCACCTACGGCGAGAGCGAGGAGACGCTCGACGGCCTCGGCTGGATCGACCGGCTCAACGACCGCTCCCCGTTCACCATGGCGTTCAACGTGGCGGGCACGCCCGCCATGTCCGTTCCACTGACGGCCGACCCCGGGACGGGACTCCCGATCGGCATGCAGTTCGCCGCCGGGTACGGACAGGAGGGTCTCCTCTTCCGCCTCGCCGGACAGCTCGAACGGGCACACCCGTGGGCGGACCGAACTCCCGCCGTGTGGGCGGGCGACGATCCCGCGCCGGTGCACTCCTGAGAGTGTCCGGGCCGCGGAATATTCAGGTGCCCGCGGGCGCCCGGAGCGTTATCTTCGGGGCATGAACGTCATCGGCACCAGCATCTTCGCGACCGCGCGAGCGACCAGCTCGCCGGTTGCCGCCGTCTGACCTTCCCCTCTTCCACCGGCGACCGGAAACGGCCCGTCGGTGGTTCCCGCGGCGTTCCGCCGCCTTCGCCTCGGTGCGAGGACCGCACGGTTCCGTTCTCCGGTGCCTCTCCGCCTCGAAGCGAAGGAGTACCCCATGGACACCGAGCAGATAGTCCGCACGTTCGTCGAGTACTACGAGGACCAGGGACACCGCCGGATCACCGGCTCGACCCTGCTGCCCGAGCCGGGCGACCCGGTGCTGTTCACCAGCGCCGGCATGCATCCGCTCACCCCGTATCTGGAGGGCCGCCCCCACCCGCTGGGCCGGCGGCTGGTCAACGTCCAGCGCTGTCTGCGCACCACGGACCTGGACGAGGTCGGCGACAGCACCCATTTGACGGTGTTCCAGATGCTCGGCACCTGGTCGCTGGGCGACTACGAGGGCCCGCGGAGTCTCGACTGGGCCTACCGGCTGCTCACCGAGGGGCTGGGCGTCGACCCGGGCCGGCTGCACGCCACCGTGTTCGGGGGTGACGAGCAGGTCGGGCCGGACACCGAGTCCCTGCGGCTGTGGCAGGAGCGCGGCGTCCCCGTGGAACCGACGGTGGACGACAACTGGTGGTCCAACGGTCCGGTCGGCCCGTGCGGACCCGACTCGGAGATTTTCCTGTGGAGCGGTGACACCCCGCCCCGGTCCACGCCCACCGGCGACGAGCGCTGGGTGGAGGTGTGGAACCACGTGATGATGCGCCACCGCCGGCTCGACGACGGCCGCCTCGTGCCGCTGCCGCAGCGCAACGTCGACACCGGCCTGGGCCTGGAGCGCCTCGCCGCCCTCCTGCAAGGCAAGTCGTCGGTGTTCGAGTGCGACGTCTTCGAGCCGTGGCGGCGGCTGCTGCCCGTGCTGTGGCCGCTGGACGAACCGTGGTTCCGGGTGGTCTGCGACCACCTCCGGTCGGCCGTCGTGGTCGTCGGCGACGGAGTCCGGCCCTCCAACACCGGCCAGGGCTACGTGCTGCGCCGCCTGGTGCGACGGCTGCTCACCGTGCTGTGGCGGGACGACCCCACGCGCGTGCTCGGGGACCTGCCCCAGGAGTTGATCACGCACACCCTGGATCACTTCCGCCAGGACGCCGACCCCGGCCTCGTACGGCGCCTGCTGGTGGAAGAGGAGCGCCGGTTCCGGCAGCTGCTGGACCGCGGCCGGAACGTGCTCGCCCGGCCCCGCTTCCGGGGCCCGCTGGGAGAGGAGGACTTCCACTACCTCCACGACACCCACGGTCTGCCGCGCGAGCTGGTGACGAGCCTGCGCGAGGGCGGGTACCCGGAACCGGGGCGGGTGGGAGCCGTGCGGTCGTGACGCCCCGTCAGCCGGTGCGGCGCGTGGGACGCCTACGGCGCTGGACGGCTCCGTAGGTCTCCTCCAGGGCCGTCGTCGACGCGTCGTAGGAGCGCTGGGCGACACCGACGAAGAGGCAGTCGATGACGGCCAGTTGGGCGATGCGGCTGACGGTGGCGCCGGACCGGAACGGCGTTTCCCGCGCGCAGGTCGTCAGTACGAGGTCGGCGCTGATGGCGAGCGTGGAGCCCGGGTCGTTGGTCAGGGCGATGGTGGTGGCTCCGCGCGCGGCCGCGGCCTGGAGGGGCTCGGTGGTGTCCTCGGTCTCCCCGGAGTGGGAGACGGCCAGGGCCACGTCGCCGGGCCCCAGCAGGGCCGTCGCGGTGAGCGCCGCGTGCCGGTCGCTCCAGATGAAGGCCATCCGGCCTATCCGGTGCAGCTTCTGGTGCAGGTCCTGGCCGACGAACGCGCTGGCCCCCACGCCGAAGATGTCGACCCTGCGGGCCTCGGCCACCGCGTCGACCGCCCGGCCCAGCGCGTCCACGTCGAGTTCGGCGCCCGAGTCCTCCAGGGCCCGGACCTCGTTGTAGATGATCTTGCTGACTATCCGGTCGAGCGAGTCCGTCGGGCTGATGTCGGTGCCGGCGTGCGCCGCCCGCTCGCCGCCCAGCGCGTGCTCCCGCGCGGCGGCGGCGGCCAGCGCCAGGCGCAGCTGCGGGTAGTTGCCCGTGCCGATGGTGCGGCAGAACCGCATCACGGTGGCCGCCGAGGTGCTCGCCCGCTCCCCCAGGGCGTGGATGGACAGCTCCGCGACCTGTCCCGGGTCGGCGAGGACCACGTCGGCCACCCGCCGTTCGGAGGGGGCCAGGGAGGGCCGGGCCGCGCGCACGCGGGTGAGGATGTCGGCGAGCGGGGCGTCCTGGGCGGACGGCTCCGGCACGCCGGACGAGGACTGGCGGACCATGGCCCCTCCTGGATGTGGTGCCCACAGGGTAAGGGGGTGACCCGGGGAGGTCAAAAAGTTACGCAGCGAGCAACACCACGTTACTTATTGACATACGGAGGACGGCGTTCCCATACTCGGACGGCGATCCGCGCCGGTCACCGACGACCCGGTGGCGCTCGGCGTGCCGGGTCCCTCGGGCAAAGGGCAGGCCGTATGACTTCAGTAGTGGCGGTAGATCTCGGGAAGACCGGTTGCCGCGCCATGCTGTGGAACAGCGCCGACGCGTCGCGGGCCGTCAGCTCCGTGGCCGGTGCCCCCGGTCTGGCGGCGCCCGACGGGGTCGCGACGGCCCGTGCCGCCGTGCGCGCCGCCGTGGAGCCGCTCCTTCGGGAACCGGGCGATGCCCGGCCGGAGTCCGTCCTCGTGGGCGCCGCCGGAGCGGCTTCGGCCCCCGCCGCGGCCCGCTCCCTGGTGGACGCCCTCCTGGCGGACCTGCCCGTCCAGGAGGCGGCCGTCACCAGTGACGCCGTCACCGCCCACGCCGGCGCGCTCGGCGGCCGGGCCGGGGTGGTGCTGGCGATCGGCACCGGATCGGTCGCGGTCGGCATCGGCGCCGACGGGACGTACGCGCGCGTCGACGGGTGGGGTCCCCTGCTCGGTGACGACGGCAGCGGCGCCCGGATCGGCACGGCCGGACTGCGCGCGGCCCTGCGCGCCCACGACGGGCGGGGCCCGGCCACCACCCTGCGGGACGCGGCCGTCGGCCTCTTCGGCGACCTCGAACGGCTGCCGTCGACGGTCGCACGGGACGGCAATCCCGCCCGTACGGCCGCCTCGTTCGCCCCCGAGGTGGCCCGCGCCGCCGACGCGGGCGACGCCGTGGCCGCGGCGATCGTCCGGGACGCGGCGGCCGGCCTGGCCGAGACCGCGCTCGCGGCGGCCGCCCGGATCAGCGCGGGCGGCGGCCCGGTGCCGATGGCCGTCACCGGTGGTCTCACCGGTCTCGGCCCGGCCCTGATGGGACCGCTGACCGCCGCCGTCACCGGTTCCGGGCTCCCCGTGCGGCTCACGTCCGCGCTCGGCGACCCCCTCGACGGGGCCCGGCTGCTGGCCCTGGACCGCGCGACCCCTCATGCCTCCCTCGTCGTCCGCGTCCGCCGGACGACCGCCAGTTCCCCTCTCCCCACGCCGGCGACCCCACCGGCCAGTGCCTAGGAGCAAGCGTGCGCCAGCTCGACCTCGTGGTGATCGTGGTCTATCTGATCGGGATCGCCTGGATCGGCCTGCGGAAGGCAGGCCGGCAGAAGTCGGCGAAGGACTACTTCGTCGGTGAAGGCCACATGCCGTGGTGGACGGTCTCCTTCTCCGTCGTCGCCACGGAGACCAGTGTGCTGACGGTGATCAGCGTTCCCGGCGGCGCCTACAGCGGCCAGGGCTTCGGCAACGTCGAACTCGCCCTGGGCTACGTCATCGGACGCGTCGTCGCGGCCACCGTGCTGATCCCCCTCTACAAGCGCGGCGGCTTCGTCAGCGCCTACCAGTACCTGGGCGACCGGTTCGGGCTGAAGCTTCAGGGGCTGGCCTCGGTGACCTTCGTGTTCACCCGGCTGCTGGCCGAGGGCGTGCGGCTGTTCGCCTCCGCCATCCCCATCAAGCTGCTGCTCGACGAGTTCGGGGTGCACGCGAGCTACCGCGTGATCATCGTCGTGATCACGCTGATCACCGTCGTCTACACCTACCTGGGCGGCATCAAGGCGGTCATCTGGACCGACGCCATCCAGATGGTCCTCTACCTCGGCGGCGCGGTCCTCGCCGTGGCGGTGCTCTCCGCCCACGTCGGCGGCGACGGCTACGCACGCGCCCTGGACGCCGGCAAGTTCCAGCTCTTCGACACCGACTTCGACCTCGCCCACATCCTCACCAGCCCGTTCGCCCTGCCCACGGCCATCATCGGCGGCGCCATCTTCGCCATGGCCTCGCACGGCTCCGACCAGCTGATCGTCCAGCGCGTGCTGGCGACGAGGACACTGCGCGAGGGCCAGAAGGCCATGATCGCCTCGGGTGTCTTCGTCACCATCCAGTTCGCCGCGTTCTCCCTGGTCGGCGCGCTGCTGTGGTCGTACAACGAGGGCAAGTCCTTCTCGGAGCTGGGGCTGTCCAGCTCGGACAACCTCTACCCCGAGTTCATCCTGCACGGGCTGCCCGTGGTGATCTCGGGCCTGCTCGTGGCGGGCATCCTGGGCGCCGCGATGGGCTCGCTGTCCTCGGCGCTGAACTCCATGTCGAACTCGACGGTCGCCGACATCATCCACAGCTTCTTCCGCACCACACCGTCCGAGGAGGCGCTGCTCCGGCTCGCCCGCTGGATGACGCTGGTGTGGGCGACGCTGATGGCCGTCTTCGCCTGCGCGTTCAGCGCGAGCACGGGCAACGTGTACCTGACCGGACTGACCATCGCGGGCTACACCTACGGCGCGCTGCTCGGCGCGTTCCTGCTGGGGCGGCTCGTCAGGCGTGCCAACGAGGTCGACTCGATCGTGGCCTTCCTGGTCACCATCGGGGTGATGACGTACATCGTGCGCGGGGTGAAGATCGACGTCACCACGGGCGGGACCACGGTGTCCCAGGCGATCGCGGCCCAGTGGCTGGTGCCGATCGGCGTACTGATCACCCTGCTCGTCGGCGGTGTGCTGAGCCTGTTCCACCGGGCGCCGGAGTCCGCCGGTGGCCCCGCGGTCGACGAGGAGCCGGGCGCCGGACCCGACCAGCTGACCACCACGGCCGGCCGGAACTGATCCCGCCCCGGCCCGACCAACCCCTCGCAGGAGTGCATCGTGCGTGTGATCGGCCTGATGTCAGGCACGTCCTACGACGCCATCGAGGCGGCCGCCGCCGACCTCGAACTACACGGTGAGGCCCTGGTGATGCGCCCACTGGGCCACCTCTCCGCGCCCTACCCGGACGAGCTGCGCGACCTGATCGCGGGCAGCCTGCCACCGGCGGCGACGACGCTCCGGGACGTCGCCCGGCTCGACACCGGCATCGGGCAGGCGTTCGCCGACGTGGCCGTGCGGGCCGTGCGCGAGCTGTGCGGCGGCGCCGCCGATCTGGTGGTCTCGCACGGGCAGACCCTGTACCACTGGGTCGAGGAGGGCGCCGTGCGCGGCACCCTCCAGCTCGGCCAGCCCGCCTGGATCGCCGAGGCGACCGGTCTGCCCGTCGTCTCCGACCTGCGCGCCAGGGACGTCGCGGCCGGCGGTCAGGGGGCGCCACTGGTCGCCATGACCGACGCCCTGGCCCTGGCCGCGCTGCCCGGCGTCCCCGCCGCCCTGAACCTGGGCGGGATCGCCAACGTCACCGTCGTCGCTCCGGGCGCCGAACCGCTGGCCTTCGACACCGGGCCCGCCAACGCCCTGATGGACGCCGCCGTACGGCACTTCACCGGCGGTGCGGCCGCGTACGACGAGGACGGACGCCGGGCCGGGGCGGGCCGAGTGGATCCGGCGCTGCTGCGGGTGCTGCTGGACGACCCCTACTACGGCAGGCCGGCCCCGAAGAGCACCGGCAAGGAGCAGTTCCACCTGCCGTACCTGCTCGGGGCACTCGCGGCGGCGCCCGTCGCGGAACCCGACGACGTCCTGGCGACCCTGGCCAGGCTCACCGCCGTCACGGTGGCCGACGCCTGCCGCGCGCACGGCGTCACGCGGCTGGTCGTGTCCGGCGGCGGCGCGCACAACCCGGTGCTGATGGGCATGCTCGCCGAGGAGCTGCCCGGGGTGGCCCTCGGCTCCAGCGACGCCCTCGGGCTGCCTCCCGACGCCAAGGAGGCGCTGGCCTTCGCCCTCCTGGGCTTCCTGACCGTCAACGGCCTGCCCGGCGCCGTCCCCTCGGGCACGGGGGCGCGCCGGGCGTCACTGCTCGGCAGCATCACCCCCGGGCGGGAGCCCCTGCGGCTGCCCGAGCCCGCCGGTGAGCCGCCCCGGATGCTGCGCGTCACCGGCGGGCACTGAGCGCCGCTCCGGGCGGGGCGCCTCAGCCGAGGTCGCCGGTGCGGGCCTGCCGCCACAGGTCGACGTCGCCGTCGACGACCGCGTACTTGTCGATCTCGGCGAGTTCGTCGTCGTCGAAGGAGAGGTTGGCGAGGGCGGCCACGTTCTCCTCCAGCTGCTCGGGCCGCGAGGCGCCGATGACCAGGGAGGTGACGCGCGGGTCGCGCAGCGCCCAGGCGAGTGCCATCTGCGCCAGGCTCTGGCCCCGGCGGGCGGCGATGTCGTTCAGGGCGCGCAGCCGCCGGACGGTGTCCTCGGTGAGCCAGCCGGTCGCGAAGGACTTGCCCTGGGTGGCGCGGGACCCCTCGGGCATGCCGTCGAGGTAACGGCCGGTCAGCAGTCCCTGGGCGAGCGCGGTGAAGCCGATGACGCCGAAGCCCTCGTCGGCGGCCGCGTCGAGCAGGCCCTCGGTCTCGATCCACCGGTTGAGCATGTTGTACGACGGCTGGTGGATGAGCAGGGGTGTGCCCAGGTCGCGGAGGATCGCCGCGGCCTGCCGGGAGCGTTCGGCGTCGTAGGACGAGATGCCGACGTACAGGGCCTTGCCCTGGCGCACCGCCGTGTCCAGCGCCGTCATGGTCTCCTCCAACGGGGTGGAGGCGTCCAGGCGGTGGGAGTAGAAGATGTCGACGTAGTCCACCCCCATGCGCTTCAGCGACTGGTCGAGGGAGGCGAGCATGTACTTGCGGGAGCCGCCGCCCTGGCCGTAGGGGCCGGGCCACATGTCCCACCCGGCCTTGGTGGAGATCACCAGTTCGTCGCGGTACGGCGCGAGGTCCTGCCGCATGATCCGGCCGAAGTTGATCTCGGCGGATCCGTAGGGCGGGCCGTAGTTGTTGGCGAGGTCGTGGTGGGTGATGCCGAGGTCGAAGGCGCGCAGGGCGATCCGCCGCTGGGTCTCGAACGGCTTGTCGTCGCCGAAGTTGTGCCAGTAGCCCAGGGACAGCGCGGGCAGGTCGAGCCCGGAGCGTCCGGTGCGGCGGTAGTGCATGGTGCCGTCGTAGCGGCTGGGGTCCGCGACGTGGTGCATGGGTGTCCTCCGGTGGGAAGCGGGGTCGGGCGGGCGGCCCGTGACGAGGAGGGTCAGCCGGTGGCGGTGCCGAACCACCGGGGCAACCGGTCGTACAGGTCCTGCTGGTCGTCACCGACCCATGCCACATGGCCGTCGGGCCGCAGCAGCATCGCGGGCACCGTCAGTTTGTCACCGTCGTCGACGACGTGATCCACCCGGTCCGACCAGCCCTTCACCAACAGCCGGCCGGTGCGGTCGAGGAGCAGCCCGCGCCCTGAGTGCATCCGCTCGTACAGGCGTCCCCGCCCCAGTTCGACGTCCCGCATCCTGCGGCCCAGCAGTTCGTGTCCCGGGCCGAGGTCGTAGCGGACGTCGAGCGCGGTGATCTTCTCGGTCAGATCCCGGCTGACGTCCTCGAACCGCATCAGTTCCGCCAGGAGCCGGCGCACCGCGCGGGGCCCGGGTTCGGTGGACAGCAGTTCCATCTGTGCGCGGGTGTTGTCCAGCACACCGGCGGCGACCGGGTGCCGTTCCGTGTGGTAGGTGTCCAGCAGGTCCTCGGGCGCCCAGCCGTTCACCTCGGCGGCCAGCTTCCAGCCCAGGTTGAAGGCGTCCTGGATGCCGAGGTTGAGGCCCTGCCCGCCGACCGGCGGGTGGATGTGCGCCGCGTCCCCGGCCAGCAGCACCCGGCCGGTCCGGTAGCGCTCGGCCAGCCGGGTGGCGTCGCCGAAGCGGGACAGCCAGCGCGGTGAGTGCACGCCGAAGTCGGTGCCCGCCCACTCCCGCAGCCGCCGCTTGAACTCCTCCAGGTCCGGCGGGACCGACCGGTCCTCGGCAAGGCCCGCGGCGGGTACGACGACGCGGTAGACCCCGTCGCCGACGGGTCCGAGGCCGAACCGCTTCTGGGTCCGGCGGACCTCCGCGACCCGGGCGGCGACCATCTCCGGCTCGGCGGTCACGCTCATCTCGCCGATCAGCGTCTCGGTGGCGGCGGGCTCGCCGGGGAAGCCGACGCCGAGCAGTCGCCGCACCGTGCTGCGGCCGCCGTCGCAGCCCACGAGGTAGCGGCAGCGCAGTCGGGTGCCGTCGGCGAGTTCGGCGGTCACCCCGTCGTCGTCCTGGCTCAGGCCGGCCAGTTCGCGGCCGCGGGCGACCTCGGCGCCGAGTTCGGTGGCGCGCTCGGCCAGCAGGCGGTCGGTGACGGGCTGCGGGATGCCGAGGACGTAGCCGTGCGCGGTGTCCAGCGTGCTCGGCGCGGGCTTCTCGATGGCGGCGAAGGAGCCGCCGACCGGGTACCGGCGGCCGTGTGCGAGGAAGCGCTCCAGCAGGCCCCGCTGGTCCATCACCTCGATGCTGCGCACATGCAGGCCGAGTGAGCGCACCACCCGGGTCGGCTCGGGCTCCTTGTCCAGCACCCGTACGTGTACGCCGTGCAGTCGCAGTTCGCCGGCCAGCATCAGGCCGGTCGGTCCGCCGCCGACGACGAGCACGTCGATCATGAGTCCCCCAGGGAGTGGCATCGCAGGATGAGGCCGCCCGCTGTACGCGAGCGGCGGCCGAGGGCGCCGATTCTGCGTCAGGTGGGGGCTCTTGCCGCAAGGCCCCCGGTGCGCTATAGGTTGAGAGTGGCAGGAGGAGTGCGTTTCCCCTGCCCTTTTTGTCGCTTCCTCCGCTGCCGCTGCCGCCGGTGACCATCGGCGTGGCCCGGCGCCCCGGTCGGCCCCACTCGCTCCGCTTGCGAGGGCTCGCTCGGCTTGCGAGGGCCGGGCGGCGGCGGAGACTGATACCGACGACGGCACTCCGGACGGTAGCCCCTGGGCGTCAGCCACTCCCCGAAGAAAGGCAGCTCCATGACGGACACCCCGCCTGCCACCACCACGGACTCCGGAGCACCGGCGGAAAGCGACGAACACTCGCTCACCGCGGGTCCGGCAGGTCCGGTCCTCCTCCAGGACGCCTACCTCATCGAACAGATGGCGCAGTTCAACCGGGAGCGCATCCCCGAGCGCCAGCCGCACGCGAAGGGCAGCGGCGCCTTCGGCCACTTCGAGGTGACGCACGACGTGAGCGCCTACACCAAGGCGGCCGTCTTCCAGCCGGGCACCCGCACCGACCTGGTCGCCCGCTTCTCGACCGTCGCGGGCGAGCGCGGCAGCCCCGACACCTGGCGCGACCCGCGCGGCTTCGCGGTGAAGTTCTACACCAGCCAGGGCAACTACGACATGGTCGGCAACAACACGCCGGTGTTCTTCGTCAAGGACCCGATGAAGTTCCAGCACTTCATCCGGTCGCAGAAGCGCCGGGCGGACAGCAACCTGCGCGACCACGACATGCAGTGGGACTTCTGGACCCTCTCGCCGGAGTCGGCGCACCAGGTCACCTGGCTCATGGGCGACCGCGGCATCCCGCGCACCTGGCGCCACATGAACGGCTACACCTCCCACACCTACATGTGGATCAACGCCTCAGGCGAGCGCTTCTGGGTGAAGTACCACTTCAAGACGGACCAGGGCATCGAGTTCTTCACCCAGCACGAGGCCGACCAGATGGCGGCGGCCGACACCGACTACCACATGCGGGACCTCTTCGAGCACATCCGCGACGGCGACTTCCCGAGCTGGACGCTGCACGTGCAGGTCATGCCGTACGAGGAAGCGGCGGGCTACCGGTTCAACCCGTTCGACCTGACGAAGGTGTGGCCGCACGGCGACTACCCCCTCATCCCGGTCGGCCGTATGACGCTGGACCGGAACCCGACGGACAACCACGCCGAGATCGAGCAGGCGGCCTTCCAGCCCAACAACCTGGTCCCCGGTATCGGCCCGAGCCCGGACCGCATGCTGCTGGCCCGGCTCTTCTCGTACGCCGACGCCCACCGCTACCGGATCGGCGCGAACTACCAGCAACTGCCCGTGAACGCCCCGGTGGTCGACGTCCGCACCTACTCCAAGGACGGTGCGATGGCCTACCGGAAGACGACCGATCCGGTCTACGCGCCGAACTCCAAAGGCGGTCCCGCCGCCGACACCGAGCACTTCGGCACGCCGCCCAGCTGGGAGACGGACGGGGCCATCACCCGCACGGCCTACGTCAGCCACGCCGAGGACGACGACTGGGGGCAGCCGGGCACCCTGGTGCGCGAGGTGATGGACGACGCGGCCCGGGACCGGCTGGTCGACAACGTGGTGGACCACCTCCTGAACGGGGTGACCGAACCCGTGCTCCAGCGGGCCTTCGCGTACTGGTCGAACATCGACCGGACCATCGGGGAGCGCATCGCCAAGGGGGTGCGGGCGAAGGCCGGCGAGAAGGACTTCAAGGCCGCCGAGCAGCACAACCCGGCCCGGCAGTCCATGCAGGACAAGGCCTGACCCCGCGCACGCCTATTGCGTCGCGGGCCGCCCGCACCGGCTGCTAGCGTCCGGACCGTGCGTTGATCTGCCATGCGGTGGCCCCGGCCGCCGCGGACGGAGTGACCGCCCTCGTGTCGATGACTTCGAGGGCGGCTCGTCATGTTCCCCGTCAGGCAGTCCGGAGGTCCGCACGTGTCCGCACAGCACCCCATGTCCTACGAGGCGTTCGTCGCCCGTGCCGCCGACGACCCCGACGTCGTCGGTCTCGTCCTCAAGGGGTCGCACGCCCACGAGGGCATGGCCACCCGGTACTCCGACCACGACCTGTACGTCGTGCTCGCCGACGAGGCGGTGAGCGGCCTGGCCGCCCTCGACGGCTTCCGCTCCGCCCGGCTGGACCTGGTCGTGGTGACGGTGGCGGAGTTCGACCGGCTCGACGGCTGGGAACGCTACGCGATCGCCCGGGCCCGGGTCCTGCTCGACCGGCTCGGCGGACGCGTCACGAGGATGGTGGCCGCCAAGGGGCGGCTCGGTGCCGCCCAGGCCTCGCGAACGGCGGCCGCCCGGCTCGACGCCTACGCCAACTCCCACTACCGGTCGCTCAAGAACGCCCGGGACGGGCATCCGCTCGCCGCGCGGCTCGACGCCGCGGACAGCGTCGGCTCCCTGCTGGAGCTGCTGTTCGCCCTCGACCGCCGCCCGCGCCCCTACAACAAGTACCTGGCGTGGGAACTGGACCGGTTCCCCCTCCCGGGATGGGACACGCGCGAGCTGCTGGCGACGCTCGGAAGGATCACCGGGGCCGGTGACACGGGCGCGCAGCGAGAACTGTTCGGCCGGGTCGAGGCCGTGGCACGCGCGGCGGGACACGCGGCGACGCTGGATGCCTGGGGCGACGATCTCGCGCTGATGCGTCCCGCTGCGCCGCCGCGCCGGGCGGGCTCGGTGACGACCGGCGATGACAGTGACTGACATTGCGTGTTACGGTCGATGACAGCGGCTGTCATCGACGGTTCCCCCGCGCTCGCCACTCGTGCCCGCGCCCGGCGGACCGGCGGTCGCCACATGCGGACTTACCTGGAGGAATCTCATGCGTGTTTTCGTCACCGGCGCGTCCGGCTGGATCGGCTCAGCGGTCGTTCCCGAGCTGATCGGGGCGGGTCATCAGGTCGTGGGACTCGCCCGTTCGGAGGCCTCGGCCGAGGCGCTCACCGCGGCCGGGGCCGAGGTGGTCCGCGGCACCCTCGACGACCTCGACGTCCTGCGGAGCGCGGCCGCCGACTCGGACGGGGTGGTGCACCTGGCCTTCAAGCACGACATCGCGTTCTCGGGCGACTTCAAGGGTGCCGGAGAAGCCGACCGGCGGGCCGTCGAGGTGATCGGCGAGGCGCTCGCGGGCTCCGACCGGCCGTTCACGATCGCGTCCGGGACCCCCGCCATTCCCGGCCACGTGTCGACCGAACGCGACGGCCACGACCCGGACCCGGCCGCGGCCGCCCGCGGCGACGCCCAGCACGTGCGGGGCGTCACCGCCGAACTGACCCTCTCCCTCGCGGCCCGCGGAGTCCGCTCCTCCGTGGTGCGGCTGGCGCCGACCAACCACGGCGAGGGGGACAACGGGTTCGTCCCGGCGCTCATCAAAATCGCCCGCGAGAAGGGCGTCTCGGGCTACATCGCGGACGGCGCCAACCGCTGGTCGGCCGCGCACCGCCTCGACTCCGCGCGGCTGTTCCGCCTGGCGCTGGAGAAGGCCCCCGCGGGCTCGACGCTGCACGCCGTCGCGGAGGAGGGCCTGCCCGTGCGGGAGATCGCCGAGGTGATCGGGCGGCAGCTGGACCTGCCGGTCGTGTCGGTCCCGGCCGCTGAAGCGGGCGCCCACTTCACCTGGCTGGCGGGACCGCTCGCGGACAACCGCGCGGCGTCCAGCACCCTGACCCGCGAGCTGCTGGGGTGGGAGCCCGTCCAGCCCGGGCTCGTCGAGGACCTGGAGCAGGGCCACTACTTCAAGTAGCCCGGTCCGGGCCTCAGACCAGTTCGGGCTGCGGTTCCGTGGGGCGCGGCGGTTCCGGCTGCCGCGCCGGCGTGGCCTTCCCGTCCCACAGCCTGGTGGTCCGCGCGTAGCCGAGGACCACGGAGGCCGTCGCCAGGACGAGCAGCGGCCCGGCCGCCCACGGGTGCTCGGCCATCTCCAGGGGCAGGTACCGGTACGACACCAGCAGCACGGCGAACACGGTCGTGCCGTAGGCCACCAGCCGGGCGGCCGCGCGGTCCCAGCCCCGCGCGAACGCGCGCATCGCGGCATCGACGGTGAGCGCGAACACCACCCCGGCGAGGAGGTCGGCACCGTAGTGGTAGCCGAAGCCGAGGGTCGCGGTGAGGGTGGCGACCAGCCAGAAGGCACCCGCGAACCGCATGGCCCGGGACCCCCTGCGGGAGTGGAGGAACAGCGTCGTCGCCCACGCCGTGTGCAGGCTGGGCATGCAGTTGCGCGGAGTGATGTCGTCGAACGGGATCGCGTGCGGGGCGCCGCCCGGCGGCGGGATGTCCGGCCACAGGTGGGCCACCGCCCACGGGCCGCCGTCGGCGCCGTAGGCGAAGACCGGACCGACGACCGGGAAGACCATGTAGACGGCGGGCCCGAGCAGGCCGATGACGAGGAAGGTGCGCACGAGGTGGTGGCTCGGGAAGCGGCGCTCGACCGCCACGTGACGCAGCTGGTACAGCCCGACGAGGGCCGCCGCCAGGGGCAGCTGGCCGTAGACGAGGTGGAGCACGTGGCCGCCGACCGGTTCGGTGGCTTCGACGAACCGGCCGACCAGCCACGAGGGGTTGCCCAGCGCCTGGTCGGCGGTGGCCACGTACGGGTCGAGCACCGCCTTGCGGGTCTCCGACGTGATGAGCAGCCAGGTGTCGCCCGTCTTGTGCCCGGCCACCAGGAGCAGCCCCAGCCCCACGCCCTTGAGCAGCAGGGCACGCTCGCCGCCCCTGCGCCGCGTCACGGCGACGACCGCACAGCCCAGGACCACCCACAGCGCGCCGTTGCCGAAGTTCATGTCGGCGCCGACGGCCCAGCGCACCAGCCAGAAGACGAGGTCGATGCCGATCGCGGCACCGGCCGCGACCAGGCGCTGCCGCCAGGTCAGCACCACCATCGTCAGGGCAAGGCCGGCGTACAGCAGGGGCCCCGAGTCGGGGGCGAAGACCACTTCCCGCGCCTGCTCGGTGATGGGGCCCCGCACGCCGTAGTGGCGCGCGGCGCATTCCAGCGCGATGAGGAAACCGAGCGTCACCACACCCGCCGCGGTCCACAGCACGGCCCGCGGCCGGCGCGACGCGGCGACCAGGGAGCCGAGGTCTCTTCGCGAGGATATTCGTGTGGGTGGGGTTTTCACTTGTTTGGCCCGTTTGCTAGGGGTCGGACACATGGTGCACTCGTACGGATCGTCACGAGTTCGAACATGCTAACGGCACCGTGTCGCCGACCCCGGGGTCGGCGTTCAGGCCGTGTGCTGGTACGCCGGGTAGGTCAGGTAGCCCGCGTCACCGCCCTGGTAGTACGTGGCCTCGTCGACCGGCGCGACGGGCAGGCCCGCGCGCAGGCGCTCGACCAGGTCGGGGTTGGCGATGAAGCCGCGGCCGAAGCTGATCAGCTCCGCCCCGAGTCCGAGCCAGTGGTCGGCGTCCTCGCGCCCGGTCTGCTTGGGGCCCATCGGGAGCACCGGGTTCATGACGAGCGTGCCCGGCCACAGGCGGCGCAGCGCGACCAGCAGGTCCTCGTCGGCGGTGGCCTCGAGGTGAACGTAGGCGATCCCCAGGCGGGACAGCTCGGTCAGCAGCTCGGTGTAGAGGTCGAGCACGTCGGTCTCCTCAACGCCCCAGAACGTGCCCGCCGGGGAGAGGCGGATGCCGGTCCGGGCGGCGCCGACGGCCTCGACGGTCGCGGACACGGCCTCGACGGCGAAGCGGATGCGGTGGGCCACCGGGCCTCCGTAGCGGTCCGTGCGCAGGTTCGCGTTCGAGGAGAGGAACTGCGAGATGAGGTAGCCGTTGGCGCCGTGCAGCTCGACTCCGTCGAAGCCGGCGTCGACGGCGCGGCGGGCGGCGAGGGCGTAGGACCGGGCGTGCTCGGGCACTTCGGCGGTCTCCAGGGCCCGGGGGGTCGGGGCGGGCTGCGGCCCACTCGGGGTGAACACGTCCCCGACGGCGGCCACGGCCGAGGGCCCGACCGGCCGCATGCCCGTGGTGTCGGGGTGCGAGACGCGGCCGCCGTGCATGATCTGGGCGAAGATCCGCCCGCCGTTGGCGTGCACGGCGGCGGTGACGGGGCGCCACGCGGCGACCTGTTCGTCGGTGTGCAGTCCCGGCGTCCCCGGGTTGGACTGCCCTACCAGGCTCGGCTGCACCCCCTCGGAGACGATCAGTCCGGCGGTGGCCCGCTGGGCGTAGTACGTGGCCATCGACGGTGTGGCCAGGCCGCCCTCGGCGGCCCGCACGCGCGACATCGGGGCCATGACCATCCGGTTGGGCAGCGTCAGGTCGCCGAGCCGGTAGCTGTCGAAGAGGGACGTCATGTCGGGACTCCTTGGTCGTCCGCGGGCCCGGATCTCGGGCACGAGGGCTACGCTAGAACCTGACACTGACGTCAGAGGCAAGTAAGTGTGCCGCGGATCACAGCAGGGAGCAGCGCATGCGCATCGGGGAAGTGGCGTCGCGGGCCGGGGTCAGCGTCCGGTCGGTGCGCTACTACGAGGACCAGGGGCTGCTGGCCAGCACGCGCAGCGCCGGGGGCCAGCGCCAGTACACGGAGTACGCGGTCGAGCGGGTCAGGTTCCTCCAGCGGCTGTACGCCGCGGGCCTCTCCAGCCGCACCATCGCCGAACTGCTGCCCTGCGTGGACTCGCCCAGCGCGGATCATTCCGACGCGGCGCTGGAGCGCATGGCCGAGGAGCGGGACCGGCTGACCGAGCACATTGCCGACCTCGTCCGCACCAGGGACGCCCTCAGCGCCCTGATGACGGCGGCCCGCGAGTACCGGGACGCCGAGTTTGCCTAATCATGTTAGGCAAGTTCATAATCTTCCCCGGCTGCCGGGTGAGCGATGCGGAGGACGGGTGTGGCTCGGGTAGGACTGACGACCGAGGGTCTGATCAGGGCCGGGGCCGAGACGGCCGACGAGATCGGCTTCGAGCGCACCACTCCGACGGAGCTGGCCCGGCGGTTCGGCGTCCGGACGGCGAGCCTGTACTCGCACGTGCGCAACGCCCACGACCTCAAGACCGGGATCGCACTGTTCGCCCTGGAGGAGCTGGCCGACCGGGCCTCCGAGGCGGTGGCCGGCCGGGCCGGCAAGGACGCGCTGACCGCGTTCGCGAACGTCTACCGCGACTACGCCCGGGAGCACCCGGGCCGCTTCGCCGCCACGCAGTTCCCCCTCGACGCGGAGGCGGCGGCCTCCAGTGCCGGGGTGCGGCACGCCCAGATGTCGCGGGCGATCCTGCGCGGGTACCGCCTGGCGGAACCGCACCAGACCCACGCCGTGCGGCTGTTGGGCAGCGTCTTCAGCGGCTACGTCACCCTGGAGGCCGCGGGAGGGTTCAGCCACAGCGCCCCGGACTCGCAGGAGAGCTGGACGGAGATCCTCAACGCGCTGGACGCCCTGCTGCGGACCTGGCCGACCACGTCCTGAGCCGCGGCTCCGGGCGCCGGGGCCGTCCCCTGGGGATCAGGACCGGGCGGCGGTGAGGGAGAGGGCGTACAGGGCCGTCGAGGTGAAGTCGTCCGCCGGTTCCACCGTCTGCCAGGCCCGCACGTCGTCGACGTAACCGGCGCCGCGACCGTCGAACCGGGACCAGGGCCCGCCGTCGGGGGCGAAGGAGCAGGGGTGTGCCCCGTCGAGGGTGACCGGCTTCTTCAGCAGGTCCGCGTCGTTCGGCCCGTTGACGACGGCGCCGCGCAGGATGTCCCCGCGGCCGGTGCGGCTCATGGCCAGGTTGGCGACCTGGTGCTGAAGGCAGTGCGGGTAGAGGTCGCCCGCGCCGACGACGAAACTGGTGCCCCAGGCGTTCGCACCGAAGACCCAGGCGCGTTGCCGCGCGGCGAAGTCGTCGTACCGGTGGTCGCCGGTGACGCGGGCGTACAGTTCGGCGGTCGCGAGCAGACCGAAGGTGTGGGGCACCGCGTCGAAGTCACGGAGTACGACGCCCGAGCGGAAGGGGTCCTGGGCCGCGCGCTTCCTGCCCGTCTCCACCTGCCGCCTCAGTTCCGCCTCGAGCGCGGTCGCCAGGCCCGCGTCGGGGTCCGCCGAGGTGAGCACGTCGGCGTGCGCGAGGGCGCTGACGTCGGCGGGGCCCAGGATGCCGCCGCGCTCCTCGCGCAGGGCCGCGCGGGCCCAGGTGGCCGCCTCGTCGCTCCACCGGGAGCCGCGCGCGTCGCCCAGGGCGTCCGCGCCGCGGGACAGTTCGACGGCCGCCCATTCCATGTCGTCGCGCCAGGCGTGCTCCGGGTAGTAGTCCGCGGGCGTGGTGGTGACCAGCGCCCCCTCGCCGGGCCGGGTGTCCGCGCGCGCGTAGACGGCGGCCGCCTTGTCCAGCCACGCGCGTGCCTGGGCCGGGTGGTCCCCGGCCTCGGTCTGCGCGGCGAGGGCGAAGGCGGCGCTCACCCGGCCCGCGAGGTTGGGGCTGACGGGCTCCCCGGGTTGGTTGGCGCGGAAGACGGGCCGGTACTTGATCAGGTAGTCGGCGTCCCCGGGGCGCACGGTGAGCCGGTCGTCCTCCTCCGGCAGCCGCCACACGTCGTGGTCGCCGCGGACCCCCTTGCCGCCGGACCCGAGCCCGACCTGCGCGTAGAGCGTGCCCGTCCCCCCGTCCCACATCCGGTCCAGCCAGCGCAGACCGTGCCGCGCCTCCTCCCGCAGCCCGGGTACCGAGGGGGTGTCGCGGACGGTGCTCAGCAGCTGGCCGACCACGTAGGACGCCGTGTGCGTGAACTTCAGGAAGTCGCCGGCGTCGAACCACCCGCCCGAGACGTCCACCGGACCGCCGGTCCCGGTCGGTTGCGGACCGGCGGCCGAGCCGGTGCGGGCCGGCTCGTGGACGCGGGCCCGCTCGTCCGTCAGGTGCGAGGGCACCCGCCCGGTCGCGTCGGCCAGCACGTCCGCACCGTCCCGCTGGGTCCCGAAGAAGCGCACGGTGTCCGCGCGCACCGGGTCCAGCAACTGCCGGGCCGGCGCCACCCGGAAGCGGACCTCCCGGCCGCCGTCCGCACCGACCAGGCGCAGCCGGTAGGTGCCGGTGCGGCGCAGCGACGAGAGGTCGATCGTGCGCACGGCGGTGTACGTGTCGTTCCACTCGCCGAGGGAGGGGCCGAGGCCGCCCTGCCCGGCCGTGTCGCCGTGCTCGTCCAGGACCTCGAACCCGGCGTCGGCCAGCGTGTCCCGGTCCCCCATGACATAGGCGTACTTCTTCTCGCCGGACACGTATCCGACCTGGTTGACGCGGAGGGCCGACGGCACCTCGTCCCGGCCCCCGGAGCACGCGGTGAGGCAGCAGGCCGCCAGGACGGAAGCGGTCACGGCCGACACGGTGCGGGCCGACGGCGAGAGGAAGTGGTTCATGGCGGACAGTCTGGTCGATGGCACCCCCGTGGTGTCGCCGAGGAGGCGCACGGGCCGAGGTGCCGCCCGGGGGCGGGGCGGCGCAGTGGACGTGCGTGCGGGATAGGCTCTGGTCCGCCAGCCCGCCAGAACCGTCAGGAGCGCCACGGGAGGAGTCGGCCATGGGCCCGGGGGACCCGCTTGAGGCACCGGCCGCACCGGAGACCGCCGAGCGACTCCGGGCGATCGGCGACGAGTTGTCGGACCGCTTCTACGAGCGGGCCGACGTCGTGCGGACTCTGCTGGTGACGCTGCTGGCCGGTCAGCACTCGCTGGTGCTCGGCCCGCCGGGAACGGCCAAGTCCGAGCTGGCCCGGGAGCTGACCGGCCGGATCGTGGGGGCGTCCTACTGGGAGATCCTGCTGTCCAAGTTCACCGCGCCGACGCGGATGTTCGGGCCCGTCGACGTCGCCGCGCTGGCGCGCGGGGAGTACCGCCAGGTCTACGAAGGGCGTGCCACCACCGCGCACGTCGCGTTCATCGACGAGATCTTCAAGTGCTCCACGGCGGCGCTGAACGAGACGCTGGGCTTTCTCAACGAGCGGATCTACCACCCCGAGAGCGGCGGCGAGCCCGTCCGCTGTCCCCTCATCGGCGCGATCACGGCGAGCAACGAGCTGCCCGAAGGCGAGGACTCGGCCGCGATCTACGACCGGCTGCTGGTGCGGATCGAAGTCACGTACCTGGAGGACCCGTCCAACTTCGCAGCTCTGGTCCGCTCCGCCGTCAGCCGTCCCGCGGCCCCGAGGCGGACCACCGTGGACCTGGCCGCGTTGCGGCACGCCGTGGACCAGGCCGTCCCCGCCGTGGAGGTGCCCGACGGCATCGTGGACGCGGTGTGCACGCTGCGGGCCGCGCTGCGCCGCAAGGAGCTGATCGCCTCCGACCGGCGCTGGCGGCAGGCGGTGGGGCTGCTCCAGGCGTCCGCGTACCTCGACGGGCGCCCCTCGGTCGCCGAGAGCGACCTGTCGGTGCTGACCCACGTGCTGTGGAACTCCCCCGCCGAACGCCCCACCGTCGAGCGGGAGGTGCTGCACCTGGTCAACCCGGACGCCAAGGAGGCCCTCGACCTCGCCGACACCATCGAGGAGCTGGAGACCCAGCTCGACGCGATGGCCGGGCAGTCCCGCGAGGCGCTCAGCGAGTGGGTCATCAAGAAGGCCCACAACCAGCTGGCCATGGCGGGCAAGCGGCTGGAGCGACTGCGCGAGGAGGCGGTCGTCGCGGGCCGCTCCACCAGCGCCATCGACCGGGTCGCCGGCCGTCAGCGCGCCGTGCGCGCCCGGGTGCTCACCGAGGCCCTGGGCGTGGACGCGAGCACCGTGCAGGCCCAGCTCTGAGCGGGGGCGGGACGGCACCGTGGAGGAGGGCGCGGAGGTGACCGCGGGCGGGGCGGCGAGCCGGCTCGGTGTTCTCGCGGACCTGGCCGGGACGTGGCTGGCCCGGTCGGCCGCCGCCACCGCGGGGCACACCGGAGCCGTGGTCGCGGACCGCTTCGACCGGATCGCCTGGCGCGACACCTGCGAACAGTCGGCCGCGCTGCGCGAGTTGGCCGACGAACTGGGCGCGGGCCACACGCACACCGCCGACCTCCTCACCGACGTCTTCCTGGCCGCGTACAAAGCCGCTCCCCGCCTGCGCGAGCGCGCCGAGATGGCGCCCTCCCGGCTGGTCAACCACCGCGTCGTCACCGCGCTGCTGGAGGCGCCGGACTTCGCCGAGCTGCACCGGGAGACGGCCGGCGACCCGTACGCCGCCGCCATGGCCGTCCTCGCGCAGGGCACCGCGCTGCGCCGGATGCTGGACGACTCCCGGTCCGCCCGGGACCGGGACGAGCGGGCGGAGCGGGCCCGGCGGGAGGCCGGGGACGCGGCGGACGCCGTCGCCGAGGCGCTGCGGCAGGCCGCCGAGGAGGCCGACGAGAACGGCACCGTGCCGGGACCGGCCGCCGATGCCGTACGACGGGCGGTCGAGGGCGCCGAGGCCGCCGCGGACCGGGCCGCTTCCGACGCCGCCCGGTCGCTCGCGGTGGCCGCCGTGCCCGGCGTTCGTGCCGCCGCACGCGGTGCGGTCGCGAAGTCGGCGTCGGCCGCACGGGAGGAGGCCGCGCTGATGCGGGCCTGGGGCGTCGGTTCCGGCGAGCTGGAGCGGATGCCCTTCGACGAGCGTGCCCGGCTGGCCGAGCGGCTGCGCACCGGCCGGCTCGCCGAGTGGGCCGAACTGATCGGTCGTTTCCGGCAGATGGCCGACGGGGAACGGGCCCGCAAGGTGGAGAACACCACCGGCGAGCTGATCGGGGGCACGCTCGGCGACGACCTCTCCCGGGTCATCCCGTCGGAGCTGGCGAATCTCGGACTGCCCGCACTGCGCGCGGTGTTCGCCGCGCGCTACGCCGCCGGGGAGCTGATGCTCTACGACAGTCAGGGCGAGCAGGCCACCGGCCGGGGCGCCGTCATCGCGTGCGTGGACACCTCGCACTCCATGTACGAGGCGGGGCCCGGCGGCATCACCCGGGAGGCGTGGGCGAAGGCGTGCGCGCTGGCCCTGCTGGACCAGGCCCGCCACGCGGGGCGTGACTTCGTCGGCATCGTGTTCTCCGCCGCGGACCAGCTCCGGGTCTTCCGCTTCCCGGCAGGTCGCCCAGCGGACCTCGCCCGCACCCTCGACTTCGCGGAAACCTTCCTCGGCGGCGGCACCAGTTACCAGCGGCCCCTGTCGGCGGCGGGCGCACTGCTGGAGGAGGAGTTCAACGACGCCGCCCGCACCCGGGGCGACATCGTGATGCTCACCGACGACGACTGCGGCGTCACCGAGGCGTGGATGCGGGACTGGAACGAGGCCAAGCGCCGGCTGGGCTTCCGGGTCTTCGGCGTCGGCATCGGCGCCCCGCGCGTCGCGGCGGCCGGCTCGGTCCTCGCGGCGCTGTGCGACAACCTCCGTTCCGTCGAGGACTTCACCGACGTCCACGCCGCCGCGGACCTGTTCCGCGTGATCTGACCCGGCCGCCCGTCGCCGCACGCCGGGCGGTCACGGCTTGCGGGCCACCGCCCCGTACATCGCGACGTCCTCGTCCCGGACGCCCTGCTCCCCGGTGCCGTCCGGACGCCACTTGTGGACCTGGACGATGCCCGGCTCGGTCAGTTCCAGCCCCTCGAAGAACTCGTGGGCCTCGTCGAGGGTCCGCAGCCGCATCGGCAGGCCGCGGGCCGCGTACTCGCGTGCGACCCGGCCCACCTCCTCGGGGGCGAACTCGGCGGTGCCGATGGTCATGGCCAGGTAGCTGCCCGCGGGCAGGGGTTCCAGGAGGCGGCGGACGATACCGACGGCGTCGTCCTCGTCCAGGACGAAGTGGACGATCGCGATCACGGTCAGCGCGACGGGTTCGGACAGGTCCAGGGTCTTGCGGAACTCCTCCGATTCGAGGACGGCTTCCGGGTGCTGGAAGTCCGCCTCGATGTACGTCGTACGGCCCTCGGGCGTGCTGGACAGCAGCCCCTGGGACAGGGTGAGGACGATCGGGTCGTTGTCCACGTAGACGACTCGGGACGCGGGGGCCACCGCCTGGGCTATCTCGTGCAGGTTGGGCGAGGTGGGGATGCCGGTGCCGATGTCGAGGAACTGGCGGATGCCCGCCTCCTCGGCCAGCCATCGCACCGCGCGGTTCATCCAGTCCCGGTTGGCGCGCATGTGGACGGGCATCCCGGGCCATTCCCGCACCATCGCGTCACCCGCCTCCCGGTCGGCGGGGTAGTAGTCCTTCCCGCCCAGGACGTAGTCGTAGATCCGGGCCGAGTGCGCGTGCTCGGTGTCGATTCGGTCGGCCGGCCATCCGCTGTCGGACAACGTTCGCCCCTCTCCGTCGGGTCGTGCGGTACGAGTGAACTCTCGGTGGTGAACTCCCGGTCGCGGTGGTCCTCACAGCTCCTTGCGCAGCGCGCCGAGGAGTTCCTCGGTGCCTCGGGCGGGCACCGCCTGGGCGCCCAGGCGGTCCAGGGCCTCGCGGTAGACCACCACGTCGTCGGCCTTGTCCAGGTAGACGGCGCCCACGAGCCCGCCGAGGTAGACGATGTCGGGGAGTTCGGGGGCCCGGAACCGGAAGAGGTCGAAGGCGCCGGCGCGCAGGGCGGGGTGCGGGCCGCCGGCGAACGGCATGATCTGGAGGGTCACATGGGGCAGCCGGCCCACCTCGATCAGATGGTCCACCTGCTGCCGCATCACCTCGGTGCCACCGACGGGCCAGCGCAGGACCGTTTCGTCCATCACGACCCACAGCCGGGGCGGAGAGGGCCGGGTGAGGATCTCCTGGCGCCGCATGCGCAGGGCCACCCGCCGCTCGGTGTCCACCGAAGACGCGTGCGGGTTGCCCGCGCTGAGCAGGGCCCGCGCGTAGTCCGGGGTCTGCAGCAGCCCGTGCACGAACCCGGACTCGTAGGCGCGGATGTGCAGGGCCGCCTGTTCCAGGCTCAGGTAGGCGGCGAACCAGTCCGGCATGACGTCGCGGTAGGTGTGCCACCAGCCGCGCTTGTTCGCCTCGCGCGCCGACTTCAGGAAGGTGTCGATCTCCTGCTGGTCGCGGACACCGTAGACCTGGAGCAGCTTCTCCACGTCCGGGAGGCGCAACCGGGCCACCTTCGCCGCCTCGAGCCGGCGGATCGTGGAATGGCTCACCCCGATCGCCTCCCCGGCCTGCTCGAACGTGAGACCGGCGCGGGTGCGCAGCTCCTCCAGCTGTCTGCCGAGGATCATCCGCAGCACGGAAGGGGCACCGCCCCAATCGGTCTCCGCGGTCACACCGTCTTCCCTTCGCCGTCCCGCGCCCGGGCCAGGACACGCCAGTCTGTCACGGGCGTCGTCCCGCCGCAGGAGCATGCATGCTGGCGACTGCAATTTTCAACTTGCCGGTTGCGTACCGTTGTTGACGGATGACACAGTGGCTCCACCGCCCCTGCCCTCCCGACCCGCATTTTCTCGACCGATGACCAGGACCGTCCTGTTGGCGACACGTCCCCCACCCCCACGGGACGGTCTCGCACGACACGTTCTTCTGACGTCCGTCGCGGCCAAAGGACCCACCCCCCATGGACCCGCAGCACACCCGTGATCCACGTCCGTCCGCGGCCACCGTCCGTGACCGCTCGTGCGCGTCCGGCACCGCCCGCCCGCCCCGCAGACGCCGTCCGGGCCCGGCCCCGCTCAGCCTTCCCGCCGGGCTCCGCGCCGGCCTGGGGCACGACGCCGTGGGCACCTCCGCGTCCCACGGCGAACGCATTCTGGCCCGCCTTCCCCGTGCGGGGTGCGTGTTCGCCGACGAGGGGCGCTGGTGGTGGATCGTCCCCTCCGGGTCCGACATCGGAGTCGCGTGGCCGGCCGACGCCCCCTACGTCGTCGGCGACCCGTCCTGGACCCGGGCGCGGGCGGACGCGCGGGCGGCCGGACCGCGCATGGTCCACGGCCCCGACGGCGACTCGCCCTACACCGCGCCCATCCCCTTGTACCTCCTCGTCTGCCGGTTCGCCGGTGTGCCGCCGCGCTGGTCCCTGGCGCCCTGAACGGACCACAACGCGGGCGGGCGCGACGGCGCTACTCGAAGAACTTGAGGCTCCAGCCGGTGTCGCTGGTGGGGCCGGGCACGCCGGCCCGGCGGTAGGTGGTCCCGCCCCACCAGCAGAAGGTGCCGGTGTACCAGTACCGGTTCTCCCACGCGTACGGCGTCCCCTTGGCGACCGCGTGGAACATCAGCGGGAACCTGGGGCCGGCGGGCGGGCTCGTGGCGATGTCGCCGTCGAGCAGGACGAAGCTGTGGTGGCCCGGCCCGTCGACGTACAGGGTGGGGTCCCAGCCGGTCATCATCGTGGCGCGGTGGGACCCGAAGAGGCAGCCGTTGGACTTGTACCAGTCCCACACGTACGTGGGGTCGCCGCCGGACCGCAGCCTCAGGTCGGCCAGGCAGTACTGGTCGCTCCAGCTGCCGTTGGCGGAGTAGGCGATGTGCAGCTGCCCGTTCGGGTCCTTGATCGGTTCGGGGCCCTCGTTGATGAACGGGTTGCCCACCACCCGCTCCCAGCTCTCGCGCGGCTGCGAGATGACGTACCGCGCGCCGGCCGGTGCGGTCGGGCTGCTCATCCGCGCGAGGTAGAGGTTCTGTTCGACGTTGGTGTCACCGGCCCAGCCCGACCAGACGAACCACCGCTGCCCCTCGAAGGTGAACAGGGTGCCGTCGATGGCCCACTTGTCGTCCGGCAGTGCCAGCTTCGTCTCGGCCGTGTATCCGCTGTCGGCGGCGGCGGAGCTGATCACGTACATCCGGTGGGCCGCTCCGCGGCCGGCCGAGAAGTAGATGTAGTAGCGGCCGCCGTCCCGCACGATCTCGGGGGCCCACACCTCGCCCCGGTCGCGGGTGTCCGACCAGACCTGCCGGGCGGGGGCCGCGGCCAGCGCGGCCGGGGACGCGGCCTGGCGCACGGCGATGCCGCCCCCGGTGGACTGCACGGAGACATAGGTCCCGCCGACCCGGATCACGCTCGGGTCGGCGGCCCGCAGTCCGGTCCGGTCCGCCCGCGCGGGCCCGGCGGAGGACACCAGCAGCAGGAAGGCGACGAGGACGCCGGACAGCAGGGCGGCAACGGCACCGTGGAGGCGGCGGGAGAGCCGTCCGGTCCCGCTCGGTGGGCTTCCGGTCGAGGTCGGCATGTCCCTCCGCTTCCACGGGCCGTGATGTACATCGATGGAAGTAGGCAGCGGGTCCAGGATCGTAATCGACAGCGGACATGTCAATGAGGGCGCCGCAACACCCCCTGCTCCGCACGGCATCCGGAGACATCGGCCCTTGCCCGCTTCACCTTCCGAACCTGGAGGGCCTTCTTCCGATTGATCTCGTTCACCTAGTTGACATGCACAGGGAAGGACTACAACCCTGCAAGTCCCCCCACACCAAGGAGGACCGTGTGCTTTCCCCACGCAAGCTGACGGCGTCCCTGGCCGTCGCGGCGTCGATCGGCGCCCTCGCCGTCGTAGTCGGGCCGGCCGAACCGGCTTCGGCAATACCGGACACCATCCCGCTCACCCTGAAGAACGACTCGGGCACCGCCGAGCAGGTCTACGTCTACGTGATCGGCACCGAACTCGCTTCCGGCAAGCAGGGATACGCCGACGAGAGCGGCACCTTCCACGCCTGGCCGGCCGGTGGCGCCCCGCCGGTCCCCGCCCCCGACGCCTCGTTCGAGGGGCCCGCAAACGGCGGGTCAAAGACCGTTCGGCTTCCGAAGTTCTCGGGCCGGGTCTACTTCTCGTACGGCGAGAAGCTCGACTTCCGGCTCGCCGAGGGCGGCCTCGTGCAGCCCGCCGTCCAGAACGCCGACGACCCCAACCACGACACGCTGTTCAACTGGACCGAGTACACGCTCAACGACTCCGGGCTGTGGCTCAACTCCACCCAGGTGGACATGTTCTCGGCGCCCTACTCCGTCGGTCTGACGGCGGGCGACGGCTCCACGAAGCAGACGGGATCGCTGAAGCCCGGCGGGTACAAGGCGGTCGCCGACGGTCTCACGCAGCAGGGCGGCGGCTGGGAAGGGCTGGTCCAGACGCGGAGCGACGGCTCGCCGCTGCGCGTCCTGGCCCCGGGGCACGGCATCGGCTCCGGCGACCTGCCCGCCGACGTGATGGACGACTACATCAACCGTGTCTGGAGCAAGTACGCCACCGACACGCTGACGGTGACGCCGTTCAAGGAGCAGCCGGACACGAAGTTCTACGGCAAGGTCAACGGCGACAGGATGGACTTCACCGACGGCGGCGGCGCGGTGGTGACCTCCTTCGAGAAGCCCGACTCCGACTCGGTATTCGGCTGCTACAACAAGCTCGACGCCCCCAACGACCAGGTGCGCGGCCCCATCTCGCGGACCCTGTGCGCCGCGTACAACCGCTCCACGCTGCTCACCGACTCCGAGCAGCCCGACGCCGACGCCACCGGCTTCTACCAGGACGACGTCACCAACCACTACGCCCGCCTCGTCCACGCGCAGATGCGGGACGGCCGGGCGTACGCCTTCGCTTTCGACGACGTCGGCAACCACGAGTCGCTGGTGCACGACGGCGACCCCAAGGACGCGGCGATCACGCTGGAGTCCTTCGACTGACCGGGCCGGCCCCACCCGCGCCCGAACCGACGCACCACCTTCCCCCCCACCCCCGTGCCCGCTCCCCTCTCGTGGGAGCGGGCCCACGAAAGGGAGAGACATGGCCTCCCCACGACTGTTCCGCGGTTGCGTCCTCGCCGCCCTGTCCGCCACCCTCGTCGCGGCCTCCGCGGTGACCCCCGCCCAGGCGGAGCACCGGCCGGAGTCCGCCGCGGCGGTGACGTTCTCCGACACCTTCGACGGACCCGCCGGAGCCGGCGTCGACACCGCCAAGTGGCAGCTGGAGACCGGTGACAACGTCAGCAACCACGAGCGGCAGTACTACACGCCCGGCACCGACAACGCGCAGCTCGACGGCCAGGGCAACCTGGTGATCGAGGCCCGCCGCGAGAACCCGGGCAACTACCAGTGCTGGTACGGCACGTGTGAGTACACCTCCGCCCGGCTGAACACCTCCGGCAAGTTCACCGCGACCTACGGCCACGTCGAGGCCCGGATGAAGATCCCGCGCGGGCAGGGCATCTGGCCCGCGTTCTGGATGCTGGGCCAGGACATCGGCGAGGTCGGCTGGCCCAACTCGGGCGAGATCGACATCATGGAGAACGTCGGCTTCGAACCGTCCACCGTGCACGGCACCCTGCACGGCCCCGGCTACTCCGGCTCGGGCGGCATCGGCGCGGCCTACACGCTGCCGAACGGCGAGGCGTTCGCGGACGCCTTCCACACCTTCGCGGTGGACTGGGCCCCGGACAAGATCACCTGGTCGGTCGACGGCACCGTCTACCAGACCCGTACGCCGGCCGACCTGGGCGGCAGGGACTGGGTCTTCGACAAGCCGTTCTTCCTCATCCTGAACCTCGCGGTCGGCGGCTACTGGCCGGGCGACCCCGACGCTTCGACCACGTTCCCGCAGCAGCTGGTGGTCGACGAGGTGAAGGTGACCACGAGCGACGGCTGACGGCCCCGGCCAGGATGGCGCGGGGTCGCACAGCGTCACGTGATATGTGCGTGGTGTGAGGTCCGCGCCGCCTGACCCGGCTCAGGGGGACGTGGTCCGGGCGATGTCCCCGGCCGGGGCATCCTCGTCCGGGGCCGCCGGAGGCGGGAAGATCAGGTCTTCGAGCGCGTCCGCGGCGAAGAGGAAGGCCATCATCACGACTGGCAGGAGGAGCGCGAGCAGAATCACAGGACCTCCCGGTGGGTCGGTCTGTGGGCTTCGTGGCCCGGCTTCAAGGATGGGCCCGAATGGCGGAACCCGCACGGCGGGAGCCGACCGAGCCGGTAGACGGGGCGCCGATGACCGATCCCGCAGGTCGACGCGTCGGCGCGGCGGCGGGCGGTACCCCGTTGCCTCGGTTCTAAACGAAGGCCACCTGCGCGTGGCTGAGGACGGGCCTCCGGGCGAGGCGCCCGGCGGCGAGGCGCCCTTGACCGGTTGCCCGCCCACCCTCATATTCACCAGCACCCCGTCAACAACTCTCCAGAGGTGACCGTGAGAAGCCTCAGACCCTGGTCTGCCCTCTGCGCAGCCGCCGCCCTCGCTCTTCTCACCACCACGTTCACGCCCTCCCCCTCCCCCGCGGCGGCGTCCCCGCCGGGCGGACCGGCCTTCGCCCCGCACTCCGCCCGGGCGGCGCTCGCCCGGCTGCTGCCGCGGCACGTCTCGCAGTTCACCCTGATTCCGGCGCCCCGGCGCGCCTCCGGGGACTGGTTCAGCGTGTCCGGCCGCGCCGGTCACGTCCGGGTCCGGGGGACCAGTCCCGCGGTGATCCTCAGCGGCGTCAACTGGTACCTCAAGTACACGGCCAAGGTGGACATCGGATGGCCCGGGCGCAGCACGGCCAAGCTGCCGCGCACACTGCCCGCACCCGACGGCACCGTCCGCCGGCACGCCTCGGTGCCGCACCGCTTCGCACTCAACGACACCGACGACGGCTATTCCGGCGCCTACCGCGACTGGGCCTCCTACGAGAAGCAGATCGATCTCCTCGCCCTGCACGGCGCGAACGAGGTCTTCGTGCAGATGGGCGCGGACGCCGTCTACTACGAGACCCTCCAGGAGTTCGGGTACACGAAGGAGGAGCTCAGATCCTGGATCCCGGGTCCGGCGCACCAGCCGTGGTGGCTGATGCAGAACATGTCCGGCTTCGCCGGTCCCGTCTCCGAGCGGCTGATCGAGGACCGCGCCGCACTCGGCCGCAGGATCGCGCACCGGCTGCGCGAGCTGGGCATGACCCCCGTGCTTCCCGGCTACTACGGCACCGTGCCGCCGGGCTTCACGGACCGCAACCCCGGCGGCACCGTCGTCCCGCAGGGCCAGTGGGTCGGCTTCGAGCGGCCCGACTGGCTGGACCCGCGCACCGACGTGTTCCCGAGGGTCGCCGCCTCGTTCTACCGCCATCAGCGTGAGCTGTTCGGCGACTCCACGATGTACAAGATGGATCTGCTGCACGAGGGCGGACGGCCCGGCGACGTCCCCATCGGCAAGGCCGCCCAGGCCGTGATGCAGGCGTTGCAGACCGCGCGTCCCGGTGCCGTCTGGACCCTGCTCGGCTGGCAGAAGAACCCCTCGGCGCAGATCATCGACGCCGTCGACAAGAGCAGGCTGCTGATCGTCGACGGCCTGTCCGACCGCTACGACGGCCTCGACCGCGAGACCACCTGGCACGGCGCGCCCTACGCGTTCGGCACCATCCCCAACTTCGGCGGTCACACCACCGTCGGGGCCAACACCGCCGTGTGGGCCGAGCGTTTCGACCGGTGGCGCACCAAGGCCGACAGCGCCCTCGCGGGTATCGCGTACCTGCCGGAAGGCACGGGAGGCAATCCGGTCGCCTACGAGCTGTTCACCGAACTGGCCTGGCGCACGGGCCCGGTGGACCACGCGGCCTGGTTCGCCGGGTACGCGGAACGCCGCTACGGCGGACCCGATCCGCACGCGGCCCGGGCCTGGGAGCTGCTGCGCACGGGCCCGTACAGCATGCCCTCCGGCACCTGGAGCGAGGCGCAGGACAGCCTCTTCACCGCCCGCCCCCGGCTGACGGCCACCTCGGCGGCCAGCTGGAGCCCCGGCGCGATGCGCTACGACCCGGACACGGTGCGCGAGGCACTGGCCGAGTTGCTGAAGGTCGCACCGGCCCTGCGGACGACCGACGCCTACCGCTTCGACCTGGTCGACGTCGCCCGCCAGGCGCTGGCCAACCGCAGCCGCTCCCTGCTGCCGGAGATCAAGGCCGCCTACGACGCCGGTGACCTGTCCCGCTTCCGTGCGGGGGCGGCCGAGTGGAAGGGCGACTTGGTCCTGCTGGACCGGCTGCTGGCCACCGACTCACGCTTCCTCCTCGGGCCGTGGCTGGCGGACGCGAGGTCCTGGGGGCGCACCGCGGCGGAGAAGGACACCGCCGAGTTCGACGCCCGGTCCATCCTGACCACCTGGGGCCACCGCTCGGGCAGCGACGCGGGCGGCCTGCGGGACTACGCCAACCGGGAGTGGTCGGGGCTGGTCTCCGACTTCTACGCCAAGCGCTGGACGACGTACCTCGACTCCCTCGACACCGCGCTGGTCACCGGACGGCCACCGGCCGCCATCGACTGGTTCGCGCTGGAGAACGCCTGGAACCAACGGCACGACCCCTATCCCGTCGAGCCCTCTGGAGATGCGATGACGACGGCCGCCGCGGTGCTCGACGCCCTGCCCGCACCGGCACCTTTGGTTCCGGCCGCCTCCGGGGCGACGCGGTGAGGCGCGTGAGCGGCAGAGCCGCCGGTGTGGTCGTGGCGGTGCTGAGTGGTCTGGCACTGGCGATGACGTCGACGACCGCGCAGGCCGCGACCGGTCCCGACGTCATCGCCCACCGCGGCTCCTCGGGCATGGCACCCGAGAACACCGCCGCCGCCATCGACCTCGCCGTCCGCCAACGCGCCGACTACGTCGAAATCGACGTCCAACGCACCAAGGACGGCAAACTCGTCAACTTCCACGACTGCACCATGGAACGCACCACCGACATCGAAACCCTCTACCCCGGCCGCCCCCGCTACCGCGTCTCCGACTTCACCTGGAACGAACTCCGCCGCCTCGACGCCGGCACCTGGTTCCACGACGACTACACAGGCGAACCCCTCATCACCCTCGACGACGTCATCCGCCACATCCAGCACACCCGCACCGGACTCCTCGCCGAAATCAGCCCCTGCAGCCAGTACGGCACCACCGTCGCCACCGACCTCGCCGACGCCCTGCACGGCAAACCCCGCTACGTCCGCACCGCCCTCGCCCGCCACCGACTCGCCGTCCAGTCCTTCCAGACCGACGACGCCCGCACCTTCCACACCGCCCAGCCCGACATCCCCATCGGCATCCTCGACGCCGACCGACCCACCGACACCGAACTGACCGAACTGAGCCAGTGGGCCGACCAGATCAACCCCCAGCACACCGTCACCGACCAGACCCTCGTCGACCGCGTCCACCAACTCGGCATGGACATCAACGTCTGGACCGTCGACGAACCCGGCGCCATCCGAAAAATGGCCGGCCTCGGCGTCGACGGCATCATCACCGACTACCCCCAGACCCTCACCCAACGGGGGTGACCCGGCTCAGGGGCGGGTGGCCCGGTCCAGTTCGATGAGGACCGAGTAGTACGCGCGGCCGGTCGCGCGGTCCATGCCGATCTCGCACATGCGGTTGGCGGACAGGTGGGCGTCGTACGGGCGCGAGGTCACCTCGGCGGCCTCCTTGGCCGTCGCGGAGGCCGTCAGTTCCTTGTGCAGCATGCCGCGGTCGCCGGCGAAGGCGCAGCATCCGGCGTCGTCCGGGACGACGACCTCGTCGGCGACCGCGTCGGCGACCGCGCGCAGTTGGTCGACGTCGCCCAGGTGCTGCATCGAGCAGGTCGGGTGCAGCACCGCCGAACCGGTCGTACGGCGGATCGTCAGATGCGGCAGGAGTTCCTCGGCGGCCCACACGACGGAGTCGATCACCTCAAGGCGCTCGTGCAGTTCCCGGTTGGCGTGGGTGAGGTAGGGGACGACCTCGTGCCGGATGCCGAGCGTGCAGGACGAGGCGTCGACGACGAGGGGAATTCTGCCCCCGTCGGTCCAGGCCCAGGCGGCCTCGACGATGCGGTTGGCCATCACGGTGTTGCCGTCCGCGTAGCCCTTGGAGTGCCAGATCGTGGAGCAGCAGGTGCCCGCGACGTCGTCGGGGATCCACACCGGGCGGCCGGCCCGGGCCGAGACGTCGACCACGGCCTGCTGGAGCGAGGGGGTGCCGTCGTCCTCGGGCCCGGCGAAGATCCGGTTGACGCAGGCCGGGTAGTACACGGCGCTCGCTCCCGTGCGGGAGGTGGGCGGCGCGTGGCGGGCGGCGGCGCCCGGGATCTCCGGCAGCCACTCGGGCAGCAGATCGGGTCGTACGGCCCTGCGGGCGAGGCCGGTCGCGGCCTCCAGCAGCCGGTCGCCGATCCGGTCCGCCACGCCGACCGCGAGGCGTGCCGACGCCTCCACCGCTTTGAACCGCTTCGCGGTGAGGGCGGCGATCCGCTCTTCGCGCGGCGAGTGCCTGCGGTGGCGGAAGTCCTTCATCATGGCGCCGGTGTCGATGCCGACGGGGCAGGCGATCGCGCAGGTGGAGTCGCCCGCACAGGTGTCGACGGCGTCGTAGCCGTAGGAGGCGAGGAGCTGTTCCTCCACGGGTGATCCGTCCGGCTGCCGCAGCATCTCCCTGCGCAGCACGATGCGTTGGCGCGGGGTGGTCGTCAGGTCGTGGCTGGGGCAGGTGGGTTCGCAGAAGCCGCACTCGATGCAGGGGTCGGCGAGCGGCTCGATGGCGGGGATCGTCTTCAGTCCGCGCAGATGGGCCTTCGGGTCGCGGTCGAGGACGACCCGGGGCGCCAGTACGCCCTCGGGGTCGATCAGCCGCTTGAGGCGCCACATCAACTCGGTGGCCCGGGGCCCCCATTCCAGCTCCAGGAACGGGGCGATGTTGCGTCCGGTGGCGTGCTCCGCCTTCAGCGAGCCGTCGAAACGCTCCACGGTCATCCGGCAGAAGTCGTCCATGAAGGCGGCGTACCGGTCGACGTCGGAGGGCTTCGACGCGTCGAAGGCGAGCAGGAAGTGCAGGTTGCCGTGGGCGGCGTGACCGGCGACCGCGGCGTCGAAGCCGTGCTCCGCCTGGAGTCCGAGCAGTTCCTCGCAGGCGTCGGCCAGCCGGGACGGCGGGACCGCGAAGTCCTCCGTGATCAGGGTGGTGCCCGCCGGACGGGAGCCGCCGACCGCGGTGACGAAGGCCTTGCGCGCCTTCCAGTAGCCGGAGATCACCTTGGCGTCGCGGGTGAACTCGTTGGTCACGGAGGCGACCGGCGCGACCAGTTCCAGCCGTTCGACGACCGCGGCCGCCGCCCGCTCGAAGGCCGCCTGCCCCGCCTCGTCGGGTGCCCAGAACTCCACCAGCAGGGCCGCCGTCTCCCGCGGCAGACCGGCCCAGTCGGCCGGGACGCCCCGCACGCTCACCGAGGCGCGCAGCGTGTTGCCGTCCATCAGCTCGACGGCGATCGCCCCGGCCTCGTTGAAGAGGGGTACGGCCGCCGCGGCGGCGGTCAGCGAGGGGAAGAAGAGCAAGCCGCTGGAGACCTTGCGGTCCAGCGGCAGGGTGTCGAAGACGACGTCGGAGATGAACCCGAAGGTGCCCTCGGAGCCGACCATGAGCCCGCGCAGGATCTGGACGGGTGTGGTGCCGTCCAGGAAGGCGTCCAGCCGGTAGCCGTTGGTGTTCTTGATCTCGTACTTGGCCCGGATGCGGGCGGTGAGGGCCTCGTCCGCCTCGATCTCCGCCTTGAGCGCCAGCAGCCCGGCGCACAGCTCCGGCTCGGTCCGCGCCAGCGTCTCGTCCGCGTGCGGGTCGGCGGTGTCGACGACGGTGCCGCTCGGCAGGACGAAGGTCAGTGCGGCCAGCGTGCGGTACGAGTTGCGGGTGGTGCCCGCGGTCATGCCGGAGGCGTTGTTGGCGACGACCCCGCCGACGGTGCAGGCGAGGGCGCTGGCCGGGTCGGGCCCCAGGATCCTGCCGTACCGGGCGAGGGTCGCGTTGGCCCGCATGACCGTGGTGCCGGGCCGGATGCGGGCCCGCGCGCCGTCGTCCAGGACCTCGATGCCGGTGAAGTGGCGGCGTACGTCGACGAGGATGTCCTCGCCCTGGGCCTGGCCGTTCAGGCTGGTGCCGGCGGCGCGGAAGACCACCTGGCGACCGTGGTCACGCGCGTACGCCAGCACCGCCGCCACGTCGTCGACGGTCTCGGGGAGTACGACGACCTGCGGCACGAACCGGTAGGGGCTGGCGTCGGAGGCGTACTTCACCAGGTCGGAGATCTTCCACAGGACCTTGTCCGGGCCCAGCAGCGCGGTCAGACCGGCGCGCAGCGGCTCGGGGGTACCCGTGGCCCCGGCGTCGGGCACCCGGTCGGCGGAGGCGACGCGGGCCGTGCCGGGGCGGAGGGTTTCCGGCTTGGGCTCCAGCAGGGGCATGGTCTTCGACTCCCACACGGTCTCGGTCGGTGCTGATCAGGGTACGACTGCGCTGCCCGCCGGCCCCGGCGGGACCGGCGAGCGCGGACGGATCACCCGGGCAGGTCGGGGTCCGGTCCCGGGCCCGGGTCCGGCAGCAGGGCCACCACGTCGATCTCCACGAGGATGTCCATCAGGTCGGACCCGACCGTGGTGCGCACCGGGCGGGGTTCCTCGAAGAACGGACGGTAGGCCGCGTCGTACGCGGCGAAGTCCCGCCGGAGGTGTTGCAGATGCACCGTGACCTTCACGACGTCCCGCAGGGACAGGCCCCGCGCGGCGAGGACCGCCGCCACATTGCGCAGCACCTGCGCGGTCTGTGCCGCGACACCCTCCGGTACGGCGCCGGTGACGGGGTCCTGCGGGCCGAACCCGGCCGTGAACAGGAACCCGCCCGCCACCACCCCCTGGGAGTAGGCGCCCGCGGGACGGGGAGCCCCGGCCGTGTGCACGGCCCGCTTGCCGGTGGGCTCGCTCATCCACGGACCACCTGTCGCTGCGGCGCGCGCTCGCCCGGCAGGGCCGCGATCCGGTCGGCTCCCCCGCCGGGGAGGTGTTCGGCCCGACTCGTACGGCCACACGGGATTCACCGGCACCAGCCTGTGGGTCGACCCGGCCACGCGGCGCTACGCCGTGCTGCTCACCAACCGGGTGCACCCGACGAGGACGGGTGACGGGATCGTCGCCCTGCGCCGCGCGTTCCACGACGCCGCCGCCCGGACACCCCCGGTGGCCGCCGAGGCTCCGCACGGTGTGGAATGAGCCGGTGAACCCTTCCGCACCTCGCGCCGAGCGCCCCGAACGCAGCCGCCCCGCCGCCCAGAGCCTCACCGGCGTCGGCCTCGCCGTCCTCGATCCCGCCGGCCGGGTCCTGCTCGGGCTCGGTCACGACGGACGCTGGGAGCTGCCCGGCGGCAAGGTCGACGCGGGCGAGGACTTCGAGACGGCCGCCGCGCGGGAGTTGGCGGAGGAGACCGGGCTCGCGGCGGCCCCCGCGGACGTGCGGGTGCTGGCTGTGCTCGTCGACGGCGTGGGTGGGCTGACCCGGGTGACGGCGGCGGCCGTCACCGAGCGGGCGGCCGGTACGCCCCGGGTCACCGAGCCCGACAAGATCGAGCGCTGGGAGTGGTTCGCCCGCGAGTCGGTCCCCGCCGCGCTCTTCCCGCCGTCCGCCTCGGTCCTGGACTGCCTGTGGCCCGGTGCGGAGCGGCGGGGTGCGACGGGAGTCCGGCATTACGCGGTGGCCGGGTCCGCCGTCCACGACAGCACGAGCCGGGACGGGTGCGCCGCGTCGCGGTGACCATGACGAGCTGACGCTCGCCGCCCGGCCCCGTCCGGCGCCACCACCACCATGCCGGGCGACCTGGGCTTCGCCCTCCGACCGGTCGGCGTCGGCGCCGTCGCCCCGAGCGACGCGGGACCGGCCTTCGCCGCGAACCCGTCCTGTCCGGGGTTCGGGCTGCGCGGCACCGACCCCCTTCGCCACGGCCGCCGAAGCCTTCGGGCGGCTCCGCACGAGCGGGCACCGGTCACCACCACCGGTCCCCGTCCGCGGTCCCCGGCACGGGACCGGGCGAGCCGCGTTGCGCCGCACGCATTGACATGAACGCGCCCCGGCGTAACGCTGAGAGCGCTCTCAGGATCGGTACGGACCAATTCCCCCACACCCGCACGGAGGTGGAGAGTGCTCTCCCGACTCAGACACCGTCTGCTCGCCGTGGCCGCGGCCGCAGGCCTCACCGGCGCCCTGCTCACGTTCGGCGCCGCACCGCCCGCGGACGCCGCGGTGCCCGCCACCATCCCCCTGAAGATCACCAACAACTCGGCTCGCGGCGACGCCGTCCACATCTACAACCTGGGCACCTCCCTGACGACCGGTCAGCAGGGCTGGGCCGACGAGAACGGCACCTTCCACGCCTGGCCCGCCGGTGGCAATCCCCCCACCCCCGCACCGGACGCGTCCATCCCCGGACCGGCCGCGGGACAGACCAAGACCATCCGGATCCCGAAGCTGTCGGGACGCATCTACTTCTCCTACGGTCAGAAGCTGGACTTCCGGCTGACCACCGGCGGCCTGGTCCAGCCCGCCGTGCAGAACCCGAGCGATCCCAACCGCAACATCCTCTTCAACTGGTCGGAGTACACGCTCAACGACGGCGGGCTGTGGCTGAACAGCACCCAGGTCGACATGTTCTCCGCGCCCTACACGGTCGGTGTGCAGCGCGCCGACGGCAGCGCGGTCAGCGCCGGGCAGCTCAAGGCCGGTGGCTACCGCGGGGTGTTCGACGCGCTGCGGGCCCAGCCGGGCTGGGGCGGGCTGATCCAGACCCGGCCGGACGGCACCGTACTGCGGGCGCTGGCACCGCTGTACGGGGTGGAGACCGGGGCGCTGCCCGCGTCGGTCATGGACGACTACATCAACCGGGTCTGGCAGAAGTACGCGACGACCACGCTCACCGTCACGCCCTTCGGGGACCGGCCGGACACCAAGTACTTCGGACGCGTGTCGGGCAACGTCATGAACTTCACCAACACCTCCGGCGCGGTCGTCACCAGCTTCCAGAAGCCCGACGCCTCCAGCGTCTTCGGCTGCCACCGGCTCCTGGACGCGCCCAACGACCAGGTGCGCGGGCCGATCTCCCGCACGCTGTGCGCCGGGTTCAACCGCTCGACGCTGCTGAGCAACCCGAATCAGCCCGACCCCTCGGCGGCGAACTTCTACCGGGACTCCGTGACCAACCACTACGCCCGGGTCATCCACGAGCGCATGGCCGACGGAAAGGCGTACGCGTTCGCCTTCGACGACGTCGGCAACCACGAGTCGCTGGTGCACGACGGCAACCCGGCCGAGGCGCGGCTCACGCTCGCCCCGCTCGACTGAACCGGCGGCGGCATGCACGGGTCCGCCCCCGTCCTCCCCCGCCGGTGCGGCGGAGGACGGGGGCGGTCCGGTGGTGCGGCATCCGGCGGGGCGAGGTGTCGCGTGCCGCACCGGCCCGGTCAGGCGCCGGGCAGTACGCCGGTGCGGGCGACCTCGGCGTACCAGCGGGCGCTCGCCTTGGGGATGCGGGTGCCGGTCGGGTAGTCGACGTAGACGGCGCCGAAGCGCTTGCTGTAGCCGTGCGCCCACTCGAAGTTGTCCAGCAGGGACCACAGGAAGTAGCCGCGCACGTCCACGCCGTCCAGGATGGCCTGGTGGACGGCGGCCAGGTGGCCGCGCACGTAGGCGATCCGGGCGGGGTCGTTGACCTGACCCTCGGGGTCGGCGTAGTCGTCGAAGGCGGCGCCGTTCTCGGTGATCACCAGCGGCAGCCGCGGGAAGTCGGCGGACAGCCGGCGCAGCAGGTCGTACAGGCCGGTGGGGTCGACGGCCCAGCCCATGGCGGTGGTGTCGCCGGGCGGCTGGTGGAAGGCGACCCGGTCGGCTCCCGGCCAGGGGCTGTGGGCGCTGTTGCCGTGCCCGTCGGAGGTGTGCGCGGCGCTGCCGTCGGTCTCGGAGACCACGGTGGGCGTGTAGTAGTTGACGCCGAGGAAGTCCAGCGGCTGGCGGGCCTGGCGCAGGTCGCCGTCCTGGACGAAGGACCAGTCGGTCAGCTCGGCGGTGTCCTTGAGCAGGTCCTCCGGGTAGGCGCCGGTCAGCATGGGGCCGGTGAAGACCCGGTTGGCGAGGGCGTCGATCCGGCGCACCGCGTCGGCGTCGCCGTCGCTTCCGGTGAGCGGGCGGACGTGGTGGATGTTGAGGGTGACGGAGACCTGGGCGTCGGCGCGGACGCGGTCGCGCAGGGCCTGGACGGCCAGGCCGTGCGCCAGGTTGAGGTGGTGGGCGGCGCGCAGGGCGGCGACCGGGTCGGTGCGGCCGGGGGCGTGCACGCCGGAGCCGTAGCCGAGGAAGGCGCTGCACCAGGGCTCGTTGAGGGTGGTCCAGGTCTTCACCCGGTCCCCGAGGGCGTCGGCGGCGAGCGCCGCGTACTCGGCGAACCGCTCGGCCGTGGCCCGCTCGGGCCAGCCGCCCGCGTCCTCCAGTTCCTGGGGCAGGTCCCAGTGGTAGAGGGTGGCGACGGGCTGGATGCCCTTCTCCAGCAGCTCGTCCACCAGACGCCGGTAGAAGTCCAGGCCCTTCTGCACGGCCGGACCGCGGCCGGTGGGCTGGATCCGGGGCCAGGCGAGGGAGAAGCGGTAGGCGCCCAGGCCGAGTTCGGCCATGAGGGCCACGTCCTCGCTGCGGCGGTGGTAGTGGTCGGTGGCGGTGTCACCGGTGTCGCCGTTGCGGACCCGGCCGGGGGTGCGGGCGTAGGTGTCCCAGATGGACGGCGTGCGGCCGTCTTCCGCGGCGGCCCCCTCGATCTGGTAGGAGGCGGTCGCGGAACCCCAGAGGAAGCCCTTGGGGAAGGTGCGGGCGGCGTCCGGGGCGGACGCGGTCTGCTGTGCTGCGGTGACCACGTAAGTCCTTTCGGGTGGGGGTGCGGGAGACGGCGCGGGCGACGGGTCAGCCCTTGACGGCGCCCGCCATGATGCCGCTGACGATCTGGCGGCCGAAGACGACGAACATCGCCAGCAGCGGCAGCGTGCCGAGCAGCGCGCCGGCCATGATGAGCGACTGGTCGCGGACGTAGCCCGCGCTGAGCTGGGTGAGCGCGACGGGGACCGTCGGGTTGGTCATGTCGAGGACCACGAACGGCCAGAAGAAGTCGTTCCACGCGTGCACGAACGTGATCATGAACAGGACGGCCATCGCGGGCCGCGCGATGGGCAGCACGATGCTGAAGAAGATCCGCAGCGAGTGCGCCCCGTCCACGCGGCCGGCCTCGACCAGTTCGTCGGGCAGCGCCTCGGTCAGGTACTGCCGCATGAAGAACACCCCGACCGCGCTCACCAGCGTCGGGAAGATGACGGCGGGCAACTGCTGCGACCAGCCCAGGTCGGCCATCAGCATGAACAGCGGCACGACGGCGAGCTGCGGCGGCACCAGCATGGTGCCGATCACCAGGACGAGCAGGGCGTTGCGGCCCTTGAACCGCAGCTTGGCGAAGGCGAACCCGGCCAGCGTCGCGAACAGCACCGTGGACAGGGCGATCACCCCGGCCACGATGAGGCTGTTGACCATGGCCTTGCCCATCGCCGCCTCGTCCCAGGCCCGGGCGAGGTTGCTGAACAGGTTCGGGCCGGGCAGGAACGGGGGCGGCGTCTGGCTGACCCGGGTGTTGTCGGTGGACGCGGCCACCATCGTCCAGTACAGCGGGAAGATCGACAGGATCGCCATGATGGCGAGCAGTACGTAGGCCAGGGGGCCGGCGTGGTGCTGGCGGCCGGCGCGCTGGCGCAGCAGCCGGCGGCCGCCGCGGCCGCCCGCCTGCACGGCGGGGGTCAGGGCCGGGGCGTCCGTCCGGGCCGGCAGACTGTGAGTGGTCATGACGACTCCAGGTCAGGACGTGCGGGAGCGCAGGCGCTTGATGACGCGCTGCACGACGAAGACGAGGACCAGCAGCATGAACATCGCCCAGGCGACGGTCGCCGAGCGGCCCATCTGGTAGTTCTTCCAGCCCTCCTCGTACAGCAGCAGACCCAGCGTCTGGTACTGGTTGTCCGCGCCGCCGGTGACCCCGTTGGGCCCCTGGCCGAAGATCAGCGGCTCACCGAAGAGCTGAGTGGCGCCGATCGTGGAGAGCACGATGGTGAAGACGATGGTGGAGCGGATCCCGGGAACGGTGACGTGGATGAACTGCTGCCAGCGGGAGGCGCCGTCGAGGGAGGCCGCCTCGTACCGGTCGGCGGGGATGGCCTGCATCGCGGCCAGGTACAGCAGCGCGTTGTAGCCGGTCCAGCGCCAGATGACGATGGTGGAGATCGCGACCTGGGCGGGCCACTTGTCGGCCTCCCAGTCCACCGGGTCGATCCCGACCGAGCCGAGCGCCCAGTTGATCATGCCGAAGTCGCGCTCGAAGATCATGGTGAAGACGAGGGCGGCCGCGGCGACCGAGGTGGCGTAGGGGACCAGAGAGGCGACCCGGAAGAACAGCGAGGCGCGCATCCGGTAGTTGAGCAGGTGGGCCATGCCGAGCGCCATCATCAGCTGCGGCACCGTGGAGATGACGCCGATGGTGATCGTGTTCTGCAGCGCGTTCCAGAACCGGGAATCGCCCCACAGATCCACGTAGTTGTCGAACGCCACCCACTCCATGACATCGAGGGTGGCCAGCTCCACGTCGTGCAGGGAGATCCACGAGGTGTAGATCAGGGGGTAGAAGCTGAACGCGGCGAAGATGATGAAGAAGGGCGCGACGAACGCGTACGGGGCGCCCTTGATGTCGAGCCGGTGCAGGAGCGCGCCGCGCCGCCGGGGGGTGTCCCCGCCGCCCCCGCGGGGGGACGGACGCGCAGGCTCGCCCCCGGCCAGGGCCTTGGTGGTGGAGGTGGCCACCGGACTTCCTTCCTGAGTGCGGATGGGTGAGCCGGGCGCCGGGCCCGCCGGCCAGGACCTGGTCCTGGGTACGGGCGGGCCCGGTCGGCCTCGGGAGCGGAGAGTCAGCCGACCGCCTTCTCGATGCGCTCCCCGGTGGTCGTCCACGCCTCGTCACGCGTGGCGTCGCCCTGCTCGATCAGGGCCAGGCCCTGGGAGAAGGTGTCCTTGATCGTGCCGTCCTTGCGGCCGAGGACCTGCTTGTCCGGGATCTCCTGGGCGGCGGCGCCGAAGATCTGGCCGATCGGGGCCCCGCTGAAGTACTCGGACTTGGCGTTCTTCACCTCGGGGCTGTCCAGCGCCGTGCGGGAGGAGGGGATGTTGCCGATCTCCTTGAAGATGTGGGCCTGCTGCTCGGGCGCGGTGAGCCAGGCGACGAGCTTCTTGGCCTCCTCCTTCACCGGGCTCTGCTCGACGACGCCGAGGAAGGAGCCGCCCCAGTTCGCGCCCTTGGGCGCCTTGGCCACGTCCCACTTGCCCTTGTTCGCGTCGCCGGCCTTCTCGCTGATGTGGCTGAGCATCCACGCCGGGCACACCGCGGTGGCGAAGGTGCCGTTGGCCAGGCCGGGGTCCCAACCGGGCTGGAACTGGCGGAGCTTGGCAGTCAGTCCGTCCTCGGCCGCGTCGGCGGAGAGGTTCCACGCCTCCTTGACGGCCGGGTTGGTGTCGTGGATCAGCTTGCCGTTCTCGTCGTAGTACTGCTCGGGGTAGCCGTAGACCATGGCGTTGAACAGGCCGCTGGCCGCGTCCATGTAGGCCACGTCGCCACCCTTGAAGTCCTTCTTGAAGGTGCGGCCGACCTCGACGTACTTGTTCCAGTCGCCCTCCCAGAGCTTGGCGACCTCCTCGCGGTCGGTGGGCAGGCCCGCCTTCTCGAAGTAGTCCTTGCGGTAGCAGACGGCCATCGGGCCGATGTCGGTGCCCAGGCCCAGCACCTTGCCGTCCTTGGTGCTGATCTGGGACTCCTTCCACGGCAGGAAGTGGTCGGTGCCCGGCACGTCGGAGAAGTCCGCGAACTTGTCCGCCTGGGTCTCGGTGATCTCCTTGGCCCGGCCGATCTCGATGCCCTGGATGTCCTTCAGGCCCTTGCCCGCCGCGAGCCTGGTCTGCAGGGCGGTGTAGTAGGTCTGCTCGTCACCGGCGATCTCGGCCTTGATGTCGACATCGGGGTTCTGCTTCTCGTACTGCTCGAGAAGACCCGTCTCCTTGATGCCCATCACCCCGTACATGCCCATGGTGATGGTGACCTTGCCGTCCTTCTTGCCACCGCCGGTGGCCGAGTCGTCGCTGCCGCCGCAGCCGACGACGAGCGCCAGCGCGCCGACGGCCGCGGCCGTCGCCACCGCCCTTCTGCGCAATGAACCGAGAGTGCCCATGGATCTCCTCCTAGCGACGACGCTGACACATCGGAGTGACGAGTTCTGCGATGACTACTGCGATGGCTACAGCGGCTACAGCGGTGAAAGACAGCGGCTCGAACAGGGGGTGGGAACGTGCCCAATTTTGGTGGGCACGTTCCCACCGGCGCATCGAAGACTCGTGGGAACGAGCCCTGTCTGTCAATAACTTGAAAGCAACTTGTCGCACGCGCCCCCGCGCCGCGTTCGCCTCCCGGAGGGCGGGGGGTGCTCCGCCGACCGTGGTGTCTGCAAGAATTGCCGCAGGTCACCTCCGCGGCAGGCAGCGCCGCCGCGGCCGCCGAGGGGGGAGTACATGACCGGCAACCGCCGTCCAACGATCAAAACGGTCGCCGCCCGCGCCGGCGTGGGCCGCACCACGGTCTCCCGTGTCGTGAACGGCTCGGAGCTGGTCAGTGACGATGCGCGGGAGAGGGTCCTTGCGGCGATCAAGGAACTGAACTACGTTCCCAACTCGGTCGCCCGCGGCCTGGTCACCAACCGCACCAACGCCGTGGCCCTGGTGATCCCGGAGTCGGAGAGTCGGCTCGGCTCGGAGCCGTTCTTCGCCGCGCTCATCCGCGGTGTCAGCGGCGCCCTCGCCGAGAGCCGCACCCAGCTGCAACTGATGCTCGTGCGCGACCAGGCCGAGCGGGACCAGCTGACCGAGTCGGTCGCGACCCGCCGGGTGGACGGCGTGCTGCTGGTCTCCGTGCACTCCGAGGACCGGCTGCCGGGCATGCTCGAGGAGATGGGCCTGCCCACCGTGCTCGCCGGCCGCCGTGACGCGGGCGAGCGGCTGAGCTACGTCAACTCCGACAACGCCGGCGGGGCGGCCGCCGCGGTGCGCCATCTGCTGGGCGGCGGACGGCGCCGGGTCGCCACCGTCACCGGGCCGCTGGACATGGACGTCGGCCGCAGCAGGCTCGCCGGCTGGCGCGCCGCCCACGAGGAGGCGGGCGTGCCGGCGCCGGAACTCCTGGTCGAGGCGGGTGACTTCACCGAGGAGGGCGGCGCGAAGGCCATGCGTTTGCTTCTTGAACGCGCCCCCGACCTGGACGCCGTCTTCGCCGCGTCCGACCTCATGGCGGTCGGCGCCCTGGCCGAACTGCGCCGGCGGAAACGGCAGGTGCCGGGGGATGTGGCCGTCGTCGGTTTCGAGGACTCGGTGCTGGCCCGCCACACCAACCCGCCGCTGACGACGGTGCGTCAGCCGGTGGAGGAACTGGGCCGGACCATGGCCCGTATCCTCACCGACATCACGCAGCACGGCGCGCCCCGGCAGCAGATGACGCTGCCGACGGAGCTGGTGGTGCGCGAGTCGTCGTAGGCCCGGCCGGTCACCCGGCGGCCCCCTGCCGCCGCAGCCGCTCCAGGACCCGCCCGCGCAGCAGCTCGTACTCCTCCCGGAGCCGGCGTATCTCGGGCGGCCGGGGGATGACGGTGCCGCCGACGACGGTCTCGTGCGGGCCGAACTGCTCCCGGGTGAGGTCGATCTCCACGCCCATGCCCAGCCGGTTCCACCAGTGGAAGTCGACCCGCTCGCCCGCCACGTGCACCTCGCCCCGGATCAGCTCGCCGCCCAGCAAGTCGTTGAGCACCATGGCGGTCACGCCGCACTGGTCCCGGGCGGGATTGTCCCCGGTCCACCGCGTCCGGAACTCCGGCGTGCACGTCTCGGCACTCCAGCTGCTGCGGACGGCGCGCTCGACATCGGCGAGAAGCAGGGGTTTCATGCCGTCCATTGTGTCGGAGGGCACTGACAGTCATGCGTGGCCGGACAGACGCGTACCGGACGGAGAAGTACCGGACGAAGGAGTGGCGGGCGGTATGGGGATCGGCTGGGAGTGGGACGAGACGCTGTTCTCCGGTACCGCCGCCTTCTACCGGCGCGGGAGACTCCCGTACGCCCCCGGCCTGGCGGACGTGCTCGCCGAGGTGCTGGGTCTGGACGGGCGGGGCCGGCTGATCGACCTGGGATGCGGGCCGGGGACGGTCGCCCTGCGCCTGGCCGCTCTCTTCGACGAGGTGGTCGGGGTGGATCCGGACGCGGGGATGCTCGCGGAGGCGGCCCGCGAGGCCGCTGTACTGGGTGTGGCGGACAAGGTGCGGTGGGTGCGGGCCCGGGCCGAGGAACTCCCGGCGGGACTCGGCGACTTCACCGTCGCGATCCTCGCCCAGTCGTTCCACTGGATGGACCGCGAGCGCGTGGCGGCGACCGTCCGGGGCATGCTGCGGCCGGGCGGCGCGCTGGTGCACATCTCCGACCTCAAGGGAGAGACCCGGACCGTCGACGGGCTGCCGCACCCTCCGGTCCCGCACGCGGCGATCGACGCCCTCGTCAGGCGGTATCTGGGGCCGGTCCGCCGGGCCGGCCGGGGGCTGCTGCCGCGCGGTACGCCCTCCGGTGAGGCCGCGGTACTGGCCGGGGCGGGGTTCGCCGGCCCGTACCGACATGTCGTGCCCGGTGGTCAGGCGATGATGCGTACGGAGGACGACGTCGTCGCTTGGGTGTTCTCCATGTCCTTCTCGGCCCCGCACCTGTTCGGCGCCCGGCTCGCCGTCTTCGAGGCGGATCTCCGTCGGCTGCTGGGGGAGGTCTCGCCGTCGGGCCGGTTCTCCGAGCGCCGACCGGGCACCGAGGTGTTCGTCTGGCCACGCGGGCTGGACTGAGCGCGTCCGCCGGGTGCGTCACCGGGTGGGCGGTGGCCGCCGCGGCGGGACGGCCCAGGGTTCACGGGGTAAGCACGATTCGCCCGAAGACCTCGCCCGTGTCCATCGTGCTGGGCGACCTCATCCTCATGGTCATGGCCCACCGGGGCATCCACGCCCGGTCGACGGCCGCCCGCGTCGCGGCCTCCCGGCGCTTCGCCGCGCTGGTGATCCAGGCGTTCCGGGCCTCCCCCGGGCACGCGCCGCTCCCACCGGTGCCACGGTTGACTCCCGCGTGAACCCGTCTGGCCCAGTCCGGCCCCGGCGGGCGTTTCCCCTCGGGTCCCGGTTCGTTGGGACGGACATGATCAAGAAGCTCGCCTGTGTCTCCGTCATGGCCACCGCTCTGCTGGTCTCCGCTCCCCTCGCCGAGGCGGCTCCCGTGCCCGACCCGTCCGCCGGTGTTCCCGGTGGTGCGCTCCTGGACGGTCTCCTGGGATCGCTGGAGGTGGGGCACCCGGCCACCTCGCCGCAGTCGCTCCTCCCTCAGGGCATCCTCGGCGGGTGACCCGCAGGGGGCGGGAGGGGGTGATTGCGCGCAATCACCCCCTCCGCCTCCGATGACCGGTTCGGCGCTCCGCTCCACCGGCCCCACGCGGGCCCGCCAGACCGCGGCAGGCTTCCCGTAACCACCGTCCGCGAGTCTCCAGGGAGTCATTCAACGTGGGAGGCTCCAGTGAAGTTCGCGAGCAAGAGGCGTGCCGGTGTGGTCGTGGCGGTGCTGAGTGGTCTGGCACTGGCGATGACGTCGACGACCGCGCAGGCCGCGACCGGACCCGACGTCATCGCCCACCGCGGCTCCTCGGGCATGGCACCCGAGAACACCGCCGCCGCCATCGACCTCGCCGTCCGCCAACGCGCCGACTACGTCGAAATCGACGTCCAACGCACCAAGGACGGCAAACTCGTCAACTTCCACGACTGCACCATGGAACGCACCACCGACATCGAAACCCTCTACCCCGGCCGCTCCCGCTACCGCGTCTCCGACTTCACCTGGAACGAACTCCGCCGCCTCGACGCCGGCACCTGGTTCCACGACGACTACGCCGGCGAACCCCTCATCACCGTCGATGACGTCATCCGCCACATCCAGCACACCCGCACCGGACTCCTCGCCGAAATCAGCCCCTGCAGCCAATACGGCACCACCGTCGCCACCGATCTGGCCGACGCCCTGCGCGGCAAGCCCGGCTATGTGCGCAAGGCTCTCGCCCGGAAGCAACTGGCCGTGCAGTCCTTCGAGACCGACGACGCCCGCACCTTCCACACCGCCCAGCCCGACATCCCCATCGGCATCCTCGACGCCGACCGACCCACCGACACCGAACTGACCGAACTGAGCCAGTGGGCCGACCAGATCAACCCCCAGCACACCGTCACCGACCAGACCCTCGTCGACCGCGTCCACCAACTCGGCATGGACATCAACGTCTGGACCGTCGACGAACCCGGCGCCATCCGAAAAATGGCCGGCCTCGGCGTCGACGGCATCATCACCGACTACCCCCAGACCCTCACCCGGCGGTAGCGGGGCACGGGAAACCGGCGCTTTGACACACATCGCCATCGGGCGTTGACTGTCCGTACGGCGCAGGGTATGCCGCTCCGGGGGAACCCGGTGATCCAAGCAACCAGGAGAGCGGCACACGACATGTATGACCAGACGCGCGCACAGCAGCCCCCGGACCGGGACCGGGACCGCACCGACCACCGTTCCGCGGCACCGGACGCGCTCCTGCCGTCGGCGGAACGGGACGCGGTCCTGGACCGCCTCCGCAAGGCCATCAACACCTTCGCCGACGCTCCGCACGAGGCGCTGGAGGAGGCGGAGGGCGCCTTCGACGACGCGGCGGCCCACCTCGCCAACGCCCTCGCGGAACGGCGTCGTGCCCTGCACGACAGTTGGCAGGACCAGGACCCCGAGGCGCGGGCCGAGGAACTCCGGATCGCCCTGCGGCAGTATCGGGAGATCACGCAGCGGCTGATCCGCTTGTGACGGCCGCGTCGTTGGCGCAGCGGAAGCCGAGGTTGCCGGACGAGGAGTCCGGGGTGTTGGCGGAGCGGGCGGCGACCCGGTAGCGGTTGCAGTAGGAGTCGTGGCACAGGTAGGAGCCGCCACGCAGGACCCTGGCCGTCCCGGTCCCGGGTCCGCGCGGGTCCGCGGCCGGGGACTCGGCGTAGTAGGACGGCGAGAACCAGTCGGCGCACCATTCCCACACGTTGCCCGCGGTGTTCCACAGGCCGTGGCCGTTGGGCCGGTAGGACTTGACCGGTGCGGTGGTGAGGTGGCCGTCCTCGGCGGTGTTGACGTGGGGGAAGCGGCCCTGCCAGATGTTGCAGCGCCACCGGCCGCCGGGGGTCAGTTCGTCGCCCCAGGCGTAGCGGCGGCCGGCCAGTCCCCCGCGGGCGGCGTACTCCCACTCGGCCTCGGTGGGCAGCCGTTTGCCGGCCCACCGCGCGTAGGCGGTGGCGTCGTTCCAGGAGACGTGCACGACGGGGTGGTTCCGCCGGCCGGTGATGTCGGAGCGGGCGCCCTCGGGGCGGCGCCAGTGGGCGCCCCGGACGTTGATCCACCAGGGTGCGCCGGCAGCGGTGCCGAGGACGTCGGTGTCGGGGGCGGCGACCACCAGGTGGAAGACCGCCGAGGAGCCGAAGCGTTCGGCGTCGGTCACATGGCCGGTCGCCTTGACGAAGGCGCCGAACTGGGCGTTGGTGACGGCGGTCTCGTCGATGTGGAAGGGCTCCAGACGCACCGTGTGCACGGGTGTCTCGCCGTCGGCCGGGTATCCCTCCCCGAAGGCGTCCCCCATGGCGAACTCACCGCCCGCCAGGCGCACCTGGCCGCGGGTCGAGCGCGGGCGGGCGGCCGGTCCCGGTGCCGCGAGGGGCGCGGCGGACGTGGCGTCCGCGGCGACGGATGCCGTCGCGGGGGCGCAGCACGGGCGGTGAGTGCGGGTCATCGGTCCTCGAATCGGTCGCCTGCTCGGGCCTGCTACACCTGGTACGTGGACTCGTCGAGCCCGCTCAGGGTCGGGTCGTGTCCCACCTCGCCCACGTCGTACATCGACGTCATCCAGTGGTAGAAGTTGTCGCCGCGTTCCCGCAGGACGTCGTACAGCCGGCGCATCATGCGGCCGCGGACCTCCGCCCGTTCCGGATGGGCGTAGACGTTCTGCAACTCGTCCGGGTCGGTGTGCAGGTCGTACAGCTCGTTGACGGAGTCGGGGTTGACGACGAGTTTGTAGCGGTCCTCGCGCAGCATGCGCTGCGGGTAGGGGAAGTGGTGGCCGTGGAACTCGCAGACGATGTCCTCGTCCCACCGCACCGCCTCGCCCCGCACGAGGGGCAGCAGGCTGCGCGAGTCGACGGCGGGTTTCGGGTCGAGGCCCGCCAGTTCGAGGATGGTGGCGGTGCAGTCGAGGAGGCTGACGAACTCGTCGCGCACCTGTCCGCCGGGGGCGCCCGGGACCCGGAGCAGGCCGGGCGTGCGGTAGATGTCCTCGTACATCGCCGGGCCCTTGTCGTGCAGCCGGTGCGAGCCGGTGAACTCCCCGTGGTCGCAGGTGAAGAACACCGCCGTGTCGTCCACGAGGCCGAGCCGTTCCATGGCCGCCATGACCCGGCCGATCTGCCGGTCGATGAGGGCCACATAGCCCCAGTAGACGGCGATGAGCTTGCGGGTGGTCTCGATGGGCATCGTGTCGAAGGTCCAGTGCGCGCTGTAGTTGCGCTGGACCGGGGGTTTGCCCTCGAAGGTCTCGGCCACCGACCGCGGCAGTTCCACGTCGGCCGGGTCGACCAGGTCGAAGTACGCGTCGGGCAGGATGTACGGCAGGTGCGGTCCGAAGAAGTGCAGGGCCAGGAAGAAGGGCCGGTCGCGGTCGTGGGCGTCGGCGGCGTACCGCTCCAGCTGTTCGATGGCGCGGGTGGCCAGGTAGTGCTCGAAGGTGGCCTCGACCGGCTGATGCAGCCGCGCGGCCAGCAGGTTGCCGGGGCCGCCGTTGGGCAGGGTGCCGCGCACCCGGTCGCTGATCTCGTACGGGGGCAGTCCGCGTTCGGCGAGGTAGGCGAGGTAGTCCGGGTGGTCGACGGGGTTGTGCCAGCCGGGCAGTTGGGGGCCGTCGAAGCCGTAGTCGGCCGCGGTGCGCCGGTTGCCGGCGTGCCACTTGCCGAACAGACCGCAGTTGTAGCCGTGTTCGCGCAGTGCGCGGGAGAAGGCGAACTGGTCCTCGGCCAGGTCTTCCAGGTAGCCGACGTTGCGTTCCTGGTTGGCGAGGAGCTTGTGCCGGAAGGGTGCCTGGCCGGTCAGGAGGCTGGCGCGGGCCGGGGTGCAGATGGCGGTGGGGGTGTACCAGCGGTCGAAGCGAGTTCCGGTGGCGGCCAGTTCGTCGAGCGCGGGAGTGTGGGCCAGTGGGTTGCCGTAGGCGCCCAGGGTGTCCGTGCGGTGCTGGTCGGTCATGAGGAAGAGGATGTTCTTCCGGGACGCACCGGGCCGGGTGCCCGTCCCCGCGCCGGGCTGGTTCTCTCGCGTCACTTGCCCGCTCCCGTGAAAAGGTCGCCGGTGTAGTAGGTCTTGGGGTCGGCGGGCTTCCTGAGTTTACCGGCGCCGACGAAGTAGTCGTTCATGCCCTGGAGCCAGGTGCCGACGGTGCCGTCCCGGGTCAGCTTGTCCAGCTCCGCCACACTGAGCACCTTGTTGTTCGCGGCGTCCGCCGCGACCTGGTCGACGGGGATCTTCAGCTTGTCGGCGGTGAGCCTGATCGCCTCGTCGGTGTGCTCGGCGCGGAACGTCATGGCCTCGCGCAGCACGGCGAGGACCTTCTTGGTCTTCTCCGGCTGGTCGGACACCACCTTGTTGCCCGCGACGAACGCCGTGGGGAAGGAGACGTCGTCTTCGAAGTCGGCGTTCTTGGCGAGTTCGACCAGGTCGGGGACCTGCTTCTTGATCGTCGCCGCAGCCGGGTACCAGAAGCCCGCGCCGTCGACCTGGTGGGAGGAGAAGGCGGAGACGATGGTGGACGGGTCCATGGGGACGACCTTCAGGTCCTCCTTGGTCATCCCGGCCTTCTCCAGGGCGAGGGAGAGGATCATGTCGCCGGAGGTGCCCTCGGGTACGGCGACGGTCTTGCCCTTGAGCTGCCGCATCGAGGTGATGCCCGGCTGGGCGAGGACCCGGTCGGAGTTGCCGAGGGTGTTGATGGCGACGACCTTGGCCTGGCCGGAGGCGGGCAGCCACATGGCGCCGGGGCCTATGTAGCCGAAGTCGAGGTTGTCGGTGCCCAGGGCCTGGATCTGGAGCGGCCCGTTGGTGAAGACCTTGGCGTCCACGGAGAGCCCGTGCTTCTTCCACAGGCCCTTGGCCTCGGCGATGGCGATCAGGCTGGCGCCGTTGAAGTCGTTGATGTAGCCGAAGCGCACCGTGTCCGACGAGCCGCCGGAGGACGAGCCGCCGCCGCACGCGGCGAGCAGCGCCATCGCGGCCACGCCGGCGAGGGCGGTGGTGAGGCTTCTGCGGGTGGGGGCGGGTGACATGGCGGTGAGTCCCTTCCGGGTCATGACGTCGGGGCGGGGGAACCGGAAAGGGCGGCGGTGCGGCCTTCCTGGTGGTAGACGGAGTGCCATACGCGGTTGCGCAGCGCGGCGAACTCGGGGCTGAGCCGGAAGGTCTCGTCGCGCTCGACGGCGGGGTCGACGTCGACGACGTCGTAGACGCGCCCGGGGCGGGCGGCCATCACGATGACCCGGTTGGCCAGGAACACGGCCTCGTCGACGTCGTGGGTGATGAACAGGACGGTGCGCTTGTCCTGGCTCCAGGTCTTCAGCAGTTGCTCCTGGAGCTTGACCCGGGTGAGCGCGTCGAGGGCGCCGAAGGGTTCGTCCATCAGCAGGATCGAGGGGTCGACGGCGTAGGCGCGGGCGATGGCGCAGCGCTGGCGCATGCCGCCGGAGAGGGTCTTGGGCAGCGCGTCGGCGAAGCGTTCCAGGCCGACCAGCTCGATGAAGTGCTCCGCCCTGGCGCGGCGTTCGCCTTTCGGCACGCCCGTGGTCCTCAGGCCGAACTCGACGTTCTGGCGCACGGTCAGCCAGGGAAACAGGGCGTACTGCTGGAAGATGACGCCGCGCTCGGGTCCGGGGCCGGAGACGGGGGCGCCGTCCACCAGGGCGCGCCCTGCGGTGGGTGTCTCCAGCCCGGCGAGGATGTTCATCAGGGTGCTCTTGCCGCAGCCCGAGGGGCCCACGACGGTGACGAACTCGTGGTCGGCGATGTCGAGGCAGACGTCGTCGAGGGCGGTGAAGGTCTCCCGGCCCAGCGAGAAGGTCTTGGTGACGTGCTGGACGGAGATCTTGGCGGGGGTGCTGGTCATCGGCGTTCCTGCCATCGGGTGAGCCTGCGTTCGGCGAGGAGGAGGGCGCGGTCCATGAGGAGACCGAGGACCCCGATCGAGACGAGCCCGACGAAGAGGGTCGGGAGGTCGTAGTAGAGCTGGGCGTTCTGCATGCGGTAGCCGAGGCCCTCCTGGGCGGCGATCAGCTCGGCGGCGACCAGGGTGGCCCAGGCCGAGCCGAGGCCGACGCGCATGCCGACGAGGATGAAGGGGGTGGACGCCGGCACCACCACACGGGCGAAGATCGTGGCGTCGCCCGCGCCCAGCACCCGGGCGGCGTTGATCAGGGTGGGGTCGACGTTCACCACGCCCTGGAAGGTGGAGATCACGCAGGCCAGGAACGCGGCGAGGAAGATGACGAAGATCTTCGGTGTCTCGTCGATGCCCATGGCGACCACGGCCAGCGGGATGATCGCCAGCGGCGGGATGGTGCGGAAGAACTGGATCCAGGGTTCGATCAGTCCGCGCAGGATGCCGTACCAGCCCATCAGGAAGCCCACCGGGACGGCCACGGCGGTGCCCAGGGCGAAGCCGATGAGGACCCGGGTCAGGCTGGCCAGCGCGTCGTCGGCGAGCGTCCCGTCGCTGATCAGGGTGCCGGCGCGGTCGACGACCTCCGGCGGTGTCGGCAGTTTGAAACCGGCGGAGGCGAGGGCCCACCAGAGCGCGATGCCGAGCGCGACGGACACGGCGTTCAGGGCGAGGGACAGCCCGCGCCGGCCGGAACGGGAGCGCTCCGGCACGGACTTGGCGGCACCCGCCGGGGTGTCGCCCGCCTCGGCGCCGGGTGCGGCCCCGGGCCGTCGCTCGGGTCGCGGGTGCCGCTGGCCGGCGCTCCGCTGGTCAAGGACGGACATGGGCGGCTCCTTCGGTGGCGGAGTCGGATGCATCGGAACGGCCCTTCACGTCGGCGGTTTCGGGATACCTCGCCAGGAGGGGTGAGCTGTGGAAGACCGCGGCCAGCGCGCCGATGGCGCCGTCGTCGTCGGAGAGCCGGGCCGCGGCGACGACGGGCCCCGCAGACGCGGTCGGGAAGATCTCGGCGGCGAGGGTGGCGGCGACCTGTTCCACGAGGACGGGCGCCAGCCGGGTGATCTCACCGCCGATGACCACCTTGGCCGGGTTCAGCATCGTGGTCGCGGCGCCGACCACCCGGCCCAGCGCCCCCGCCGCCTCCCGCAGGACCCGTTCCACCACGGGGTGGGCGCGGCGCACGGCGGCCGCGAGGTCGTCCAGGTTCTCCAGGCGCAGGCCGAACTCCCAGCAGGCGGCGAGGATTCCGGGCACCGAGGCCACGGTCTCCAGACAGCCCCGCTTGCCGCACCGGCAGGGGCGGCCCGCCGGTTCGACGGTCACGTGCCCCAGTTCCCCGGCCAGCCCGGACGAGCCCGTCACCAGCTGGCCGCCGACGACGAGACCGCCGCCGACCCCGTCCGACAGCCGCACGTACACCAGGTCGGCGACGCTGTCGGCGCCGCTGATCGCCTCGGCGAGCGCGGCGAGGCGGGTGTTGTTGTCGACGATCACCGGGGCGTCGAAGCGTTCGGCGAAGGCCACGTCGACGCCTTCGGGTGCCGGGCGCAGGACGGTGGTCCCCTTGGTGGCGCGGGGCCAGGCCGCCCCCTCGGGGGCCGGGTAGGGGCCGGGTACACCGATGCCGATGCCCTGCAACGCCCCGTAGTGGACGCCGGCCTCGCCGCTCAGCCGGTCGACCAGTTCCAGGGCCAGTTCGGTGCGGGTCGCCCAGGTCGCGGTGTCCTCGTACCGGACGGAGCCGGAGACCATGACCTCGTGCGCGGCGTCGGCGACGACGACGTGGACGCGGCGGTGCCCGAAGTCGACGCCCATGAACTGCGCCGACGCCGGGTCGAGGGCCAGCCGTTCGGCCGGCCGTCCGCTGCCCTCGCGGCGGGAGGCGTCGGTGTCCACGACGACGATGGCGCCCCGTTGCAGCAGGTTGCCGGTGATCTCGGACAGGGTGGTGCGGGACAGGCCCACGACCCGGGCGATCTCGCCCCGGCTCATGGCGCCGTTCTCCTGCAACGCACGCATGACGCGCTCTTCGTGGGTCCGCCTGACCAGTGCGTGCACTCCGCTGGGCATCTGCATGCCGGTCAAGGTAGGGAGGCGCGATTATTCCGTCAACACTCCGACAGAAAGACGCAATGAAGCGTTCACAATGCCTGGTGGGCAGGGGCTCGGGTGGGGCGATCGAACTCGATTATTCGTCCGCCCTGTTGACGTAAAAGTGCCGGCGTTCGCATGCTGTGCTCCATGCCCCCGTCCCGCGGCCCGAGTGCCGCGCCCCGGTTCCCGGACGGGGAGGACGAAGGAGAACCCGACTGATGACCGATGCCGAGTACGGACTCCCCCGACGATCCCTGCTGGCCGGCGCCGCTGGTGCGGGGGCGGCGTTCGCCCTGCCCGCCGGCGCCGCACAGGCGGCCCCCGCGGCGGCGGTTCCCGCTGCCCCCGCGGCGGCCGGGGCGTCCCGGCGGTACCCGCGGAACTGGCCCGACCCCGAGCCGTACGGCGCCGCGGACACCCGGGCCGACCTGTGGCCGCGTCAGGACAACGCGTTCGTCCTCCCGCTGGAGCTGCGGCCCCGCGACGAGGAGCGCGGCACGGTCTGGATGCGCGACACCTACGTCAACTGCTTCGTCGTCGACGGGCGGCCCCTCTACGTCGCCACCGGCACCACCCGGGTGCCCGGACTCGACGTCGCCGCGCCCTGGAACGACGGCATCTTCGTGTGGCTGGCCCCCTCCCTCCAGGGCCCGTGGCGGCTGGCCGACACGACCGGCATCCGGCCCGGCGCCGAGCGCGGCAAGGTGTGGTCGCCCGAGTTCGCCGGGGAGAACCGGCCCGGCCGCACGGTCGTCGCGCCCTGGCAGGAGTACTGGCACGACGAGCAGTTCGGCAAGCGGGGCCAGGCCTGGGCGCCGGAGCTGCATTATTTCCGCGGCACCTGGTACATCGTGGCGTGCATGGGCGACCACTCCCGCAAGGTGGGCTCGTTCATGCTGGTGAGCGAGGGCGGCGTCGAGGGACCGTACCGGCTGGTCGAGGGGAACCTGGAGAAGCCCTTCGGCGACTCCTTCATCGGGGGGCCGAAGTTCATCGAGCCCGGCGCCTACCACCACATCGACGGCGGCCTCTTCTCCGAGGGCGACGACGCGTGGCTGGTGCTCCACAACGACCTGTACGCCAAGTTCCGGGACGACATGGAGGACATCGTCACGACGACGGACCTGCCCCGGTTCCAGCAGACGCCCTACTCCCCCGAGCCGTATCTCGAGGGCGCCTACGTGTTCAAGTACGGCGGCAAGTACCACCTCGTCCACGCCGCCTGGGACCGGACGTCCGTCAACGCCGACGGCACCGTCCGGCACGCCTACGACGTGCCCGCGACCGGGCGGGTGCAGTACCAGTACGACGCGGTCGTCGCCGTCGCCGACCGGTTCGAGGGCCCGTACGGAAAGCGGTACACCGCGGGGGTCGGCGCCGGGCACAACAACTTCTTCGTCGACCACCGCGGCGGCCTGTGGGCGACGTACTTCCTGAACCCGGCCGCGGGCTACTGGTCCGCTGCCTCGCGCGTCGCGGACGCCGCGGTGCCCGGTGTCGTACGGCTCGAATGGACCGGCCCGGCGGACGGCCGGCTGTATGTGAAGCGCGAGTCCGAGGGCCCCGGCCACCGGGCCTGACCAGGGGCGACGCCCGCGCCACCGCCCCTCGCATGCCGTCGCGGCGGTACGGGCGTAGTGTCCAGATATGGGTGGTGTTCGGGGTGGCCGGCGTCGGGCAGCCCGGCCGGCGCGGACGCGGGCGGACCGCTGATGGACTCCGCGATGGCGGCCGTGGTGCGGGCGAGCGGTGCGTTCGGAGGGCTCCTCTACGTACTGCCCCCGGGCGAGAACGCCATGTGGCAGGTCCTGGTCTCGGGGGTGCCGCAGGAGATGGCCGCCCCGTGGCGGCGGGTCGGGCTGAAGGATCCGATGCCCGTGGCGGACGCCGTACGCGAGCACCGTCTGGTGTGGGCGGGCGGCCGGGAGGAGATGGCACGCGAGTATCCACGGCTGGCGCTCGTCCTGCCGTACGACTTCGGGCTGGCGGCCTCTCCGCTCGTCTCGGGCACCGCCGTCCGGGGCGGGCTGGTGCTGCTGTGGCCCGGGAGCCACCCTGCGCGGCTGAGCGCCGGTGAACAGGACGTCATCCGGGCGGGCTGCCGCCGCCTGGGTGACACTCTGCAACGGGCGCTCGACCGCGGCGAGGCGCTGCTGCCCCCGGACCGGCCCCGGACCCTGCCGCCGCCTGCCCCGCGCACCCCCTCCCCCGCCGAGGCGGCCGCGCTGTCCGCGTTCGTGGACCGCCTGCCCGGCGGCTCGTGCGCGCTGGACCTGGGCGGGCACCTCACCTTCGTCAGCCCCGGGGCGGCCGAGCTGCTCGGTGTCGACCGGTCGCTGCTGGTGGGCGCCCTGCCCTGGGAGGCGCTGCCCTGGATGGACGTGCCGCACGTCGAGGACCGCTACCGCGCCGCGCTGGTCAGCCGCAGGCCGCAGGTCTTCACGGTGCTGCGCCCGCCGGCGACGTGGCTGTCCTTCGCGCTGTACCCGGACGCCACCGGGCTGAGCGTGCGCATCACCCGCGGCAGCCCGGACGCGGACGGGTCCCCGTCCCGGCCGGCCCAGACCTCGGGTCCCAGCCGTGCCACCGTGCTCTACCACCTGATGCACCTGGCCTCCACCCTGACCGAGGCGGTCAGCGTGCAGGACGTGGTCGAGCAGACCGCCGACCAGCTGATGCCCGCGCTCGGGGCGCAGGGCATGGTGGTGATGGCCCCGGCGGAGGGCCGTCTGAGGGTCGTCGGGCAGCGCGGCTACCGCCCGGAGCTGCTGAGGCGCTTCGACGGGACGCCCCTCACCGCGGCCATCCCGGGCGTCGACGTCATGGCCACGGGGGTGCCGGGATTCTGGACGACCTTCGAGGAACTGCACGAGGCCTATCCCGCCATGACGCATGAGGACGGGATGGCCGCGTGGGCCCTGCTGCCGCTGATCGCCTCCGGCCGCCCCATCGGCTCGCTCCTGCTGTCCTACCGACGGCCCCACGTCTTCCCGCCGGGCGAACGGGCCGCCCTGACGTCGCTGGCGGGACTGGTCGGGCAGGCCCTGGACCGCGCCCGGCTCTACGACGCCAAGCACCACCTCGCCCATCGACTCCAGTCCGCCCTGCTGCCCCACACGCTCCCCGAGGTGCCCGGTCTGAACGTCGCCGCCCGCTATCTCCCGGCGGCCCGGGGCCTGGGCATCGGCGGCGACTTCTACGACGTCATCCGGCTCGACGAGCGCACCGCGGGCGTCACCATCGGGGATGTGCAGGGGCACAACGTGGACGCCGCGGCGCTCATGGGGCAGGTCCGCACCGCCGTGCACGCCAACGCCACCGTGGGGGCGCCGCCCGACGACGTGCTGGCCCGCACCAACCGCCTGCTCACCGACCTGGACCCCGGCCTGTTCACCAGCTGCGCCTACGTCCATCTCGACCTGGCCACGCACCGCGCCTGCGTGGCGCTCGCGGGGCACCCGCCTCCCCTGCTGCGCCACGCGGACGGGCGGGTCGAACCCCTGCGCGTGCCGCCCGGTCTGCTGCTGGGCATCGAGCGGGACGCCTGGTATTCCGCGCTGGAGTTCCCGCTGCCGCCCGGCAGTGTGCTCGCCCTCTACACCGACGGGCTCGTCGAGGCGCCCGGGGTCGACCTCGACGACGCGATCGCGGCCCTCGCCGGGCTCCTGGAGCACGGCGACCCCGGCGACCTGGACGCCATGGCGGACACCCTCATCCGGCACGCTCCCACCCCGGGCGACGACATCGCCCTGGTCCTCGTCGGGCCGCACGCGCGGACGGCGGGGCACTCCCGGGGCCACTCGATCGTTTTCCCGGGCAAGAAGGACGAACGCCGGTCGACGAGGGCCGGCAGCGGAGGAGAAGACCCTTCATGAAACACCAGAGGGTGCGCGATCTGATGAGCGACGCCGTGGTCCGTGTGCAGCGGGGCACCCCGTTCAAGGAGATCGCCCACCTGCTGCTGGAGTACGACATCACGGCGGTGCCGGTCGTCGACGGGGAGAACCGCCCCGTGGGGGTGGTGTCGGAGGCGGATCTCCTGCAGAAGATGTGGGGCGGGGAGCCCGACGGTTCCCCGGAGCACGCCGAGTGGTCCCGGACCTCGGCCGCCAAGGCGGGCGCCATCGACGCGGCCGGGCTGATGACCTCGCCCGCGCTCTGCGCCCGGGAGGACTGGAGCGTCGTGGACGCCGCCCGCGTGATGGCGCGGCACCGCATCAAACGCCTCCTGGTCGTGGACGAGGACGGGCGGCTGGCCGGGGTGGTCAGCCGTGGCGACCTGCTGCGGGTCTTCCTGCGCACGGACCGCGCGATCCGCACCGAGATCATCGAGGAGGCGCTGGTCAAGGCGCTCGGTCTGGCGCCCTCCTCGGTGCAGGTGGACGTGACGCATGGCCATGTCGTGCTCAGCGGCCGGCTCCCGGACCGGGTGTCCGCCCCGCTGCTCGAGGAGCACTGCCGCAGCGTGGACGGCGTCGTCGCCGTGGAGTTCCGACCGGCCGGTGAGGCCGGCGCCGAGGACGCCGCGGCCGTCGGTTCCTGAGCTGCCGCCCGGTGGCGGACGCCCGCCCGTGCCCGCTTCCCGGGGGAGGGGACGCGGACACGGGCGGAGGACGGGGCCGGAGCGGGTCAGACTCCGGTCGAGTCCTTCACCCCGGACGCCTGGGCGGGCGGCGCCGGAGCCGGGACCGGCGCGGGCGCGGGGCCGCCCTCGCTGAGACCGAACCGTCGGTGGAACCCGCGCAGGAACGGCGGCGCGTACCAGGCGGACCGGCCGAGCAGGCGCATGGCCGCCGGTACGAGGACACCGCGTACGGCGACGGCGTCGATGAGGATGGCCAGTCCGCTGCCCAGCCCGAACAGCTGCATGAAGCTGATCTTCGCGGTGCCGAAGGCGAAGAAGCTCACCGCGAGCAGACAGGCCGCCGCGGTGACGATACGTCCGGTGTGGCCGAGGCCGTCGGTGACGGCCGTGCGGGTGTCCGCGCCCTGATCGTGCAGCTCCTTGATCCGGCTGGTGACGAACACCTCGTAGTCCATGGAGAGACCGAAGGCGATGCAGCACATCAGCACCGTCATGGACGCCTCCATCGGCTGCGGGGTGACGCCGATCGCCGAGGCCAGGTGGCCGTCCTGGAAGATCCAAGTCATGACGCCGAGGGTGGCGCCCAGGCTGATCACGTTGAGGACCAGCGCGCGCACCGGCTGCACGACACTGCCGGTGAACAGGAAGAGCAGGACGAAGGTGGTCAGCGCGACCAGGCCCAGGGCGAGCGGGAGCCGGCCGCTGATGGAGTCCTTGGAGTCGACCAGCTCGGCGTCCCCGCCGCCCACCAGCGCCTCGGCCCCGGCGGGCGGCGCGACGGCCCGCACCTCTTCGACCAGTTCCTGCGCCGCGTCCGACCGGGGGGTGAGGCCGCTGACCACGGTGATCCGCTGGGCGTCGGGGCGGCCGAGGGCCGCGTTGCCGGGACCGGTCGCCCCCGGCGCTCCCTTCGTGTAGGTGCCGGTGCCGGTCTCGACGCGGACCACGCCTTCGAGGCCGGACAGTTCGGCCGCGTAGGAGCCGAGCGGCGCCTCGGCCACGGAGGCGTCGATGACGACGTGGAGGGCGGCGTCGTCGTTGCCGTCGAACTTCTCCCGCAGCACGGAGGCGACCTGCCGACTCTGCGCGTCCTCGGGCAGCACGCGTTCGTCGGGGGTGCCCAGGGTGATGCCCAGCAGCGGGCTCGCCGCCACCAGCAGGACGGCCAGTACGGGCAGCGCGGTGAGCGCGGGGCGCCGCATGACGGTGCCGGCCAGCCGCCCCCACAGCGGCGCCCGGGTGGCGGCGGTGCGTGCGCGCCCGGCCCACGGCAGGCGCCCGCTGTTGACCCGGTGGCCCAGGACGACGAACAGGGCCGGCATCACGAAGAGGGTGCCGGCGGCGGCGATGACGACGACGCCGACCCCGGCGTAGCCGAACGAGCGGAGGAAGTACTGCGGGAAGACCAGGAGTGCCGCGAGGGCGACGGCCACCGTGGCGGCCGAGAAGGCGACCGTGCGGCCGGCGGTGCGCACCGTGTGCCGGACGGCGTCGTCCACGGTGGAGCCGGTGGCGAGCTGCTCCCGGAACCGGCTGATCATCAGCAGGGCGTAGTCGATGCCCAGGCCGAGTCCGAGGGCCGTGGTCAGGTTGGTGGCGGTCACGGACACGTCGACGAAGCCGCCGAGCAGGGCGAGTTCGGCGAAGGTGCCCGCGATGGCGATGGTCCCGATGGCCAGCGGCAGGAGCGCGGCGACCACGCTGCCGAAGACGACCAGGAGCAGCAGGAGGGTCAGCGGTACGGCGATGGCCTCGGCCAGCACGAGGTCCTTGGGCGTCTGCGTCTCCATGTCGTTGCCGACGGCGGCGCCGCCTCCGGCCCGGACGCTCAGCCCGCCCTCGCGGGGTCCGGTGTAGTCGTCGATGACGGTTTTGGCGTTCTCCCGCTGCTGGGTCTCGTCGCCCTTCACATGGGCGAGCACCAGGGCCTCACGGCCGTCCTCGGAGCGCAGGGCGGGCTGCTCCGCGTCCCAGTACGAGACGACGTTCTCGAGGTTCGGGTCGTTCCTGAGGTCGGCCACCAGGGCCCGGCCGCCGCGCTCGGCGTCCGGCGCGTCGACGCGCGACGCGGGGGCCCGGACCAGCAGGACCAGGTTCGTCTCGCCGCCGAACTTCTCTTCGATGGCCTTCGAGGCCCTGCTGGACTGGGAGGCGGGGTCGTCGTAGCCGCCCCCCTTCAACGCGCCGAACGCGCCGGCGCCGACGGCTCCCATGAGCGCCACGGCCACGACGGCGACGACCAGTACCAGCCGGGCCCGGCGGATCGCCAGTTCGGCTATGCGATCGAACACGCACGTTCTCCCTTGTTCTTTTGCGGTGAAGGCGACGGAATGCGGCCGGAGTTGACGGCCTCGGCAGGGCCTGCGTCGCCGCACCACGACGTTAGTGAAACGCCCCGCGCTTTGGCAGTGTGAGATTTACCTAACACTGTTCGGCTTCGTGACGCCCCATCAGCCCCTGCCGCCCTAGGCTCGCCGCATGTCCGCAGACCGGCACACCACCACGGCTCCCGTCTCCCTCCGCGAACGGCGCCGGACCGCCGCGGCCCTGGAGATACTCGACGCCGCCGAGCAGCACATCGCCGAACACGGGCCCGCCGCCCTGTCGCTGCGCGCGGTCGCCCGCGGTCTCGGCATGACCGTGCAGGCGCTCTACCACTACTTCCCGAACCGCAACGCCCTCGTCACCGCCCTGATCACCAAGGCGTACGGCGACCTGGCCGACGCGTTGCAGGCCGCCGCCGACGGCGCGGGCGAGGACTCCCGCGCACCGCGTCCGGTCGTGGTGTCCGAGGCCTACCGGGACTGGGGCGTCGCCCACCCGGAGCACTTCCAGCTGCTCTACGGGACGCCCCTGCGGTACTACGCGGCACCCGCCGAGGGGCCGACCACGCAGGCGGTCCGCCGGATGGGCGCGATCTTCCAGCGCGAGCTGTTCGCCGGCTTCACCCCGGCGCAGCTCGCCGCGGCCGAGGTCCCCCCGCTCTCAGCCCCGTACCGGGAGCAGCTGGGCATGCTCCCCGTGCACGCCCAGGGCGATCTGCCGCCCGCCGCGGTCTCCCTCTTCCTGAGCGCGTGGGGCCACGTCCACGGGCTGGTCGTCCTGGAGGTGTTCGGGCACACCGCGTTCCTGGGCGATCATCAGGCGGAAGTCTTCCGCACGTCGGTCCGGATGATGCTGGAGGACATCCACCGCCGGATCCCCGCCGCCTGACCGGGCACCGCCCGCAAGGGCGCCGCTCTCAAGGGCGCCGCTCTCAAGGGCGCCGGTCGCCGTGCCGGCCCTCAGCCGTCCTGGCCCTCACCGGGGGCATCGGGGGCGGACAGGGCCTCGATCTCCGGGTGGTCGCGCAGGGCGACGACCACCGCGTTCACCGCGGCGCGCTGCGGGGCGCCGCGCCGCACCACGACGGCGACGTTGCGGTGCACCGGCGGGCTCAGCCGCCGGGTGACGACGGCGTGGTCCGCCGTGACCGCGAGGGCGGGCAGCAGGGCGATCGAACCGGTCGTCTCGACGTGCCGCAGCAGCAGGAGGTAGTTGCCGAACCGGCAGGCCACCCGGGGTTCGAACCCCGACTCCCGGCACAGCCGGACGGTCAGGTCCGCCATGTACGACTGCGGCCGGTCGCACGCCCAGGTCTCCTCCTTGCAGGCCGCGAGGTTCACCGCGGTGCGGGAGGCCAGCGGATGGCCGTGCGGCAGCACCAGGACGACCGGGTCGCTGCCGAGCGACAGGACGTCGAGGTCCGCGCCCCAGGTCAGGCCGGAGTAGTCGGTGGTGGTGACGATGACGTCCGCCTCGCCCGAGCGCAGGGCGGGGCCGCTCTCGTGCGGCTCCATCTCCACGAGTTCCAGGTGCAGGTGCGGGTGGGTGGAGGCCAGCCGGTTCGCCGCCGGGACGGCGAGGCTGTAGATCGCGCTCTGGAACACGGCGAGCCGCACGGTCCCGATGGGCTCGTCGTTCAAAGCCCGCAGTTCGGCCTCGGCGTCGGCCATCCGGTCCAGGATCTCCCGCCCCCGGCGGGCCAGCAGGAGTCCGGCCGGGGTCAGCCGCACCCGGCGCCCGGTCCGCTCGATCAGCCGGCACCGGGTCTCCGTCTCCAGCACCGCCAGCTGCTGGGACACCGTCGACGCGCTCAGATGGAGCGTCTCGGCGACCGCGCGGACGGTACCGAGCGTGTCGAGCTGGCTGAGCAGGTGCAGTCGTCCGGAGTTGAGCACGCGGCGATGGTACGGCGTACCACCCCCTTCTGTACGGTTCTGTCGTACAGCAGCGTCGAATCTGTGCGATGGACACGCGCAGCGGGGCGTCCCTACCGTCGGTCGTATGCCTTCCGAGACTTCGAGCGCCGACCCGGGGCGCCACCTGATCCGCTACTCCGGCCACGCGCCCTTCTCGCCGGAGGTCGTCGTGCGCGCTGCCGGCACCTGTGTGTTCACGGAGAGCGGCCGCGAGCTGCTGGACTTCACCTCCGGTCAGATGAGTGCCATCCTCGGGCACTCCCATCCGGCGATCGTCTCGACGGTGCGCGAGCAGGTCGCGCACCTCGACCACCTGCACAGCGGCATGCTCAGCCGCCCGGTCGTCGAGCTGGCCCGCCGGCTCGCCGGGACCCTGCCCGAGCCGCTGGAGAAGGCGCTGCTGCTGACCACCGGGGCGGAGGCGAACGAGGCCGCGGTGCGGATGGCGAAGCTCGTCACCGGCCGCCACGAGGTCGTCTCCTTCGCCCGGTCCTGGCATGGCATGACCCAGGCCGCCGCGAACGCCACCTACAGCGCCGGGCGCAAGGGCTACGGCCCCGCCGCGCCCGGCAACTTCGCGCTGCCGGTGCCGGACCGCTACCGGCCCTCCGTCGTCGGCGCGGACGGCGAGCTGGACTGGCGCCGCCAGCTCGACCTCGGCTTCGAGATGATCGACGCCCAGTCGGTCGGCAGTCTCGCCGCGTGCCTGGTCGAGCCGATCCTCTCCTCGGGCGGCGTCGTCGAGCTTCCGCCGGGCTATCTCGCCGCCCTGGCCGGCAAGTGCCGTGAGCGGGGCATGCTGCTGATCCTGGACGAGGCCCAGACGGGGCTGTGCCGGACCGGTGACTGGTACGCCTTCGAGCACGAGGGTGTCGTCCCGGACATCCTCACGCTGTCCAAGACGCTGGGCGCGGGGCTGCCGCTGGCCGCCGTGCTGACCAGCCCGGAGATCGAGCAGCGGGCGCACGAGCGGGGCTTCCTGTTCTTCACCACCCACGTCAACGACCCGCTGCCCGCCGCGGTGGGCAACACCGTCCTCGACGTCCTGGTCCGCGACCGGCTGGACGAGCGCGCACGCACGCTCGGGGCCGCGCTGCGGGAGGGCCTCGACAAGCTCGCCGCCCGCCACGAGGTGGTGGGCGACGTCCGCGGCCGGGGGCTGCTGCTGGGCATGGAACTGGTCGGGGACGAGGTGCTGGGTGAGGGCGGTGCCGACCGGCTCGGCGCCGCCGTCACCCGGCGCTGCTTCGATCTGGGCCTGCACATGAACATCGTCCAGCTCCCGGGCATGGGCGGCATCTTCCGTATCGCGCCCCCGCTGACCGCGAGCGACGACGAGATCGCCCGCGGCGTGGCCGTCCTCGACCGGGCGCTCGCCGACGCCACCGGGGACCTGTAGCGCCGAAGGCCCCGGTGGCCTGGGGTACCAGGTCACCGGGGCCGCGCGTGAGGTGTCGGAGGTGTCAGACCCCGGCCGTCTCCGGCGCGCGGGCGGGCTCCGCGGGCGCGGCGGTGTCGCCGAGCTCCCGGTGCAGCTTCTCGCCCTCGACGTCGACGTTCGGCAGGACGCGGTCCAGCCACTTGGGCAGCCACCAGGCCTTGGTGCCGAGCAGGGCGAGCACCGCGGGCACGATGGCCATGCGGACCACGAAGGCGTCGAAGAGCACCGCGATCGCGAGGCCGAAGCCCATCATCTTGATCATGGCGTCGTTCTCCAGGATGAATCCGGAGAAGACGCTGATCATGATGATCGCGGCCGCCGCGACGACCCGGCCGCCGTGGGTGAAGCCCGTGGTGACGGAGTCGGCGGCGGACTGTCCGTGGACGTACGCCTCGCGCATGCGGGTGACGAGGAAGACCTCGTAGTCCATCGCCAGGCCGAAGACCACGCCGATCATGAAGATGGGCATCATCGACATGATCGGGCCCGGCTGGTCCACGCCGAACACGTCGGCGAGCCAGCCCCACTGGAAGACCGCGACCACCGCGCCGAGCGCCGCGGTCACCGAGAGCAGGAAGCCCAGGGCCGCCTTCAGCGGGACGAGGACCGAGCGGAACACCAGCATCAGCAGCAGGAAGGCGAGTCCGACGACCAGCGCCAGGTAGGGGATGAGCGCGTCGTCCAGGGTCTGCGAGAAGTCGATCGTCATCGCGGTCGCGCCGGTGACCAGCATGGTCGCCCCGGTGTCGGCCTTGATGCCGCCGGACAGCGAGCGGATGTCGTGCACCAGCGACTCGGTGGCGACGTCGCTCGGGCCGGTCTTGGGCATCACGGTGAGGACGGCGGTGTCGCCCTTGTCGTTGAAGTTGGCCGGGGTGACGGCCGCGGCCTCGCCGAGACCGGTGATCTTCTCGCCGACGGCGTCCGCGGCGGCCTTCGGATCGTCGGCGCCGCGGGCGTCCAGGGTGACCATCAGCGGGCCGTTGAACCCGGCCCCGAAGGACTCCGACAGCATGTCGTAGGCCTTGCGCTGGGTGGTGTCGGGGGCCGAGGTGCCCTCGTCGGGCAGGCCCAGCTCCATGCCGGCGGCCGGTACGGCGATGACGCCGAGGCCGAGGACCGCGGTCAGCAGGACGGTGACCGGACGCCGCTGTACGAAGCGGGCCCAGCGGGTGCCGAGCTTCGGCTTGCCGGCGACGGCCCGCGTCCCGGCGGGTGCCTTGCGGTCCTTGCGGCTCAGCGCCCGCTTGCCGGCGAAGCCGAGCAGTGCCGGGGTGAGGGTGAGGGCGATCAGCACGGCGATGCCGACGGTGCCGGCGGCCGCCAGGCCCATCTTGGTGAGGATCGGGATGTTGACGATGGCGAGACCCGCCAGGGCCACGACGACGGTGAGTCCGGCGAAGACGACCGCGGAGCCGGCGGTGCCGACCGCGCGTCCGGCCGCCTCCTCCGGGTCGCGGCCGTCGGCTATCTCGGCCCGGTAGCGGGAGACGATGAACAGGGCGTAGTCGATGGCGACCGCGAGGCCGATCATCATGGCGAGCGTGGAGGTCGTGGCGGACAGCTCCAGGGTGCTGCCGAGCGCCCCGATGGCGGAGATGCCGATGCCGACCCCGATGATCGCCGAGAGCAGCGGCATGCCGGCCGCGACCAGGGAGCCGAAGGTCAGCAGGAGCACGATCGCGGCGACGCCGAGGCCGATCAGTTCGGCGGTGCCGCCCAGTTCCTGCTCGGCCACGACCGCGTCGCCGCCGGTCTCGACGGTGTACCCGCCCGCGCGGGCGGTGTCGGTGGCGGCGGTGAGCGAGTCCCGGGCCTCGTCGGTCAGCTCCATCGCGTTGACCTTGTAGGTCACGGAGGCGTAGGCGGTGGTGCCGTCCTTGCTGACGGCGTTCGCCTTGAACGGGTCGTCCACCGAGGCGACCTGCGGTCCGGCCTTCAGGTCGGCGACCAGGCCCTCGACCCGGTCCTTGCCGGCCGCGTCGGATATCTTCGCGCCCTCGGGGGCACGGATCACGACGCGGGCCGTGGCGCCCTCGGCGCTGGCGGCCGGGAACTGCTCGTCGAGCAGGTCGAACGCCTTCTGGGACTCGGTGCCCGGCATGGAGAAGGAGTCTTCGGGCGGCGCCGGCGCGGCGGACGAGGCAACGCCGGCGCCCACGAGTATGGCCACCCACAGCAGGGCGACGAGGCCGCGGCGCCGGAACGCCCTCCGACCGAGTCGATAAAGAAACGTAGCCACCTTTTGGACCAATCCGTCGGGTTACGGGCAGGACGAAGACCCGGCACATGGGGGGAAGGCGGACGCGCTGACCGGGGTACACGTCCATGCTCGCCCGGGGTTCCGGCCGTTTGATCCGACCCTGGGTCTGGACTGGCGTACTGCGTCGGGTGTAGTGGGGTCCCGCGCCCCTCTCCTCTCGGTGTAGATCACGAAGATGGGTGTACTCCACATTTCGTTGCCGAGGGCAGCCGATGTCTTTCAGCCGACGACCGGTGTGGCATGGCCGCCCGCACCGCAGCGCAGGCGGTTGGTCGACGGCGGTGACGTCGTGACCGCCGGGTGACTCGCTCCTTCGGCTTGCCCGTCGCTCAGGGGGGAGTTGCCGCCCCGACCCTGACCCGGTCGCCGGCGCCCTCGGTGAGGAAGGACGCGAGGGCACGGCCCTCCTCGGCGACCTCTGCGTGCTCCGGGCGGGTGAGGCGGCGCAGCGGGGTGACGGTCACCGTGTCGTCCTCGACGGTCCAGGTCGCGGAGACCCGGCCGTCGACGAGGACGAACCGGGCGCCGGTGACCGACAGTCCGCGGTGCGCGTCGTCGATGATCCGGCGGCGGTCCTGGTAGCCGAGGACGGCGTTGTCGAAGGCCGGCAGGTACCGCACGGGGGCGGGGGTGTCCGGGTCGGGTCGCGGTGCGTCGGGCAGGTCCAGCAGTTCGCGGCCCCGCTCGTCGCGGAAGGCGACCAGCTCTCCACGTACCGCCGCGACCGCGGCCGGCAGCCCCGTGAGCCCGCACCAGGCGCGCAGGTCCGCCGAGGCGGCCGGCCCGAACGCGGCCAGGTAGCGCCGGACGAGCGCCGCGCCGACCGGATCGGTGCCCGGCGGGGCGGGCGGGTCGACCTCGCGGCCCAGCCAGTGGGCGACCGGGGCGTTGCGCACCCCGGCCCGGGTGCGCCAGAGTCCGCGCGGCGGCAGCTGCACCGTCGGGATCAGCGCGGCGACCAGCATCTCCCCGAGCGGCCGCGGTCCCACCTCCGGCCACCGTCCGGCCACGGCCCGCGCGAGGTCGCCCATCGAGCGGGGCTCGCCGTCGGCCAGGACCGCCCGGCCCGCCGCCGCGAGTTCGTCGAGGTCGACCCCTTCGAGCTCGCGGCGGTAGGTGCCGAGGACGCGTCCGCGCAGCATGGCGTCGTGGCGTGCGCGCCAGGCCAGTACGTCGTCGGCGGTGACGAGGTGGACGGTGCGGCGCATCAGGTGGGTGCGCACGACCCGACGCCCGGCCAGCAGGTCGTCGAGCGCCCGCGGTGCGAAGTCGCGCAGCCTCGACCACAGTCCGACGAACGGTTCCTGCGGCTCCTGCGCCTGCATGCCGCCGAGGTGCGCGACGGCGTCCAGGACCGGGCGGTCCGCGCGGTCGAGCAGCAGCTGCCGGGCGAGGGCCGCCCGGTTCAGCGACCGGGCGTCGAGCACGCTCACGCGTCGTACTCGCTCACCACGTCCAGGACCCAGGTGACGCCGAACCGGTCCCGCAGCATGCCGTAGAGCGGTGCCCACTGCGCCGCCCCGAGCGGCCTCAGGACGGTCGCGCCCTCGGCGAGCTTCTCCCAGTACGCGGTGATCTCCTCGGCGCCCTCGCCGCGGACCGAGACGAAGAACGCGTTCTCGCCCTGGTTCCACGGCAGGTCGGACGGCACGTCGTAGGCCATCACGCTCGGGCCGTCGGCGCTGGACACCTGGCCGAACATGACCTGGTCGGCCGCAGCGGGGTCCTGGACGTTTCCGGCGTCCTTGTACGTCACCAGGGTCAGGTTCCCGCCGAACGCGGCCTGGTAGAAGGTGAGGGCCTCGCGGGCGTCGCCTCGGAAGTTGAGGTGGGTCACGGCTTGTGCGGTCACGACGGGCTCCTTGCCCTCATGGTGGGACGGCCCGCCGAGCGGGCCGCCGCGGGGCCGGTCCGGCCCCGCGGTGCCCACTCTGCTGCGGGTAGCGGTCAGGTTGTGGCCGCTATGTGCGGCAGCATGGGGGCATGCAGAAGACCTCGGCCCGGCTGCTGTCCCTGCTCTCGCTGCTCCAGGTCCGCCGGGACTGGCCCGGCGCGGTGCTGGCCGAGCGGCTGGACGTCAGTGCGCGCACCCTGCGCCGGGACGTCGACCGGCTCCGCGAGCTGGGCTACCCGGTCCGGGCGGTGAAGGGCCCCGACGGCGGCTACCGTCTGGACGCCGGGACGCGGTTGCCGCCGCTGCTCTTCGACGACGAGCAGGCGGTCGCCCTCGCCGTCGTACTGCGCACCGCGGCCGCCACCGGCGCCGGGATCGAGGACGGCGCGGCACGGGCGCTGGCGACCCTGCGCCAGGTGATGCCCGCCCGGCTGCGGCACCGGATCGACGCCCTCCAGGTCACCCCCGTCGCACGGTCCGCTCCGCTGCCGCAGCCCCAGGCGGACACCGGCGTCCTGATGGCGCTCAGCGCCGCCGTCCAGGCCCGCGAGGTGCTGCGCTTCGACCACGCCCCGGCGCACACCACGGCCACCGCACCCGAGGCCACGCCGCCCCCGCGCCGGGTGGAGCCGCACCATCTCGTCACCCGGGGCGGACGCTGGTACCTGGTGGCCTGGGACCTGGACCGCGAGGACTGGCGGGTCTTCCGCGCCGACCGGGTGACCCCACGCACGCCCACCGGCCCCCGCTTCACCCCGAGGGACCTGCCCGGCGGGGACGTGGCCGCGTTCCTGACCGGCAGGTTCCGCGGCTCCGACGGCTCCGCGGACTGGCCCTGCCGCGGCGCGGCCGTACTCCACCTGCCCGCCTCCGCGGTGGTGCCGCACGCGTCCGACGGGACCGTCGAGGAACTGGGCCCCGACCGCTGCCGGCTCACGCTGGGCTCCTGGTCGTGGCCCTCGCTCGCCGCCGCCTTCTGCCTGTTCGACACCGACGTCGAGGTCGTCGGCCCGCCCGCGCTCAAGGAGGCGTTCGCCCGGCTGGCCGACCGCTGCGCCAGGGCCGCCGGGCAGGGAGCTGGGCCGCGGTAAGCAACCGCCTGCCGGGCCGGGGTCACACCCGCTGGGCCCGCTCCACGCTCGCGGCCTCGGTGGCCGGGCCGCCGCTCATCACGACGCGCGACCGGCTGTGCAGCCGCAGGGAGACGGCGACGAAGCCGATCGCGACCAGGGTCATCGCACCGCCCGCCCAAGCGGTGGCGGGGTACCCGAGGTTCGCGTCGATCACCGTGCCGCCGAGCCAGGGGCCACCGGTGTTGCCCAGGTTGAAGGCGGCGGTCGTGGTCGCGCCCGCGAGGGTGGGGGCGGCACCGGCGACGTTGAACATGCGCGCGTTGAGCGCGGGCGCCGTGTAGAACGCGGAGACGCCGAGCAGCAGCGACAGGACGATCACGGCGGCGGGGCTGGAGGCGAACAGCGCCAGGGCGGCCAGCAGCACCGTCGATGCGGTGATGCCGGAGAGCAGTACGCCGAACAGGTGCGCGTCGGCGACCCGGCCGCCGATCGTCGTACCGATCAGCGCGCCGACGCCGAACAGCGCCAGCACGGCCGGCACCCAGCCGTCCGCGAGGCCCGCCACGTCGGTGAGCAGCGGCGCCAGGTAGGAGAAGGCGCAGAAGACGCCGCCGGCGGCGAGCGCGGTCACCACGATGGACAGCCAGACCTGGCGGTCCCGGTAGATCGCCAGCTCGCCGCGCAGCCGGGGGCGCCGCTCGGGCAGCGGGATGCGCGGGATCAGGGTCACCACGCCGACGAGCGCGACGGCGGACGCGCCGCCCACGGCCCAGAACGCGGACCGCCAGCCCAGGTGCTCGCCGAGGAAGGCGCCCGCCGGGACGCCGAGGACGTTCGCGATGGACAGTCCGCCGATCATCACGGCCATCGCGCGGGCCCGCGCGGTCACCGGCACCATCGCGATGGCCACGGCCGCGCCCACGGCCCAGAACCCGGCGCAGGCGAGCGCGCTGACGACCCGTGAGACGAACAGGACCTCGTAGCCCGTCGCGAGCGCGCCCGCGACCTGGCCGACGCCGAACACCGAGATCAGCGCGATCAGCGTGGTCTTGCGGGGCAGCCGCAGGGTCGCGACGGCGAGCAGCGGGGCGCCGACGACCATGCCGATCGCGAACGCCGATATCAGCAGCCCGGCTCGCGGGATCGACACGTCCATGTCGTCGGCGATGGGCGGCAGCAGTCCGGAGAGCATGAACTCGCTGGTGCCGAGCGCGAAGACGGACAGGCCGAGGATGTAGACGGCGAGCGGCATGCGTCCGGCCGTGGGCCGTGGGGAAGAATCGGGCATGACAGGTGTCAACGGGGCCCCGCTTCCCGCCATTCCCGCGGCGGGCCCCGTCTCACGATGCGGCTACGGGGTGACGCGCTCCAGCCGGACGACGATGCCCTTCGAGGTGGGCTGGTTGCTGAGGTCGGCGACGCTGTCCAGCGGGACCAGGACCTGGGTCTCCGGGTAGTACGCGGCGGCGGAACCGCGGGCGGTGGGGTACGGGACCACCTCGAAGCCCTCGGCGCGCCGTTCGGTGTCGTCGTGCCAGACGCCGACCACGTCGACGCGGTCTCCCGCGGTGAGGGACAGCGCGCTCAGGTCCTCCGGGTTGACCATGACCACCCGGCGGCTGCCGTGGATGCCCCGGTAGCGGTCGTTCAGGGTGTAGGGGATGGTGTTCCACTGGTCGTGGGAGCGCAGCGTCTGCAACAGCAGGTGGCCCTCGGGCAGGTCGGGCGTGCGCCAGGTGTTACGGGTGAACCTGGCCTTGCCGGTGGCAGTGCGGTAGACGCCCTCGTTGACGGGGTTGGGCAGCCGGATGCCGCCGGGGCGTGTCACACGCCGGTCGAAGTCGTGCAGGCCCGGCACGATCCGGGAGATCCGGTCGCGGATCGTGCCGTAGTCGGCCTCGAAGTCCTCCCAGACCACGTTCCCGGGGCCGGTGCCGAGGGTGCGGCGGGCGAGCCGGCACAGGATGGCGACCTCGCTGAGCAGGAGGGGGGAGGCCGGCTTGAGGCGTCCCCGGGAGGTGTGCACCTCGCTCATCGAGTTCTCCACCGTGACGAACTGCTCGCCGCCCGCCTGGTGGTCGCGTTCGGTCCGGCCGAGGGTGGGCAGGATCAGCGCGGTGTCCCCGCAGACCGTGTGGGACCCGTTGAGCTTGGTGGAGATGTGGGCGGTCAGGCGGCAGCTGCGCATGGCCGCCTCGGTGACCGCGCTGTCGGGGGCGGCCCGGACGAAGTTGCCCGCGACGCCGAGGAAGACCTTGATCCGGCCCTCCCGCATCGCCTTGATGGAGTCGACCGAGTCGAGTCCGTGGGCGCGCGGCGGTTCGAAGCCGAACTCGTCGCGCAGGGCGTCCAGGAAGGAGTCCGGCATCTGCTCCCAGATGCCCATCGTGCGGTCGCCCTGGACGTTGCTGTGGCCGCGCACCGGGCAGGCGCCGGCCCCGGCCCTGCCGAGGTTGCCGCGCAGCAGCAGGAAGTTGACGATCTCCCGGACGGTGGGGACGCCGTGCTTGTGCTGGGTGATGCCCATCGCCCAGCAGACGATGACGCGTTCGCTGCCGAGCACCTCGTCGCGGACCTGCTCGATCTCCTCGCGGGTCAGTCCGGTGGTGGTGAGCACGTCGTCCCAGGAGGCCTGCCGGGCGTGCTCGGCGAACTCCTCGAAGCCGCTGGTGCTGTCGCGGATGAACGCGTGGTCGAGGACCGTGCCGGGCCGGGCGTCCTCGGCCTCGAGGAGCAGCCGGTTCAGCGCCTGGAACAGGGCGAGGTCGCCGCCGGGCCGGATGTGCAGGAACCGGTCGGCGATCCGGATGCCCTGGCCGATCACCCCGCGTGCCTTCTGCGGGTTCTTGAACCGCAGCAGCCCCGCCTCCGGGAGGGGGTTGACCGCGACGATGCGGGCGCCGTTGTGCTTGGCCTGCTCCAGCGCGGACAGTTGCCGCGGGTGGTTGCTGCCGGGGTTCTGCCCCACCAGGAAGATCAGGTCGGCGTGGTGGAGGTCGTCGAGGCTGACCGTGCCCTTGCCGGTGCCGAGGGTCTCGTGCAGGGCGAAGCCGCTCGACTCGTGGCACATGTTGCTGCAGTCGGGCAGGTTGTTGGTGCCGTACGCGCGGGCGAAGAGCTGGAGGACGAAGGCGGCTTCGTTGCTGACCCGGCCCGAGGTGTAGAAGACCGCCTCGTCTGGGCTGTCGAGCCCCTTCAGTTCCCCGGCGAGCAGGTCGAGGGCGTCGCGCCAGCTGATCGGCTCGTAGTGGTCGCGGCCGGGCCGTTTGACCATCGGCTCGGTGAGGCGCCCCTGCTGGTTCAGCCACAGGTCGGAGCGGCGGGCCAGGTCGGAGACGGAGTGCTCGCGGAAGAAGTCGGCGGTGATCCGCCGCGTGGTCGCCTCGTCGTTGATGTGCTTGGCGCCGTTCTCGCAGTACTCGTTGCGGTGCCGGTGGCCGGGTGCGGGGTCCGCCCAGGCGCAGCCCGGGCAGTCGATGCCGCCGACCTGGTTCATGGTCAGCAGGTCCACCGCGGTCTCCTTGGGGGACGTCTGCTCCAGGGAGTACTCCAGCGCGTGCGCCACCGCGGGCACGCCCGCGGCCCAGGTCTTGGGCGCGGTGACGGTCAGGTCGTCCCGGGGTTCGTCCCTGGGCGGCTTCTTCATCGGGGGATCGCCTCTCGTTCGCCGTGTTCCGGGGCTCTCAGCCCACGGGCCAGACCGCCACCCGGCTGCGCGGCGGCTCGGACTCCCCGGGCCGCACCTGGCCGTCCCGGATGGTCCCCCGCCAGGCGCCGCTCGCCTCGCCGTGCCCTTCGATGTACGCCTTGAAGTGCCCGAGTTCGCGGCGTACGACGCGGCCGGCCGCCCCGGGGACCGCGGTGAGCACGCCGGTGAGCCCGCGCGGCCCGGCCGACAGCCGCACGGTCACCGCGGTGCGGTCCTGCCCGGTGGGCCGGAACGTCACCTCGCCCCGGTGGCCGTGGCGCTGTCCGAGGCTGCGCCAGGTCAGGTGCGAGTCGGGCACCTGGTCCACGACCTCGGTCGCGAACTCCCGGCGGACGGGGCCGAGTCCGACGACCCACAGGGTCACGGCGGGCCTGACCTGTTCGACCCGCTTGACGGTGGTCATGAACCGCGGGAAGCACTCGAACTGGGTCCACTGGTCGTACGCGGTGCGCACCGGTACGGCGATCTCGATCGTCTCCTCGACGGTGGTCACGTGCCGCTCGCCTCCGGGGGTCGTGCGGTTGCGGGCTTGTCGACCGTGCAGTGCAGGGAGTCGTCGACCACGTCGGCGACGATGGTGTCGCCGGGGTCGGCCTCGCCGCCGAGCAGCAGGTCGGCGACGCGGTTGTCGAGTTCCGTCTGGATCGTGCGGCGCAGCGGGCGGGCGCCGAACTCGGGCTGGTGGCCGTGGGCGATCAGCAGCTTCTTGGCCGCCTCCGTGACCTTCAGCGTCAACCCCTGGGCGTGCACCCGGCGTTCGCTCCGGGCCAGCAGGTGGTCCACGATCCGCGAGAGGTCGTCCTGGGTGAGGCCGTGGAAGACGATGATGTCGTCGATGCGGTTGAGGAACTCGGGCAGGAACCGCGTCCGCAGCTCCTGCGTCAGCTCGTCCTTGAGGTCGGACACGTCGCCCTGGTGGTCGAGGATGCGGCGGGCGCCGATGTTGGACGTCATGATGACCACGCAGTGCCGGAAGTCGACGGTGCGGCCCTGCCCGTCGGTGAGCCGGCCGTCGTCGAGGATCTGCAACAGCGTGTTGAAGACGTCGGGGTGGGCCTTCTCCACCTCGTCGAACAGGACCACGCTGTAGGGCTGCCGGCGGACCTTCTCGGTGAGCTGTCCCGCCTCCTCGTAGCCGACGTATCCGGGAGGCGCGCCGACGAGCCGGGCGACCGTGTGCTTCTCCTGGAACTCGCTCATGTCGAAGCGGATCATGCGGTTCTCCTCGCCGAACAGCAGCGCGGCGAGGGTCTTGGCCAGCTCGGTCTTGCCGACGCCGGTCGGGCCGAGGAAGAGGAAGGAGCCCACGGGGCGGTCGGGGTCCCCCATGCCGGCCCGGTTGCGGCGCACGGCCCGCGAGACGGCGGTGACCGCCTCGTCCTGGCCGACGATCCGGGCGTGCATCTCCTCCTCCAGCCGGAGCAGCCGCTCCTTCTCCCCCGCCGTCAGCTGGGAGACCGGGATGCCGGTGCGGCGGGAGATCACGTCCGCGATGTCGTCGGCGGTGACCGAGACGACGCCCTCGCGGCGCTCCTCGATGCCCGCGAGTTCGCCCTCCGCCTCGGCGATCTCGCGCTTCAGCTCCCCCGCCCGGGCGTAGTCCTCGGCGGCGACGGCCTGCTCCTGCTCCCGGCGCAGCTTCGCGATGCGGTCCTCGCGGCTGACGACCTCGGTGGAGCGGCTCGCGCTGCGCAGCCGTACCCGGGCGCCCGCCTGGTCCATGACGTCGATCGCCTTGTCGGGCAGGAAGCGGTCGCTGACGTAGCGGTCGGAGAGTTCCGCGGCCGCGGTCAGGGCTCCGTCGGCGAAGCGGACCTGGTGATGCGCCTCGTAGGCGTCGCGCAGGCCCTCCAGGATCTGCACCGTCTCCTCGACGGAGGGCTCGGGGACCATCACGGGCTGGAAGCGGCGTTCGAGGGCCGCGTCCTTCTCGACGTACTTGCGGTACTCGTCGATGGTCGTCGCGCCCACCACGTGCAGCTCGCCGCGCGCGAGGGCGGGCTTGAGCATGTTGCCGGCGTCCATGGAGCCCTCGCCGGTGGCCCCGGCGCCGACGACGGTGTGCAGCTCGTCGATGAACAGGATGATGTCGCCGCGGGCCTGCTGGACGTCCTCGATGACCTTCTTCAGGCGCTCCTCGAACTGCCCCCGGTACTGCGCGCCCGCCACCATGGCGGACAGGTCGAGGGCGACGACCCTCTTGTCCTTCAGCGTGTTCGGGACCTCACCGGCCACGATGCGCTGGGCCAGTCCCTCCACGATGGCGGTCTTGCCGACGCCGGGCTCGCCGATCAGCACCGGGTTGTTCTTGGAGCGCCGGGAGAGGATCTCGACGGTCTGCTCGATCTCCTCGGCGCGGCCGACGACGGGGTCGAGCTTCCCGGCCTTCGCCTCGTCGGTCAGGTCCCGTCCGTACTCGTCCAGTGTCGTGGCCGGCTTCCCGGCGCCGTCGCCCGGTGTCCCGCCCGAGCGGGCGACCTGCTCGGTGAGCCCCTCCAGCTTGCCGACGTCCTGCCCCTCGGCGCCCAGCAGCCGGGCCGCGCCCGTGTCGCCGTCCGCCAGCAGGGCGCCCAGGATGTGCTCGGGGCCGATGTAGGAGACGCCGGACGCCCGGGAGCGGGCGTAGGCGGTGGCGAGGGTGCGCTTGGCGGCCGGGGTGAGGCCCGGCTCGGCGGACGGCTCGCCCGCCTCGCGGGGCAGGATCCCGGCGATCCGGCCCGCGAGCGTGTCGGGGTCGGCGCCCGCCCGGGCGAGCAGTCCCCGCGCGGGCTCGACCTTGGTGGCCGCCCACAGCAGGTGCTCCGTGTCCAGGTCGGACGTCCCGTCCTCCAGCGCCCGCCGTGCCGCCAGGTTGAGGAGCTCCTGCGAGGACTCGGTCAGCATCCGGCCGATCGGCACCCGCTGCACCGCCGGGGGTGAGGAGGCGGGCGACGTTCCGAAGAACCGGTTGAACAGATCACTGAACGGATCGGACGCACCGAAACCGAACGACGACATCGACATGACAGCTCCTGGGGCGGTGGCGAGTCGACTCCACCGAAACCCCATGTCGGCGACTCCGCAAGCGGAGCGCCCGCCGCGCGGCGGCGAGGACCCCTTGTCAGCGGCGGGCGGCATGGTTCCGCCCATGCCGACTCCTGCCGCAGTGCCGCGCACCCGGGTGAAGTGCTGCCCGACTCCCCCACCGGCAAGGTCGCCGGCGGTACGGCCGGTGAGGACGTCTCGCTCCTGCCCGGCGGTTCGGTGGGCGGCGGCCGGGGCACCGTGACCGTCTACACCACGACGTGGGCGGCCGAGGGGGACGGGACGAACTGCGTCATCTCCAGGGCGCCGTGGACGCGGCCCTGTGCGAGAAGGGGCGCTGAGCGGCGCGCTCCGGACCGGAGCCACCAGGAGTGTACGTTCGTACGCCCCGAGGGTAGGCTCCCGCGCATGACTGTTGACGTACTGCGCAGGCCCGTCCTGGCCGATCGGCGGGCTCGTGTGGCCGTCGCCGTGCTGTTCTTCACCAACGGCGCCCTGTTCGCCAATCTGCTGCCGAGGTATCCGCAGATCAAGGCGGACCTCGGCATCGGCAACGCCGCCTACGGACTCGCCGTGGCGGCGTTCCCGGCGGGAGCCATCACGGCCGGGCTGGCGGCCGGGGTCCTGGTGCGCCGGTTCGGTTCGGCGCGGGTGGCGGTCGGCGGCACGCTGCTGACCGGGGTGGGCATCCTCGCCGCGGGCCTCGCGGACTCGGTGGCGGTGTTCGCGGGGGCGCTGTTCCTCGCCGGGGCGATGGACGCGTTCACCGACGTCGCGCAGAACGCCCACGGTCTGCGGGTGCAGCGCCGCTACGGACGTTCCATCATCAACTCCTTCCACGCCATCTGGTCCGTCGGCGCCGTCACCGGCGGCTCCATGGCGGCCGCCGCGATCGCGCTCGGCGTCGCGCGGGGCCCGCACCTGCTCTTCTCCGCCGTGGTGTTCGCGGTCGCGGCCTGCGTCGCCCTGCGCTACTGCCTGCCGGGCCCGGAGACCGAGGCGGAACCGGCCGAGGAGACCGGCGCCGAGGACCGCGCGCCACTGCCGGCGCGGGACCCGGTGGCGGGCCTGCGCACCGGCTGGGTGCTGGCCGCCCTGGTCCTGATCGCCACGGCCGGCACCCTGGTCGAGGACGCCGGCATGTCCTGGGCCACCCTCTACCTCGCGGACTCGCTGCACGCGACGGCGGCGCTGGCCGCGTCCGGGTATGTCGCCCTGGTCGGCGCGCAGTTCGTCGGCCGGATCGTCGGCGACCGGCTCGTGGACCGCTTCGGCCAGCGCGCGGTGGCCCGTTCCGGCGCCCTGATCGCGGCGGTCGGCATGGGCCTGGCGCTGGCCGTGCCGACGGTGCCCGGCACGGTCCTCGGGTTCGCCGCGGCCGGGTTCGGGGTGGCGACGCTGGTCCCGGCGGCGATGCACGAGGCCGACGAACTCCCCGGCCTCAAGCCCGGGTCGGGGCTGACCCTCGTCTCCTGGCTGATGCGGCTCGGCTTCCTGCTCTCCCCACCGGTCGTGGGGCTGGTCGCCGACGCCACGAGTCTGCGGGTGGGCCTGCTCGTGGTGCCGCTCGCGGGGCTCCTCGTGCTCCTGTGCGCCGGAGTGCTCCAGCCCCGGCGCCGCTGAGCCACCGCCGGGCAACACGATCCGGTCGGGAGTGTACGTTCGTACGCTTTCGGGGGTACGATCGGGCGCATGCCGACGGACCACTTCGCGGGCGACTCCCGCACCCACCTGGAACGCATGCTGGCGGGCGACCTCTACATCGCCGACGACCCGGAGATCGCCCGCAGGCAGCAGCAGGCCGTGCGGCTGGCCGCCCGCTACCAGGCCGCCTACGCCGAGGACGCGCAGGCCGCGCGACCGCTCCTCGCGGAGCTGCTCGGCTCGCTGGGGGACGAGGCCCATGTGAGGCCGCCGCTCTACGTCGACTACGGCAGCAACATCACGGTCGGGGCCCGCACCTTCGTCAACTACAACCTGACGGCCCTGGACGTCGCGGCGATCACCATCGGCGAGGACTGCCAGATCGGGCCCAACGTCCAGTTGCTGACCCCGACGCACCCCCTGGAGCCCGGCCCCCGGCGGGACAAGCTGGAGGCCGCCCGCCCGATCGTCATCGGGGACAACGTCTGGCTGGGCGGGGGCGCGATCGTGCTGCCCGGCGTCACCATCGGGGACAACGCCGTCATCGGGGCCGGCGCGGTCGTCACGAAGGACGTGCCGGCGAACGTCGTGGCCGTCGGCAACCCCGCCCGGCCGGTGCGGAACGTGTAAGTCTGCTCCCATGGCAACCGGACACACCGACCCGCAGCGGCGGGAGCGCATCCTCGCGGCCACCCTCGACCTGATCGCCGAGGAGGGCATCGCACGCGTCTCCCACCGGAGGATCGCGCAGCGCGCGGGGGTACCGCTCGGCTCGATGACGTACCACTTCAGCGGCATCGAGCAGCTGCTGCGGGAGGCGTTCGGCCGGTTCACCGACCACATCGTCGCGGTCTTCGACCAGCACCTCGGCGCCGCCGCCGACCGCGACCAGGCCCGCGAGGCGGTGGCCGACCTCGTGCACGAGCTGTCCGAGGACAGCCAGCGCGACCTGGTGCTCACCCAGGAGCTGTACACGCTCGCCGCGCGCCAACCGGCCTACCGGGAGCTGACCCACGAGTGGATGCGCCGCAGCCGCGTCCACCTGGAGAAGCACTTCGACCCGGACACGGCCCGCCAGCTGGACGCCCTCATCGAGGGCCTGACGCTGCACCGCGCCCTGGCCCGGGAGCCGCATGGCCGTGCCCTCACCGTGGAGGCCATCGCCCGGATCACCACCACGGACCGCCGCGCCCCCGAGGGAAACGGCGCCCCCTAGCAGCCCGTGCGGCGCGGTCCTGACCCCTGCGCCGCACGGGCGTCCCCGTCAGCAGACGCCGTCGCCCGGCTTGGGGTTGCCGAGGCCGAACAGGGGCCGCAGCTTGAGACCCACCCAGGTGCCGGCCAGCGCGAAGGCGCCCCACAGCCAGCCGCTGAGGCTGCCCGAGGCGATGCCCGCCAGGTAGGCGCCGATGTTGCAGCCGCCGGCCAGCCGGGCGCCGATGCCCATCAGCACACCGCCGAGCACCGCCGCGACGGCGGTACGCCACGGGATGCCCCGGTGCAGCGCCCAGGTGCCGCCGAGCGAGGCGGCGACGGCCGCGCCGATCATGATGCCGATGTCGGTGAGGCTGGTCTTGTCGGCGAGCACCGGACCGGACAGCATCTCGGCGTTGCCGGGCCGCTGCCACCAGGACCAGTTCTCCGGGTGGCCGCCGAGCGCGCCCACCAGCTCCGAGCCCCACAGGCTGAAGGCGCTGGTGACGCCCCAGGCGCCGCCGGAGACCAGCAGGACGCCCGCGCCGAGCACGGCCAGCGCGAGGGCGCCGACGGCCAGCGGCCAGGAGCCCCGGACGGCGCGGACGGCCGCCCGGCGCGCCGAGGGCACGGCGCCCAGCGGGGGCGGGTTGCGGCGGGCCTGGACGCGGCGGCTGACCAGCACCACGAGGAGCAGGGCGCCGATGGTCACGGCCCAGGAGCCGAACCAGCCAAGGTGCTCGGACAGCACGACGGGCTCCCAGGCGGGGAGGTCCTTCCACAGGTCGAACTGCCAGGCGGCCAGCGTGGCACCGGCGACGAAGCCGCCCAGGGTCAGCACGATCGACGTCTGTCCCGAGCCGACCGCGAACAGGGTGCCCGAGGCGCAGGCGCCGCCGAGCTGCATGCCGATGGCGAAGAGCGCCGAGCCGGCGAACAGCCCGACGCCGATCGGTCCGGCGGACGGTGCGGGCTGGGAGCCGAACAGCCCGGTCCCGGTGCCGATGACCAGCGCGAACAGGGTGGCCGTGGTGCCCAGGAGCAGGGCGTGCGCCCGCAGCCCGGAGCCGTTGCCGACGGCGACCAGCTGCCGCCAGGCGGAGGTGAAGCCGAACCGGGAGTGGAAGAGGGCGACGCCCAGGCCGAGGCCGAGCAGGAGCAGCACGCCGGGCTTGGCGCCGTGCGCGGACCACACGTACGCGGTCAGGGCGGCGGCGAGCAGCCCGGACACCACGAGCGGCGTCCGCCGGACCGGCGGCAGGGGCGGCGCCTCGGGCCGCGCCGAGGAGGTGGGCGAGGGGGCGAACAGGGCGGTGGGCGCGCGCGGCGGGGCGGCCGGGGCGGACCCGGCCGGGGGTGCGGTGGTCACGGAAGATCTCCGGGGTGGTGTGCACGGGGACGGCGGACGCTGGCGGGCGGGCGGCGGCGCGGGGAGCGCGGCCGGTCCGGGGGCTCAGCGGCGACAGAGGCCGTCGTCGACGCACCACGCCGAGCACGCGAAGAGCGCGAGGCACAGCAGCGGAGCCGATGCATACATGCGTACGAAGATACGGAGGAGTGTGCTCCGTATGCCACGCCGTCTCGCCATGCGGATGGCGGACGGCGTGGCATCCGTGTCCGTCCGGAGGACGCCGGTCCCGCCGGTTACAGGGTGCGCTCCAGGCGGTCCGCCATCAGCTGGACGAACCGGGCGGGCTCCTTGGGCCGGCCGCCCTCGGCGAGCACCGCGAGGGCGTGCAGCAGTTCGGCGGTCTCGGTGAGTTCCGCGCGGTCCCGCCGGTCGGTCCAGGCCCGGTTCAGGGACTTCACCAGCTGGTGCTCGGGGTTGAGTTCCAGGATCCGCTTGGCGCTGGGCACTTCCTGGCCCATCGCCCGGTACATGTTCTCCAGGGCGGGCGTCAGCTCACCCGCGTCGGAGACGACGCAGGCCGGGGAGACGGTCAGGCGGTGGGAGAGGCGGACCTCCTTGACCTCCTCGCCCAGGTGCTCCGTCATCCAGCCGAGCAGCCCGGCGTACTCCTCGCCCTGCTTCTCCTTCTCGGCGTCGCTCTTGTCCTCCTCGGTGCCGGACAGGTCGATCTCGCCCTTGGCCACCGAGCGCAGCGTCTTGCCCTCGAACTCCCCGACCGCGTCGACCCAGACCTCGTCGACGGCGTCGGTGAGCAGGAGGACCTCGACGCCCTTGGCGCGGAACGCCTCCATGTGCGGGGAGTTCTCGATGGCCTGCCGGGACTCGCCGGTCATGTAGTAGATGTCGTCCTGCCCGTCCTTCATCCGCTCCACGTAGTCCTTGAGCGAGGTGGGCTCGTCGGCGTCGTGGGTGGAGGCGAACGAACAGGCGGCGAGGAGCGCGTCCCGGTTCTCGGAGTCGGTCACCAGGCCCTCCTTGAGGACCGCGCCGAACTCGCGCCAGAAGGTGGCGTAGCGGTCCGGCGCCGACGTCCTGAGGTCCTTCACCGTGGACAGGACCTTCTTGGTCAGCCGGCGCTGGATCATACGGATGTGGCGGTCCTGCTGGAGGATCTCGCGGGAGACGTTGAGCGAGAGGTCCTGCGCGTCGACGACGCCCTTGACGAAGCGGAGGTAGGGCGGCAGCAGCTCCTCGCAGTCGTCCATGATGAAGACGCGCTTCACGTAGAGCTGGACGCCGCGCTGGTAGCCCTGGGTGAAGAGGTCGTGCGGGGCGTGCGAGGGCACGAAGAGCAGGGCCTGGTACTCGAAGGTGCCCTCCGCCTGGAGCCGGATCGTTTCCAGCGGGTCGCGCCAGTCGTGGGCGATGTGCTTGTACAGCTCGTGGTACTCGTCGTCGGACACCTCGTCGCGCGGGCGCGCCCACAGGGCCTTCATGGAGTTGAGCGTCTCGGCCTCGCGGGCCTCGTCGCCGTCCTCGCCCGGCTCCGGCAGCAGGCGGACCGGCCAGGTGATGAAGTCCGAGTACCGCTTGACGATCTCCTTGATCTTCCAGGCGGAGGTGTAGTCGTGCAGCTGGTTCTCGGAGTCGGCGGGCTTGAGGTGCAGCGTGACCGCGGTGCCCTGCGGGGCCTCGTCGAGCCGCTCCAGGGTGTACGTGCCCTCGCCGCGCGAGGTCCACCGGGTGCCCTCGGTCTCACCGGCGTGCCGGGTGACCAGGGTGACCTCGTCCGCGACCATGAAGCCCGAGTAGAAGCCGACGCCGAACTGGCCGATGAGCCCGTCCGCCCCGGCCGCGTCCTTGGCCTCGCGCAGCTCTTGCAGGAACTTGGCGGTGCCCGAGTTGGCGATCGTGCCGATCAGCTGGGTGACCTCGTCGTACGACATGCCGATGCCGTTGTCCCGCACGGTCAGGGTGCGGGCGTCCTTGTCGACCTCCAACTCGATGTGCAGGTCGCTCACGTCGGCGTCGGGGGCGTCGCCGCGCAGGGCGGCGAGGCGCAGCTTGTCCAGCGCGTCGGAGGCGTTGGAGACGAGCTCGCGCAGGAACACGTCCTTGTTCGAGTAGACGGAGTGAATCATCAGCTGGAGCAGCTGACGCGCCTCTACCTGGAACTCAAACGTTTCGGTCGTCATGGCTGGTGAGTACCTCACAGGTCCACGGAATCGTCTGCACTGGTCAGGGCAACTCTAGAACAGCGCGGGCGGCGGGCGCCGCCGGTCGTACGACCTCCGCGGCCAGGGCCTGACGGGACCGGCGGACGGCAACGACGGACACCGCCGCGGGAGCGCGTCGGGCGACCTCGGCCGGCTCGCCGCGCGGCGCGGTTGCCGAGTTCCGTCAACAGCGTTGACTTCGAGTCAACAGCCCTGCACATTACTTAAAAGTAGAACCGCCCGGTAACTCCGCTGCCGCCCCCTCGAAGAAGAGAGAGCACATGCCGAAGCATGCCCTTCGCCGTGTCATGACCGCGACAGCCGCCGCCGTCGGCGCGCTCGCCCTCGGCCTCACGGACGCCACCGCGCACGCCGCCCTCGACTACGTGGCTCTCGGCGACAGTTACAGCGCCGGGTCGGGCGTCCTGCCCGTCGATCCCACCAACCTGCTCTGTCTGCGCTCGACGGCCAACTACCCCCACGTCATCGCAGACGCGACGGGGGCCCGGCTCAAGGACGTCACCTGCGGCGCCGCCCAGACCGCCGACTTCACGCGGGCCCAGTACCCGGGCGTAGCACCCCAGTTGGACGCGCTCGGCACCGGCACGGACCTGGTCACGCTCACCATCGGCGGCAACGACAACAACACGTTCATCAACGCCATCACGGCCTGCGGCACGGCGGGTGTGCTCAGCGGCGGCAAAGGCAGCCCCTGCAAGGACAAGCACGGCACGTCCTTCGACGACGCGATCGAGGCCAACACGTACCCCGCGCTCAAGGCCGCGCTCCGCGACGTCCGGGCCAAGGCTCCGCACGCCCGGGTGGCGGCCCTCGGCTACCCGTGGATCACACCGGCCACCGCCGACCCGTCCTGCTTCCTGAAGCTGCCCCTCGCCGCCGGTGACGTGCCCTACCTCCGCGCCATCCAGGCGCACCTCAACGACGCGGTCCGGCGGGCCGCGGCGGAGACCGGCGCCACCTACGTGGACTTCTCCGCGGTCTCCGAGGGCCACAACGCCTGCGAGGCACCGGGTACCCGCTGGATCGAACCCCTGCTGTTCGGGCACAACCTCGTTCCCGTGCACCCCAACGCCCTCGGCGAACGGCGCATGGCCCAGCACACGATGGACGTCCTCGGCCTGGACTGATCTCCCGTACCTGTCCGCGTACGCTTTTCCCGTGCCGTCCTCCCGCCTGCGCCGTGTCGCCGTCCTCGTGCTCGAAGGCGCGAAACCGCTCGACGTCGGCATCCCGGCGCAGGTCTTCACCACCCGCGCGAGCATGCCGTACGAGGTGCGGGTGTGCGGCGCGTCGCCGGGCCTGGTCACCGGGGGTGACGGCCTGTCGTACCACGTCGCCCACGGCCTCGACGCGCTGGCGTGGGCCGACGTGGTCTTCCTCCCCGGGTACCGGTCCCCCGACGTCGAGGACCCGCCGCGGTCCGTGATCGACGCGCTGACGGCGGCCCACGACCGGGGCGCGCGGCTCGCCGCCATCTCCACCGGCGCCTTCGCGCTCGCCGCCACGGGCCTGCTCGACGGCAGACGGGCCACCACCCACTGGCACTACACGCGGGCCCTCGCCGCGAAGCACCCGCGCGTGCGGGTCGACGAGAACGTGCTGTTCGTGGACGAGGGCAGCGTCCTCACGTCGGCGGGCGCCGCCTCCGGCATCGACCTGTGCCTGCACATCCTGCGCGGCGACCTCGGGGTGGCCGCGTCGAACCACGCGGCCCGCCGCCTCGTGGCGGCCCCCTACCGCAGCGGCGGTCAGGCCCAGTACGTGCCCCGCAGCGTGCCCGAGCCGCTCGGCGAGCGGTTCGCCGCCACCCGCGAGTGGGCGCTGCGCCGGCTCGCCGAGCCGCTCACCCTGGAGGCACTGGCCCGGCACGCGGCGGTGTCGGCCCGCACCCTCTCCCGGCGCTTCGTCGAGGACACCGGGTACACGCCGATGCAGTGGATCATGCGGGCGCGTATCGACCTGGCCCGTGAGCTGCTCGAACGTTCCGAGCGCGGCGTCGAGCAGATCGCCGCCGACGTCGGCCTCGGCACCGGCGCGAACCTGCGGCTGCACTTCCAGCGCATCCTCGGCACCACCCCCAGCGAGTACCGGCGCACCTTCGCCCGGGGCGAGTAACCGCGCCCCGCCACCCGACGCTGGCGTGATCCTTTCGAACCGTGGCACTCACGCCGCTGCCCCGCGTCCCCGGCGTGCGCGACCCTGGTGTCGAAGGACCTGGTGGCGAAAACGAAAGGGACACACCACTCATGACTCGCATCGGCATCAACGGATTCGGCCGCATCGGGCGCAACGTGCTGCGCGCACTGCTCGAACGCGACACGAAGCTCGAGGTCGTCGCCGTCAACGACCTCACGGAGCCCGCCACCCTGGCCCGTCTGCTCGCCTTCGACTCGACGGCCGGCCGGCTCGGCCGCCCGGTGACCGTCGACGGGGACACCCTGGTCGTCGACGGGCACCGCATCAAGGTGCTCGCCGAGCGCGAGCCCGCCCGGCTGCCCTGGGCGGAGCTGGGCGTCGACATCGTGCTGGAGTCGACCGGACGCTTCACCTCGGCCGACGCCGCCCGCGACCACCTGACCGCCGGTGCGCGGAAGGTCCTGGTCAGCGCCCCGTCGAGCGGCGCCGACGTGACGCTCGCGTACGGCGTGAACACCGACGCCTACGACCCGGCCGCGCACACCATCGTCTCCAACGCGTCCTGCACCACCAACGCGCTCGCGCCGCTCGCCGCGGTCCTCGACGAGCTGGCCGGCATCGAGCACGGCTTCATGACGACGGTGCACGCCTACACGCAGGAGCAGAACCTCCAGGACGGCCCGCACCGCGACGCGCGCCGCGCCCGTGCCGCCGGGGTGAACATCGTGCCGACCACGACGGGCGCCGCCAAGGCGATCGGCCTGGTGCTGCCGGGCCTCGACGGCAAGCTGTCGGGCGACTCGATCCGGGTGCCGGTCCCGGTGGGCTCGATCGTCGAGCTGAACACCGTCGTGGCCCGCGACGTGACGCGCGAGGACGTCCTGGCCGCCTACCGCACCGCCGCCGAGGGCCCGCTCGCCGGTGTGCTGGAGTACTCGGAGGACCCGCTGGTCTCCTCCGACATCACCGGCAACCCGGCCTCGTCGATCTTCGACTCGGCGCTGACCCGCGTGGACGGCCGCCACATCAAGGTGGTCGCCTGGTACGACAACGAGTGGGGCTTCTCGAACCGCGTGATCGACACCCTCGGCCTGCTCGCCACACGCTGAACGGGCAGCCGGTTCGGCATCAGCGGGGGTCACACGTCACAATGGTGCGATGAGCAATTCCAAGGTTTACTTCGACATCGACATCGACGGCCAGGATGCGGGCCGCATCGTCTTCGAGCTCTTCGAGGACGTGACCCCCAAGACGGCCAAGAACTTCCTGGAGCTGGCCACCGGTGAGCACGGCTTCGGCTATGCGGGTTCCCCGTTCCACCGCGTGATCCCGCAGTTCATGCTCCAGGGCGGTGACTTCACCGCGGGCAACGGCACCGGCGGCAAGAGCATCTACGGCGAGAAGTTCGCGGACGAGAACTTCCAGCTCAAGCACACCGAGCCGTACCTGCTCTCGATGGCCAACGCGGGTCCGAACACCAACGGCTCGCAGTTCTTCGTCACCACGGTCCCCACCCCCTGGCTGGACGGCAAGCACGTCGTCTTCGGCAAGGTCGTCGAGGGCACGGACGTGGTCGACAAGATCGAGGGCTACGGCTCCTCGCCGTCGGGCAAGACCTCCGCGAAGATCACGGTGCGCGCGTCCGGCAAGCTGTAGGACCTGATCGGCCCCACGGGGACCGGAACTCCCGACGGGGGGCCACCGCACACGGTGCGGTGGCCCCCCGTTCCGTCTCGTCTGGTGGGGTGCGCCGGGTGGTGCGACGCTGGGGTGGAGGAGCGTCCGCGGAAGGCAACCCCGGGAGGACCGATGGGACGGGACGTCCCGGCGCTGGTCTTCACCCGCGAGGACCGCCGCCGGTACCGGATCAAGATGCAGGAGTGCCTGGAGGCCTTCGCGCAGATGCTGCGCGAGTCCCGGTTCGAGACCGAGCGGCCCCAGGTGGGCCTGGAGATCGAGCTGAACCTGGTCGACGACGCCGCCGAACCCGCGATGTGCAACAGCGACGCCCTCGAGGCGATAGCGGACCCGGCCTGGTCCACCGAGCTGGGCCGGTTCAACCTGGAGATCAACATCCCGCCCCGGCAGCTGACGGCGGGCGGCCCCGACGCCTGGGAGACCGAGATCCGCGCCGCCCTGAACCACGCCGAGGACCGCGCCGCGTCGGTCGGCGCCCACCTGATCATGGTCGGCACCCTGCCCACACTGCGCCAGTCGGACGTCGGCGAGGCCGCCCTGTCGGAGAACCCGCGCTACCGGCTCCTCAACGACCAGGTGTTCGCCGCCCGGGGCGAGGACCTGCACATCGAGGTGGACGGCGTCGACCGCCTGCGGACCTACGCGGACAGCATCACGCCGGAGGCCGCCTGCACCAGTACGCAGTTCCACCTCCAGGTCGCCCCGGAGGAGTTCCCCGACTACTGGAACGCCGCCCAGGCGATTGCCGGTGTCCAGGTCGCCCTCGCGGCCAACTCGCCCTTCCTGCTCGGCAAGGAACTGTGGCACGAGAGCCGTATTCCCCTGTTCGAACAGGCCACCGACACCCGCCCGCAGGAGATCAAGGCCCAGGGGGTCAGGCCCCGGGTGTGGTTCGGGGAGCGCTGGATCAACAGCGTCTTCGACCTGTTCGAGGAGAACCTGCGCTACTTCCCGGCGCTGCTGCCGCTGTGCGACGAGCAGGACCCCGCCGAGACCCTCGACCGCGGCGACATCCCGGAACTGGGCGAACTCACCCTCCACAACGGCACGATCTACCGCTGGAACCGGCCCGTCTACGCGGTCGCCCACGACAAACCGCACGTACGCGTGGAGAACCGGGTGCTGCCCGCCGGTCCGACCGTCGCCGACACCCTCGCCAACGGCGCCTTCTACTACGGGCTCACCCGCGCCCTGGTGGAGGAGGAGCGGCCGGTGTGGTCGCGGATGTCCTTCTCGGTCGCCGAGGACAACCTGCACACCGCCGCCCGGCACGGCATCGAGGCGCACCTGTACTGGCCCGGAGTGGGCGAGGTGACGGTGCCCGAACTGGTCCTGCGCCGGCTGCTGCCGCTGGCGCACCGGGGACTGGAGCTGTCCGGCATGGACTCCGCCTGGCGGGAGCCGCTGCTCGGCATCATCGAGCAGCGGTGCGTCACCGGCCGCAACGGCGCGGTCTGGCAGAAGGAGATGTTCCACCACATCGACGCGACCGCCCGGCCCGGCCGCCACGAGGCGCTGCGCCGGATGACCCAGCAGTACATGGACTACATGCACCTCAACGCCCCGGTCCACACCTGGCCGGTCGACTGACGTCCGGGCCGCCCGAGGCCCCTAGGGAGGCGACGGAGCGATGTGCCGATGGCTCGCCTACTCGGGGACACCCGTCCTCCTGGAGTCCCTGCTCTACCGGCCCGAGCACTCGCTCATCGACCAGAGCCTGCACGCCCGCATGGGCGTCGAGACGACGAACGGGGACGGCTTCGGCGTCGGCTGGTTCGGACCCGAGATGCACACCCCCGCCATCGTCCGGGAGGTCGGGCCGGCCTGGAGCAACCGCAACCTGCGGGAGATCGCGAGCCATGTCCGCTCGCCCCTGTTCTTCGCGCACATCCGGGCGTCGACGGGCAGCCCGGTGCAGCAGACCAACTGCCATCCGTTCCGCCACGGCCGGTGGATGTGGATGCACAACGGCGCGATCGCCGAGTTCCACCGGCTGCGCCGGGACCTCGCCCTGGCCGTCGATCCGCAGCTCTTCCTCGACATCGAGGGCTCGACGGACTCGGAGATGATGTTCTACCTGGCGCTCACCCTCGGCCTGGAGGACGACCCTCCGGCGGCCGTGGCCCGGATGGCGGGGCTGGTGGAGGAGATCGGCCACGAGCACGGCGTGGAGTTCCCGTTGCAGATGACGGTCGCCGTGACCGACGGACGCCGCCTGTGGGCCTTCCGCTACTCCAGCCAGGCCCAGTCCCGGTCGCTCTACTACAGCAGCCGGGTGGAGAGCCTGCGCGCGCTCCATCCCGACCTGCCCTTCCTCAAGGAGGCGTCCGACAGCACCCGGCTGATCGTGTCGGAACCCCTGGGCGACCTGCCCGGGGTGTGGAACAAGGTGCCCGAGGGCAGCTACGGCGTCGTGCAGCCGGAGGGGGACGCTCTGCTCCCCTTCGTTCCCCGCGAGTCGTGACGCTGTTGACACGGACGGGCGAAGATCACACAATCGGTGCCATGACCCCCTACCGGTTCGGCACCATCGCGGAGTGTCCCCGCGTGCCCGAGCGGACCGGATGTGAGCGTTCCGGCCTTTAACGGCCTTCTTCGCACCGACCGTCCGACGCCTGTCGCGTCGTAGTCCGTCGGCATTCCCTCCGGTCCACGGCCCGGAGCACCTGTAGCACCACCTTCTTTTCCCGGCCGTTCGGCGGTGGCCTCGCGCCCCTCCCCGGCCGGATGTCACGCGTACCGTCATACAAGGGGAGGACTCCCATGTCCGTCACGTCCGTCGGTCCGAGCACCGTCCTGCGCGAAGCACGCGTCCCGGGGGACGGCCTCTACGAGGGCCCGCGCACCCTGCGCCGCCTGCCCGAAGGGTGGCCGGACCGGCCCTACGAGCACTTCGAGGTCGTCCCGCAGGCGCGCACCATCGGTGCCGAGCTCCGGGGCGTCGACCTGTCGCGCCCGCTCACCCCCGTGCTGCGCGAGGAACTGAACCGCGCCCTGCTGGAGTGGAAGGTGCTGTTCTTCCGCGCCCAGCACCTCACCTCCGAGCAGCAGCGCGACGTCGCCCGCAACTGGGGCGAGTTGGAGACCAACCCGCTGCTCGCCGCCGGTGCCAGCGACGACGTCGTCCGGTTCGACAAGGGCGCCGGGGCCGCACCGACCTACGAGAACGTGTGGCACACCGACGTCACCTTCCGGGAGCGCCCCGCGCTCGGCGCGGTGCTCCAGCTGCGCGAGGTGCCGCCGTTCGGCGGGGACACGATGTGGGCGGACATGGCGGCGGCCTACGACAACCTGCCGCGGGAGGTGAAGGACCGCATCGACGGCGCCCGCGCCGTGCACGACTTCATCCCGGGCTTCGCGCGGTTCTACGGCCCCGAGCGGCTGCTGCCGCACCAGGACCTGTTCCCGCCCGTGGAACACCCGGTCGTCCGCACGCATCCGGAGACGGGGCGGCGCATGCTGTTCGTCAACACGTCCTTCACCACGCACATCACCGGCATGGACCGAGACGAGAGCGACCGGCTGCTGCGGTTCCTGTTCCAGCAGGCGCACGTGCCCGAGTACCAGGTGCGCTGGCGCTGGCAGCCCGGCGACATCGCCTTCTGGGACAACCGGGCCACGCAGCACTACGCCGTGGGTGACTACGGGACCGAGCGGCGGGTCGCCGAGCGCGTCGCCATCGAGGGCGACCGGCCCTTCTGACCGGCGGGCGCGGGGGCCGGAGGCGGTGATCGGGCCTCCGGCCCCCGCGCGGACTACGCCTCCGATTCCTCTATGGCCGCCGGGCGCAGCTGGGCGGCGCGGACGCGGGCGACGTCGAGCTTCTCGCCCCGGTCGAAGCGGTAGATGCCGTTCTGCTCCTGGAAGACGTCGGTCAACTGGGTGTAGCAGTAGCCGAACATGTCACGGTCGCCGAGCAGGACCTCGGTGAGGCCGCTGAACCGCTCGTGGAACTCGTCCTCGTTGCGGACGCGTTCCCCGTAGCCCCAGGAGACGGTGCGGTCCTCGCCGGAGCGGTCGGCCGCCGCCTCGGGGTCCCACCAGATGCCGCCGAACTCGCTGACGAAGTACGGCTGCCCCCGGTAGGGCTGGGAGTAGGGGGCGCCGCTCTCGTGGGTGTTGACGAAGGGCGCGTCCTTGGCCAGGCCGGACATCAGCTGCCGGAAGGCGGCGGGGTCCTGCTCGTAGTGGTGGGAGTCGTAGATGTCGGTCTCGGCGACCCGGTGGGCGTAGCCGGACGCGTCGACGACGGGGCGGGTGGTGTCCATGGCCTTGGTGGCCAGGAACATCGCCCGGGTCACGTCGTCGAGCTGGGTGATGCGGTCGTGCAGCTTCTGGTAGGTCTCGTTGAGCGGGCACCAGCCGATGATCGAGGGGTGCGAGTAGTCGCGCTCCAGGGCTTCCAGCCACTGGGCGACGTAGGAGGCGTCAGGCTTCTGGTTGTCGCCGGAGGAGCCGCCCGTCTCGCAGCCCCAGTCGCCGAACTCGCCCCAGACCAGGTAGCCGAGGCGGTCGGCGTGGTACAGGAAGCGCTCCTCGAAGACCTTCTGGTGCAGCCGGGCCCCGTTGAAGCCGGCCGCCATGGCCAGCTCGATGTCCCGCACCAGGGCCTCGTCGGTGGGGGCGGTCATCAGCCCGTCCGGGTACCAGCCCTGGTCGAGGACGAGGCGCTGGAAGACGGGGCGGCCGTTGAGCAGGACGGCCTTGCCGCGCAGGCCGACGGCGCGCAGGCCGGCGTAGCTCTCGGCGCTGTCGACCACCTGCCCGGCGGCGTCGAGGAGTTCGAGGCGCAGGTCGTACAGGTGCGGGTCCTCGGGTCCCCACTCGCGCCGCCGGTCGTCCGGCACCGGCAGGTGCAGGCGCGGGGCGAGGTCGAGGTCGGCGCGGGCCTCGGCGCGGCTCACCTCGCCGCCGGCGTCGCTGAGGACGGCGCGCACCCGGTGCCCCGGGCGGTTGCCGGACAGGGGCAGTTCGAGGTGGAAGGCGGAGCCGGCCAGGTCGGGGGTGATCCGGGGGCGGCGCAGGTGCGTGACGGGGACGGGCTCGAGCCACACGGTCTGCCAGATGCCGGTGACCCGGGTGTAGTTGCAGTCGTGGTTGGCGTACTGGACGGCCTGCTTGCCGCGTGCCTGGGGGCCGGACTTGGGGTCGCGGGCGCGGACGGTGATCACGACCTCCTCCTCCGCCCCGGCGATGTCGCCGAGGTCGGCGGTGAAGGGGGTGAAGCCGCCGCGGTGCCGGGCGACCTCCTTGCCGTCGGCCCACACGGTGGTGTCGTGGTCGACTGCGCCGAAGTGCAGCAGGACGCGGCGTCCGGCCCAGGCGGCGGGCAGGGTGAGGGCCCGCCGGTACCAGACGGCCTCCAGGAAGTCGGTGTCTCCGATGCCGGACAGCTCGGACTCGGGCGGGAAGGGGACGAGGATCTCCTCGCGCAGCTCGCGGTCGAGCAGACCGCGTTCGAGGCCGCTGTCCCCCCGGTCGGTCTCGAACTGCCAGGCGCCGTTCAGGTTGAGCCAGTCGCGGCGCACGAACTGCGGTCGCGGGTACTCCGGGCGCGGTACGGAGTGAGTGGGCACACATGCTCCAGTCGATCGGTGGGACGGGCGCGCGAACGCCCGGCCCGTGGGTACAGCTGGTCGGGTTCAGGAACCGCCGAGGCCGGTGGTGGCGACGGAGTTGACGATGCGGCGCTGGAAGAGGAGGAAGACCACGATCAGCGGCAGCGCGGCCAGCAGGGCGGAGGCCATGGACTGCGCGTACTGGATGCCGTAGGCGTCCTTCACCGTGGCCAGGCCCACCGGGAGGGTCATCAGGTCGGGGTCGTTGGTGACGATGAACGGCCACATGAAGTTGTTCCACGCGCCGATGAAGACGAAGATCGCCACCGCGGCCACGATCGGCCGCGACAGCGGCAGCACGATCGACCGGAAGACCCGGAACTCGGAGGCGCCGTCGATCCGGGCCGCCTCCTCCAGCTCCTTGGGGATGCCGTCGAAGAACCGCTTGAGGATGAACACCATCATGGGTGCGACGACCTGGGGCAGGATGACCGCCGCGTAGGTGTCGACCAGGTGGAACAGGGTCATCTGGTCGAACAGCGGCACGACGAGCAGCTGCGGCGGGACCATGATGGCGGCCACGGTGACGCCGAGCAGCCCCCGGCGGCCGCGGAAGGTGCCGCGGGAGAAGCCGTACGCCGCGAGGGTGGAGACCGCGACGGTGATCAGCGTGACCAGGGCGGAGATCAGGAAGCTGTTGAAGGCCCAGACGGTGACGTTGCCGCGTTCCAGTATCTGCTGGTAGGCGTCCAGGGTGAAGGCGCCCTTGAACGGGGACAGCCCGGTGGTGTTGATGTCCTCCTCGCTCTGCACCGAGGTGATGACGGCCCACACGAACGGCACCAGCCAGACGACGGCGAGCACGACGAGCGCGGTCGCGGCCAGGACCCGGGGCAGCCGGCCGTGTCCGAGCAGCAGGGGTGAGCCGGCCGCTTCGCGGGGTGGACGGCGCCGGGGGCGGAGGGTGGGGGCGGTTGCGGACACGGTCAGTCCTCCCGGCGGAAGAGGCGGATCTGCACGAGCGAGACGAGGACGATCAGGGCGAAGAAGAGGTACGAGACGGCGGAGGCGTAGCCGAGGCGGTAGCCCGTGAAGCCCACGTCGTAGACGTACTCGAGGACGGGCCGGGTGGAGCCGTTGGGGCCGCCCTTGGTGAGGATGTAGATCTGGTCGAACACCTTGAGGGAGGCCAGCACCTGGAGCATGGCGACCAGGCCGGTGGTGCGGCGCAGCTGGGGCAGGGTGATGGACCACAGGCGGCGCCAGGCACCGGCCCCGTCGAGTGCCGCGGCCTCGTCGAAGGTCGTGGGCAGGGACTGGAGCGCCGCGAGGTAGAGCAGGAAGTTGAAGCCGACCGTCCACCAGACGGTGAGGGCGGCCACGGACCACATGGCGACGGACTCGTCGGACAGCCAGCCCACCGGTGCCATGCCGAGGGCGTCCAGGAGCTGGTTGGCCATGCCCAGTTCGGGCTGGTAGAGCCAGGTCCAGATCATGGTCACGACGGTCACGGGCAGCAGGTAGGGCGCGAAGAACGACAGGCGCCAGGCCCACTGCCCGGCGAGTCCGCTGTGCACCAGCAGGGCCATCGCGAGTGCGACCAGCACGAGCGGGACGCTGGAGATGACGGTGAAGAAGACGGTGTTGCCGAGGCTGCTCCACACGTCCGGGTCGCCGAACGCCTCGGTGTAGTTGTCGAAGCCGACGAAGCTCGTGTCGCGCAGGGCGAGCGAGCTGTCGGTGAAGCTCATCCAGAGCCCCTGGACGATCGGCCACACCATGAAGAGGCCGAACACCAGCAGGAAGGGCAGGACGAACACGAGCCCGTTGCCGGTGCGTACGCGGCCGAGGGCGGTGCGCAGGCCGCCCGGGGGGACCGCGGGCGGGTCGGTCCGCTCCTCGGCGCCGAGGGGTGCGGTGGTGGTCACGTCGGTCACTCCTTTCGCTGGTCAGGCCACCGGGTTGGGCTGGCGCAGCAGCGTGTCCGCCTCGCGGACCATCTGCCGCACCGCCTTCTCGGGGGTGGTGTTGCCCAGCAGCGCCGACTGGAGCGGCTGGCACATCCGGTTCTGGAAGTTGGAACCGGCGCCCGCGAACCAGTTGGGCGGGTCGAGGACCGCCACCTCGGCGGCGTCGGCGTAGGAGGACTGGGGGTCGAGTGCCGCGTACCCGGGCTCGGCGAGGACGGGCTGGTAGGCGGGGATGTGCCCGGCGCTCGCCCAGGTGAGGCTCTGCTTGAGTATCCGGGCGACGTACCGGTGGGCCTCGCGGCGCCGGGCCGGGTCGGGGCTGTCCTGGTGCGGGAGGACGAAGCTGTGGCTGTCGGTGTAGACGGCCGGCTTGTCGAAGACCTGCGGGAAGGGCGCGGCACCCAGCTCCATGCCGGACTTCTTCAGGGTGGGCAGCTCCCACTCGCCGAGCATGGCCATGCCGCCGCGTCCGCTGCTGAAGGCGGCCAGCGCACCGTTGTAGTCCAGGTTGTTGGGGTTGGTCTTCCCGTCGAAGAGCCGTGTCATGAGGGTGACGACGCGTACGGCGGCGTCCACGTCGATCTTCGGGGGTCCGCCGTCCGGCAGGTCGAAGGCGGCGCCGGTCTGGGCGTAGAGACCGGCGAACAGCCGCCAGTTCTGTGCCGTGTCGGTGACGTGGCCGAACAGGATGCCGGACTCGCCGGTCGCCTCGGCGAGGGCCTTGCCCGCCTCCAGCAGCGCCTCGGGCGAGCCCATGGGCGCCAGTTCGCCGGAGGTGTCCAGGAGTCCGGCCTTCTCCGCGGCCTTCTTGTCGTAGAACACGATGAAGGGGTGGACGTCCAGCGGGATCGCGTAGACGGTCCCCTCGTGCTGGGTGCGCGACCACACGGCCGGGGTGAAGTCCTTCTCCGTGACGCCGTATTCGGCGAGCAGGTCCAGGTCGAAGGGGTCCACCAGGCCGCCGGGCGCGTAGCCCGCCAGCCGGGACAGGTGCATGGCGGCCACGTCGGAGGCCCGTCCGCCGGCCGCGGACATGGCGAGCTTGGTGTAGTACGACGGGCCCCAGTCCAGGATCGTGCGGTCGACGTCGAAGCCCTTGGCTCCCCCGGCTCCCTCGGACACGGCCTCGATCATGTCGTCCATGAGCATGCCGTCGCCGCCCTGGAAGAGGTCCCAGACGCTCAGCGAGGACGCCCCGGAGGCCGAGGCCGGGGAGGCGCAGCCGGACAGCGGGCCCGCGGCGAGCAGGGCGCCCGCCCCGGCCATGGCGTTGCGCAGCAACCGGCGGCGGCTGGGGCGGTGGACCGGGTCGGACACGGCCGGCACCCCCTGGGCAGGCAAACGGGAACTCATCGCGGACCTTTCGACGGCCGGAGCTCATGCGGTGGCTAGTTTTTACATCGATGTACATGGGCTGTAAAGAGCCGAGCGGCAGTGGACCTGCGCCGCGGCCCCGCGCGCGCCGGGACATAGACTCGGGCAGCGCGAAGAGGCAGGGAGGTCTCGGTGGCACGGCCCAGGATCAAGGACGTCGCACGTCATGCGGGCGTTTCGGAGAAGACGGTGTCCAATGTCATCAACGACTACGCCCATGTCTCCGACCGGACCAGGCAGGTGGTGCGCGAGGCCATCGAGCACCTCGGCTACCGGGTGAACCTGGCCGGCCGGCACCTGCGCAAGGGCAGAACCGGCATCATCGCGCTCGTCGTCCCGGAACTGGACATACCGTACTTCGCGGAGCTGTCCCGGCATGTCATCCGCGAGGCCGAGCAGCGGTCCCTGACGGTCCTGATCCACCAGTCCGGGGCGGACCGCGCCCATGAGCTGGCGGCGCTGGCCGGGTTCGGCTCCACGTTCGTGGACGGCATCATCCTCAGTCCGCTGGCGCTGACCGCCGACGACCTGCGGGACCGCACGGGCTTCCCGCCGACGGTGCTGCTCGGGGAACTGCTGGAGGAGGGCGCCGACCATGTGGCCATCGACAACGAGAGTGCCGCGCGTGAGGCGACCCGCCATCTGATCGGGCTCGGGCGCCGCACGATCCTCGCCGTCGGCGGGCGCGACGACTCGGGTCTGGGCACGGCCGAGGCCCGCACCCGGGGCTACCGCGCCGCCCTGGCGGAGGCGGGCCTCGGCTACGATCCGGCCGCCCTGCTGCCGGTCGGCTCCTTCCGGATGCCCGACGGGGCGCGGGCCGTGGCGCGGGCGCTGGAGGAGGGTGCCCGGCCCGACGCGCTGCTCTGCCTCAACGACCAGCTGGCGCTGGGCGCGTTGCGGGCCCTGCACGAGCACGGGGTCAGGGTGCCGGAGGACGTCGCCGTGATCGGTTTCGACGACGTGGAGGGCGGGAGGTTCAGCGTCCCGACGCTGAGCACGGTGGCGCCGGACAAGGCGGCGGTGGCCAAGGTCGCCGTACAGCTGCTCCAGCACCGCATCGAGGAGGCGACGGCGCCGGACGGTGCCGTGTCCGCGGTGCAGGCGCCGCAGGACCGCATCGTGGCCCACCGGCTCGTCCTGCGGGAGAGCACGGAGGGCCGCGAGCGGCGCTGACGTTTCGGTCGGATCGGTGGGCGGCAGGGGTCAGTTCGTGTAGACCTCGGCCCGGTCGACGCTCACGAAGGACGCCCCCGCCTGGGAGTTGTGCTCGCCCGTGACCCGGACCCGCAGGGTGTGGCTGCCGTTCGCCAGCCGTGGGCTCGTGTACTGGACCGCTTCACCGACGCGGATCGGGTGGTGGAAGTCCACCCGCTGCTCGGGCCCGCCGTCGACGCTGACGCCCGCGTAGCCGATGCCGGTGTCCTTGACGGAGAGCAGGACGATCCGGGTGCCCGTGAAGGAGAAGGTGGCCGTGGCACCCGCCCGGTCGCTCCAGTGGTCGTCGCCCCAGAAGCACTGCGTGGCGCACCCCGTGCCGGAGTTCCAGGAGCCGGTGTAGGTGACGCCGCCGGGGCCGCTGGAACGGCCGTCGTCGTTGATCCAGTAATTGCCCGAGCCGGGGTCGCCGGAGGGGAGGCCCTGGGTGGCGCCCAGGGCGAGCGGGCGGCCGAAGTCGGGTGTGCCGTCGGCCCGCCAGGTGAACTTCTGTGCCCGCGTGGTGCGGTTGGTGTAGGTGTTCACCGAGGTGGTCTTGGCGTGGTAGACGATCCAGTCCTCGGTGCCGTCGGGGGACGTGAAGAAGGCGTGGTGGCCGGGCCCGAACACGCCCCGGTCGTCGGCCCGGGAGAACACCGCGCCCTGGTGCTGGTGCCAGTTCCCCGGCACCAGCGGGTTCGCGGTCAGCGGCATCGACATCATCCAGACCTGGTAGTCCGGCTTGCCCGTGTCGCAGGTGGAGTACGTCATCCAGACCCGGCCGTTGCGGTAGAGGAACTCGGGGCCCTCCCGCACCTCGGGGCAGCCGCCCGCCGCGTCGATCGCGACCGCGTCGCCGGAGACGGTGTACGGGTTGGACAGCGGGGCGATGTTGATCCCGTTGTGCTGGTACTGGTTGATGCCGCTGTAGGCGAGGTAGAGCCGCCCGCCGAGTTGCAGGATGCCCGCGTCGATGGCGAAGTCGTCCGCGTGGTTGGGCGGGGCGAGCTTGGCCTTGAAGTGGTACGGGCCGGTGGGGTCGTCGCGCTCCGACTCCAGGACGTACAGCCGGTGGTGGTCGTCGACGCCGTCGTCGGCCGTGTAGTAGAGGTACCAGCGGTTGCCGAAGCGGTAGAACTCCGGGGCCCAGATGTTGCGGTTGCGGGACGGGTCGGTGTCGGTCCACACGGTGACCGGGTCCGCGGCCGGCAGGGTGCCCAGGGACGGGGAGCGCCACATCCGGATGCTGCCGCCCTGGGTGGTGGTGAGGTAGTAGGCGCCCTTCCAGTGCGTCATGAAGGGGTCGGGCCCGCTGTTGAGCGGGTTGCGGAAGGTGCCTGCCGCCGCGGCCCCGGCGGGGGCCGCGGCGGGGGCGGGTGCCGCGGCGGCCGGTCCGGTGAGGCCGGGCAGCAGGCCCACGGCCAGCCCGAGAAGGGCGGCGAGCAGCAGGCCGAGGCGGGCGCGGGGACGGTGTGCGGGGCTGGGAAGCACGTGGGGGTCCTCTCCCGAAGCCTTTACATCGATGTAACGACGGGGCGTCAGGCTAGGGACGGCCCAGGGGGCTGTCAACAGGGCCAAAAATGGTATTCCATTTGCCGTAGACCTCTTGACGGTGCGGTTTGGCGAAAACTACGTTCTGTTCACCGGAAAGTAGCTTCCGCTTTGTGAAACTCTCCAACTCCCCGCACCTGATCCCAGGAGTCCCGTATGACTGCCCTGGAAGACCGCCGCTCGTCCGCCGGGACCGGCGACACCGCCACCAGCTCCGGCCTCTACACGTACGACCTCGCCCCGACGAAGCGGGAAGGCCGCCGCTGGGGCGCCTACAACGTCTTCACGCTCTGGGCCAACGACGTGCACAGCCTGGGCAATTACGCCTTCGCCATCGGACTGTTCGCCCTCGGTCTGAACGTGTGGGGCATCCTCGCCGCCTTCGCGCTCGCCTCGGTCCTGCTCTTCCTCCTGCTCACGCTCTCCGGGTTCATGGGCCACAAGACGGGCGTTCCGTTCCCCGTCATGAGCCGGATCGCCTTCGGCATCAAGGGGGCGAAGATTCCGGCCGCCGTCCGCGGCGCCGTGGCCATCGCCTGGTTTGGTATCCAGACCTACCTGGCGTCCGCCGTGCTGAGCGCCCTCCTGGTGGCCATGTTCCCCTCCCTGGCCTCCCTGGACACGAACTCCCTGCTCGGCCAGTCGACGCTCGGCTGGATCACCTTCCTGGTGCTGTGGGCCCTCCAAGTGCTCATCGTCAGCTACGGGATGCAGATGATCCGCCGGTACATGGCCTTCGCCGCGCCCACCACGCTGCTGACGATGTGCGCCCTCGCGGTGTGGATGTTCGTCCGGGCCGACGGATCGGTCTCCGTGTCGGTCGACGATCCGCTCACCGGCGGCGCGATGTGGCTCCAGGTGCTCCAGGCCGCCGCCCTGTGGGTGGTCATCTACGGGACGTTCGTGCTGAACTTCTGCGACTTCACCCGGTCCGCGCGCAGCCGCGGCTCCATCGTCCGGGGCAACGTGATCGGCATCCCGCTGAACATGCTCTTCTTCGCCGTCATCGTGGCGGTGCTCAGCGGAGCCCAGTTCACCCTCGACGGGCGCGTGATCACCAGTCCGACGGACATCGTCAGGACGATCCCGAACATGTTCCTGCTGGCCGTCGCCTCGCTGTGTCTCATCGCCCTCACGGTGGCGGTGAACCTGCTGGCCAACTTCGTCGCGCCCATCTACGCCCTGGTCAACCTCTTCCCGCACCGGCTCGACTTCCGCCGCGCGGGCCTGGTGAGCGCGGTCCTGGGCCTGGTGATCACGCCCTGGAACCTCTACAACAGCCCGGTCGTCGTGAACTACTTCCTCGGCGGGCTCGGCGCGCTGCTCGGCCCGCTGTTCGGCGTGATCATGGCGGACTACTGGCTGCTGCGGAAGTCCCGCGTGAACGTGCCGGCCCTGTACACCGAGGACGCGGGCGCCGAGTACCACTACCGGCGCGGCTACAACCCGCGGGCCGTCGCCGCCTTCGTCCCCGGGGCCGCGATCGCCGTCGTCGTCGCGCTCGTCCCCTTCTTCCACGCCGCGGCCGGGTTCTCCTGGTTCATCGGCGCGATCATCGCCGCCGTGCTGTACGCGCTGATCGCCGACCGCGCCTCCGCGTTCCGGGACGTGGACGGCGAGGCCATCGCCGTCGCCGCGGAATAGCCCCGCACGCCCCCTCCCCCGTCGCGCCCCGTCCCCGTCCGAGCGGAAGGCCCAGGCCCACCCATGCGCATCCTCGTGGTCAACGTCAACACCACGCAGTCCATCACCGACGCGATCGGCAAGCAGGCCGCCGGCGCGGCCTCCGCGGGCACCGAGATCGTGCCGCTGACCCCGGCCTTCGGCGCGGAGTCCGTGGAGGGCAACTACGAGAGCTACCTCGCCGCCGTCGCCGTGATGGAGGCGGTGCGCGCCCACCGGGAGCCCTTCGACGCGGTGATCCAGGCCGGTTACGGCGAGCACGGCCGGGAGGGGCTCCAGGAGTTGCTCGACGTGCCCGTCGTCGACATCACCGAGGCGGCGGCGAGCACCGCGCAGTACCTGGGCCGCCGCTACTCCGTCGTCACCACCCTCGACCGTACGGTCCCCCTGATCGAGGAGCGGCTGGAGGTGGCCGGGCTGAGCGCCCGGTGCGCCTCGGTGCGGGCCAGCGGGCTCGCCGTACTGGACCTGGAGCGGGACGAGCAGGCCGCCGTGGACGCCATCACCGAGCAGGCCGCCCGCGCGGTCGAGGAGGACCGGGCCGAGGTGATCTGCCTGGGCTGCGGCGGCATGGCGGGCCTCGCCGAACGCGTGGTGGAACGTACCGGTGTCCCCGTGGTCGACGGGGTCGCCGCCGCCGTGACGGTCGCCGAGTCCCTGGTGAGGCTCGGCCTGTCCACCTCCAAGGTGCGCACCTACGCCCGTCCGCGTCCCAAGCGGATCGTCAACTGGCCGCCGCGGGTGGGCTGACCGGTCCGCGCGCCGTCCCGTCCGGGCCGCCCGCGAGCCCCGGGGTATTCTGACGGGCCGCCCGACCGCCGCTCCGCACGGCGCGGTCGGCGGCCGGGAACGGGAAGACAGACGAAGGACGGCGATGGCTGCGTCAGAGGGCTTCACGCCCGAGTCCGAGCGGGTCACGCGGCGGTTGCGCGACGAGATCATCGACGGTGTGCGGGCCCCCGGCAGCCGCCTGGTCGAACGGGAGCTGGCCGAGTCCCTCGGCGTGAGCCGGCTCCCCGTCCGCGAGGCCCTCAAGACCCTGGTGGCGGAGGGCCTGGTGACCCCGCGGCCACGGAGCTGGGCGGTGGTGCGGGAGTTCACCAGCAGCGACATCGCCGACCTGGACGAGGTCCGCTCGGGCCTGGAGACCCTGGGGTTCCGGCTCGCCGCCCAACGGCACACGCGGGAGGGGCTGGAGCGGCTGCGCGCCACGGTGGACGCCGAACTCGACGCGGCCCGGGCGAACGACGCGGTGCGGGCCCGCCGGGCGGCCGCCGACTTCCACGAGACCGTCGTCTCGCTGGCCGCCAACGAACTGCTCAACGAGTTGGAGCGGGTCCTGCGCAGCCGCCTGCGCTGGCTCCTGGGCCAGCACGACGACCTGCTGGCCGTCGCCCTGGAGCACGACGCCCTCTACCGGGCCATCGCGGCCCGCGACGTGGACCGCGTCCAGGAGCTGGTCCTGCACCACCTGTCGACGAGCCGCAGCGCGGCCCTGGGCCACCTGGCGCGGGACCACTCCTAGGCCCTCAGCGGGGCCGCCCCCGGTGGCCCCGCGTGAACCGGGACGGCGGGACGCCGAAGGTGCGGGTGAAGGCGGCGGTGAACGCGGCGGGAGAGGCGTAGCCGAGCCGGCCGGCGACCTCGCTGACCGAACCGGACCGCAGCAGCGGCACCGCCGCGAGCAGCCGCGCGCGGCCCCGCCAGACGGCGGGGCTGTCGCCCGTCTCCGCGCGAAAGCGCCGGGTGAAGGCGCGCTCGCTCATGTTCGCCCGTACCGCCCACGCGGCGTTGGAGACCCCGGCGTCCGGTGCGGCCAGATACGCCCGGCACAGCGCCGCCAGGTCCGCGGAGGCGGGGATGCGGACGTGGAACGGGAGCGGGGCACGCGCCGCGATCTCGTGCAGGAGGAGGTCGGCGACGCTGCCCTCGCGCCCGGACAGGCTGTAGTCGGGCGCGAACTCGACGGCCGCCAGGAGCAGTTCACGCAGGAGCGGCGGCACGTCCACGACCGTGCAGGTGCCCGGCCACCACGGGACGGCGGCCGGCTCGATGTACAGGCTGCGGGTGCTCACGCCCAGCATCCGCACCCGGTGCCGGGTGGCGGCCGGGATCAGGACGGCCCGCTCGGGCGGCACGGTCCAGCTGCCGTCGCCGGTGTCGACGACCATGACACCGGTGGCGCCGTACAGGAACTGCGCGCGCCGGTGCTCGTGCCAGTCCAGGACGTGTCCGGGCGGGTAGTCGGTGCCGATCGGCAGCACGGCCCGGTCCACGTGGTCGACCTCGGCCAGGGGGACGTTCTTCACCCGCTCACCCTACGGCCGCCCTGGCCGGGTCGCGAAGGAATGGTGCCGGGCATCGCATGCGGGCACCGCCGCCGGGCTGGTGGAGTGGCGGGTGTGGATTTCATGGCGCTGCTCGGAATCGGGCTCCTGACCGGTGTGACCACCGTCCTGTTCGGGTTCGGCGGCGGTTTCGTCGCCGTCCCGGTCGTGGTGTGGGCGGACTCCGCGCTCGGAGCGGACGCGATGCGGGTGGCGACGGCCACCTCGGCCCTGGTCATGGTGGTGAACGCCGCCTTCGCCACCGCCGTCACGCCCCGCCGGGTGCTGGGCGCCCTCCGGGGCGGCGGCCCGCTGCTCGTCCTGCTGGGGGTCGGCGCCGCGGCCGGGGCGCTGGCCGCGCGCCACGCCCCGGCCGGGCTGGTCCGCTGGGCGTTCGTCGGGTACGTCGCCCTCACCGTCGTGGACCTGCTGCTGCGCCCCGGCTTCCTGCGCCCGCGCGCCCCGGCCGCGGGGGCCCCGGGCCCGTCGCGACCGCTGCCGGCCGTCGTCGGGGTGCCCGTCGGCGCGGTCGCCGCGTTCCTCGGCGTGGGAGGCAGCGTCATGACCGTCCCCGCGATGCGGCGGGCCGGGCACCCGATGCGGGTGGCGACCGCGCTGGCCAACCCGCTGACCCTCGCGATCGCGCTCCCGGCCGCCGCCGTCTTCCTGGGCGCCTCCGCGGGCCCCGCCGGTGCCCACCCGCACGTGACCCTGGTGGGCCTCGTCGACCTCCGCGCGGCCGGGGCGCTGCTCCTGGGCGCCCTGCCGGTGATCGCGGTGCTGCGCCGGCGCCCGCCGCGCCTCCCCGACCGCCTCTACGCCTGGACGTACGTCGCGCTGCTCGCCGCGGTGGCGGTCGCCATGGCGCGGTGAGGCGCCGTCAGGCGATCACGGCCTCCCAGGTGTCCACCGCGAAGTGGACGGTCATGCCGTGGCGGCCGTACAGCCGCGGGGCGCCCGTCGCGTTGGCGGTGTCGACACCGAGGCCCACCGTGTCCCGGCCCCGCGCGGCGAAGGCCGCGAAGGCGTGGCGCAGGAGGAACCCACCCAGGCCCCGGCCGCGGGCCTCGCGCAGCACGCCGAGGCTCCGGATCCAGCCCATCGCCTCGCGGTCGTCCCGGGCGAGCAGGAACCCGGCGTCGCCCAGGTCGTCGGCCTCGGCGATCCACACCAGGGACCAGTCCAGCCCGGCGGCGTCTATGTCGTCGAGCCACAGCCGGTAGGGGCGCGGCTGGAAGTCGAAGTGCTGGGCGAACGACCGCTGGTACAGCTCGTGCACCCGGACACGGTCTGCCTCCGTGGCGCACGCCCGCACCCGTACGCCCGCCGGGGCCTCGGGCGGGAGGTCGGCCGCCGGGTCCAGCGCGCGGCGCAGGACGTGGTGGGTGCGCACGACGCTCCAGCCGCGCTCGGCGAGGAGCGCGGTGTCGGTCGTGGGCGTGGCGTTGAGGTGGAGGTGGACGACGGCGCGCTCCGCGCCGTTGGCCCGGGCCTTGGCCAGCGCCCGGGTCTCCATCGCCGCCAGCATGCGCAGCCCGGTTGGCTGGTGGTCGGGGAGCACGTAGTGGTCGATGTCGACGCGCTCCCCGCCGGACGCGTCCCACAGCAGCCCGTACGCGACGAGCCGGCCGTCGTCGAGGGCGAGCCACGAGTCCTGGGTCAGATCCGTCTGCTGGTGCTTCAGATCGGCTTCGACGGTGTGCTGGTCGGTCTCGGGGCGGCCGATCTCGATCCGGTCTATCTCGTTGAGGAGTCCGGTGATGGCGGGGGCGTCGGCGAGGGTGGCCGGTCGCAGGTCGGCGGTGGGCATGAGGAGCAGAGTCGGGCACGGCGGCGGGCGACCGCAACGGATTATCCGCGCGCCGGAGGCGACAGACTGACGTACGACGGCGAACCGGGGGCATACGGAGGTCCGAGGACCTTCTCCCCCGCCGACCCACGTGGAGTTCCCTGTGACGCCGAGCCTGCGCACCGCCCGCGCGTGCCGTGCCGCCGCCGCGCTCCTTGTCGCCGCCGCCGCGTACGCGGCCACCCGCCACTCCTGGCTGGCCCTGCCGGGACTGTACGTCGCCGCGGTCTTCGCCTGGTGCGCCGCCCGTGAGGGCGCGGAGCACCGGCGCAGGGTCGCCCTGGCCCGGCGCGCCGAGCTGCTGGCCCGGCCGGAGCGGCGGGACCCGTTCGCGCACGGTCTCGAACCGTGCTGCGCGTTCTGGCGGCACTCCGACGGTGTGGTGCACGGACCGGAGTGCGCCCGCCCCGCGGCCGACCGCGTCCCGCTGCCCGAGGACTGCTGCGAACGGTGGTGGACCTCGCTCGGCGCGCGGCACGACGCGGACTGCCGTCGCCACGCCGGCGCCCCGGGCCGGGGCCGCGCCCGGCCGACGTCGCAGTAGCGGTCAGGAACCGAGCGGTTCCCGCCCCAGCGCCGTCCGCAGGGCCAGCGGGGTGGCCGCGGCCCAGGCCTGCGGTGAGCAGGAATGGGGGTAGGGAACGGGCGCGGCGGTCGCCGAGCGGTCGTATCCGGCGAGGACCTCGGGCAGCCGGTGGCCGTGATGGGCCGCCGCCGCGACGAGTCCCTCCGCGACGGTGCGCGCCTGAGCCGCGAGTCCCTGGCGGGCCAGGCCCAGGACGATGACCGCGTTGTCGTGCGGCCAGGCGCTGCCCCGGTGGTAGGACAGCGGGTGGTACGGCCGCTGTCCGGCGGCGAGGGTGCGGATCGCCCAGCCGGAGAAGAAGTCCGGCTCAAGCAGTCGCCGGCCCACCCGGGCGGAGCGTTCCGGGTCGAGGATGCCCGACCACAGCAGATGCCCGGCGTCCGAGGCCAGCGCGTCGACCTGGCGGCCGTCGCCGTCCAGCGCCAGGGCGGGGAAGTCCGCGTCCGGCATCCAGAAGTCCGCCGTGAAGCGGTCCCGCAGCCGGGCGGCGTGCTCGCGGAGCCGCCGGGCCCAGGTCTCGTCCCGCCAGACCTCGTCGGCGAGGTCGGCGGTGCGCAGCAGTGCGTCGTAGGCGTAGCCCTGTGCCTCGCAGACCGCGACGGGGCCCTCGGCCTGGGTGCCGTCGCGGAAGCAGACGGCACCGGCGGAGTCCTTCCAGTTCTGGTTGACCAGCCCGCCCGGGTCCGGCTCGTACACGAGGTATCCGTGCTGCTCCAGGCCGCCGTCGGTGAGCATCCAGTCCACGGCCCGCCGGGCGTGCCGTTCCAGGCGCCGGGCCAGGGCCCGGTCGCCGGTCGTCCGATGGTGGGCGTGGAGCAGGACGAGGAAGAGCGGGGTGGCGTCGACGGCGCCGTAGTACCGGCCGTACGGGACCTGCCGGAAGTGGGCGAGTTCGCCGTGCCGGGTCTCGTGGACGATGCGTCCGGGCTGCTCGCCGCTGAAGGGGTCGTGCCGCCGGCCCTGGGTGGCGGCGAGCGCGCTGAGGACGCCGGCGGCCGTCGCGGGCCGGTACGGCAGCGGGAAGTAGGCGGTCAGCAGGGAGTCGCGGCCGAACAGGGTGAGGAACCACGGGATGCCGGCGGCCGGGACCCGCACGTCCTCGCCGTCGACGCCGGGGACCGGGATGGTCAGCAGGTCGAGGTCGGCGAGACCGCGTTCGCAGGTGCGCGTCAGGTCGTCCGTGGCGGCGCCTTCGGGCCACTGCGGATGCCGTGCGGCGGGGACGAGGGTGGAAGGCCGGGGCCGTCCGTGCGGGTGGGCGCGGACGGTCAGGTGCAGGTCGGCCCGTCCGTGCGCGTCGAGGGGCAGGTGCCAGGTCAGGGTCCGGGCGGTTTCGCCCTGCCGGGCCGGTGCGGGGGCCACCGTGTCCGGGACGGGATCGCAGGTGATCTCCGTCCGGGCGTGCCAGTCGGCTCGCCGGTAGCCGAAGAGCACTCCGTCGGCGGTGTCGCGGCTCTCGTACGCGGCGCCGGGTTTGGCGTAGTGGCGGTCGTCGGCGCGGAGTTCGAAGAGGTCGGCGAAGTCCGCGTCGACGGTGAGGTCGAGGCGGGCCGTCACGGGATCGGGGCGGTTGCCGACCAGGCTCAGGTGTTCGGTGAACGTGCCGGCGGTGACGCTCTGCCGTCGGAAGACGGTGTACGCGGGCGGGTGGTCCCGGGTGCCCTCGGGGGTCAGCACGCCGGCGGCCGTGTCGTCGGCGTCCGCCGTGGCGGGCACGAGGGCGGCCGGAGCGGTGCCGTCCACGGTGAGGTGCCAGCGGCTGAGGTGCCGGGCGTCCTGGAAGAACAGCCCGTCGGGCGCCGAACCACGGGCGCCGCTGATCCCGCCGTCGGTGCCGAGACGGACGAAGGTGGCGTCGCGCACCAGTTGGACACGGGGGTCGGCCGCGGTCATGGTCCGGCCTCCTTCGGGGCGGAGCTGAGCAGGTCGAGCGTGAGGGCGGCGGTCCAGGAGAAGTGCCGGGTGCCGCAGGCGGCGCCGGTGGAGGGGTCGACGTACTCGGCGAACCCGGTGCGTCCGGCCTCCGCGAGGAACCCGGCGCGCAGGCGCGCGGCGTCCTGTCCGAGGCCGTGGGTGCGCAGGCCGCGCTCGATCAGCCAGGCCGTGTTGAACCAGGCCGGGCCGCGCCAGTACCGGGTGGGGTGGAAGGCGTGCCCGGTGAGGTCGTAGCTGGGGACCAGGTCGGTGGCCGGCGCGCGGAAGTGCGGTCCGGTGAGGGTGGCGTGCAGCCGCCGGACGACGTGCCGGGGCAGGTGCGGGACCAGGAGCGGGATCAGTCCGCTGACGGTCCGTTCGTCGACGTGGCTGCCGTCGTGCAGGTCGCGCACGCGGAACAGGCCGGCCTCCTCGTCCCAGAGCCGGTCCACCAGCGCCCGGGTCAGCTCGGCGGCCCGCTCGGTGTGCCGCCGTGCGGGCAGGTCCAGTTCGCGTGCCATGGCGGCCAGGGCCAGTTCGCTCACGATCAGCAGGGCGTTGAAGGCGGGGTCCTCCACGGCGAACCGGTGCCGTACGAGGCGGTCGTCGTAGCCCGCCTCCCGGTACGCGGTGGCCAGCCGGACGTACCGGCCGTAGTCGAGGTCGGTGGGCCGGTCGGCGGGGTGGCCGTGGGCGAGGTCGGCACGCCGGAAGGTGCCGGGCGGGCTGGGTTCGACCCGGCGCAGGGCCCGGTCCCAGCCGGGGCTGTTGTCCATGCCGGGTTCCCACGGGTGGACGACGGCCGCGAGGCCGCCCCCGCCGAGGTCGCGGCGGCCGAGCAGGTAGTCGTGCCAGGCGGCGAGCCTCGGCCGGACCCGGGCGAGAAAGCCGCGGCGCCGGGACTCGGCCGGGTCGGCCCGGTGCACGAGCCAGGCGGCCAGGGCGTGCACGGGCGGCTGGACGATGCCGGAGGTCTCGACGGACGAGGGGGCGCCGGCGGCCCGGCCCGCCGTGGCGGACTGCCAGAAGTCGGGACTCGGGAAGTAGGCGTCGTGCGGCAGGGCGGGGTTGAACACGATGTGGGGCACGCGTCCGTCGGCCCACTGCGCGGCCAGCAGGGACTCCAGTTCCCGCTGGGCGCGGCGCACCGAGAGGTGGCGCAGCCCGATGGCGACGAAGGCGGAGTCCCAGCTCCACTGGTGCGGGTAGAGGGTGCGGGAGGGGACGGTGGAGGCGCCGGTCCAGTTGTCGATGAGGACCCGCGCCGCACCGCGCCGCAGGGTCAGGTCCGCGGGCGCGGCGGGCGCGGGCCGGTCCAGGAGGTCCAGGGGGGAGTTCACGCGCCCGACCTCTTGAGGAAGGCGGGGACGGAGCGCACGGCCTGGACGGGGTCCCCGGTCAGCCGGGATTCGAGGGCGAGGTGACCGTCGTAGCCGACGGTGTGCAGGGCGCCGAGCCAGGCGGGCCAGTCGAGGTGTCCGGCGCCGGGCTGGAAGCGGTTGGAGTCGGAGACCTGGGCGTGGCCGATGACGTCGGCATGGGCGACGATCGCGGCGGCGGGGTCGGTCTCCTCGATGTTCATGTGGTAGCTGTCGATGCCGATTTGGACCGAGTCGAGGCCGACGGCGCGGATCAGGTCGGCGGCCTGGTCGAGCCGGTTGACCATGTGGTCCTCGTAGCGGTTGAGCGGCTCCAGGAAGAGCGTGACGCCCTCGGCGCGGGCGTGCTCGCCGAGTTCGGTGAGCCCGGCGAGGAGCACCTCGCGGTCCTCCTCCTCGGTGCGCGGCGGCTCGAAGGGCGGCAGCCGGCGGGAGAACATGCCGTACGAGGCGGGGGTCTGGGCGCCCACGCCGCCGATCTCGGCGATCACGGTGAGCTGGGACTTCATCTGGGCGACGGCGTCGCGGCGCAGCTCCTCGTCGAAGGCGCCGAGGAAGTGCGGCATGTCGACGCAGACGGTCGGCATGACGACACCGTCCTTGCGCGCCTGCCGCAGTTCCTCGCGCCGGGAGGCGAAGTGGAAGTCGCCCTTGCCGCGCAGTTCGATCGCGTCGTAGCCGGCCTGCTGGGCGAAGTCCCACTTGGCCTGAAGGGTGTCTTGGGGCAGGAGTTGTTCCTGGACGGCGGTCTTGAGCATGGGGATGCCTTTCGGGACTCTCAGAATTCCAGGACGACCTGCAACGCCTCGGCGGGCCGCTCGTCCAGCAGTACGTAGGCGTCGGCGGCGTCCGCGACCGGGACGACGTGGCTCACCAGGGAGTCGACGTCCACCTGGCCCTCGGCGACCAGGCGCAGGAAGGTCCGCTGGAGGCGTTCGACACTCCAGCGGTTCGACAGCTGGGGCGGGACGCCGCCGATCTGGGAGCAGATGAGCTGGACCCGGTTGTGGTGGAACTCGTCGCCGAGGCGCAGGCCGATGCCGTCGCCCTGGTAGAAGCCGGAGGCCACCACCCGGCCGCCGGCCGCGACCGAGCGCAGCGCCTCGTGCAGGGCCGGGTAGGCGCCGCTGATCTCGATGGCGAGGTCGGCGCCGAGGCCGCCGGTGGCCTCGCGGACGCGTTCGGCGACGGCGTCGGTGCGGGCGTTCAGGGTGTGCTGGGCGCCGTACTGCTTCGCGGTCTCCAGGCGGCCGTCGAGGGCGTCGACGGCGGTGACGCGGGCGCCGCTGAGCCGGGCGAGCCGGGTGGTGAGCAGGCCGATGACGCCCTGCCCGAACACGGCGACGTCCTCGCCCAAGTGGATGTCACCGGCCAGGACGGCGTTGTACGCGATGGCGCCGACCCGGGCGAAGGCACCGGCCAGCGGTGCGAGTCCGGCCGGCAGGGTGTGGCCGGCCATGCGCTCGGCGGGGACGATGCCCTCGCTGCGGTGGCCCCAGATGCCCCACACCAGGTCGCCGGGGACCGGCAGGCCGGGGGTGCCGGCCAGCTCCGGGGAGACCTCGACGACCTCGCCGACCTCGGAGTAGCCCCAGCCGGCCACCGGGTACTCGATGCCGGGCGCGCCGTCGCGGAAGAGGCGCGCTTCGGGGTCCCAGGTCCGGGTCAGGTACGGGTTGGTGCCGCGGTAGGCGGTCAGCTCGGTGCCGGCCGAGATGCCCGAGTAGCGGGTGCGCACGCGCAGGTGGCCGGGGGGCAGTTCGGCCCTGGTGTGCTCGGCCACCTCCACCTGGCGGGGGCCGGTGAACTGGACGACGCGCTCCACGGATGACACGGGCGACACGGATGACACGGAGGGCTCCGGAAGGGTTGCTGATGCGGTTGCGTCGACAATATCCGCAACTTATGTCTTGTCAACAAGCAAAAGTGATGCTGTGATGCGTGACGAGCAGACGTAAGCCGGAACGAGGACACTCCATGCGCATCAGGACCCTGCGGTCGAGGACGATCGCGGTCGGCGTCACCGCAGCCCTGGGAATCGGGCTGCTCTCGGGCTGCGCGAGCAGCACCGGGCCCGGCAGGCCGGACCGTGAGATCACGGTCTGGTCGCAGGAGAACCTGCCGGACCGCGTCGCCGCGACGCAGAAGGTCGTCGACGGGTTCGAGAAGAAGACCGGCGTCAAGGTGAAACTCGTCGGGGTCGACGAGGGGCAGATGCCGCAGCTCATCATGTCGGCGGCGGCCTCGGGCACCCTGCCCGACGTCATCGGCGCCGCCCCCATGGGCCAGGTCTGGCAGATGTACAGCAACGGCCTGCTGAACACCGACATCCCGAAGCGGATCGTCGACGGGCTGGGGCGCGACACCTTCAACGCCAACGCGCTGGCGCTGACGTCCGACGGCGGCACCAGCCTCGGTGTGCCCTCCGACGCCTGGCTCCAGCTGCTGGTCTACCGCAAGGACCAGTTCGGGCAGAAGGGCCTGCCCGCCCCCGACACGTACGCCAAGGCGCTGGCCGCCGCCGAGGCGCTCACCACCAAGGGGCACGACGGCATCTCGGCGGCCACCGACCCCAGCGACGTCTTCACCTCCCAGAGCTTCGAGAGCCTCGCCCTGGCCAACGACTGCCAGCTGGTCGACGACCGGCACGAGGTCGCCCTCGACTCCCCGCGCTGCCAGGCGGCCTTCCGCACCTACGACCAGCTGGCCCGCGGCTACGGCGCCCCGGGCACCCAGACCGTGGACTCCACCCGCGCCACCTACTTCGCGGGCCGGTCCTCCATGGTCATCTGGTCCTCGTTCCTGCTCGACGAACTCGCCGGACTGCGCAAGGACGCCCTGCCCAGCTGCCCGCAGTGCGCGAAGGACCCGCGCTACCTGTCGGACCACAGCGGCATCGTCACCGCCATGCAGGGCCCCGACGTGGAGAAGGCGGCGCAGTTCGGCGAGATCACGTCCTGGGTGACCACCAAGACGGCCGAGACGGCGGCGTCCCGCGAGTTCATCGAGTACATGATGGGCACGGGCTACGAGTCCTGGTTCGGCATGGCGCCCGAGGGCAAGATCCCGGTCCGCAAGGGCACGGCCGCCGAGCCCGAGCGCTATCTGGACGCCTGGCGGCACAGCGACATCGGCGTGGACACCCGCGAGCCGTTGGACGAGGTCTTCCCCGAGACCCTGCTGGACCAGCTCGCCGACGGCGTCAGCAACATGCGCCGCTGGGGCATCACGCAGGGCGAGGGAGCCCTCGTCGGCGCCACCAACGGCGAACTGCCCGTGCCGAAGGCCATCGGCGCCATGACCAGCGGCCAGAGCTCGCCGTCCGAGGCGGCGCGCGACGCCGACGAAGAGGTCGCCGCCCTCAAGAAGTCCCTTCAGTAGCCGCCCGCCGCCTGCACATCACGAAGGTCTCTCATGCCCACAGCCCCAGCCGGCGCGCCGCAGCGCCGGGACACCAGCCGCCGGACCACGGACCCGTCCGGGGACCGGTCCGTCTCCCCGGGCCGCCGCCCGCTCACCGCGAGCCGGCGCGCCAACCGCGCGGGACTCGCGTTCGTCTCCCCCACCTTCGTCGTCGTCCTCGTGGTGGTCGTACTGCCCATCGCGTGGACCGTACTGCTGGCCTTCCAGAAGGCCAGGCTCGTCGACATCCAGGGCATGGGCCTGTTCGGCAACTGGTCCCTGGACAACTTCTCGCAGGTCTTCGACTCGGCCGGCTTCTGGTCCAGCCTCGGCACCACCCTGCTGTACACGGTGGGCGCCACGCTCGGTTCGGTCCTGCTCGGCCTGGTCGCCGCGCTCGCCCTGCGCAAGCCGTTCAGGGGCCGCGGGCTGCTGCGCGCGGCGATGCTGCTGCCGTACGTCGCGCCGGTCGTCGCCGTGGCCTTCGTCTGGGAGGTCGCGCTCAGCCCGCAGTACGGCGTGGTCAACGACTGGGGCCGGCGGCTGTTCGGCTGGGACGACCCGATCGCCTTCCTGTCGACCCGGCAGTACGAGGTCGACCTGCTGGGGCTGCACTTCGACATCCCGCTGGCGCTGCTGACCGTCATCGTCTTCGAGTGCTGGCGGTACTTCCCCTTCGCCTTCCTGTTCATCCTGGCGCGGTTGCAGGCGGTGCCCGACACCCTGGAGGAGGCCGCGCTGGTCGACGGCGCCACACCGACCCAGCGGTTCCGGCACGTGCTGCTGCCCCAGCTGATGCCGGTGATCGCGCTGCTGTGCGTGCTGCGCTTCATCATGACGTTCAACAAGTTCGACGACGTCTACCTGCTCACCGGCGGCGGCGCCGGCACCGACGTGGCCGCGGTGCGCGTGTACGACTTCCTCACCGCCCGCTACGACGTGGGCGCGGCGGCCGCGCAGGCGCTCGTCCTGGCCCTCTCGCTGATGATCCTGCTGGGCCTCTACTTCAAGTTCTTCGGCAACAAGGTCCAGGAGGAAGCGTGAGTGGCAAGACGGCCCTGACCCGGGCCCGGTTCGAGGAGAGGTTCTTCGGCGTCGCGCGCTGGATCGTCATCGCGTTCCTCGCCGTGATCACCCTCCTGCCGTTCTACTACATGGTGCTGCTGTCGCTGAAGCCCATCGACGCGCTGCTGCTCGACCCCGGCTCGCTGTGGGTCTCGGCCAAGGACTTCACCCTCTCCACCTACCGGGACGTGCTGCGCTCCACCGACGACGGCGGCCAGGGCTTCCTGAAGTTCCTGCTCAACTCCGCGCTGGTCTCCCTCGGCACGGTGGTGCTGACCCTGGTGGCCGCCGTGCCCGGCGCGTACGCGGTGAGCCGGCTGAAGTTCTTCGGCCACCGCCAGGTCAGCGCGCTCTTCCTGGCCGTGTACCTCTTCCCGGCGACGCTGCTGGCCGTGCCGCTCTTCGTGATCTTCGCCAAGATCGGCCTCTCCTCCAGCCTGGTCGGTCTCGCCGTCGTGTACGTCGCGCAGACCGTGCCGGTGTCGATCTACATGCTGAAGAACTACCTCGTCACCATCCCCGCCTCCATCGAGGAGGCGGCGGCGCTCGACGGCTGCTCCCGCCTCCAGACCGTGCGCAAGGTGATCCTGCCGCTGGCCCTGCCCTCCCTCATGGCGACGGGTCTGTACGTCTTCATGATCGCCTGGAACGAGTTCCTCTTCGCGCTGCTGTTCCTGGCCGCCGACCCCGGCGAGTGGACGGTCTCCCTGGGCCTGGCCCAGCTGTCCAACGGCATCGAGGTGCCCAAGACCGTGCTCATGGCCGGTTCCGTGGTGCTCACGATCCCCGTGGTACTTCTGTTCTTCGCCGCCGAACGCCTGCTCACCGAGGGGCTGACCAGCGGCGCCGACAAGAGTTGAGCCGTGGGGGACTCCATGATGACGTCAAGTCAGGCCAGCGCCGGTGAACTGCTGCACCTGATCCGCAGCGGCCGCGCCAACACGCGGGCCGACCTCCAGCAGGCGACCGGCCTGTCCCGCTCCACCGTCGGACAGCGACTCGACCTGCTCAACCGTGCCGGGTGGCTGCGCCACAGCACGGGCGCCTCCACCGGCGGACGCCCCTCCCACCGGATCGTCTTCGACCCCGGCCACGCCTCGGTCATCGCCTTCGACCTGGAGACCCGGCACGCCCGCGCCGCGGTGCTCGACCTGGGCGGCACCATCCTGGCCGAGCACACCGGTCCGATGGACGTCGACGCGGGCCCCGACCGGGTCCTCGAGGGGCTGGCCGACTGGTTCCCGGACCTGATCGCGGCGGCCGGTGTCCCGGCGTCCCACGTCGCGGGCATCGGCCTGTCCGTGCCCGGCCCGGTGGACTGGGAGTCCGGGCGGGTGATCGAGCCGCCCATCATGCCCGGCTGGGACCGCTACCCCATCCGGGAGCGGCTCCAGGAGGCGTACGCGGCCCGGCTCGACCTGGACCCCGCGGGCGCCGGGGCCGTGCCGGTGCTCGTGGACAACGACGCCAACCTCATGGCCCTGGCCGAGCACCAGGCCAACCACCGCGACTGCGCGTCCTTCGTACTCCTGAAGGTGTCCACCGGCATCGGCGCGGGGGTCGTCATCGGGGACCGGCTGTACCGCGGCATCGACGGCGGGGCGGGCGACATCGGGCACATCCGCCTGCACGACCGGTCCGACGCGCTGTGCATGTGCGGCTCCCACGGCTGTCTCGCGGCCGTGGCCAGTGGCCGGGCGATCGCCAGGGAACTGGCCGCCCTCGGCCAGGACACCGCCTCCGGACGGGACGTCAGGCGGCTGCTCAACGAGGGGCACCCGGACGCGGTCCGGCTGGCCCGCGAGGCGGGACGGCGGGTGGGCGAGGTCCTGGTGACCGTCGTGACCCTGCTCAACCCCGGGGTCCTCATGATCGCCGGAGAGCTGGCCGGGGTGCCCTTCCTCACCGGGGTGCGGGAGCTGGTCTACCAGCGGGCGATGCCGCGCGCCACTGCCAACCTCCAGGTCGTCACCTCGCGGCTCGGCGACCACGCGGGGCTCGTCGGAGCCGCCGCGATGGTCGTGGAGCACCTCTACTCCCCCGCCGGCGCCGACGCCCGGCTGGAACGCCTCGCCTCATGACCGCCGCCCGTCCGCCCCGGCGGACCGCCGGGAGACCTCCGACGACAGGAACGCCGTGACCGCTGCCCCCGCCCCCTGGACCGACCGGCCCGTCGAGGTCGGGCTCGTGGGTGCCGGCCCCTGGGCCCGCGCCATGCACGCCCGGGTGCTCGCCGCCGGGCCGGAGACCCGGCTCGCCGCGGTCTGGGCCCGCCGTGCCGACGCCGCCCGCGCGACCGCCGCCCCCTACGGCGCTCCTGTCGCCGCCGGGTTCGAGGAGTTGCTGGACCACTGCGAGGCCGTGGCGTTCGCGGTGCCGCCCGCGGTCCAGGCCGAGCTGGCGCCGCTGGCGGCGAAGCGGGGCAAGGACCTGCTGCTGGAGAAGCCGCTCGGCCCCGATCTGGCCGCGGCCCGCCGGGTGGCCGACGCGGTCGCCGAGGCCGGGGTCGTCTCCCAGCTCGTCCTGACCAAGCGCTATCACCCGGCCACCCGGGCCTTCCTCGACGCCGCCCGCTCCTTCGAGACGGTCGGGGCGCGCTCCTGCTACCTCCACGGCGCCTTCCTGGAAGGGGAGTTCGCCACCGGCTGGCGCCTGGAGCACGGCGCCCTGCTCGACCTCGGCCCTCATCTGCTCGATCTGCTGGACGCCGCGGTCGGCCCGGTGACCGCCGTCCGCGCCACGGGCGACCCGCGCCGCTGGGTGGAACTGACCTGCGAGCACGAGAACGGCGCCGTGAGCCAGGCCTCGCTGTCCGGTTCCGTGGCCGTGCCCCGGGCGCTGACCCGCGTCGAACTCTTCGGCCCCGCCGAACCGCTGGTCTACGACACGGCCGGCATCGACCACGAGGAGTGCTGGCCCGTCCTGCGCCACGACTTCGCGACGGCCGTCCGCACCCGCACGCCGACGCCGGTCGACGCCGGACGCGGCCTGTACCTGCAAAGTCTCCTCGACCGGGTCGTGTACGGCTAGGAGGGGTCAGTCGAGGACGGCGACGGCCTCGACCTCGATCAGGTGCTCGGGCACGTCCAGTGCCGCGACGCCCAGCAGGGTGGCCGGCGCGGCGGGGGTCACCCCCAGTTTGGCGGCCGCCCGCTCGATGCCCTCCAGCAGGAGGGGCATCTTGTCCGGCGTCCAGTCGACGACGTGGACCGTTCAGCTTGGCGACGTCCGCGAAGGAGGCGCCGGCCGCTGCCAGGGCGGTGGCGACGTTGAGGTAGCACCGCTCGGCCTGCGCGGCCAGGTCTCCTTCGCCGACGGTGACGCCGTCGGCGTCCCAGGCGACCTGTCCGGCGACGAAGACCAGCTTCGATCCGGACGCGATCGACACCTGCCGGTAGACGTCGATCGCGGGCAGCCCGCCGGGGTTCACCAGGGTGATGGCCATGTCTTCGTTCTCCTTGCCCATGTGCTCTCTCGTGGTTACTCGATAACCGTAGGAGAGAGGCCGCTGACGTGGAAGAACGCACTTTTCGGTGACGGGGGAACCCGAAGGTGACCGAACGGTTCAGCGGGTCGCGCGGCGTGGATCAGGCGTGCCGGCGGTCGGGGCCCGGAAGACGGCCAGGCGCAGAACGAGGAAGCGTACGACGGTGACGGCGACGGACGTGGCGGCGAGCACCGCGGTCTCGGCGGCGGGCGAGGCGTCGGGCCGCCGGTGCGTGAACCACAGCACGGCACCGGAGGTGATCAGGTAGCCGAGCAGGAAGAGGCCGCCCGCACCGAGATGCGCGCGGGCCGGTTTCGTGGCGGCGTGCCGGAACGTCAGCCGCCGGTTCGCCTCGGTGTTCAGCACCGTCAGCACGAGGAGGGAGACCAGGTTGGCGACGGCCGGGGGCGACCACGGGCGCAGCGCCCAGTAGAGCAGCGCCTGCCCGGCGGTCGACGCGACGCCGATCGCGACGAACCAGCCGACCTCCCGCGACCACACCGCGTACTCCCTACAGCCGACCGGTCTTCGAACTCCCCGGTGGCGCAGCGTACTACGACCCCACCAGGCGCTTTGCGTTTACTTTGCCTTTCGGGAACCCTGTGACCCCCGGGCGCGTTCATCGTGGTGACCGCGGGAGATCGCGGCCGAGGACCGACCGATGCGCAGCAACAGAAGCCGAGGTGGCACGAGTGGCTATGTGGGACAAGATCAAGGACCAGGCCAAGACCTTCCAGCAGTCCCAGGGCGGCACTCGGGGAGCGAGCGGATCCGGCCAGGGAGCGCACGGACCCGTCGGCGGCGGCAGGCCGGGCTCGTCCTCCGGCGGTTCCAAGGCCCAGCTGATCGGGATGTTCAAGTCCCAGCTCGCCTCGGCCAAGAACGAGCTGAAGAGCGGCGCCTACCGTGACGCCAGCATGGCCATGTGCGCGCTGGTCGCCGCCGCGGACGGCCGGGTGGAGCCGGCCGAGCGGCAGCGCGTGGAGGAGCTGATCGTCTCCAACGAGGTGTTGCAGAACTTCCCGGCGGACCAGCTCCGCCAGCGGTTCAACCAGCACGTGGACCGGCTCCTCGCCAACTTCGAGCAGGGCAAGGCCGAGGCCCTCCAGGTGATCGCCAAGGCCGCCAAGAAGCCCGCGGAGGCCCGCGCGGTGGTCCAGACCGGCATGGTCGTCGCCGGCGCCGACGGAACCTTCGAGCAGTCCGAGCAGTACGCGATCCGCGAAGCGTGCACCGCACTGAACATCCCGCCCTCGGAGTTCGGGGTCTGATCCCACGCCCGGCGAGCACCGTCGGCCGGGAAAGCGTTTGACGGCCGTCCGTGGCGGAAGGTCGGATGGGGGCCATGAGTTCAGGGCAGCCGCGTCCGGACCTGTGCCAGGTCGACGGCCGGCTCGTACGGCGTCTGGTCGACGGGCAGTTCCCGCGGTGGGCGGGGCTGCCCGTCGAGCGCTTCCCCTCCGGGGGCACGGTCAACGCCATGTACCGGCTGGGCGAGGACATGGTCGTACGGCTGCCGCTGGTCGAAGGGGGCGCGGCGGACGTGGCGACGGAGCGGGAGTGGCTGCCCCGGCTGGCGCCCCTGCTGCCCACCGCGGTGCCCGAGGTGCTCGGGGAAGGGGTACCGGCCGACGGGTACCCGTGGCCGTGGTCGGTCTACCGGTGGCTGCCCGGGGAGATCCCCGAGGCGGGAGCACTGACCGAGCCCGTGCCGCTGGCGGAGGATCTGGCCGCCTTCGTGGCGGCGATGCGCGGCATCACGCTGCCCCACGCACCGCAGGCGTACCGCGGCGGGCCGCTCGCCGCGCTGGACGGGCCGACGCGGGCCGCGCTCGACGAGCTGCGCGGCCTGCCCGAGGAGGGCGTCGACTGCGACCGGCTGGCGGCGGTGTGGCAGGACGCGCTGCGCGCACCGGCCCACGACGGACCGCCCCGGTGGCTGCACGCGGATCTGATGCCGGGCAATCTGCTGGTGAACGGCGGCAGGCTGTCCGCGGTGATCGACTTCGGCTGCATGGGGGTGGGCGATCCGGCCTGCGACCTCTTCCCGGCGTGGAACCTGCTGCCGCCCGGCGCGCGGGAGGTCTTCCGCGAGGCACTCGGTGTGGACGACGCGACCTGGCGGCGCGGCCGGGGCCGCACCCTCTCCCAGGCCCTGATCGCCCTGCCCTACTACCGGAAGACCAACCCCGCGATGGCCGGCAACGCCCGCCACGTGATCCGGGCGGTACTGAGCGAGCGCGGCTAGGGCACGAGTTCCACGCCCCCGATCCCCACGCCCTCGATCCTGCGTCGCCGAGACCGGCCGCTTCCAGGGGCAGGACCTGTACGGCACCGACGTGGGCGAGCGGTTGCGGCACGCGCTCGGTTTCCCGCCTTCCGTCAGCTGTCGTAGTCCACGGTCAGCTTCTCGGAGACCGGGTACGACTGGCAGGTCAGGACGTAGCCGGCGTCGACCTCCGCCTTCTCCAGCGCGTAGTTGCGGCGCATGTCGACCCGGCCGTCGGTGACCAGGGCCCGGCAGGTTCCGCAGACCCCGCCCTTGCAGGCGAAGGGCAGGTCGGGGCGGGTCTGCTGGGCCCCGTCGAGGACGGACCGGTCCCGGGAGAGCGGAGCGGTCGTGGAGCGGCCGTCCAGGGTGACGGTGACCTCGCTGACGGGTCCCTCGGGGCCGCTCTCCTCGTGGCGCACCTCCCGCACGGGCTCGTCGTCGGCGTAGAACAGCTCCCGGTGGACGCGCTCGGCCGGGACGCCCAGGCCGGTCAGGACCTGCTGGGCGTCGGCGACCATGCCCTGCGGTCCGCACAGCCACCAGTGGTCCGCGCTCTCCACGTCCACCAGGGAGCCGATGAGCGCCGCGAGCCGTCCGGCGTCCAGGCGGCCGGAGAGCACCTCGGCCTCGCGGGGTTCGCGGGAGAGCACGTGGGCGAGGTGGAAGCGGGTCGGGTGGAGGTCCTTCAGGTCGGCCAGCTCGTCGGCGAACATCACCGTGTCGGTGCGGCGGTTGCCGTAGAAGAGGGTGACGGTGGAGCGGTCGTCGGCGGCGAGCACCGACTCGGCGATGGACACCATCGGGGTGATGCCCGAACCGGCCGCGACCAGTACGTGGTGGCCGGGGGTGGAGAGGTCGGGGGTGAACAGGCCGGTGGGCGCCATCACCTCGACGGTGTCGCCCGGCCGCACCTCGTCGACCAGCCACGCGGAGAACAGCCCGCCCGGCACCACCCGCACTCCGATGCGCGGCGCCGAGCCGGCCGGTGCGCAGATCGAGTACGAGCGGCGCTCGTCCCGGCCGTCCACCTCGCGCCGCAGGGTGAGCGACTGACCGGGCGCGAAGGCGAACTCCTCGGCCAGTTCGGCGGGGATCTCGAAGCTCACGGCCACTGCGTCCGCGCACAGCCGCTCTACGGCCGCGACGCGCAGCCGGTGGAAGGCGGGCCGGCGGCGGGTGCGCACCGGCGGCGCCGGGACGGGGGCGGTCGGGGCCATCAGATCTCCTTGACGTACTCGAACGGCTCGCGGCAGGCCCGGCAGCGCCACAGGGCCTTGCACGCCGTGGCGGCGAAGCGGGAGGTCTCCTCGGTGTCCGCCGAGCCGCAGCGGGGGCAGGGCACCGCGGGCCGGGTGGGCGACAGGACCAGGGAGACGGGGCCGCCGCGGGGTGCGGCCCCCGGCGGGGCGATGCCGTGCTCGGCGAGCTTGCGGCGACCCGGCTCGGTGATCCAGTCGCTGGTCCAGGGCGGGTCCAGGACGGTGCGGATCTCCACGCGCGGGTACCCGGCCTCGCGCAGCCGCGCGGCGACGTCCGCGCGCATCTCGGCCATGGCCGGGCAGCCCGAGTAGGTGGGGGTCAGGCTGGCGACGACGGTGCCGTCGCCGACCACCTCGACGTCGCGCAGGACGCCGAGGTCGGCGAGGGTCAGCATGGGCAGCTCGGGGTCGGGCACCTGCTCGGCGACCTGCCGGGCGCGGCGGGCCTCCAGGAGCGCGGGGCCTTCGGTCACCATGTCGCCTCCGGGTGGGCGCGGGCGACGCCCTGCAACTCGGTGAGCAGCGGCGCCAGGTGTTCGGTGTGCTCGCCGGCGCGGCCGGAGCCGGCCAGCGGCCGGTAGACGGGCAGGGGCAGTCCGGCGGCCTCCGTGACCTGGCGCAGGTCGTCGGCGACCTCGTCCCGGACGTCGTACGCCGTGTGCAGTTCCCCGAGGTACGGGGCGACCTGGTCGAGCGCGGCGCGCGTCCTGCGGTGGGACTCGTCCGTGCCGTCGCCCAGGCGCACGCACCACTCGGCGGCGTACTGGCGGTGGTAGGTCAGCTCCTTGACGCCCTTGGCGGCGACCGCCGCCAGCACCGGGTCGGGGTGGGACTGGAGCCGCCGGAAGTGGGCCAGGCGCCAGCTGGAGAGCACCAGCAGCCGCACCACGGTGAACGCGAAGTCGCCGCCCGGGAGTTCGGCCAGCCGGACGTTGCGGAAGTCGTCGGCGTCCCGGAAGTAGGCGTAGGCGTCCTCGTCGCGGCCGGTGCCGTCGGCCTGCCCGGCGCGGGAGTAGAGCAGGCGGGCCTGGCCGAGCAGGTCGAGCCCGATGTTGGCCAGCGCCACCTCCTCCTCCAGCTCCGGCGCGCGGGTGACCCACTCGGCCAGCCGCTGGGCGCTGACCAGGGCGTCGTCGGCGAGCGCCACGCAGTCCGCGGCCAGCGCTCCGGCGTCGACGCCCTCGGGCACGGTGGTGTCGACGCCGTGCAGCGGGTCCTCGAAGCCGGTGCCGTAGGCCCAGCGGGTGTCGTCCTCGTGTCCCTCGGCGAGGGTCATGTAGACGTGGTCGTCGCTCATGCCCTGCTCCTAGATGTGGGGGACGTCGTCGGGGATGTCGTAGAAGGTGGGGTGGCGGTAGACCTTGTCGGCGCTGGGGGCGAAGAAGGGGTCCTTCTCGTCGCGGGTGGAGGCGGCGATGTGCTCGGAGCGCACCACCCAGATGCTCACGCCCTCGTTGCGCCGGGTGTAGAGGTCGCGGGCGTGGGTGAGGGCCATGGCGTCGTCGGCGGCGTGCAGCGAGCCGACGTGGACGTGGTTGAGGCCGCGCTTGCCGCGCACGAACACCTCGTAGAGCGGCCAGCCCTGCTTCTCGGAGGACGTCCCGGGGGTCATGCCGCCGCTCCCTTCTGTGCGCGGGCGGCCTGCTTGGCGGCGTGGGCGGTGGCCGCCTCGCGCACCCAGGCGCCCTCCTCGTGGGCGGTGCGCCGCCGCTCCATCCGCCGGTCGTTGCAGGGGCCGTCGCCCTTGATGACGCGCATCAGCTCGTCCCAGTCGGGGGTGCCGAAGTCGTGGTGCCCGGTCTCCTCGTTCCAGCACAGCTCCGGGTCGGGCAGGGTGACGCCGAGCTTCTCGGCCTGCGGGACGGTCATGTCGACGAAGCGGCGGCGCAGTTCGTCGTTGCTGTGCCGCTTGATCTTCCAGGCCATCGACCGCGCCGAGTTGGGCGAGGCGTCGTCGGGCGGGCCGAACATCATCAGGGACGGCCACCACCAGCGGTTCACCGCGTCCTGGACCATCTCCCGCTGGGCGTCGGTGCCGCGCATCATGGTCATCAGCAACTCGTAGCCCTGCCGCTGGTGGAAGGACTCCTCCTTGCAGATCCGCACCATCGCGCGCGCGTAGGGCCCGTAGGAGCTGCGGCACAGCGGCACCTGGTTGCAGATCGCGGCACCGTCCACGAACCAGCCGATCACGCCGACGTCGGCGAAGCTCAGGGTCGGGTAGTTGAAGATCGACGAGTACTTCTGGCGGCCCTCGATCAGCCGCCGGGTGAGGTCGTCGCGGTCCGCGCCGAGGGTTTCGGCCGCCGAGTACAGGTACAGCCCGTGCCCGGCCTCGTCCTGGACTTTGGCGAACAGGATCGCCTTGCGGCGCAGCGACGGGGCCCGGGTGATCCACTCCCCCTCGGGCTGCATGCCGATGATCTCGGAATGCGCGTGCTGGGCGATCTGCCGGATCAGCGTCTTGCGGTAGCCGTCGGGCATCCAGTCCCGCGGCTCGACGCGCTGGTCGCGCGCGATCGTCGCGTCGAAGTGCTCCTGGAGTCCGTCCGGCGCGTGCGGGGGCGGCGCCTCGGCGGCGTGTGTCGTGGTCATCGTCACCAGCTTCCCAACCGACCATTCGTTCGGTATCAGTGTGACGTGTTTCCGCACGCCGGGCAAGAGCCGGACCGCCGCCGGTCACACTCTTGACAGCGCCGCCGCGTGGCTGGATTACTTGGCCTTGCCGCGCGCTAACCGAATGGTCGGTCGGGAGACAGGGTGGTGGGTACGGTGTCGCAGGCCACGGGGCAGACGCCCACGGAGGCGATGTTCGCCGCGGACCAGGCCTCCCGGGGGCTCGGTATCGAGCTGGTGGAGCACGGCGCGGGCAGGGCCGTGGTCCGCATGGCCGTGACCCCGGCGATGGTGAACGGACACCGGATCGCCCACGGCGGCTTCCTGTTCCTGCTGGCCGACACGGCCTTCGCCTGCGCCTGCAACAGCCACGGTCCGGTGACCGTGGCGGCCGGCGCCGACATCGTCTTCGTCGCCCCGGCCCGCGAGGGCGACGTGCTCGTGGCCCTCGCCGAGGAGCGCGCCCGGTACGGGCGCAGCGGGATCTACGACGTGAGCGTGCGGCGCGGTGACGAGGTGATCGCGGAGTTCCGCGGCCGAAGCCGCAGCGTGCGGGACGACGGACGCGGCCGCCACGCGCAGGACAACGGACGCGACCGGGGAGCGCGGAACGACGAAGGCAGCCGCCACGCGCAGGACAACGGACGCGACCGAGGTGCGCGGGATGACGGACGCAGCCGCCACGCGGGGGACTACGGACGCGACCGGGGTGCGCAGGACGACCGGGACGACACGGCGCGCGAGACGCCGGGCACGACGACGAAGGAGTCGCGATGAGCAGCGAGCCGACGACCGGGGCGGCCCCGGCGCCCCGACCGGGCGGGCCCCTCCCCCACGACCTGCTGGACGACGCCGAGCGCCTGTCCCGGGAGCAGCTGCGCGAGCTCCAGCTGGACCGCCTGCGCGCGACCCTGCGGCACGCCTACGACAACGTCGAGCTGTACCGCAAGAAGTTCGACGCCGCCGGGGTCACGCCCGACGACTGCCGCACCCTGGCCGACCTGTCCCGGTTCCCCTTCACCACCAAGGCGGACCTGCGGGACACCTACCCCTTCGGCATGTTCGCCGTCCCGATGTCCGACGTACGGCGCGTGCACGCCTCCAGCGGCACCACCGGCCGCGCCACCGTCGTCGGGTACACGGACAACGACCTGTCCATGTGGGCGGACGTCGTGGCCCGTTCGATCCGCGCGGCCGGCGGCCGGCCGGGCCACAAGGTGCACATCTCCTACGGCTACGGCCTGTTCACCGGCGGCCTCGGCGCGCACTACGGCGCCGAGCGCGCCGGCTGCACGGTGATCCCCGCCTCCGGCGGCATGACGGCACGTCAGGTGCAGATCATCCAGGACTTCCGGCCCGAGATCATCATGGTCACCCCGTCCTACATGCTCACCCTGCTCGACGAGTTCGAGCGGCAGGGCGTCGATCCGCGCACCAGTTCCCTCAAGGTCGGTATCTTCGGCGCCGAGCCGTGGACCGAGGAGATGCGGCGCGAGATCGAGGAGCGCATGGACATCCACGCCGTGGACATCTACGGCCTGTCCGAGGTGATCGGCCCCGGCGTGGCGCAGGAGTGCGTCGAGACCAAGGACGGGCTGCACATCTGGGAGGACCACTTCTACCCCGAGGTGGTGGACCCGCTCACGGACGCCGTGCTGCCCGCGGGCGAGGAGGGCGAGATCGTCTTCACCTCTCTCACCAAGGAGGCGCTCCCGGTGATCCGCTACCGCACGCGCGACCTGACCCGCCTGCTGCCCGGCACCGCGCGTCCCGCCTTCCGCCGGATGCGGAAGGTCACCGGGCGCTGCGACGACATGATCATCCTGCGCGGGGTGAACGTCTTTCCCACCCAGGTCGAGGAGATCGTGCTGCGCACGCCGGGCGTCGCCCCGCACTTCCAGATCCGGCTCACCGAACGCGGCCGCATGGACCACATGACGGTGCGCGTCGAGGCCCGGCCCGACGCGGGTCCCGAGCAGCGCGAGGCAGCCGCGAGGGCGATCGGGCAGGGCGTCAAGGACGGGGTGGGCGTCACCGTGGAGGTGGAGGTCGTCGAGCCGGAGAGCCTGGAGCGCTCGCTCGGCAAGATCCGCCGGGTGTGGGACCTGCGGGGCGCGTGAAACGTGAGCACGGACACGTCCGTTCGTCGGTCGTGCTGGTGTGCGGGAAGAAACGGATGGGCAGTAAAGGCATGGTCGGGGGAGGTTGAGTACATCCTGGGGGGACATCCCGTGCGTGTGTGTGTGATCGGTGCAGGCCTGTCGGGGCTGGCGGTGGGCCATGCCCTGAAGGAGCGCGGCATCTCCTTCGTCTGTCTGGAGAAGGCGCCCGACGTGGGCGGCATCTGGCGGCAGCCGGGGGCCGGCGAGCGGGGCCCGGGCTATCAGTCCCTGCACCTGAACACCGCCAAGCAGCTGACCGGTTACGCGAACTTCCCGATGCCGTCCTCGTATCCGCTCTACCCCCGGCACAGCCAGGTCGCCGCCTATCTGCGGTCCTTCGCCGAGTGGGCGGGGCTGCTCGACCACGTCGAGCTGCGGACCGAGGTGCAGTCCGTCCGCCGGGAGCCGGACGGCACCTGGACGGTCGTCAGCCGGGGCCCGGACGGCGCGCGCAGCTCGCGCCGGTTCGAGCAGGTGGTCGTCGCCTCCGGCCACCACACCGACCCGGCCCTGCCCGACCCCCTTCCGGCCGGCGCGGAGTCCTTTGCCGGAACGATTCTTCACTCCCTCGACTACCGCGACGGCGGCGACTTCGCCGGCCGGCGCGTGGTCGTGGTGGGCCTCGGCGCCTCGGCGGTGGACATCGCCGCGGACCTCTCCCGGCACGCGGAGCGGACCCTGCTCTCGGTGCGCCGGGGACTGCACATCGTGCCCAAGCAGCTCTTCGGGATGTCGGTCGACGAGATCGCCGAGGCCCCGTGGTGGAACGAGATGTCCTTCGCCGAACGGCGTCAGTGGGTGGAGCAGGCCCTGCTGGTGGCCCGCGGCCGGCTGTCGGACTACGGCCTGCCCGAGCCCGACCACCCGGTCTTCTCCTCCGCGACGACCCTCTCGGACGAGATCCTCAGCCGGATCCGGCACGGGGCGGTGACCCCGAAGCCCGCGATCGCCTCGTTCGAGGGCGACCGGGTCGTGTTCATGGACGGCACTTCCGAGACCGCCGACGCGGTCGTCTACTGCACCGGCTTCCACATGACCTTCCCCTTCCTGCCCCCCGGCTGCCCGGTGGCGGCGGACGGCTCGGTCGAGCTGTACCGGCGGGTCGTCCCGGCGGACCGGCCCGGTCTGTACTTCGTGGGACTGGTGCGGCCCGTGGGCGCCATCACCCGGCTGGTGGAGGCGCAGGCCGCGTGGGTGGCCCGCCTGATCGACGGCGCCGCCGCACTGCCCGCCGCCGAGGAGATGCGCGAGGAGATCGGCGCGTACCTGGCCGGCATCGTCCAGCGCTACGGCCGGACCGAGGGCGCCTCGATCCAGGTCGACGTGGGTCCGTACCTGGCGGAGTTCCGGGAGTCGCTGCCCGTGTGACCGCCCCGCGGGGCGCGTACCTGCCCAGGGCTCCCGGTGGATCGCACCGGGAGCCCTGCCGCGTACGGACGGTCCGGTCAGGACACCGGGACCGGCCGGCGGACGGTCTCCACGACCGGCGGCCGGACCGCGTACGCCTCCGAGGAGAGGTACGCCGTCACCCGCGGCGGCTGCTCCCGCTGGTGGGCCAGGGCCAGGTAGGCGATCAGGCCCACCCCGTTTTCGGGCCGCCGCGCGGTGAGGGCGGCCAGGGCGCGGTCGAGCACGGAGACGTCCATGCCGTGGTGGCGCAGCACGCTCGTCGCCCGTGCCAGGGCCTCCCCGTCGTGCCGGACGTAGTCCCGCACCGGGATGTGCAGGGTGAACCCGCTCGGCCGCACGGTGCCGGTGTCGGTGAAGGCGTGGCAGGACAGGCCGGGCCGCCCGCCGAGCCCGGCCGTGTCGGGACCGAGGCCCGCGGCCGTGCGGAAGAAGCCCTCGACCGCCGCGGGCCCGGGGCCCGAGTCCATCCGGGACAGGTGCCCGGCCTGGGCGGCCGTGAGGTGGTCGTGGCGCACGTAGACCTTCGCCCGGGGTTCCGCCCAGTCCCCGAGGTCCAGGGCGAGGAACGGGTATCCGCTGCCCGGGGGCAGGCTGTCGAAGGCCCGGCGGTGCCCGAGCCGGTGCAGGGCTTCGCGCACCGTCGCGGCGGAACGTTCCTCCCCACGTGCCGCCGGGTTCAGATAGACCTTGACCCCGGGTACGCCGCCGGGCCTGAGTTCCAGGGCGCACCACAAAGCGAGGGGGCCGTGCGGAGCCGGTGGCAGGAACAGGTCCTGGACCGCGTCGAGGGCGTCGGTGGTGAAGTGCCAGCGCCGCGCCATCGTCCGGATCGCCTCGAGTCCGGCACGGCCGTTGAGAGCCAGGCTGTCTGCGCCGCAGCCCGGTTCCACGAGGACCCGCACGTCGGGTGCCGCGTCCGGCCGGAAGGAGAGGGAGAACTCGACGGGGGTGTGGTCGTCGGACAGGAAGGTGCGGGTGGGCGGCGCCAGACTCAGCGGCCGCTCGGCCACCGGGCCCAGTGCGTCGGTCAGGACCTGTGCGTAGGTCTCGACATCGGTCCGGGACATACCGGCGACCGCGCCGAGTCTTCGCAGCTGGCCGCCGGTGAAGGAGCCGAGCGTGGGTGCGCCCCGCGGGTCCGTGCCCCTCGGTGCGGCGGTCACCGGCCCGTCCCCGGCCGGAGCCGCACAAAGCGATACCCGCCTCGGGGGGCGGGTATCGGTGGGTTGGGCGCCGGGAAAGCGGCGTTCGTGGATATGTGGTCCACGACACCTCCTTTGACTCGTAAGCAACGTGAGTACCGCGTTGCTCACTACCCGTGCCGTTCGATCTTCATGCGAAAGGGACGGATCGGGAGGGTGTTGCGCACATCACCGTGTCAGCCAGTTGAGGAACTGGCTCCACATCCCCTTGTGTTCGGCCGGACGGGCCGCACCCGCGGCCTTCTCCTGCCCGGCCGCCGCGGTGGCCGGCCCCGGATCGGCGCGCCGCGCGGGGCGCACCGGGGTGAAGCGGGCCGGAAGCGTGGCCAGGGCCCGGTTGAAGGGGCCCGGACGCCACGTCAGGCTGTCCTCGGGAACGGCGAGTTCGACGTCGGGCAGTTCGTTGAGCAGGTGCTCGATGGCCGTGACCGTGATGTGCCGGGCCGGTTCCTTGGACGGGCAGGCGTGCGGGCCTGCACTCCAGGCGAGGTGGGCGCGGTTGCTGCCCGCCTGGCGGGAGGCATTGAGGGCCGGGCCGGTGTTGGCCGCGGCGAAGCTGACCAGGACCAGCTCGCCCGCCTGGAGGTGCTGTCCGGCGAGTTCGGTGTCGGCGGCCGGGTAGTGCGGGGCGTAGTTGGCCATGGGCGGGTTCTCCCACAGCGTGTCGTCGAGCGCCTCGTCGATCAGGCCGCCCTCGCGGGCGTACCGCTCGTGGGTCAGGAGCCGGTGCAGGGTGTTGCCGAGGAGGTTGCGCAAGGGCTCGGCTCCCGCGCCGAGCAGCAGGGCGAGCTGGTGGACCATCTCCTCGTCGTCCAGCCGGGCCTCGTGCTGCATCAGCCAGGAGGTGACGTCGTCACCGGGCTTGCGCCGCTTGAGTGCGACCAGCTCTCCGACCGCCTGGAAGAGCACCGCGGTGGCCTTCTCGGCGTTGACGCCGTCGAACATGCCGGAGATGCCGAACAGCACCCGGTCGCCGATGTCGGCGGGGCAGCCGAAGAGTTCGTTGAACACGAACAGCGGCAGTTGCCTGGCGTAGTCCCCGAGCAGGTCGGCCGAACCGCGGGCGCCGAACTGGGAGACGAGGTAGCCGGAGATCTGCTCGGTGCTGCGGCTCAGCCGCCGGGTGTCGACCCGCGCCATGCTGTCGGTGACCGCCTGGCGCAGCCTGAGGTGGTCGGCCCCGTCGGCGAACATGCAGTTGGGCCGGTAGGCCAGCAGCGGCACGACCGGGCTGTCGGGGCTCACCTTGCCCTCGTTGAAGGCCCGCCAGCGGCGCGCGTCCTTGCGGAAGCTGCCGGAGTCCTGGAGCAGTTGGAGCGCCGCCACGTAGTCCGTGACCAGCGTCGCCTCGACGCCCGGGGCCAGTTCGACGGGGGCCGCGGCCCCGTAGTGGCGCAGGTACTCGTAGTACGCCTGCGGGTCGGCGGCGAACTCCGGCCCGTGCAGCGGCACCCGGGCGCCGGAGCCGTGGGCCGGGCAGCCGGGCGGCGGCACCGGGGCGGTGTCGTGGGCGTTCATGTCTGCTCCCAGCTCCTAGCGGGTGCGGTCCAGCAAGTAGCGGACGAGGGTGGTCAGTGCGGCGGCCGAGGACTTCTCGTCGCGGGCGTCGCAGGTGACGACGGGGGTGTCGTCGAGCAGGTCGAGCGCCTCGCGCAGCGCCCGCTCGTCGCGCAGCGGCGTGCCGTCGAAGTGGTTGACGGCGATGGCGTAGTCGAGCCCGTAGTGCTCGATGAGGTCGATCACGGGGAAGGAGTCCGCCAGCCGCTGCGGGTCGACCAGCACCAGGGCGCCGAGCGCGCCGCGGGCCATGTCCTCCCACATCTGCACGAAGCGCTGCTGGCCGGGGGTGCCGAACAGGTAGAGCACGACGCGGTCGCTGATGGTGAGGCGACCGAAGTCCATGGCGACCGTGGTGGTGGTCTTGCCCTGGACGCCCTTGAGGTCGTCGACCGACTCGGCGGCCTGCGTCATCGTCTCCTCGGTGGACAGCGGCTCGATCTCGGAGATGGAGCCGATGAGGGTGGTCTTGCCCACCGCGAAGTGGCCGACGACGAGGATCTTCACCGCCGTCTGGGTCGCTCCCCCGCGTACGTAGTCCCGCTCATCCAAACTTGGCGCGGAGCCCATTGAGCACCTCCTCCAGGATCTCCTTGTCCGCGAGGCGGGCGCGGGCCACCGGCGGGCGGGTCATGAGGTGTCCGCCTTCCATCAGGGAGGCCAGCAGGATCCGCACGACGCCGAGCGGGAAGTGGGTGTGTCCGGCGATCTCGGCGACCGAGAGGTAGCCGGCGGAGCAGAGGTCGAGCAGGCTCTGCTCCTCGGGGGACAGCCGGGCCGGCCGCTGCGGCTGCCCGGCACAGGCGGTGACCAGGGTGATGAGGGAGAGGTCGTCCTCGTCGGGCAGGCCGCGGCCCTTGGTGATGACGTACGGCCGCACTAATTCCGGCGCCTCGGGCTGCCAGCCGTCGTGGCCGCTCATGAGCGGGCGCCCAGGTTCTCGCGCGGCGGCGTCGTCAGCCGCTTGCCGAGCTGGGCCACGAGCTGCTGCATGCGGAAGGTGATGTCCGCCATGTCGACCTCCGGGGAGGCGGACACGCCGAGGTAGGCGCCCTCCCCCGCGGAGATCAGGAACACCCAGCCGCCGTCGAACTCGACCAGCGTCTGCCGCCAGGTCTGGGTGGGGTCCTCACAGAAGAAGGCGAGGGTGCGGCTGAGCGACTGCACGCCGCTCATCGCGGCGGCGACCCGGTCGGCGTCGTCCTTGTCGAAGTCCTGCGTCCGGGCCATCAGCAGGCCGTCGGCGGAGATCAGGACCGCGTGCAGGGCCCCGGGAATCTCCAGGGCGCTGTCGAGCATCCATGACAGATCGTCGTTCACGAGACCTCATGTCCTTCGCTGCTTGCACCAGGTGTGTCGCTCGTCCGGCCGGCGTGGTCCGGGCTCGCCGGTTCGGTGACCCGGCCGGACTGCGTTCCGCGCTGGAAGGCACCCATGACCTGTGCCTGCTCGGAGTCGGAGCGGCCCGCCGCGCGCGGGGCGGAGGCGCTGCCGGGCACGATGGCCATCGGCCGCTTGCGGCGGCGCCGGGGCAGGCCGTCACCGGTCTCGGAGGAGGCCAGCGACGCGGCCTCCGGTCCGCCGTCCGGGACCGGCCGGGCCGTGCCGCGGGCGGCGGGGGCCGCCGCGGGGGCGGGGGCCTTCTTCTCCGGCATGGCGGTGAGCAGTTCGTGCGGCAGCAGGACCACCGCCCGTACACCTCCGTAGGGGGAGGAGGAGTCCACCGACACCTCGAAGCCGAATCGTTCGCACAGCAGGCCGATGACGGCGAAGCCGAACTGGGGCGGGTTGCCGAGCCCCGCCACGCCGGAGGCGCGCTCGGTGGCGAGCAGCTTGTCGGCGCGGGCCCGCTCCTCGTCGCTCATGCCCACACCGGCGTCGTCGACCACGACGCAGATGCCCTTGGGGACGGTCCGGATGTTGATCTCGACGACGGTGTCCGGGCTGGAGTAGCTGGTGGCGTTGTCGAGCAGCTCGGCGAGGGCCAGGGCGACGGGCTCGACGGCCCGGCTGGTGATCCCGAAGTCGACCTGGGAGAGGATGTCCACCCGGCGGAAGTGCCGGATGCGTCCCTGGGCGCTGCGCACCACGTCGTAGACGGAGGCGGTGTCGCGCCGCCCGCCGAGCCAGCCGTCGCACAGCACGGCGATGGACTGGGCCCGCCGGCCGAACTGCGAGTTGGTGTGGTCGATCTCCAGCAGGTCCTGGAGGAGGGCCGAGTCGCCGTACTTGTTCTGCAACCGGGAGAGCACCAGCTGCTGTTCGGCGGCCAGGCCCTGAAGGGTCCGCATCGCGGATTTCAGCACCGTCTTGGTCTCGTCCTCGGCCCGCTCCTGGGCGGCCTGCACGGACTTCCCGTAATCGTTCTCCAGCTCGGTGTAGTGATCCCTGAGCCCCTGGACCTGCTGCCGCAACGCCCGTGCCGCCTTGCGCTGGCGGTTGATGAACACGGCGGCGGCGACGAGGGCGACGAGGGCGACCCAGAGCAATGGGTTCCCTGTGTATTCCGTCATAAGACTCTCTTCAGGCGACTGACAGCCGGCTTGCTGAATTCCCGTCCGTGCGGGCGGCCCGGTGGACTGCCCGCGCCGGGGGGTCGCTGCCCGGGCTGCCCGTTACGTCGGGGATGCCGTCTTTCATCCATCCGCCCGCTCCGCAAACGCGGTGATCGTATCACCGCATGATCAGCTGAGTTCACGTCAAGAAGTGTCCACACGGGACCGGTTGAGACCGGCGGACACGTCGGCCTGGGCGGTGGGTACAGTCGGCCCCGTGAAAGATGCCCAAGACACCTTCCGGCCGAGTACGGGCCCGGCGCCGGGCGGTACGGGGTGACTCCGGAGGCCATGGCCGCGGTGTTCGCGGCGGGCGTCGGGGCCGGCGCCATCAACAGCGTCGTGGGCTCCGGCACGCTGATCACCTTTCCGGTGCTGCTGGCCACGGGTCTGCCGCCGGTCACCGCCACCGTCTCCAACGCGCTCGGCCTCATCCCCGGCTCCATCAGCGGGGCCATCGGTTATCGCGAGGAGCTGCGCGGGCAGCGCCGGCGGGTCCTGAAACTGGGGTCCGGGGCGCTGCTGGGCGGCCTCGCGGGCGCCACGCTCCTGCTCACGCTGCCCGCCGACGCCTTCGAGACGATCGTGCCGGTCCTGGTGGGCCTCGCCCTGCTCCTTGTGGCGTTCCAGCCGCAGATCGGCCGGCTGGTCCAGCGCCGCCGGGCCCGCGACGGCACCTCCCCGCGCCGCGACGGCGGCCCGCTGCTCTTCACCGGCCTGACGCTGGCCAGCGTCTACGGCGGCTACTTCACCGCCGCCCAGGGGATCATCTACCTGTCCCTGATGGGCATGCTCCTGGACGAACCCCTGCAACGGCTCAACGCGACCAAGAACGTCCTCGCCGCGGTCGTCAACACCGTCGCCGCGCTCTTCTTCCTCTTCGCCGCGGACTTCGAGTGGACCGCCGTGGGACTCCTCGCGGTCGGCTCGGGCCTCGGCGGCTACGTCGGCGCGAAGGTGGGCCGCCGCTTCAGTCCCGCGGTCCTGCGGGGTCTGGTGGTGACGGTCGGCACGGTCGCCCTGGTGCAACTGCTGCTCCGCTGAGACCTCGCCGACCGCTCCCCGGAACGCGGTGCGCCGCCCCGGTCCCGCCGCCCGGCATAACACCGCGTTATGCGAAGCCGGGATTGTTCCGGCCGGGGCCGGTCCCGACATGCTGTGGGCGCCCCCACACACCCGCACGCGCCCCGGCGCGTGTCGTCGGAATCGAGGAGCCTTGCGCACAACGAGACTCGTCCCCACCCTGCTGGCCGCCCTCGTGGCCGCGCTGCTGTCCGCCCTCACCCTCGCGCCGTCCGCCTCGGCGGCGGAGCCCCGGCCCGGTGACGGCGGCCCCCGGCCGATCATCGGCGGCGGCTACGCGCAGAACGCCCCCTGGGCGGCCAGGCTGTTCTCCAACGGCACCCAGACCTGCACGTCGACCATCATCTCCCCCACCTGGATCCTCACCGCCAAGCACTGCGTCAGCGGTGGCAACCTGTCCTTCCGCATCGGCAGCCTCGACCAGGGCTCCGGCGGCACGGTGGCGAACGGCGTCCAGACCGTCACCAGCCCCTCGGCGGACCTCGCGCTGGTCCGGCTGGACCGCTCCGTCTCCGCCTCCTACGCGCGGCTCGGGCAGCCGGGCACGGTGCGGGTCGGCCAGACCGTGCAGGTCTACGGCTGGGGAGCGACCTCCCGGTGCGGCTCGGAGATCAACTGCCAGTCCCCGTACCTCAAGGTCGCCAACGTGAGCGTCACCCAGGGCTGTTACGACGCCTACTACGGTCAGGCGATATGCGCCCGGCCCGTCGACGGCATCACCGCGGGCGGCGACTCCGGCGGTCCGATGATGGCCGGCGGTGTCCAGGTCGGCGTCGCCTCCACCAGCGACCGGCAGACCACCACGGCGTACACCAACGTGACCGCCTACCGTTCCTGGATCCAGTCGGTGGCGGGCGTCTGATCCCTCCCGCCCTCCGCCGCCGGTCGCGCGCCCGGTGCCGCCGCTCACCGTCCAGGGAGCGGACGGCCCGGGCAGGCGCGTGGCGAGTACATCTAGTGTTCGGGGTGACGACCGAGGGGTGTATCGCGCGCGAAGGAGTCACGCATGACCGGCCAGACAGCCAGCTCCCGGAGGGACGAGCACGAGGCGGCCGTGCTCCGGCTCCAGGACGTGAGCGTGCGCCGCTTCACGACCGACCAGCTGATCCTCGACACCGTCGACTGGACGGTCCGGCCGGGCGAGCACTGGGCTCTGCTGGGGGCCAACGGCGCCGGGAAGACCACCCTGCTGCGGCTGCTCGGCGCGCTCATGCACCCGACCAGGGGCACGGTCGAGGTTCTCGGCAGCCGGCTCGGCCGGGTGGACGTCCGTGAGCTGCGGGCGCGCATCGGCCACGTCAACTCCGTCCAGCGGGTGCCGCAGGACCTCACCGCCCACGCGGTCGTTCTCACCGGGCACAGCGGCACCGTGCAGCCCCTGTGGCGGACGTACGACGAGGAGGTCCGCCTGCGGGCCCGCGACCTCCTGACCGAGCTGGGCGTCAAGGAGCTGACCGACCGGCCCTACGGCGTCTGCTCGGGCGGGCAGCGGGCCCGGGTCCTGATCGCCAGGGCGCTGATGGCCGATCCGGCGCTGCTGCTCCTGGACGAGCCGTTCAACGCCCTGGACCTGCCTTCCCGCGAGGACCTCGTCGAGGCGATGCACCAACTGGCCGAGGGGCGGCCGCAGCTGGCCACCGTGACGGTCACCCACCATCTGGAGGAGCTGTTCCCGGCCGTCAGCCACGCCCTGCTGCTGCGCGAGGGGCGGGTCCTGTCCCGGGGCGCGGTGGACGAGGTCCTGACCGATTCCCTGCTGACCGCCTGCTTCGGCCGGGACATCACGGTGACCCGGCGCGACGGCCGCTGGTCGGCCTACTCGGGCCGCCGCGTTTCCGGAACATGACACCCCCACGAAGGTGTCGTTGCACTACCGGCGGAGCCGGCCGGTAGCCCTTGACCGGGTTTCACCCCCTGGTTAGCGTCCACGGCATGCGGACATCCCGGCAGTTCACGAAGCGGCGCGCCATCGATCTGATGCGCGTCGCCACCGCGGTGTGTAGCTGAACCCCACCGCCCGGCTGCCCCTTTCTCCCGTATCCCGTGAAGGCCGTCATGACCTCTCGCACACCCCTGCCCGGATTTGGGCGCCGTTCCGTCCTGGCCGCACTGGCCCTCCCGTTCGCCCTCGCCTCCTGCGTGGCCCAGGCCGGGTCCACGGCGGACGCCAGGGACGTCTCGAAGGAGCGGATCCCGGCCGCGGTCGCCCGCGACACCACGCTCACGGTCGGAGCGCCCGACCTCAAGGTCGCCCTCGAACTGTCGGGGCAGATCGACGCACTGCCCTTCAAGGTGAAGTGGGCCAACATCAGCGGCGGCCCCCAGTGCTCGGAGGCCTTCCGCGCCGACGCCCTCGACGTCTGCTCGGCCGCGGACATCCCGTCGATCAACGCGCACTGGACGGGCCTCGACACGAAGCTCGTGGCGGTGAAGTTCCGCACCGATCCGCTCGAGAACCCCATCTACGAACTGGGCACGGCCCCGGGTTCCGGTATCAAGACCCTCGCGGACCTGCGCGGGAAGAAGATCGCCTACAGCCCGGGGCAGGCCCAGGGCGCACTGGTGCTGCGCATCCTCCACAAGGCCGGACTTACCCAGCAGGACGTCGAACTGGTCGAACTCGCGAGCACCGGTGACGTCTATCCCACCGCGCTGGGGAACCGCCAGGTGGACGCCGCCCCCATCGCGGACGTCAACATCAAGCGCTATCTGGCGAACTACGGGAAGGAGGGCGGTGCGACGATCAAGCACGGGCTGCGGGACGACCCGGCACATCTGTGGGCGCTGACCGACTCCGTCGCCGACGCGCAGAAGTCGGCGGCCGTCCGTGAACTCGTGAAGTTCTGGGCACGGGCCCAGATATGGATCGACCGGCACCCGAAGGAGTGGGTCGCGGGCTATTACGTGAAGGACCAGGGCCTGGACCGCGAGGACGGCGAGTACCTGGTGCGGCGAGCCGGCCATCCGGACCTGCCCGCCGACTGGACCGAGGCCGTCCACCGGCAGCAGCAGACCATCGACCTGCTGGCCGAGGAGCAGGACCGCGAACCGTTCGACGCGGGCCTGCTCTTCGACCGCCGCTACGAGGCGGTGGCCGCGCGGGCCGTCGCCGGTGAGGGGGCGTCGTCATGAGCACCACGGTCCTGGACGAGCAGGCACTGCCGGCGACCCCGTCGGCACCGGCCGCGGTCCGCCCCCGCCGCTCCCGCCGCGGGCGTCCGGGCCCCGGCAGGCCCGTCCCGTACGGCTGGGCGATCGGCCCGGTGCTGCTGCTCGTCCTCTGGGCGGCGGGCTCGGCACTCGGTCTCTTCGACGCCCGCAGCCTGCCCGCGCCATGGACCATCGCCGGTACCGCCGGCGATCTCGTCGACAGCGGCAAGCTCCCGTCCCATCTCGCCACCTCCGCCCAACGCGCGCTTCTGGGCCTGCTGTTCGGGGTCGCGGCCGGGCTGGTGCTCGCGCTCGTCTCCGGTCTCAGCCGCGTCGGCGAGGCGGTGATCGACGGCCCCGTGCAGATCAAGCGGTCCATTCCCTCGCTCGCCCTGATCCCGCTGCTGATCCTCTGGTTCGGCATCGGCGAGACGATGAAGGTCGTCACGATCGCCCTCGGTGTTCTCGTACCGGTCTACATCCACACGCACAACGGACTGCGCACCATCGACAGCCGATACGCGGAACTCGCCGAGACGGTGCGCCTGGGCCGGTTCGCCTTCGTCCGGCACGTGGTCCTCCCCGGCGCCCTGCCCGGCTTCCTGCTCGGCATGCGGTTCGCGGTGACCTCGGCCTGGCTGGCCCTGGTGGTGGTGGAGCAGGTCAACGCCACCAGCGGCATCGGCTACATGATGGAGCTGGCGCGGACGTACGGGCAGACCGACGTCATCATCGTCGGCCTCGTCGTGTACGGCCTGCTCGGCCTGGCCTCGGACGCACTCGTACGGCTCGTGGAGAGGAGGGCCCTGTCATGGCGGCGCACGCTGGCGGGCTGAAGGCGACCGGGGGCCGCGCGGCGGTCCGCATCGAGAACCTGGTGCGTTCCTTCGGCGACCGCAGGGTACTGGACGGGCTCGACCTGTCCATCGCGCCCGGGGAGTTCGTGGCGCTCCTGGGCCGCAGCGGCTCCGGCAAGAGCACGCTGCTGCGGGCCCTGGCCGGGCTCGACCACGAGGTGGCGGGCAGCGGCGACCTCACCGCCCCCGAGCACGTGTCCGTCGTCTTCCAGGACGCGCGGCTGCTGCCCTGGAAGCGGCTGCTCGACAACGTCGTGCTGGGCCTGTCCGGCCCGTCCGCCGGGGCCCGGGGGCGCGACGCGCTCACCGAGGTCGGGCTCGCCGGGCGCGAACGGGCCTGGCCGGTGGAGCTGTCCGGCGGTGAACAGCAGCGCGTCTCGCTCGCCCGCTCCCTGGTGCGCGAGCCGCAACTGCTGCTCGCCGACGAGCCGTTCGGCGCGCTGGACGCGCTGACCCGCATCCGGATGCACACCCTGCTGCGGCGGCTGTGCGAGCGGCACCGGCCCGCCGTGCTGCTCGTCACCCACGACGTCGACGAGGCCATCGCGCTCGCGGACCGGGTCGTAGTGCTGGACCGGGGCCGGATCGCGGCCGACCTGCCCGTGGAACTCACCGCGCCGCGCCGCCCCGGCGGCACCGCGTACGCGGCCCTGCGCGGCCGGCTGCTCGCCCACCTGGGCGTGGACGTCACCGAGGGCATCGGCAACGCCGAGGAGGAGAACGCGGCATGAGCGCCCGGACCCTGCGTCTGAACCTGTTCGTCTACCCGGGCGGGCACCACGAGGCCGCCTGGCGGTACCACGGCACCGACCCGCAACGCGTCCTGGACATCGGCTTCTACCAGGACCTCGCCCGGCGGGCGGAAGCGGCCGCCTTCGACGCCGTGTTCTTCGCCGACGGGCCGTCCCTGGCGGACAACGTGCGCTACGCCAGCCGCTTCCGGCTCGAACCGTTCACCTGGCTGTCGGCCGTCGCCGCGGCCACCGAACGCATCGGCCTGATCGCCACCGCCTCGACCACGTACACGGAGCCGTACAACCTGGCCCGGCTCTTCTCCTCCCTGGACCACCTCAGCGGGGGCCGGGCCGGCTGGAACATCGTCACCACCGGCGCCCCGCAGGCCGCCGCGAACTTCGGCCTCGACGAGCACCCGGTGCACGCCGAACGGTACGCACGCGCGCGGGAGTTCGTGGAGGTGGTGACGAAGCTGTGGGACAGCTGGGAGGACGAGGCACTCGTCGTCGACCAGAAGTCCGGCGTGTTCGCCGACACCGACCGCATCCACGAGATCAACCACACGGGGCCCCGGCTGAAGGTGCGCGGACCCCTGAACCTCCCCCGCTCCCCGCAGGGCCGCCCGGTGTACGTCCAGGCGGGATCGTCCGAGGACGGCCGCTCCTTCGCCGCCGCGTACGCCGAGGCCGTGTTCACGGCACACCAGACGCTGCGCGGCGGCCAGGAGTTCTACGCCGACCTCAAGGCGCGGGCCGGGGCGCTCGGCCGTGACCCGGACCGGCTGCTCGTCCTGCCCGGCATCAGCCCCTTCATCGGCTCGACCGAGGCGGAGGCACGGGCGCTGCAGAAGGAGTTCGACGAACTCACCCAGCCCGAGTACTCGCTCCAGCTGCTGCGGCGCCTGCTGGGTCTGGAACTGAGCGCCGCCGAACTGGACGGTCCCGTGCCCCGGCAGCTCATCGAGACCCGGGGCGAGCGCGGCAACGGCAGCCGCTTCCGGCTGGTCCTGGACATCATCGACCGTGAACAGCCCACGGTGCGCGAGCTGCTGCACCGGCTCGCGGGCGCCCGCGGCCACCGCGTGGTGGCCGGGACACCCGAGCAGGTCACCGACCAGCTCCAGGAGTGGTTCGAGCACGGGGCGGCCGACGGCTTCAACGTCATGCCGCCCTGGCTGACCGGGGGTTTCGACCTCTTCGCCGACCAGGTGGTGCCGCTCCTGCGGGAACGGGGCCTGTTCCGGACCGCGTACGACGGCGCCACGCTGCGCGAGCACTACGGCCTGCCGCGGCCCGCCGCCGAACCCGTCCGCTGAAGCCGGGCGCGGCCCCCGGACCTGTCAGGCGCAGCCCCAGGCGGACATCCCCTGCATGCGGGCCAGGCGTTTCGCCACGGCGATCTGCTCGGCGCGGCTGGCGAGGTCCGCCCGCGGGGCGTACTTGAGGCCGCCGGCCGCGATCCAGCTGGACCGCGCGAACTGAAGCCCGCCGTAGTAGCCGTTGCCGGTGTTCGCCTGCCAGTTGCCGCTGGACTCGCAGGCGGCGATGGCGTCCCAGTCGGTGCGCGGGGGCACCGACGGCGCGGCCACCGCTTGGCCGGTCGCGCCGAGGGCGGTGGCGGCGACCAGGGTCACCGCGGCGGTGCGGATCCTGCGGCCACGCGAACCGCGCACGTCGCTCTGACGATCATTTCGTCTACAGATCATACGAAGACTGATACATCAGGTGACCGCCTGTCGCCGCACCGACGGCCGCGTCTTGGGCCAGTCGGAGCACACATCGTCCCCCGCCCGTCACCCGCTTCACGGCACCGACCGCACGCGCTCCGCGCCGTCCGGCACCGCCGCCTCGGCGGCGAGGTAGTCCGGGACCGCCTCCTTGTCGACGAGCCGGTTGAGGCGGCTCGGGACGTCGAAGCCGATCAGCAGGATCACCACCAGGGTGAGCGAGAAGGTGAGCACGGCGAGCGACTTGCCCAGGGACATGGTCGACGCGAGCTCGGCACCGAGCACCGGGGCGACCGCGCCGCCCAGCGCGCCGACGTTGTAGGTGAAGCCCAGGGACGCGGCCCGGGTCTCGGTCGGGAAGTGCCCGGCGATGTACTTGGGCAGCAGCCCGGAGATGCCCTGCATGCAGGCGAGCATCAGGAACAGCAGGATGCCCAGCTGGAGTTGGCTGTCCCGGATCGCGAAGACGGGGAAGACGAAGGCGATGCCCACCAGCAGGGTGCAGGCGTACGCCCTGCGGGTGCCGAACCGGTCCCCGACGAAGCCGGTGACGACGCAGCCCGCCATGGTGCCGAACCCGGCGTAGTACAGCGCGTCGCTGACCTGCCCCGGGGTGAAGCCCAGCTCGGTCTTGAGGTAGGTGGGCAGCAGGGCCTGGACCGGCCAGCTGTAGAGGAAGGCGCAGAAGACGGTGACGCACAGCGCGACGAACAGCACCCACCGCCTGCGGCCGCCCAGTTGCACCGCGAAGGCGACGAGACAGGCCGTCGCCAGGACGGACAGGACGGGCACGGCGCCCGCGCCGAGCGGGGTGAACACCGCGAAGAGCGAGCCCGTGGCGACGACCGTGAGCACCGTGTTGACCGTCGCCCGGCGGGGACCGGCGAACAGCGGCCGGAAGGGGTTGGGCCGTTCACCGGTGGCCCCCACCCGTGCCTCCCAGTCGTCGGCCTCGGGCAGCGCGCGACGTACCCACAGGGCGACGACGACGGGGAACAGGCCGATGTAGAACAGCCAGCGCCAGCCGTGCCCGGGCACCACGTGCTCGTAGACCTCGGCCGCCAGGACGCCGCCCAGCGAGAAGCCGGAGATGAGGAAGCCGGAGGCGCGGTTGCGCAGCCGGGCCGGCCAGCTCTCCAGGACATAGGTGGCGCTGGCGCTGTACTCGCCGGCCATGCCCATGCCGATGAGCAGGCGGGCCGTGAACAGGCTGGTGTAGTCCCAGGCGAAGCCGCAGGCGAAGGTGCCGACCGAGTAGAGCAGGATGCTGGCCACCATGGCGCTCTTGCGGCCGAACCGGTCGCCGAGCGCGCCGAGCACCGCGCCGCCGAGCCAGCGGGTGATGAAGGCTCCGGAGACGAGGCTGGCGGACTCGACGGCCGACAGTCCGAAGTCGTCGGCGATCTCGGTCAGGACGAGGGTGATGAGGACGAAGTCGAAACCGTCGAGGAGGTAGCCGATCCAGGCGGCGAAGAAGGACTTCCACTTCTCCCGGGTGATCTCGCGGTACCAGGGCGGGGAGGTCGGGGTGGTGCGCGCAGATGACATGGCGATCCTATGCGGGTGGGGAGACGCGCGTCGGGGACGGAGGCGGGGCGGGACCGGGTCCGGCGGTCACCGCCCGGTCCCGGGAGTCAGAGGAGTCCGGCCTCGGTGAGCCGGTCGCGGACCCGGGCCACGGCCGGCGCGTCGAGCGGCACCTGCGGTGCGGCGGTGGCCGGGCAGTCGATGAGGCCCAGCAGGTGGGCTGCGGCCTTGAAGGCGCCGAGCGCGCTGGAGCTGCCGCCCATCAGCGCGGGATCGCCCGCTTCGGTGAGGGCGAACAGGGCGGCGAGCCGGTCCTGTTCGGCCCTGGCGGCCGCCCAGTCCCCGGCCCGGGCGGCCTCGTAGAGGCGTACGTAGCCGTGGGCGTCGACGTTGCCGAGGCCGGGCACGACGCCGTCGGCGCCGGCGAGCAGCGCGCCGTCGACGGTCAGTTCGGAGCCGGTGAGCACGGTGAAGCCGGGGGTGCGGCGGCGGAGTTCGACCAGCAGGCGACGCAGGGAGCCCTCGTTGCCGCTGGAGTCCTTGAGCCCGGCGAGGGTGCCGTCACCGGCGAGGTCGAGGACGACGTCGCGGGGCAGCTCGGTGTGCACGGCGACCGGGATGTCGTAGGCGAACAGCGGTAGGCCGACGCCCTCGCGGACGCGCCGGAAGTGGTCGGCGATCTCCACGGGGTGGGTGCGGGTGTAGAAGGGCGCCGTGGCCACGAGGGCGTCGGCGCCCGCCCGGACCGCGTCGGCCGTCCGGTCGAGGACGCGGGCCGTGGTGGTGTCGATGATCCCGGCGAGGACGGGGACGCGGCCCGCTGCGGCGTCCACGGCGGCCTCCAGCGCGGTCAGCCGCTGGGCGTCGGTGAGGTAGGCGGCCTCGCCGCTGGACCCCAGCAGGAACAGGCCGTGCACCCCGGCCGCGATCAGGTGCTCGGTGAGCCGGCGCACGGAGGCGGTGTCCACCTCCCCCTGCGGGGTGAGGGGGGTGATGACCGGGGGGACGACGCCGCTCAGCGGCGTGGGGACGGGCATGCGCTCCTCCAGGTCGTGCTGTCCCCGCCGGGGGCCGCGGCGGGCAGCAGCGCGTCGTCGCCCCTGGTGGCGGGGGACGTAGGATGTCCTACGTCCTGTTAGAGTGACCCATGGCAGAGCAGGGGGTGTCAAGGGTCGAGAGGGGATGTCACATGGGCTCGGTCGCCGCCGACGCCGAGGAGAGGCTCAAGGAGCTGATCGTCGAACAAGGTCTGGGTCCCGGCGACCCGCTGCCCACCGAGACGGAGCTGATGGAGAGTTTCGGCGTCAGCCGCAACTCGCTGCGGGAGGCGCTCAAGTCCCTCCAGGCCATGCACATCGTCGAGATCCGCCGCGGCTTCGGGACCTATGTCGGGACCATGTCGCTGGAGCCGATGACCGAGGCCATGGCGTTCCGCACGGTGGTCGGGCACCGCCGGGGCCACGGCAGCCTGCTCGAACTGCTGCAACTGCGCGAGGCCCTGGAGGCGGGGCTCATGCACCAGCTCGCCGGGCGGCTGCCCGAGGAGGATCTGGCCGAGCTGGACGCGCTGGTGGAGACGATGCACACGGAGGTGCGCGAGGGCGGCGAGATCGCGTCCCGCACCGACCGCGCGTTCCACCGGGTGCTGCACCGCTCGCTCGACAACGACCTGCTCAGCGAGCTGCTCGACGCGTTCTGGAGCGCCTTCCACCGGGTGCGCACCCAGGCGCGGGGGATCGGCGCGGCGGCCGACGGCGAGGAACTGGCCCGGATGCACGCCAGGATCGTCGAGGCCGTGCGCGCCGGTGACGCGCAGGCCGCGGAGACGGCCGTGCACCGGCACTTCGACGACATCCGCGGGCGGCTCTCCCAGCACTGACCGGGCGGCGGACGCCCCTCGTTCGTGTGAAGAAGCGCGCGGGTGTCCCCCAGTCGGGTGACGGCCGGGCGGACGCGTCGCCGGGCGCGCTTACCGTTTCGCGGTGACCTCGATCTCCACTGACCCGCGCCCCCTGCGAACCGCCGACCTCGGCACGCTCGTCATCATGTCCTGGAGCCGTGAGACTCCCGACGGTGACGTCCCCTTCCTCCTGGCCTGTTCCCTCGGCGACGGGGAGGGCGGCCCGGAGGCGGTCCCGGCCGCCGTCGAGGGGCTGCTGAGCCGCGCCGGAATCGCGGTGGGCGGCGACACCGTCCTCGACGCCACCGTCCTGCCCGACCTGCCGATCGGACTGCTCGTCGTACCGGGCGCGGCGGCCCTCACCATGCCGGGGGTCAACGCCCAGTTCGTTCCCACCCCGCAGTGGCGGGCCGCGGTCGACCGGCAAGGGTACGCCTGCCTCATCTTCGCCACGCGCCCGTGGTCCGGGGGCGAGCCGGGCGACGGTGCGGCGGTCGCCGCGTTCGCCAACCACGAGGACACGCTCTCCTCGGCGGCGCAGCTCCTCCTGCCCGTGCGCAGCCTGCGGAGCTGACACCGGGCGCGTGCCCCGCACCGGGCGCGGCGGCGAGTCGCCTCACGTCCACAACTCGCCGCTGTCGCACACCCGGGCGCCCATGTTCCGTTCCATCATGCGCAGCGCCGCGTCCGCCAGGTCGGCGTGGATGTGGGCGACCGCGTCACGCGGAACGATGACCTCCAGATGGCGGATGTGGGCGTCCAGCGCCGAGTAGAGCACGCACTGCTCGGTCACCTGCCCGCACAGCACGAGCCGGTCGATCCCCTGCTGGTGCAGCAGATAGGTCAGCGGGGTCTCGTAGAACACCGAATGGCGTGCCTTGACCACGAAGAGGGAGGACTCGTCGGGCTTCAGCGGCTCGACGAGCCCGGAGTGCGGCCCGGAGAGGGCCTTGTCGAGGATCTCACCGTGGTGCGAGCGCCACTCCCCGAAGTTGTCGTTGACGTAGATCACGGGGACACCCTGCCGCCTGGCCCGGTCCAGCAGGCCGGTCACGTGCGGCAGTACGGATTCCACGGCGGGGATCAGGAACTCGGCGTCCTGGTGGTCGTAGGTGTTGATCATGTCGATGACGATCAGTGCGGTCTTGCTCATGCCGCACAGGTTGCCACCGGACGGCGGTGAAACCCCTCTCCACCCGCCGACCGCGGGGCGGTGGGCCGCCCGTCTCACCACAAGGCTCGCTCGGACGGCTCCGTCCCGTTCCCCTCGGGCGGAAGCTGCTCCCAGGGCGCCGGTCCCCCGCCCTCGCACCAGTCGCGTAGCCGCTCCTCGTTCACGCAGACTATGCCGCACCACTCGGCGTAGTCGGCGGCCGGTGCGGTGAAGTCGCTGCTGGTGACGAGGACCGCCACGTCGGCCCCGTGCACGGTGTAGCAGGTGCCGCCGAAGCGCTGGAGATCCTGGGAGCCGACTTTGTTGTCGTCGCCGTAGCGCTTGCACTGGATGACGACCCGCCGGCCGTCGGGGGCCACCGCCAGCACGTCGGCGCCGAGATCGCCCGCCCCGCCCACGACCTCGACCTCGGTGCAGCCGTCGCGCCTGCACAGGTCCGCTATCGCCTCCTCGAACTCGTCCGGGCTGAGCTCCTCGTGCGCGCCGCGGACCACCACGGTGGCCTCCTCGGCGCACGCGTGCTCCATCCCTTCCGCCGCGCGCGCCTGCTCCAGTTCGTCGAGCGCCGTCGCCGTGGCCGCGGCCAAGGCGTCCGTGGGGCGAAGGGCCGCCCGCGCGGCGGAGCCCCGGCTCCGCGCGCTCCGGTGCAGGAGGGCGGCCGTGACCACCCCGAGCACCAGGACGAACACCCAGGCCGGCCGCTGCCGCGCCACGTCGTACGCCATGCGCACGACCCAGCCCGCCAGGACCAGGGCGACGGCGGCGAGGCCGAACGTCACGGCCGTCGCCCGGAGGTCGAAGCGACGCCTCACGCGTCCGTCGCGGACATGGCGTTCAGGCACGGTCACGTTGGTCGTTCCTTCCCGGGTGGCCGACATGAAGATCACGTACGCCTTGTGCCCACGAACCACCCGTTCAGCGTTGGTTCATGACACGCCGTCGGATGGCTCATCCGAGCCGTCGGGGAATATTTCCGGCATACCTTTCGAATATGAAGAAATGCCATGTCGTGTACCTGGTGTGCACCGCAGCCATGATCGGGACGGGGCTCGGCGCGGCCCCGGCGTCCTCCGTCCCCAGGACCCACCTGGTCCACCCCGGGGAATCGATCCAGAAGGCGGTGGACGCCGCCGAGTCCGGTGACACCGTCCTCGTCACCCCCGGCACCTATCACGAGAGCGTGAAGGTGAGCACCCCCGGGCTCACCCTGCGGGGCATGGGCCGCTCCACGGTCATCGCGCCCAGCACCCGGAAGGCGGCCGACGACACCTGTGCCGAGGGCGGCAACGGCATCTGCGTGATCGGCACGAAGGACGAGAACGTCAAGGGCGTCACCGTCTCCGACCTGACGGTGACCGGGTTCACCCGTACCGGTGTGTTCTCGATGGCCACCGACGGGCTGACGGTCCGCAACGTGAACGCCGTGAAGAACGGCGTCTGGGGCATCGCCCAGGAGCGGTCCGTCCACGGCATCATCCGCGGCAACACCGCCCGCGACAACGGCGACGCGGGCATCTTCCTCGCCAACACGGTCAAGACCGAGGAGGGCGCCGCCGACACCGAGGGCACCGAGGTCGCGCACAACCGGCTGGAGGGCAACCGGATCGGTGTCACCGTCCGGCGCCTGCGCAACCTCGCCGTGGCGGGCAACCACATCACCGGCAACTGCGCCGGTGTGTTCGTCGTCGGCGACGAGAACGCGCCCAAGGCCGGTGACCTGGTCGTGCGCGACAACCACGTCGTGCGCAACAACAAGTCCTGCCCGAAGACCGACCGGCTGGAGGCGCTCCAGGGCTCCGGCATCGTCCTGACCGGCGTCGAGAAGGTCCTGGTCGCCGACAACACGGTCGAGGACAACTCCGGCAAGTCGTCGATGTCGGGCGGCATCGTCCTGGCCGCGAGCATGGTGGGCACCGCCAACGCGAAGAACGAGGTCAACGGCAACCGGCTGAGCCGGAACTCCCCCGCCGACCTGGTCAACGCCGGGACCGGCGCCACCGGCAAGAGCAACACCTTCACCGGCAACACCTGCGGCGCCTCCAAGCCCGCGGGCCTGTGCTGAGCCGGCCGCAACCACCCGTGGACCGGGGAAGGCCCATGGACCGAAGAAGGAAGGAAAGCGGCACATGACGACCGCACAGACTGCCCCACCCCCGCCCATGCGGCTGAGGGAGCTCGTGTTCGGGGCGGCATGTGCCGCCGCCCTGCGCGCGGCCGCACGGCTCGGTGTCGCCGACGCCCTCGGCGACGCCCCGATGGCCGTGGAGGACCTCGCGGCCGCGGTGAAGACCGAACCGAAGCCGCTGCGGCGACTGCTGCGCGCCCTGACCTGCTACGGCGTCTTCACCGAGCACAAGAACGGGACGTTCGCGCACACCGACATGTCCCGCCTGCTGCGCGAGGACGACCCGCACAGCCTGCGCAACATCACCCTGTGGTGCACCGAACCGTGGACCTGGGACGCCTGGCCCCTGCTCGACGAGGCGGTGCGCACCGGCTCCAACGTCGTCGAGGGCCTGTACGGCAAGGAGTTCTTCACCTACCTCAACGAGGACGCGCCCCAGTCGGCCGAGGTCTTCAACCGCGCCATGACGACGTCCAGCCGGCAGTCCGCCCAGGACGTCGCCGCGCTGCTCGACCTGTCGGCGAGCACCTCGGTCGCCGACATCGGCGGCGGCCAGGGCCACGTGGTGGCGAGCCTGCTGGAGAAGTACCCGGCCATGCGGGGCACCCTGCTGGACCTGCCGCGGGTGGTGGAGAACGCCGACCCCCGGCTGCGCGAGGGCGGTGCGCTCGCGGACCGCGTCCGCATCGTGCCGGGCGACTGCCGCGAGGCCGTCCCCGTGCGGGCCGACGTGTACATCATCAAGAACATCCTGGAGTGGGACGACGACAGCACCGCCCGCGCGCTGCGCAACGTCATGGCGGCGGGCGGCCCGGGCGCCCGGGTCGTCGTCATCGAGAACCTCGTCGACGACACGCCGTCGATGCGCTTCAGCACCGCCATGGACCTGCTGCTGCTCCTCAACGTCGGCGGTGCCAAGCACACCACCGACAGCATGGTCGGCCGGCTGACCGAGGCGGGGCTCGTCATCGACGACATCCGCCCGGTCAACCCGTACCTGCACGCCTTCGACTGCACCGTGCCTGAGTGAGCCGACCCCCGCACACGCACGCGTCGGCCGCCGCACCGCCCTTTAAGGGGGTGCGGCGGCCGACGCGTGGGTACGGGCCGTTCAGGCGTCCGGCGCGCGCCGGTCGGTGACCAGCTCCATCCGGGCGCCCTCCAGTGCCCGGACGAGTCCGCCGCCCGTCGGGGAACCGGCGTCCGTGAAGCCGTCGAGCAGGGTCGTCAGCTCGGACACCCGGCCGGCGTCCGGCAGACCGAGGGTCACCGCGGGTTCGCCGTCGTGGAGGTCGCCGCGTACGTCGACCAGCCGCACCACGACGTCGTCGCGCTGGAAGATGGTGCTGCACAGGACGGCGCTGCGCGGGTCCCCGGCCGCCGCCTCGTCGTGCTCGGCGAGCAGCTGGGCCAGCCGCATGCCGCAGCCCGGCCGGGCCGGGTACGACAGCGCGTGCCGCTGCGCCTCGCCCCGCTGTTCACCCGCGGTGACGTGGTGGACGGCGGGCAGCGCCGCCCGCGTGTAGAACACCCGGGCGGACTCCGGGTCGCCGAGGTCCCGGTCCTGTTCCAGGTACGGGTTGATGGCCTCCTCGACGGCCCGCACCTCGGGCTGTTCGGCCACGTGCCGCAGCGCGGCGAGCAGGTCGCCCCGCACCTCGATCGCCCGCACCACCCGGTTGCCGTGCAGGAACAGGGACGTACGGCACAGCCGCGTGGTGTCGTCGACCCGCGGCTCGGGCGAGGCGTAGTCGGCGAGGATCTTGCCGACCGCCTCCTCGCTGCCCGGCTTCACCGTGAAGGTGAGCGCGTGCCGGATGAGGCCGTCGCCGACGCGCGGCGCGGCCTGCAGTCCGCCCCGAGCGGGGTCGGCGCCGGTCGAGGGGCGGCCGGTCTCGCGCACCACGTGGAAGCGGAGCGACCGGGTGTCCCGCACACAGCTGTGCAGCGGCTTGACCATCCGCACGTGCTCTTCGCTGCTCACCCAGTTCAGGAACGGCGGTGCGCTCTCCCACTCGCTGGTGATGAGCCACTGGGAGGGGTTCTCGATGGACTGGCACAGCTGCTCGCCGATGTGTCCGGGGACGGACTCGACGTGGCTGCGCAGGTTCTCGTACGTCTCCAGGAACTGCTGCTGGGCGCCGTCGTAGACCTCCACCAGCAGGACGACCCGCAGGCGGGAGCCGTCGAACACGGACTGCGAGACCTGGTGCGACAGCTGTCGCGTCAGCGGTTCGGAAGCAGGGGTGGACGTGGTGGTCATCCTGCGCACATCTCCTTCGCGGGGGCGGAACTGAATGTCGGCCGCGGTGATGCGACGCCGGCTTGCCTCGATCCTGTGCCCGGCCCCGACGGCGCGCGACCGGGATGCACTGCGCGGGTGACCGGCACCGCGGACGGCCGGGGGCGCGGTCTCAGGCGAGGTGCGCGAAGACGACCAGGTTGTCCGTGTAGTCCTTGACCTTGTGGTCGTAGTCGCCCGCACAGGTGATCAGCCGTACCTCGGGCCGCTGGGTGTCGCCGTAGACGCGTTCGCTGGGGAACTCGTCCTTGGCGTAGGTCTCCAGGTCGTCGACGACGAAGGTCGCCTCGCGCCCGTCCGCGCGCTCGACCCGGAACTTGTCGCCCTTGTCGAGCTGGTCGAGGCGGGCGAAGACGGCGGGCGACGTCTTCGTGTCCACGTGCCCGGCGATGATCGAGGTGCCCCGCTCGCCCGGGGAGACGCCCTTGGCGTACCAGCCGACGAGGTTGGTGTCCGCGGCGGGCGGCGGCTGGAGCTGCCCCTTGTCGCCGATGGCGAGGTCGGTGAAGGGGGCGTCGACCGAGATCTCGGGGATCAGCAGGCGTACCGGTTTCGACCGGGGCAGGGCGGACTCCGCCGCGCCGGTCGCGGGCGGGGCGGACGAGGCGGTCGTGCCGGGGTGGGCGGGCAGCGGGGGGCGGGCGGAGTCGGCGGACGTGTCGTTGCCGCCGACCAGGCTCACCGCGAGGATCAGCAGGGCCACGGCGCACAGCACCATCAGGCCGGAGCGGGAACCCTGGCCGGTCGTCGTCGCGTCGTCGGCCGGGGCGGGGGCGGAAGGGGGGACTGACATCGGGGACGACCTCACTGGAGCACGGCGGCGGGGCGGACACGAGGGGGCGGAAGGCGAGCCGGGCCGCCCCGTGGTTCCTGGGTGGCGGCCCGGCTGCTATCGCGCCCGGCACGGCTTAAGCCACTCCGTGAGCCGACTTCTTGCGTCGGGCGGCGTAGAGGCCGGTCGCGGCGACGGCCAGGACGGCCAACCCGCCTGCGGTCGTGGTCGGCGTGGCCAGGCCGCCACCGCCGGTGTGCATGCCACCGCGCGGCTTCTCGTGCTCGCCACCGCCCCGGGAGCCGTCGCCCTCGTCCTGACGGTAGGTCTGCGAGCCGCCTTCCTTGGACTCACGGCCGCCGCCGTCCCAGTCGCCCTCGTTCACCGCGGCCAGCGCACCGCCGCCGGTGTGCATGCCGCCGCGCGGCTCGTCGTGCTTGCTTCCGTCCTCGTGCTTGCTCCCGTTGTCGTGCCCGGTGCCGGAGGACGCGTCCTCGTGGTCCCAGTCGCCCTCGGTCACCGCGGCGAGCGCGCCACCGCCGGTGTGCATTCCGCCGCGCGGCTCGTCGTGCTTGCTTCCGTTGTCGTGCTCCTTGCTGTAGGAAGAGTCGTCGTGGTCCCAGTCGCCACCGGCCGCCGCGTAGGCGCCGGGAGCGCCGAGGACGAAGACGGCCGAGGCCGCCGCCGTGGTCAGGAGCATGCGAGCAGAACGCATCTGAGATTCCTTCCGTCACGACCGGGCAGCTGGTTCTTCGTCAGCTGAGGGGACCCGGCCCCGACGTGAATCACCGTCAGCCCACCGCCCGTCTCGCACCACTCAAGGCGCTCAGCCGGGTGAACACCCCGCCCGTTCGGGTGCCGGGACCACTTCCCCGGAAGCTGTGAACTGCTCCGGGCGGCGGCGGAGTTGGCCCGTCCCAAACGGTTCGTCACCCGGCGACGGCCTGTCACCCGCCCGCGCCCCCGGGTCCGCTACTCCTCCGGCTCCGGGTGGGCCGGGTCGCGCGCCTCGGGCTCCTGGCGCAGGGAGCCGGGCGCGGCCCGGTCGGGGGCGGCCTCGCAGCAGGAGGAGGCTCTCCGGCGGGAGGTCCGCACGCGTGTCGGGCCAGTTCAGGCCGAGGCGCAGGGTGGCGGGCGGCATTCCGATGCCGTCCTCCTGCCAGGTACCTCCGGCAGGCGGGGGCGAACCGCTCCGTACGGCCGAAGGGGGGAGGCCCCAGGCGGGTAAACCGGTCGCTCCGCCGGGCCGGACGCCGTACCTTCGCGTGATGCCCGAACTTCGCACCGATCGTCTCGTGCTCCGCGACTGGCGGACGTCCGACCTTGCCCCGTGGGCGGCCATGAACGCCGATCCGGTGGTCCGCGCGTACTTCCCCAAGGTCCTGACCCGGGCGGAGAGCGAGGCGTCCGTGGCCGGTTTCCAGGCCGACCTGGACCGGCGGGGCTGGGGCTGGTGGGCGGTGGAGATCGCCGCCACCGGTGAGTTCATCGGGTTCGCCGGGCTCGATCCCGTGGACGACGGCATGCCGTTCACCGGGGTGGAGGCGGGCTGGCGCCTGGCCCGCCCGGCCTGGGGCCACGGCTATGCCACCGAGGCGGGGCGGGCCGCCGTGACCCACGCCTTCGAGCGCCTCGCGCTGCCGGAGGTCCTCGCGGTGACCGCGGCCGGCAATCTTCGCTCGCGGGCGGTGATGGACCGGCTCGGCATGACCTACGACCCGGCCGACGACTTCGACGACCCGGAGATCCCCGAGGGCAACCCACTGCGCCGCTCCGTGGTGTACCGGCTCCGCGCCGGTGACCGCCGTCCGGGCGAGCGGTAGACGCCGGCCGTCGGGCCGTCGGCCGGCGTGGCTTCGGCGGAGGGCGGCGGTTCGATGAGACGGCGGTGACGCGTTGCCGCTCCGGCCGGAGACGCGCCGCCGCAGGTCGGAGACGCGCCGTGCGGGCCGCGGGCGCGTGGCCGCGTGTGGTGGCGGGTCAGACCGACTGGCCGAGAGGGCGCGGCGTGCCGGTCAGGTCGTCGGTGAGGCCCACCGTGGCCCTCATGCGCTTGCCGACCGGTTCCCGGTGCACCTCGAAGCTCTCGCAGACGGCCATGACGATCTCCAGCCCGTGCCGGCCGATCCGGCCGGGGTCCGCGGTCGCGGGCACGGGCAGCACCGGCGCGCTGTCCCACACCGTGACCACCACCCGGTCCTCGACGAATTCGACTTCGATCAGCGACGGGCCGGGCGCGTACTTGCAGGCGTTCGTCAGCAGCTCGCTGACCACCAGTTGCACCACTTCCACCGCGCGGTCGGACACCGGAGCGCCCTGGGCCGTGCGCACGCCCGCCAGGAACGCCCGGGCCAGTTCACGGCCTCTGGCGATGTCGCCGGGCCTGCCCTGGTACTCCGCCGAAACCTTGGCCGGTACGTCGCGCAGCCGGTCCCCCGTGTGGGCAGCCCCGTCCATCCGATCCGCCCTCTTCCTGAGCCTTGACCGTTACGCCAGCCCGTCTACCCCCGAATCCGGCAAACATCACCCGCCCCACCGCGACCCGCTCCCGGGCCGTCGACAGCGGTTTCCGGGCGATCCGGCGCGGCGGGTCCGGGGCCGTCCGACTCGGCGGATTCCGGGGCTGGTCAGCGTCGGGCGGGTGGCCGATCCTGTGACCACGGCGTCGAGCCGCGGCGGTCGCCGGGGCCGCACGGCCGGACTGGGGGGTGGCCACGTGGTGCAGGACGGACGGGTCTCCGCGCGGAAGGCCGACCGGGGGCGGGCCGGGCCGACGTGCCCGGTCGACCGGGCACCGGACGGGACCTGGCGGGTGCACGATTTCGCCGTGGCACGGGCGCTGCTGCGCGGTCCGGGCACCGTGCAGGCGGGTCTCGGCGTGGAGACGGTGGAGAAGCTCCCGCCGCGCGTCCGCCGGCCCGTGCTCTACCGGGACGGCCCCGAGCACCGGGAGCACCGCAGGCAGACCGCCCGCTACTTCACTCCCCGCCGGGTGGACGAGCACTACCGCGAGCCGATGGTCCGGATCGCCGAGGAGCAGCTGGCCGTCCTGCGCTCGGCGGGCGAGGCCCAGCTCTCCGATCTCGCCTTCGGTCTGGCCGTCGGTGTGGTGAGCGAGGTCGTCGGGCTGCGGTACGGCAGGCCCGGCATCCGCCGCAGGCTGGAGCTGTTCTTCCCGGAGAAGTTCGGCGAGCCCGGACTGACCAGTGTCCGGGGCCTGTACTGGCTGGTGCGGCAGAACACCAACTGGCTCCGCGTCCACCTGGCCGACGTGCGCCCCGCCGTCCGCGCGCACCGGCGCCGTGCGCACGACGACCTGATCTCCCACCTGATCGCGGAGGGCTGCTCGGACGTCGAGATCCTCGGCGAGTGCCTGACGTTCGCCGCGGCCGGCATGGTCACCACGCGGGAGTTCGTGTGCCTGGCCGCCTGGCACCTGTTCTCGGACGCCGGGTTGCGCGACCACTACCGGTCGGCGGACGAGACCGGGCGTCTCGCCGTCCTCCAGGAGCTGCTGCGGCTGGAACCCGTCATCGGGCGGTTGCGCAGGCGGGCCACCGAGCCGGTGGAGCTGCCCTGCCCCGACGGTCCGGTGACGCTGCGCCCCGGCGAGTACGTCGAGGTCCACCTGGACGACGCGAACGCGGACCCGAAGGCCGTGGGTGAGGAGCCGCTGCTCGTCCGCCCGGACCGCGCCGAGGCGGTCGGGGCGGGGCTGTCCTTCGGGGACGGACCGCACCGGTGTCCCGGGGCGCACATCGCCCTGCTGGAGACGGACGTGTTCCTCAGCCGTCTGTTCGCCCTCGACGGGATCCGGACGACCGGGGAGCCGCGGGTCGCCTTCCAGGAGGCCATCGACGGCTACGAGATCCGCGACCTGACCGTGGCACTCCCCCGGGCCGGCCGCGGCTGACCGGCCCGGGGAGCGACGTACGGCGTCGGCGGTGCGGCGTCAGCCGCCCAGGGCGCCGAGGACGACGTCCTTGGCCTCGTCCTGCACCTGCCGCAGGTGGTCCGCGCCGAGGAACGACTCGCCGTAGATCTTGTAGACGTCCTCCGTGCCGGAGGGGCGGGCCGCGAACCAGGCGTTCTCGGTGGTCACCTTGATGCCGCCGATCGGGGCGCCGTTGCCGGGTGCCTCGGTGAGCACGCCGGTGACCGCCTCCCCGGCGAGGGTGTCGGCCGTGACCTGGGCCGGGGACAGCTTGGCCAGCCGGGCCTTCTCCTCGCGGGTGGCGGGGGCGTCGATACGGGCGTAGGCGGGTTCGCCGAACCGGGCGGTGAGCGCGGCGTAGTGCTCGGAGGGGGTCTTGCCGGTGACGGCGGTGATCTCGGAGGCGAGCAGGGCGAGGATGATGCCGTCCTTGTCGGTGGTCCACACGGAGCCGTCCCGGCGCAGGAACGACGCCCCGGCGGACTCCTCGCCGCCGAAGCCGAGGGAGCCGTCGACCAGCCCGTCCACGAACCACTTGAAGCCCACGGGCACTTCGACCAGGCGGCGGCCGAGGTCGGCGGCGACCCGGTCGATCATGCCGGAGGACACCAGCGTCTTGCCCACGCCCGCGTCGGCCGGCCAGTCGGCGCGGTGGGCGTAGAGGTAGGCGATGGCGGTGGCCAGGTAGTGGTTGGGGTTCATCAGGCCGCCGTCGGGGGTGACGATGCCGTGCCGGTCGGCGTCGGCGTCGTTGCCCGTGGCGATGGTGAAGCGGTCGCGCCGCTCGATCAGGGAGGCCATCGCGTGCGGGGACGAGCAGTCCATCCGGATCTTGCCGTCCCAGTCCAGCGTCATGAACCGCCAGGTCGGGTCGGTGAGCGGATTGACCACCGTCAGGTCCAGGCGGTGCTGCTCGGCGATCCGCCCCCAGTAGGCGACGGAGGCGCCGCCCAGCGGGTCCGCGCCGATGCGCACGCCCGCCGAGCGGATCGCGTCGAGGTCCAGGACGCTCGGCAGGTCGCGGACGTAGGCGTCGAGGAAGTCGTGGCGGCCGGTGCCGGGGGCGGCGAGCGCCCGCGCGTAGGGGATGCGCCGTACGTCCTTCAGCCCGGCCGCGATGATCTCGTTGGCCCGGTCCTGGATCCAGGAGGTGGCCTCCGAACCCGCGGGGCCGCCGTTCGGCGGGTTGTACTTGAAACCGCCGTCGGCGGGCGGGTTGTGCGAGGGGGTGACGACCACGCCGTCGGCGAGGCCCGAGGTGCGGCCCCGGTTGTGGGTGAGGATGGCGTGGGAGACCGCCGGGGTGGGGGTGTAGCCGTCCGCGCTGTCGATGCGGACGGTCACGTCGTTGGCGGCGAACACCTCCAGGGCGGTGACCCGCGCGGGCTCGGACAGGGCGTGGGTGTCGGCGCCCAGGAAGAGCGGGCCGTCGGTGCCCTGTGCCGAGCGGTACTCGCAGATGGCCTGGCTGGTGGCGGCGATGTGGTCCTCGTTGAACGCCGCCACCAGGGACGAACCCCGGTGTCCGGACGTTCCGAAGGCCACGCGCTGCCCCGGCTCCGCCGGGTCCGGGTGCAGGGCGTAGTACGCCGTCACCAGCCGGGCGACGTCGATCAGGTCCTCGGGGCCGGCCGGCTCACCGGCTCGGTCGTGCTGCATGCGCCCACTCCTCCGCATAGGTCGGGACTTCGCTCGCGAGTCCCATCTTCCCCTGTCCGGGCAGTGGTGCCGCGCGTGGTGGCCGGTGTCAGATCCGGCCGCCGGTGAGGCGGGTGAGGGGCCCGTGCGTGTGACGTCCGGCGCGGCGGCCCATCGCGTACGACGCGGCGGTCACGGCGGTGAGGCCGGCGCCGACGCCGGCGGCGACGAGCTTGCGCTGGGCGACCACCGTCCACGCCGTCTTCGCGGTGGCCGCGACCTGACCCGAGGTGGTGACGACGGCCTGGCGGCCGGCCGCGACGCCCTTGGCCGCCGTCTGCACGGCGCCGTTCGCCGCGTCGGCGGAACGCTGGGCACCGGTCTTGGCCGCCGACGCGACGTCACTCGCCTTGCCCGCGGCGGCCTGTCCCGCCCGTGCGGCGGGCGCGGTCGCCTTCTCGGCGGCGTCGCGCGCCTTGGTCTCGGCGGTCCGCGTGCTGGTGGGCTTCTTGTTCGTGTCCTTGTTCGGCTCGCTCATGGACACCGCCTTGCCCCTCACCGCGTCGGCAAACGCGCCCGGCCCGGATGGGTGCGTCGGGGCCGGTTAGGACGCTCAACGGAACTCCGCCGCCGGGGCGTTGTCCCCGTCGTCTCCGCGGACAGTTCGCCGCCCGGGACCGGGCAGCTCGCGCGGCGTGGATCAGCAGGCGGCGGCCCGGGGCGACGTCGTAATGGACGCCGTTGCCGTACGGCCGGAAGTCCAACGCGTCGGTGACGGTGCGCAGTTCGGAACGGTGGGTTCCGGTGCCGCCAGGGCGGTGGGCCCAACGACCTAACGACGGCTCGACGGCGGCAGCTGGGCCGCACTCACCTGCTCGCCCAGCACCTCGGCCAGGAACCGCACGAGCCAGCGCTGGGCCGGGCTGCGGGACGACTCGTGCCGCGCGTACAGGGCGATCTCGATGGGCTCGGTCTCGAACGGCAGCCGCACCAGGCGCACCCGGTGGGAGGCCGTGAAGACCTCGCCGACGTACTCGGGGACGATGGCCACCAGGTCGGTCTGTTCCAGCAGGTAGGGCAGCATCGAGAAGCGGGTGGCGTCCACGGCCACCCGTTCCAGGAGCCCGTGGGCGCCCAGCAGGTCCCTGGGCGTGACGTGGCCGCTGGGTCCGAACACCGTCGCGTGGTGCTCGGCCGCGAGGTCCTCCGGGGTGACCGCGTCGCCCCGCACGCGCGGATGGTTCGCGGCGACCATCAGGACGTAGCGCTCCCGGAAGAGCGGGATACGCACCGTGAGGTGCGAGGTGATCACCGGGGTGGCCACGAACGCGTCGAGGTCGCCGCGGCGCAGCTGCCCCTCGGCGTCCTCCACGTCGAAGGGGCGGACGGTGAAGGACACCCCCGGCGCCCGCTCGCGCGCGGCGGCCACGAGCCTCGGCAGCAGCGTGGCCTCGCCGAGGTCGGACAGGGCGATGGTGAAGCGGCCCGACATGGTCCCGGCGTCGAAGACGTCGCCCTGGCGGACCGTCCCGTCGATCTCCGCCAGCGCGCGCTGGAGCGGCAGGTACAGCCGCCGGGCACCGGCGGTGGGGGTCAGCCCGCGTCCGTTGCGGCGGAACAGTTCGTCGTCGAAGTGCCGGCGCAGCTTGCCCAGGCTGTAGCTGACGGTGGGCTGCGTGACGTGCAGCGTCTCCGCGGTGGCCGTGACGCTGCCGGTCTCGTAGAGCAGCACGAAGACGCGGGCGAGGTTGAGATCGAAGGTGCCCATATCGACGGACTCTATATCGGAATGGCGAAACATCTATTGGTGCCCATGTCGTGGGGTGCCTAGCGTGTGCCGCGTCACTTCGAAAGGAACGTCCGTGCCATCCGTGCGTCGTGTCTCCCACGATTTCCTGGAGCGCCAGGGACTCACCACCGTCTTCGGCAATCCGGGCTCCAACGAGCTGCCCTTCCTCGCCGGACTGCCCGACGGCTTCCGCTACGTCCTCGGTCTGCACGAGGGCGCCGTCGTCGGCATGGCCGACGGGTACGCCCAGGCGACCGGCCGCCCGGTGCTGGTCAACCTGCACGCCGCCTCCGGTTCCGGCAACGCGATGGGCGCCCTGACGAACGCCGTCGCCTCCCGTACGCCGCTCGTGGTGGTGGCCGGGCAGCAGGTGCGCCCCGCGATCGGCCCCGAGGCCAACCTGGCCAGCGTCGACGCCCCCGCTCTGATGAAGCCGCTGGTCGGCTGGGCGGCGGAACCGGCGTGCGCCGGGGACGTGCCGCGCGCGCTCGCCCAGGCCGTCTTCGAGGCGCGGCTCCAGCGCCGGCCGACCTACCTGTCCGTGCCGTACGACGACTGGTCCGCCGACGTCGACGACAACGCCCTGGCCGTGCTCGACCGGCGGGTGCTGCGGGCCTCGGTGCCGGGCGGCGAGCAGCGCCGGTGGCTGGTGGAGCGGGTCGCCTCGGCCCGGCGCCCCGCGCTCGTGCTGGGCGGCGACATCGACGCGGCCGGCCGCTTCGACGACGCCGTGCGGCTGGCCGAGCGGCTGGGCGGTCCGGTGTGGGCGGCGCCCTCGCAGTTCCGGCTGCCGTTCCCGAACCGGCATCCACAGTTTCGGGGCGTGCTGCCCGCCGGGATCGCGCCGGTCTCGGAGGCGTTCGAGGGCCACGACCTGGTGCTCGTGCTGGGCGCGCCGGTCTTCCGCTACCACGAGCACCTGCCCGGCCGGTACCTGCCCGAGGGCACCCGGCTGGTCCAGGTGACCGAGGACGCCGCCGCCGCGGCGCGGGCGCCGATGGGCGAGGCGCTGGTCGCGGACCCGGGTGCCGTCATCGACGTACTCCTGGAGTCGCTGGACGCGACCGGTACCCCCGCCGGCGCGGATGCCTACCGGCCCGCGCCCGAGCCGCTCACCGCCGAGGGGCCGGCGCTCCACCCCGAGCAGGTCTTCGCCGCGCTGCGCGAGGAGCTGCCCGAGGACACCGCGTACGTCGTCGAGTCGACGTCGACCAACGCGGCGTGGTGGCGCCAGATGGACCTGCGCCGTCCGGGCTCCTACTACTTCCCGGCGGCCGGCGGCCTCGGTTTCGGGCTGCCCGGCGCGGTCGGTGTCGCGATGGCCCAGCCCGGCCGTCCGGTGGCCGCCGTGATCGGGGACGGCTCGGCCAACTACGGCATCACCGCCCTGTGGACGGCCGCGCAGCACCGGGTCCCGCTGACCGTCGTCCTGCTGCGCAACGGCACGTACGGGGCGCTGCGCTGGTTCGGCGGCCTGCTCGGGGTGCCGGACGCGCCCGGACTCGACATCCCGGGCCTGGACTTCACCCGCATCGCGGAGGGCTACGGCGTACCCGCCCAGCACGTCGCCGGGGTGGCTCAGCTGCGCGCCGCGCTCGCCGAGACGCCGGACCACCCCCGGCTGATCCAGGTGGACACGGCGCTCACCACGCCCTCCTGACCGACTCGACCACGACCCGGGCCGAAGCCCCCCGGCCGCGGAAGACCGAAGACCCCGACCGAAGACCCCGACGAGAGGGAAGACGATGACACTCCTGGACAGCGCCGTCTGGGGCGGGAAGTTCCACAGCGACGGCTGGCAGGACTCCCCCACCGGGCAGCCGGTGACCGAGCCCGCCACCGGTGACCGGCTCGGCACGGTGGGCCTGGCCACGGCCGAGGACGTGAACCGCGCCGCCGCCCGGGCCGCCGAGGCCCAGCGTGCGTGGGCGGCCACCTCGCCGCAGCGGCGGGCCGCCGTACTGCGGCGCGCCGGGGAGCTGTTCACCGAGCACGCCGCCGAGATCGAGGACTGGCTGGTGCGCGAGGCCGGCTCGGTGCGGTCCAAGGCGGGCTTCGAGGCGGGGCTCGCGATCGGCGAGTGCTTCGAGTGCGCCGGGCTGCCGACGCACCCCCAGGGCGAGGTGCTCACCTCGGAGGACGCCCGCTGGTCGCTCGCCCGGCGCCGCCCCGCCGGTGTCGTCAGCGTGATCGCCCCCTTCAACTTCCCGCTCATCCTCGGCCTGCGTTCGGTGGCCCCCGCGCTGGCGCTCGGCAACGCGGTGCTGCTGAAGCCGGACCCGCGCACCGCGGTGAGCGGCGGTGTCGTCATCGCCCGGATCTTCGAGGAGGCGGGTCTTCCGGCCGGTGTCCTGCACCTGCTGCCGGGCGACGGGTCGGTCGGCCGGGCCGTGGTGGAGGCGCCCGAGGTCCGGGTGATCTCCTTCACCGGTTCCACTCCGGTCGGGCGGGCCATCGGCGAGCAGGCCGGGCGGCTGCTGAAGCGGGCGCACCTGGAGCTGGGCGGCAACAACGCGCTGGTCGTACTGCCCGGCGCGGACGTGGCGAAGGCCGCCTCGGCGGGCGCGTTCGGTTCGTATCTGCACCAGGGGCAGATCTGCATGACGACCGGGCGGCACATCGTGCACGAGTCGCTGGTCGAGGAGTACACCGCCGCGCTCGCCGCGAAGGCGGAGGCGCTGCCGGTGGGCGACCCGGCCCGTGAGGACGTGGCGCTGGGTCCGCTCATCGACCGCCGGCAGCTGGAGCGGGTGCACGGCATCGTCACCGACAGCGTCGCGGCGGGGGCCAAGGTCGCCGCCGGCGGCGAGATCGACGGCGCCGGCTACCGCGCCACCGTGCTGACCGGTCTGACGACGGACATGCCGGCCTGGCGCGAGGAGATCTTCGGCCCCGTCGCTCCCGTCATCTCCTTCTCCACGACGGAGGAGGCCGCGCGGATCGTCAACGACTGCGAGTACGGGCTGTCCGTCGGCATCCTCGGCGACGTGGGTACGGCGATGAAGCTCGCCGACCGGATCGACTCCGGCAAGGTGCACATCAACGAGCAGACGGTCAGCGACGAGCCCAACGCCCCCTTCGGCGGGGTCAAGGCGTCCGGCACCGGCTCCCGGTTCGGCGGCGCCGCGGCCAACGTCGAGGCGTTCACCGAGACCCAGTGGCTCACGGTCCGCCCGGACATCGCCGACTACCCGTTCTGATCCCTCCGGTCCCCCGTACCGGCCCCACCCGGCCGCCCCGGCCGGTCCGGCTCCGCCCACTCACACCCGTCCCCGGGGGGAGAATCATCATGGCTTCCACCACCACGTCCGGCACGCCCGCGCGGAGCGGCCGCGCCGCCGGCGGCACGTGGACGGTGATCCTGTGCTGGATCACCGTCCTGCTGGAGGGCTACGACCTCGTCGTCCTCGGCGCCATCATCCCCACCCTGCTCAAGACCCACCACCTCGGCATGACCGCGGGCGACGCGACCACCATCGCGACGCTCTCGCTGGTGGGCGTCGCCATCGGCGCGGTCTGCGTCGGTCCGCTGGCCGACCGGCTGGGCCGGCGCCGTCTGCTCATCGGCTCGGTCGTGCTCTTCTCGGTCCTCACCCTCGTGGTGCCGCTGGCGAACTCCGTCGCGATGTTCGCCGCGCTGCGCCTCCTCGCCGGTCTGGGCCTGGGCGCGTGCATGCCGGTCTCGCTCACGATGATGGCCGAGCACATGCCGGCCAGCCGCCGGGCGCGGGCCAGCACCCTGACGATGACCGGTTACCACACCGGTGCAGTGATCACCTCGCTGCTGGCCCTTCAGGTGACGGACGACTGGGAGATCCTCTTCTACCTGCTCGGTGTCGTCGGCCTGGTGATCGCCGCGATCCAGTGGTTCAAGCTGCCGGAGTCGGCGGCCTTCGTGCGGGCCAAGGAGGACGGGGCACACCGCGTGCCGTTCAGCGAGCTGCTCAAGCCGGCGTACCTGCGCGCGGGCATCGGCATCTGGGTCGCCTCGTTCATGGGCCTGCTGCTGGTCTACGGCCTCAACACCTGGCTGCCGAAGCTGATGAACGACGCGGGCTACCCCGTGCCGACGGCGGTCACCCAGCTCCTCGTGCTCAACATCGGCGGTGTCGTCGGTCTGGTCCTCGGCGGGTTCGTGGCCGACCGGCGGGGCATCAAGGGCACCACCATGGTCTGGTTCGCGGTCTCGGTGCTCATGCTGGGGTGTCTGAGCATCAGGATGGAGAGCGACCTGCTGCTCAACGTCGTGGTCTTCTTCACCGGCGTGTTCGTCTTCTCGGCCATGGTGCTCGTGTACGCCTACGTGACGCACTTCTACCCGGCGTCCGTGCGGGGCACCGCGCTCGGCTCGGCGTCCGGGATCGGCCGGATCGGGTCGATCGTCGGCCCGTCGATCACCGGCGCGCTGGTCGCGTCGGGGGTCGGCCACCCGTGGGGCTTCTACTTCTTCGCCGCGGTGGCGGTCCTCGGCTTCCTGGCCGTGTCGACGCTGCCGCGCGGTGGTGGGGAGCCGGCCGAGGCCGCGGCGCCCGTGGCACCCGCGGCACCGGCCGGGTGACGCCCTGACGGCATGCGGAACGGGAGCAGTGGACCGCGCGGCCCGCTGCTCCCGTCGGTGTCCGGAAGGGTGACTCAGTCCTTGTCGACCTTCTGGCCCAGCACCTTGCCGCTGGCCGCGTCGACCTCGACGGTGGTCTTGTTCCAGTTGTCCTTGTTCACCACGTCGACGCCCCAGACGACCTGCTGGTCGTCGTTGTCGTCGAGTTCGACGTGGGTGACGGTGCCCTTGGCCTTGGCGGTGGCCGCCTTGACCGCCTGCTCCGGCGTCTGCTTGGCCTTGTCCAGCCACTCGGTGATCTGGGTCTTGTCGTCGGGGTCCTGGTCCGGGTCGGCCATGGTGCGGAAGACCTTGCCGTTCACCGCGTCGATGTCGATGCGGTGCAGGGTGCCGTCGGACTGGGCGACCTTGGCCTCCCACTCCGGGGCGCCCGCACTGGGCGCGGGGTTCGGCATGCTCGGGCTCGCCGAGCCGGTCGGCGATCCGGTCGGCGACGCGGTGGCGTCGGCCTCCACGCGCTTGAGTTCGAGGTCCACGAGCTTGCCCTCGGGGACCTCCTTGACGGCGGTGGCGGCGGCCTTGTCCCAGGTGACCTTCGTCGCCGAGACGAGGTCCTTGCGCTCGGTCCGGTCCTCGTTCATCGAGGCCGACGGGGAGCCGGAGGGGGACGCGGACGCGGTATCGGTGGCGGACGCGGAGGGGGATTCGGTCTGAGCCGCCTCCGCGACGCTGGAACGGTTCGTATCGGCGTTCGTGCAGGCCGTCAGCAGCAGGGCGGAGGCGCCCAGGGCGCCCGTGACGGCCAGCGAACGCAAGGGGGGAAGTCGTCGTGCAGAGCTCATGATGCTGTCCGTAACCGCTCGGTCACGTGGACACACCGGTCCGGTATGAAAATCACCCTATTGGCCGGGTTGGGGCGATCCTGCGGGGAGCGGGGCGTACGGAGCCTTCAGCGGGCCCGTACGAACTCCACCCGGCCGGTGCCCGTGGCGGTGGTCGCCGGGCACCGGGGCAGCGTCCGGACCCCGCCCCCTTCCAGCCACTCCCGGTACGCGGTGGACTGGCGGGCGACCTCCCAGTACGCGTCCTCCAGCGCCGGGAAGACGGCGTCCAGCTCCGCCCGGGTGCGGGCGGCCAGCAGCAGGCGCACACCGAGGGGGTCGCCGTACAGGCGCCGTACCGCCATGTCGGGGCGGGACTGGGAGCTGGGCTGGCAGACCGTGACGACCTCGCCGGTGGCGACCAGGGAGGCGGCGGTGTGGTAGTCGCCGTGCAGCACCCGGGGGTTGAGGCCGACGGCGCGCAGCATGCGGTGCACGCCGTCCCATTCGCCGTCGACGGTGGGGTCGACCATCCACCGGTCGTCGGCGAGGTCGGCGAGCCGCACGACGGGCCGGGCGGCCGCGGGGTGGTCGGCGGGCAGCATCACGAACTGCGGTTCGCGCTCGACCAGGACCCGCAGCCGCAGTCCCTCGGGGATGTGCAGCGCACTGCCCTCGACCTCGTGCACGAAGGCGACGTCGAGCTGCCCTTCGGTGACCCGGCGCAGCAGCGCGTTGGCGGAGACGTCCATTTGCAGGGTGGGCTCCAGGCCCGGCCGTCTGAGCCGGCGCAGCCAGCCGGCCAGGGCGCGGCTGGCCGTGGAGCCGATCCGCAGCCTGCTGTCGCCGCCGGCCGCCGCGGCGCGGGCCTCGCGGACCAGTGTGCTCATGTCGGCCAGCAGCGGCCGGGCCCGGCCGAGCACCGTCCGCCCGAGCGGGGTGGGGCGGCAGCCGGTGCGCTCCCGGGTGAACAGGGGGCCGCCCAGGGCCTGTTCGATGCGGGTCAGTTGGGTGCTCAACGTGGGCTGCGCCACGCCCAGTTGGCGTGCCGCCCGGTGCAGGCTGCCGGCGTCGGCGATGGCGCACAGTGCGCGTAGGTGCCTCACCTCGAGCTCCATGCAGGGAGCGTAAAGCGGAACAGTAGGTTGCGCCAGGTGAACAAAACGCGGCGGAACAGGGCGAGTTCTGCACTCTGGTCAAAGCCGCAACGAGTGGCCGGACGGTGGTGATAGCCCGGCCCTATCACCTGTTGCCATCATCACAGCGGGCTCACGGGCGCCCCACACTCGCCGATGACGACTTCTCCTCACTCCCCCACTCAAGGAGTCATCGATGCGTATCAGCCTGCCCCTGCTGTCCACCGCGGTCGGTCTCGGCCTGACGGCGGCCGTGCTCGGCACCGGCCCCGCCGCGACGGCCGCGGCGCCCCAGGAGCCGGTCCGGGCCGCCCAGCTCGGCTACCAGCCCTCGGCCGGCTCGGGCGAGGACGCGGCCGCCAACCGTGCGTTCTTCGAGGCGGTCGTCAAGTCCGTCGCCGAGAAGCGCGCCGCCAACCCGTCGGCCGCCGCGGCCGTCACGGTCTACTACAGCGCCACCAACGCGCCGAGCTTCCGCTCGCAGATATCCCGCTCGGCCCAGATCTGGAACAGCTCGGTGTCCAACGTGCGGCTCGCGGAGTCGAGTTCGGGCGCGGACTTCGCGTACTACGAGGGCAACGACTCGCGCGGCTCGTACGCCTCCACGGACGGGCACGGCAGCGGGTACATCTTCCTCGACTACCGGCAGAACCAGCAGTACGACTCGACCCGCGTGACCGCCCACGAGACCGGGCACGTGCTCGGCCTGCCCGACCACTACTCCGGCCCGTGCAGCGAGCTGATGTCCGGCGGCGGCCCCGGCCCGTCCTGCACCAACCCCTACCCGAACTCCAACGAGCGCAGCCGGGTGAACCAGCTGTGGGCGTACGGCTTCCAGGCCGCCCTCGACAAGGCGCTGGAGAAGACCTCGCAGCGCTGACGCCGGCGGTGGACCAGCGTGGGGGCGGCCCGGCCGGGCCGCCCCCACGCACGCACTCGCTTCCGCTCCGCTTGCCCAACCTCCCTCGGGGTAGTCGCTGTTCACTTTGCAGTGACATCCCGAAGGAGTCGGACGTGGACGAACGGAAGGCACCTGTCGACGACGGTCTCGGCGATCTGGAGCCGGGCACGAGGCAGCGCGCGCAGTTGCGCGGTCGCGTCGCCGACATCGCCTGGACGGCCTTGTGCGTGGTGCTCGCGCTGTGGGCCGTGTGGAGCGCCGTCGATCTCGCGCGCGGCGCGACGGCGTGGGTGTACTGCGCCGTGGCCTGGGTGCTGCTCGCCGTGGCGCTGGGCCTGCGGGCGGCGGCGGTCCGGCGCAGGACCTCGCTGTAGCGGAAGCGGCTCCGGGCGACACGGGTCCGGGCGTCAGGAGGGCGCGGGCAGGGCGGCGACCACGGCCCGGTGGACGGCCCGGGCGAGCCGGGCGCCCCACTCGGACCGGGGGCCCGCGAAGGCGTGCACGTCGGCGCCGTCGCGCGGGGACCTGGCGGCGACGCACACCGCGTCGGTGGGGGTGCCGGAGCAGTCGAGACCGGCGTCGAGCAGTGCCTGGACCTTGGCCTCGGTCGCCGTCATCACCGCGTTGACCAGGGCGGCGTCGCTCAGTGCGACGGGCAGCGCGACGACGATGTTGACGGTTCCCGGCAGCGCGGCCCCGGTGGCGCACTCCTCCGGCGCGGCCGCCCAGCCGCGTACCGAGATGCCGGCGGTCGCCAGGGCCTCGGCCCCGCCGTCCCGGGCCCGGCCGTGGGCGGACACGTCGGCGGCGGTCATCAGGCCCACGCCCGGCCCGCGGGCACCGGCGGCACGGGCCAGCTGGGCCAGGTGCCGGGCGGGGTCGGTGCGCCGGTAGCCGTGGGCGACCTGGGCGTTGAGCACCCAGGCGCGCTCGGCGATCCCGCCGCCCAGCACCGCGCTGCTGGCCATCCGCCAGCCCGGCCCCGGGTTCCAGAGCAGGGAGTGCAGTCGTTCGCCGTCCTCCACCCGGGTCAGGTGGCGCGGGTCCAGCAGTCGGGCGGCCCCGGTGCGGGACGGCGGCAGGAGGGCGGGCACGGGTCGGGGCTCCCAGCGGTGATCGACGGCGGTCGGAGGCGGACCGGGCGACGATCGTACGAGGTCGGAGGCGGTCCGGGCGAGCGTACTCGGTGCCGGTGTCCCGGCGGCCGCGCGACCGGTCCGTCGCAGGGCGCATTGCGGAGCCGGGTCCGGGCACCTTCACTGAACACAACTTCGCCGCCAGGCGACGGATCGGAGGCCGCGATGCTGTCCCACACCCTGGAGCACGGGGTCCTGGTCATCACGGTGGACCAGGACCCGGGAATCGACGGGCGGGCCGCGCTGACCACGCACATCACCAACCTGGTCGACGCCCATCAGCCGACCCCCGTCGTCATCGTCCTGACCGACCGGGCGAGCGGCCCCGCCGCGGTCAGCGCGGTGCTCCGGGCACACCAGTGGTGCGGGCGGCTCGGGGTCCTGATGTCCGTGGTGACGCACAGCGCGCCGATCCGGCGGCTGCTGGCGGACAACGCCGACACCTCGGGCCCCCGCCTGGTGATACACGCCCGGGTCGACACCGCGATCAGCACCGCGTTCACCGCGGCGGCCTAACGCCCGTCAGGGAGTTCCGCGGCGGCCGTCGGGCCCGGCCGCCGCTCCTGCCGTCCGAGCCAGAGGTCGGGGCCGAAGACCTCGTAGTGGATGGCCTCGGCGGGCACCCCGCGGCGCAGCAGGTCGCCGCGGACCGCGCGCATGAACGGCACCGGTCCGCACAGGTAGGCGGTGAGGCCCTCGGGCAGGTCGAGGCCGGTGAGGTCGGCGCGGCCGGTGGACGCCTCGGGGGCCTGGTCGCCGGGCTCCTCGTACCACAGGTGGAGCCGGGCGTCGGGCAGCGCGCGCACCAGGTCGAGCTGCTCCTGCCGGTGGGCGTGGTCGTCGGGGGTGCGGTCGGCGTGCACGACGGTCACCGGGCGGGTGGCGCCGGCGGCGGCCAGGTGGCCGAGCATGGAGAGGATCGGCGTGACGCCGATGCCGGCGGAGGCCAGCAGCAGCGGGCCGTCGTGCTCCGCCAGGGCCAGGTCGCCGGCCGGCAGCGACACGCTGAGCACGTCGCCCTTGCGGGCGTTGGCGTGCAGCCAGGAGGAGACCTCGCCGTCCGGCTGTCCTTCGCCCCGGACACGCTTGACGGTGACGCGCCAGGCGGAGCGGCCGGGGGCGGCGGACAGGCTGTACTGGCGGATCTGCCGGGCGCCGTCGGGCAGTTCGACCTGGACGCTGACGTACTGGCCCGGCCGGAAGGGTGCGACGGGACGGTCGTCGGCCGGCCCCAGTACGAGGGAGACCGCGTCGGCGCTCTCCTCGACCCGGTCGACGATCTCCATGGGGCGCCAGACGTCTCCGTCCGCGACGCCCTTCAGCGCGTAGAGCCGCGTCTCCAGGGCGATGAGCGCGTGGGCCATCAGCCAGTAGACCTCGTCCCAGGCCCGGGCCACCTCGGGGGTGACGGCGTCGCCGAGCACCTCGGCGACGGCGGCCATGAGATGCCGGTGGACGATCGTGTACTGGTCGGAGGTGATGCCGATCGAGGCGTGCTTGTGCGAGATGCGCGAGAGCAGCACGTCGGCGCGCTCGTCCGGGTTCTCCAGCAGCAGGCCGGCGAACGCGGCCACGGAGCCCGCCAGGGCCCGCTGCTGCTCGCCGTTGGCCTGGTTCCCGCGGTTGAACAGGTCCCGCAGCAGGTCGGGGTGGGCGTCGAAGAGCCTGCGGTAGAACAGGTCGGCGATGTCACCGATGGCCGCACCGACCGCGGGAAGGGTGGCGCGTACCACCGGAACGGACTGTTCGGAGAGCACAGCGACTCCTTAATCGGTAGATGAGATGCGTGTTTTACTGCACGGCCAGGCACCCTTCGGGACCACCCCCGGTCATCCCGAGGGGCGGTCCGTCAGGCCGAGCAGGACCGGGCCGGTCGGTGAGGCCACCAGGTCGGTCACGGTGAGCGGGTCGAGCGCGGCGTAGAACGCCTCCTGGGCGTCGCGGAGCGCCCCGCGCAGCCGGCAGGCCCCGCGCAGCGGGCAGGGATGGTCACCCTCGCAGTCGACCACCTCGGCGTCGCCCTCCAGTTCGCGCACCAGCCAGCCCACCGAGGCGCGCCGCCCCAGGCCGGTCAGGGTCAGCCCGCCGCCGCGACCGCGCCGCGCCTCCACCACCCCCAGGTGTTGCAGACGGGTGATGGCCTTCGCCGCGTGGGTGTACGGCACACCGACGACCTCGGCCACCTCTCGGGTGGCCATCGGTTCGTCACCGTCTCTCACGACCGCCAGGCGCATGACGGAACGCAGCGCCAGGTCGGTGAACTTCGTCAGCCGCACACCGGGAAGCTATCAAATACGCATGCTAGATTCGCCTTTACCCGGGGTACGGGCCCTGTGGGGTGCGTCACTGGACGGCCGCGCCCGGGGCATACCGCCCAAGAGGGCGGCGTGCGGGCACGGTTGGGCACACGGATCGGCGGCATCTGATGACAGTGGACGACAGCGGCTCCGCCGGTACGGCGGCGGACTCTCCCCTCCCCCGGGTGCTGTGCGACACGGCGGAGCTCGTGTCCCTGGGCGGCGGCGCTCCGTCCGGCGCGCTGTGGAAGCTGGCGGAACCGGGACGGCAGCTCGACGCCAACGTCGTCCGCCTCCCCGCCGAGGGACGGGTGGAGGTCCACACCGAGCCCGACCTCGACGTCCTGCTCCTCGTCCTCGACGGCGCGGCCCGCCTCGGCGCCGCCGACGGCGAACACCCCCTGCGCGCGGGCGTCCTGACCTGGCTGCCGCACGGCTCGGCCCGGTCCGTGCTCGCAGGCCCGGACGGGGTGACGTACCTGACCGTGCACCGCCGGCGTGCCGGCATGCGCGTCCAGCCGCCGGAGGCCGCCGACCGGCTGCGGCCCTCCCCCGGCGGCGACGGCCCCTGATCAGGGCGCGGGCGACGTCGGCGGGCCGGCGTCCACCTCGCGCGCGAGGGCCCGCAGCGCGGTGTCGTCCTCGCTGCCGGGGTGCGGGAAGTACACGTACAGCACGTGCCCTTCGGGACCGGCGAGGGCGAAGGTCTCGAAGTCGAGGGAGAGGGTCCCGACGCCGTCGACCGCGAGACGCTTGCGGCCCGTCACGCGGTCGTAGACGTCGTGGGAGTCCCACAGGGCCCGGAACCTCTCGCTGCGCTCACGCAGACTCGCCACGAAGGCGGCGACGTCCGCGGGCCGGGCCGCCGCGGTGGTGCGCAGGCCCGCGACCGCCTGGAGGCCGATCTCCTCCCAGTCCGGGTACACCTGCCGGGCCCGCGGGTCCAGGAAGGTGAACTCGACGAGGTTGTGCCCCGGGCTCCACGCCGGGTTGACGCGGGGGGCCAGGGCGGTGGCGGCCAGGACGTCACGGCGTGGCCCGACGACGAAGGCGGGCAGGTCGCTCCAGCGCTCCAGCAGGACCCGCACCCCCGCCCGGACCGTGTCGGCCGGGGCATCTGCCCGGGCGTCCGCGGGGGCGAGGGACGGCGCGACCAGGGACCACAGGTAGGCCCGCTCGGTGTCGTCCAGGCGCAGCACGTCGGCCAGGGCCTGGAGGATCTCGCGGGAGGGGTGCCGGTCGCGGCCCTGCTCGATACGGGCGTAGTAGGAGGGGCTCACCCCGGCGAGCAGCGCCAACTCCTCGCGGCGCAGGCCCTTGACCCGCCGCCGCGTGTTGTCGACGACGCCCGCGGAGGCGGGATCGATCCGCTCCCGGCGGCTGCGCAGGAAGGAACCGACCGGATTGGCGTCGGTGTGGTCGTCACGGGCCATCGGGCCGACTCTACCCCGCGCCCGGCCACCTGCGAGGACGCCGTAGGCAGGCCCTCCGGGGGCCACCCTCGAGGAGGTGTGGCACGACTGCCGCGGGTCCGGCTGCAATGGGAGGCATGACACAGCGAACCACCGCACCGAACGACGACCCGACCCGCACCTCCGACGCGCCCGGGGGGACACCGGTGTGGTTCATCACCGGGACGTCGGGCGGCCTGGGCCGCGCCCTCGCCCGGCACGCCCTGGAGCGCGGCGACCGGGTCGCCGTCACCGCCCGCGACACGGCGAGCGTGGCCGGCCTCGCGGAAGCCCACGGGGACCGCGCCCTCGCCCTCCGTCTGGACGTCACCGACCCCGAGTCGGTGGCCGCCGCCGTCGAGGCGGCCGAGAAGGAGTTCGGGCGCATCGACGTCTTGGTCAACAACGCCGGATACGGCTACCTCGCCGCTGTCGAGGAGGGTGAGGACCCCGCGGTGCGCGCCCTCTACGACACCAACGTGCACGGCGTGGTCACCGTCCTGAAGGCCGTCCTGCCCGGCATGCGGGCCCGCCGCTCGGGGCGGATCGTGAACATCTCGTCCTTCGGCGGTCTCGCGGCCTTCGCGGCGACCGGCCACTACCACGCGACCAAGTTCGCGCTCGAGGGGCTGTCCGAGTCGCTGGCCGCGGAAGTCGCGCCCCTCGGCATCGCGGTGACCATCGTCGAGCCCGGCGGTCTGCGGACCCAGTGGGCCGGGACGTCGATGCGGCAGTCACCGACGCGGCTCGAGGACTACGAGCAGACCGCGGGCCGGCGCCGGGCCACCACCCTGGCGGTCTCCGGCCGCCAGCCCGGCGACCCCGTCCGCGCCGCCGCCGCGATCGCCGCCGTCGTGGACTCCGCGGCGCCGCCGCTGCGGCTCCTGCTCGGCTCGGACGCGCTCGCCGGTGCCCGCGCCCGCCTGGAGCGGCTGCGGCAGGAGATCGACGCCAACGAGGCCCTCACCAGGAGCACCGACCTGGAGCAGGCGTCCTGAGCCGCGACGCCTCACCGCGCCCCGAGGCCGCTCACCGTGCCTCGGAGCGCAGCCGGGAGAGGGACGCCGCGGTCAGGGGCCGGGGCTCCGCGTCGGGGTCGACGAGGACGACGGTGCAGGTGGCGGCGTGGGTGAGGGCGCTGGTGAAGCTGCCCTCGGCGAACTGGGCCAGCGGGCCGCGCGGTGAGCGGCCGACCGCGACCGCGCGGGCCCCGGCCTCGGCGGCGTGCCGGGCCAGGGCGCGGCCCGCGGCGGCGTGGTCGCCGACGCCGGTGAGGACCTGGCCGGTGGCGGCCACGCCGAGGCCGCCCAGCCGGTCGAGGTGGGCGGTGACGGCGGCCTTCGCCTCCGCTTCGGTCTCGGTCTCGGCGGCCTGTTCCTCGACGACGGCGGTCTGCCGGACGTGCACGACCTCCAGCGGGCTCCCGGTGTCGCGGGCGAGACGGGCCGCGGCGTCCACGACGGCGGCCGCCTCGTGATGGGCGCCGACGGCCACGACCACCGGCGGCGCGTCGGTCGGGGCCGGGGCGCCGACGGGCGTCAGCGTCGGGGTCACGGGTTCGCCTTCGCCGGTGTCCGCCTCGGCCTGGCGGAGCAGCCGGTGTCCGCCGGCCAGGATGGGGACGGCGAGGAGGAAGGTGGCGGCTCCGAGGTAGAAGGGGACGCTCAGGTCGGTGGCGTCGGCGAGCTTCCCGGCGACGTAGGGGGCCAGACCGCCGCCGATGAAGCGCAGGAAGCCGTACGCGGAGGAGGCCACCGGACGCTCGACCGGCGAGACCAGCATGACGGCCTGGGTGGTGAGGGTGTTGTTGATGCCGATGAAGGCGCCGCTGACGATGACCGCGACGATCACGGTGGTGGGGTCGGTGACGCCCGCGGCTATGACGGCCATGACGACGCCGAGGCCGAGCAGGTTGGCGTAGAGGACGGGCGCGGTGCCGTAGCGGGCCTGGAGGCGGGGCGCGAAGAAGACGCTGAAGGCGGCGACCAGCAGACCCCAGGCGGTGAAGACCAGGCCGAGTTCGTGGGCGTCCAGTTCCATCGGGTACGGGGCGTAGCCGAGCATGGTGAAGAAGCCCCAGTTGTACAGCAGGGCCATGATGCCCATGGTGAGCAGGCCGCGATGGCGCAGGGCCTTGAGCGGGGCGAGCGGTGAGGTGACCCGCTCGGGCCTCGGCAGGTCGGGGACGAAGGCGAGGGTGGCGATCAGGGCGACGGCCATCAGGGCCGCGACGCCGAAGAACGGGCCGCGCCAGCTGATGCCGCCCAGCTCGCCGCCGAGCAGGGGGCCGACGGCGATGCCGAGGCCCAGGGCGGTCTCGTAGAGGATGATCGCGCCGCTGAAGCCGCCGCTGGCGGAGGCCACGATGACCGCGAGGGAGGTGGCGATGAACAGGGCGTTGCCCAGTCCCCAGCCGGCCCGGAAACCGACGATGCCGTTGATGGAGCCGGCGGCGCCGGCCAGGGCGGCGAAGACGACGATGACGGCGAGGCCGGTGACCAGGGTGCGCTTGGCGCCGATGCGGCTGGAGACCCAGCCGACAAAGAGCATGGCGACGGCGGTGACGATCAGGTAGCTGCTGAACAGCAGGGAGACCTGACTGGGCGTGGCGTCGAGGCTCTCGGCGAGGGCCGGCAGGATCGGGTCGACCAGGCCGATGCCCATGAACGAGATGACGCAGGCGAAGGCCACGGCCCAGACGGCCTTGGGCTGCCGGAAGGGACTGGCGGCCTTTCCACGGGGTGCACTCATGCGCGGTCTTCCTCCGGGGTGGACGGACGGTTGCGGATGACCCGGGCCAGGGCCAGGAGCGCGGTGGTGGTGGCTTCCCGCTCCGGCCCGGTCATGTCCTCCATGAGCTGCCGCAGGGCGTGGGCACGCTCGGCACGCCGCGCGGCCAGGACCTCGGCGCCCGCGGCCGTCACGGCCACGAGCACGACGCGGCCGTCGCTCGCGTCGGCGGTGCGCCGGGCCAGGCCCGCGCGCTCCAGACGCGTGACGAGCTGGGTCATGTTCGGCTGGGAGACGCCCTCGGCCCTGGCCAGCTCGGTCAGCCGCCGGGGGCCCTCGCGGCTCAGCCTGGCCAGCGTCGAGGAGGCGGCGGTGCTCAGGCCGCCGGTGCGGGCGCTCTGCCGCACGTACCGGATCATGTGCTCCACGGCGATGATCAGGTCGTCCGGGTCCGGTGCGTCCCGGGGCGGACCGCTCGGTCCCGGGCCCTCCTTCGGCACATCCATAAGTGCATGATGCATTTAGATGTAGCGTGAAACAAGATGGTTCACGGCGGCCTCCCCCGTTGCGTCCGCCCGTCCCCGGGGCAATCGTCAGAGGAACGAGGGAGGAAACGGCATGGACGACTGGCGCAGGTTCGCGGAGCAGATGGCGTCGCTCGCACGCGATCTGCTGGCCCAGGATTCGGTGAACGACACCCTGCGGCGGATCACCGCCTCGGCCACCGAACTGGTGGCGGACTGCGACGCCGCCGGCATCCTCATCCTGCGCGGCGGCAAGGTGCAGTCGCTGGCCCCCACGGAACAGGTGGTGATCGACAGCGACGACCTGCAGGGGCGGGTCGGAGAGGGGCCGTGTTTCGACGCCGCCCGCACCTCCACGGGGGAGCGCCGGTTCCGGATCGTCGACTTCGCCGACGAGGCGGTGCGCTGGCCCAAGTACGTCCCGGAAGCGCGCAAGCTGAACCTCGGCAGCATGATGGGCTTCCTGCTGTTCACCGAGGACGAGGACCTCGGCGCCCTGAACCTGTACTCCTACCGGCCCGGCGCCTTCACCGAGGCCGACGAGACGGCCGGCTGGCTGCTGGCGTCCCACGCGTCGGTCGCCTTCTCCAGCGCCCGTACCCACGCGCAGTTGCAGGATGCCATCGGCACCCGGCACACCATCGGGGAGGCCATGGGCATCCTCATGGGCAGGCACCGCCTCACCGAGGACCAGGCCTTCGCCGCACTGCGCCGGTACTCGCAGGACCACAACGTCAAGCTCCGGGACGTGGCGGCACGGGTCTGCGAACAGGGCGGGCTGCCCTGAGCGAGCGAGGGGCGTTTGCTTCCCGCCCCGCGGGTAACTCCGGCATTCCGGACACCGACCCCGGGAGTCGCCATGTGGAAGCGCAAGGGCAGGAAGGACCGCCGGGCCGCCGAGCCGGTCCCCATGGAGCTGTGCGACCTGTGCGCCAGGGTCTTCCCCGAGGACGAGTCCGTGACGGGCTACGTGCCGGACTCTTCCTCGGTGCACGCCACCAACGAGTGGTTCGACGGACTGCGGCTCATCACCGCGTGCTCGGACGACCACTTCGACGTGATCAAGGACGGGTACGCGCACCGGCCCTTCGTGGACGAGGAGCTGTGGGCGGCGAAGCTGACCCGGGCCCTGACCACCGGCCCGCCGGCCCTGTCCATGGACCAGCTCGGCTGCCGGACGGGGCTCCAGGAGCCCCAGATACGCGCGGCCGTCGCCTGGCACAACGAGCGCGTGCGGGAAGCGCAGGAGCGCAGCGATCCCTGAGGCCGCCGGGCCCCGAGGGCGGCGTCAGCGCGGCGGTGCGACCCCGTACACCCGGTAGGGCTCGGCGTCGGCCCACCTGACGTCCAGGCCGAGCCCGGGCCGCGAGGTGTCGGGGCGCAGCGCCCCGCCCTCGGGCGCCAGGACGCCGTCGAACAGCAGCCGCTCGACGCGCACGTGGTCGTGGAAGTACTCCAGGTGCCGCATGCGGCGCACGGCGCAGAAGGCGTGGGCGGACACCGCGGGCGCGCAGTGCGCGGACAGGTCCAGGTGCCGGACGGCCGACACACCGCCGACCTCCAGCACGCCGGTGATGCCCCCGCACCGGGTGACGTCGGCCTGGAGGCAGTCGACCGCGGGCCCCTCGGTCAGGTTGGCGAAGTCCTGGGCGGTGAAGGCGTACTCCCCCGCGGCGACCTCCAGCCGGGCCGGGCCCCGCTCGCGCAGCATCCGCAGCCCCTCCAGGTCCGCGGAGCCGACCGGTTCCTCGAACCAGCGCACGTCCCACTCGTCGTGGAACCGGTGGGCCCAGTACAGGGCCTCCTTGCGGCCGAGCGCCCCGTTGGCGTCGGTGAACAGTTCCGTCCCGTCCCCCACCGCCCGGCGTACGGCGGTCAGGCGCCGCGGGTCGGCGTCCGGGTCCCGCGAGGTCTTCAGCTTGACGCGCCCGATGCCCTCCTCGGCCCAGTCGGCGAGCTGGTCGGTGAGTCGGTCCAGGGGGTAGTTGGTGAAGCCGCCGCTGCCGTAGACGGGCACCCGGTCGTGGTGCGCCGGCAGGAGCTGGACCAGCGGAAGATCCAGCAGCCGTGCCTTGAGGTCCCACAGCGCCACGTCGACGGCGGACAGGGCCATGGCCCCGGCGCCGGGGCGGCCGGCGTTGCGCATCCGCGCGCCCATCCGCTCCCACAGGGCGGGCGGCGAGGAGACGGGGCCGCCCTCGACGACCGGCGCGAGCACGGAGTGCGCGAAGGACGCCACCGAGACGTCCCCGTAGGTGTAGCCGAGTCCGGTGCGGCCCCCGGCGTGCACGCGCACCAGGACCAGGGTCGTGGCGTCCCACTCCAGGGTGCCGTCCTGCTCGCGCCCGCCCGGCCCGTCGGTGGGGATCTCGAAGGCGTGCACGTCGACCGCGTCGACCACGCACGCGTCCAGTGCCCCCGTCTCCCGGCCGGTCACCGACGTCATCGCGCACTCCCTCGCCCTCGCGTTCCCGGGCCGGTTCCCCACGCCGTCCGGTCCATGCGCGGGCCGTCCGGGTCAACCGACGTTTGTCCGGACGCGGGCCGGGTCACTCAGTTCCCCGTGGCGAGCCATCGAAAGGACGCCCGAGGAGCCCCCGTGAACCGGTGGTGGCGGCCCTTCCACCGCGCGTGGGACTGGCTGGCCGCGTCCGCCCTGGTCCGGCGCGGCCGGGACCTGGAGCTGATGCACAGGGCCATGGGCTTCGCCACCCTCGCCCTGGTCACGCTCGCACCGCTGCTGATCGTGGTGGCCGCGGCCGACCCGCTGGGGCGCGGGGGCTTCGCCTCGTGGCTGGCCGACGGCATGGGGCTGTCCGGGCGGTCGGCCAAGGTGCTGACCGACATCATCAGCCCGCCGACCAAGGTCGTCGGCACGACGAGCGTATGGGGCGGAATCCTGCTCGGGGTGTTCGGCGTGTCCTTCGCGGCGAGCGTCCAGAACGGCTACGAGCGCATCTGGGAACTGCCCGCCGGCCCCTGGCACCGCATCTGGCGCCAGATGACCTGGGTGGTCCTGCTGACCGCCTACCTCTACCAGGAGGTGCAGACGCGGACCGCGCTGCACGGTTCGGCGCGGATCGCACTGTCGACCGCCAGCGGCATGCTGTTCTTCTGGTGGGGCCAGCACTTCCTGCTGGGCGGCCAGGTCCGCTGGCGGGACCTGCTGCCGGGAGCGTTCGCCACGATGGTGGGCCTGATCGGCCTGCGCGGCTTCTCGTACCTCTTCTTCACTCCGCTCATCCTCGACAACGCCTTCAGCTACGGCACGGTCGGCATCGTGCTGGTGGTGGAGTCCTGGCTGATCGGGGTCGGGTTCGTCGTCTTCGGCGGCGCGATGGTCGGGCACTGGTTCTGCGAGCACCACTGGTGGGCGCGGAACATCGACCGCAGACCGGACTGACCCGGGGGCGGTCCGTCAGCCGCCGCGCCGGCGCAGTCCCCCGACGAGTGCCGCGGCCACCGCCCCGGTCGCGGCCGTGGCCAGCGCCAGCGGCCGGCGGTTGCGGGAGATCCAGAACTGGAGGCTGCGCGGGTGGGCCTCGTCGTCGAAGATCCCGTGCGCGCCGTAGTCGTTGGGGGCGGTGTCGTCCGGCGGCTTCCACAGGTTGGCCGGCCGCGACGGGTCGACGGGCCGGTCCGTCTGCTGCCCGTCGTAGCCGGTGCGGGCCAGGTAGCGGTCGAGGAGACCCGGGGCGAACTTCTGGCCCAGCAGCGTGGCGACGGTGGAGCCGCCCACCCAGTACACGCGCCGCTCGGGGTGGTCCGCGGCGTGCAGCACCGCCCGGGCGGCCACCTCGGGCTGGTAGACGGGGGCCACCGGGCGCGGATGGCGGGGCAGCCGGGTGAGGACCCAGCTGAACTGGGGCGTGTTGAGCCCCGGCATCTGCACCATGGTCACCCGCACCCCGCTGCGGTCGTGCAGCAGTTCGCAGCGCAGCGACTCGGTGAAACCCTGGATGGCGTGCTTGGCCCCGCAGTAGACGGCCTGGAGCGGAACGCTGCGCTCGGCCAGGGCCGAGCCCACCTGGACGATGGTGCCGCGATCACGCGGTGTCATGCGCCGCAGCGCGGCCTGGGTGCCGTGGACGAAGCCGAAGTAGGTCACCTCGGTGGCCCGTCTCAGCTCCTCGGGCCGGATCTCCGGCACGGGCGCGAAGACGGTCGAGAACGCCGCGTTCACCCATACGTCGATCGGGCCGAGTTCCTCCTCGACTCGGGAAGCCGCCGCGTCCACTGCCTGAGCGTCGGCGACGTCCACGACCATTGGCAGCGCGCGTCCCCCGGCCTCGTGGACCTCCTCGGCCGCGCGTTCGAGGGCGTGCTCGCCCCGGGCGAGCAGGGCCACCGCGGCCCCGCGGGCGCCGAAGGCCCGGGCGGTGGCCCGGCCGACGCCGCCGGTCGCGCCGGTGACGACCACGACCTCGGTGCCGTTCGTCCGCCGGTGCCGGGCGCCGCTCACTTCTTGCCCCGGCCGGGGAGGTGCTCGGCGTACTCGGTGAGCTTCTGGCGTACGCCCTTGGTGGCGATCCCGGTCAGCTCCGGGTCGTGCAGCGCCGCCTTGATGGCCTTCTTGCCCTGGTCCTTCATGATGTGCGGCGGGATCGGCGCGATCTCCGCGTCCACCTTGAACTCCAGGACCACCGGCCGGTCGGCGGCGAGCGCCTCGTCCCAGGCGGAGCCGACCTTCTTGGGGTCGGTGCAGACGATGCCCTTGAGGCCGAGGAGTTCGGCGTAGGCGGCGTAGGGGACGTCGGGGATGGCCTGGGAGCCCGGGTACTTGGGGTCTCCGGCCATGGCGCGCTGCTCCCAGGTGACCTGGTTGAGGTCCTGGTTGTTGAAGACGCAGAAGATCAGCGGCGCCGACCCGGACAGGCGGTCCAGGTAGCGCTTGACGGTGATCATCTCGTTCATGCCGTTCATCTGGAACGCGCCGTCCCCGATGAAGGCGATCACCGGGCGCTCGGGGTAGGCGAACCGCGCCGCGATGGCGTAGGGCGTGCCCGGGCCCATGGTGGCCAGGGTGCCGGAGAGCGAGGCCTGCATGCCGTCGCGCAGCATGAGGTGGCGTGCCCACCAGTTGGTGCCGGAACCGGAGTCGGCCGTCAGGATGACGTCATCCGGCAGCCGCGGCGAGAGTTCGGCGGCGACGGCCTGGGGGTTGATGGTCTTCTCGAAGTGCTCGCCCGCCCAGCGGTCGCACAGGTCGTGCCACTCCCGCACGTCCTTCTCGATCTTCTCCCGCCAGCCCCGGTCCGCCTTGCGCTGGAGCATCGGGATGAGGGCGCGCAGGGTCTCCCTGGAGTCGCCGACGAGGTGGGCGTCCATGGGATAGCGGATGCCGATCATGCGGCCGTCGATGTCGATCTCGACGCCCCGGGCCTGCCCCTCCTCGGGCAGCCACTCCGAGTACGGGAAGCTGCTGCCGACCATGAGCAGGGTGTCGCAGCCCTTCATCATGTTGTCGCTGGCCTTGCTGCCCAGCAGGCCGATGGGCCCGGTGACGTAGGGCAGGTCGTCGGGCAGGACCTCGCGACCGAGCAGGGCCTTGGCGACGCCGGCGCCGAGCAGTTCGGCGACCTCCTTCACCTCGGCCTCCGCCTTCGCCGCGCCCTGGCCGACGAGCATGGCGACCTTGTTCCCGGCGTTGAGGACGTCGGCGGCCTTGCGCAGCTCGTCGAGGTCGGGCAGCACCCGCGGCTGGCTCCAGCCCACGCTGGAGAAGACGGACCCGTGCTCCCTAGGCGGGGAGGGCTGGGCCTCCTCCTCCTGGATGTCGTTGGGGATGATGACGGTGGCGACGCCCCGGGTGGTCAGCGCGGTCTTGAAGGCCCGGTCGACGACGTGCCGGGCCTGGCCCGGGTGCACGATCATCTGGCAGTACTCGGACACGTCCGCGAAGAGCTGGTCGAGGGCGATCTCCTGCTGGTAGTGGGTACCCAGCGACAGCCGCTTCTGCTGGCCCACCACCGCCACCACGGGCTGGTGGTCGAGCTTCGCGTCGTAGAGGCCGTTGAGCAGGTGCACGGCGCCCGGACCCGACGTGGCGACGCAACAGCCCACCTCGCCGGTGAACTTGGCGTGGCCGCAGGCCATGAACGCGGCCATCTCCTCGTGCCGGGCCTGGATGAACTCCGGGTCGCCGTCGGCCCGGTCGAACGCGCCGAGCAGACCGTTGATGCCGTCACCGGGATAGCCGTACACCCGCTGGACGCCCCACTCGGACAGGCGCTGGAGCACATAGTCGGCGACTAGGGTCATGGAGCTCTCCCGGGCGTGGGGGGACGACGGTCGGCTTGTGGGGTTACCGGCACGGGCGCTCCTAAACCGGCGGTCCGTCCCCCTTCGGCCCCTCTCGCGCCGGGTCCCTCAGGCCGGCGGCGGTGCCGTACTCGCCCGGGTCACCAGCCGGGTCGGCACCAGCGTCGTGCCCCGCTCCGGACCGGCCGCGCGCATCGTGCGCAGCACGGCCCGCACGCACAGCCGCCCGACCTCGGCGAAGTCCTGGTGGACGGTGGTCAGCGGGGGCAGGAAGGACCCGGCCTCGGCGATGTCGTCGAAGCCGATGACGCTGACGTCCTCGGGCACCCGCCGGCCGCGTTCGTGCAGGGCGCGCAGCAGGCCGAGGGCCATCTGGTCGTTGGCCGCGAAGACGGCGGTGCACTCCTCGCGCGCGGCGAGTTCCAGGCCCGCCCGGTAGCCGGACTCCGCCGACCAGTCGCCCCTCACGAGCGGCGGCGGGGTGCGGCCCGCCTCGGTGAGCGTCCGCCGCCAGGCGTCGGCGCGGCGCTGGGCGGCGAAGGAGCCCTCGGGGCCGCCCAGGTGCCACACCGTGTCGTGCCCGAGGTCGAGCAGGTGGCGCACGGCGGCGCGGCTGCCGCCCGCCTGGTCGGTGTCGACGACCGTGTAGGTGTCGCCGGCGTCGGAGTCGACCACGACGACCTGGACGTGCGGCGGCAGGGTGAGGGACGCCGCGTCCAGGAGGTGGACCTCCATGATGACGATGACCGCGTCGACGGCCAGTTCCTCCAGGCGCGAGAAGGCGCCGCGCACCTCGTCCTGGGTGGGGACGGCGACCGGCAGCAGCGTCACCGCGTACCCCTCGCTCGCCGCGGAGGTCGCGATGGCCTCCAGGGTGCGCACGTTGCCCGTGGTGGCCAGCGTGAAGGTGATGACGCCGATGGTGCGGAACTCGCCCCGTTTCAGGGCCCGGGCCGCGCTGTTGGGCCGGTAGCCCAGCTCCTTCATGGCCGCCAGCACCTGCCGCCGGGTCTCCTCGGTCACGCCCGCGTAGCCGTTGGAGACGCGGGAGACGGTCTGCGAGGAGACTCCGGCCAGCCGGGCCACGTCCGCCATGGAGGCCGTGCGGTCCCGGCCGCGCCGGGGACGCGCGGACGCGCTCGTCGGGACTTCCTCAGCGGTGCTCACTCGCCGTCAGCCGCCTCTCTGTCGCTGCCGGGTCCCGGTGTGCAAGGACCCTTGACCGTCGTCATCGGGGCAGTGTAGACATGCCGCCATCGGATGTTTACGTAAACATAACAGCTCGGCACCCTCTCGCGGTGCGTGATGTTTACGCAAACATCGGCGATGTTCCAGGACGTGGACGAGCGAGGACGACATGACGACGCTGCAACCGCCGGCCGCCGCGGAGCCGCGGCCGGCCCCACCCCCGGTGCGGCGGGACCGCCGCTCCTGGACGGGGTGGGGCTTCCTCGGTCCCTTCGTGGCCGTGTTCGCCCTGGTGTTCCTGGCGCCCATCGCCTACTCGGTCTACCTCAGCCTCTTCCGCGACCAGTTGATCGGCGGGACCACCTTCGTCGGCCTCGACAACTACGGCGAGGCGCTCCGGGACGAGCGGTTCTGGGCCTCGCTGGGCCGGGTCTCGCTCTTCCTGGCCGTACAGGTGCCGGTCATGCTCGGCATCGCGCTGCTGGTGGCCCTGGCGCTGGACAGCGGCCGCCTCTACGGCCGGGACTTCTTCCGCATCTCGATCTTCCTGCCGTACGCCGTGCCCGCCGTGGTGGCCACCCTGATGTGGGGCTTCATGTACGGCACCCGCTTCGGCCTGGTCGGCGACATCAACGGCGCGCTGGGCGTCTCGCTGCCCGACCCGCTCTCCCCCGACCTGGTCCTTGCCTCCATCGGCAACATCGTGACCTGGGAGTTCGTCGGCTACAACATGCTGATCTTCTACTCGGCGCTGCGGGTGGTCCCGCACTCGCTGTACGAGGCGGCCCAGATCGACGGCGCCGGCCAGATCCGCGTGATCACCGCCATCAAGCTCCCGGCCATCCGCGGGGCCCTGGTGATCGCCACCATCTTCTCCATCATCGGCAGCTTCCAGCTCTTCAACGAGCCCAGCATCCTGCAACCCCTGGCACGCAACGCCATCACCACGGACTACACGCCGAACTACTACACGTACGCGCTGTCCTTCAACGGCCAGCAGCACAACTACTCCGCGACCGTCGCCATCGTCATGGGGCTGATCACCATGGTCATCGCCTACGCCGTGCAGCTGCGCGGCATGCGCAAGGGAGTGTGAGGCCGCGATGACCGGTCCCGTCGCCACCGTTACCGACCGTTCCGCGCCCGCGCCCTCCGGCACCCCGGGCTCCGTCCCGCGGCTGCGTGCGTCCCGGCGCCGGCACTCCGCCGACCAGCCCCGGCGCAGCGTGCTGCTAACCGCGCTCACCGCGCTCGTGCTGCTGTACAGCCTGGTGCCGCTTCTCTGGCTGGCCATCAGCGCCACCAAGACGCAGGAGGGGCTGTCCCGTTCCTCCGGTCTCTGGTTCGACGGCGACTTCGCGCTGTGGGACAACCTCACCGAGACGTTCACCTACGACGACGGCGTCTTCACCCGCTGGCTGCTCAACACCCTGCTGTACGTGGGCCTCGGCGCGGGCGGCGCCACCTTCCTCGCCGTGCTCGGCGGCTACGCGCTCGCCAAGTTCCACTTCCCCGGCCGGCGGGCCGTGTTCGCCGTCGTCATCGGCGCGGTGGCGGTGCCGGGGACGGCGCTGGCGGTGCCGACCTTCCTGATGTTCAGCGAGATGGGGCTCACCAACACGCCCTGGGCGGTGATCATCCCGTCCCTGATCTCGCCGTTCGGCCTCTATCTGATGTGGGTGTTCGCCACCGAGGCCATCCCGACGGAGCTGATGGAGGCCGCCCGTATCGACGGGGCGGGCGAGGTGCGCACCTTCTTCCGGGTCGCGCTGCCGCTGCTGGCGCCCGGCATCGTCACCGTCCTGCTCTTCACCATGGTCGCGACCTGGAACAACTACTTCCTGCCGCTGGTCATGCTCAAGGACCCCGACTGGTATCCGCTGACCCTGGGGCTCAACAGCTGGAACCAGCAGGCCGCGACCGCGGGCGGCGAGGCCGTCTTCAACCTCGTCGTCACCGGGTCGCTCCTCACCATCCTGCCGCTGATCGCCGCGTTCCTGCTGCTCCAGCGGTACTGGCAGTCCGGTCTCGCCGCCGGAAGCGTCAAGGAATAGCCCTCCCTCCCCCACCGACGACCCCGCCAACCCTCAACGGTGCCGGTTCCGGCCACGAAGAAGTGGAAGCACGCCCATGCCCACACACCTGACCAAGCACTCGCGCCGCCTCCTGCGCGGCACGGCCCTGCTCTGCGCCCTCGCCCTGGGCGCGAGTGCCTGCGGCGACTCCGACGACGGGGGGTCGAGCCAGAAGGCCGTCTCCGAGGCGGACATACAGGCGGCCCTCAAGAAGGGCGGCACCCTCACGGTCTGGGCGTGGGAGCCCACCCTCAAGCAGGTCGCCACCGACTTCGAGAAGGCGCACCCGGGGGTCAAGGTCGACCTGGTCAACGCCGGGACCAACAAGGACCAGTACACGGCGTTGCAGAACGCCATCTCCGCGAAGAAGGGCGTCCCGGACGTCGCCCAGATCGAGTACTACGCGATGGGCCAGTACGCCCTGACCAAGCAGCTCACCGACCTCAAGTCCTTCGGCGCCGACAAGCTCTCCGCCAAGTACTCCCCCGGCCCGTGGAACGGGGTGAAGGCCGGTTCGGACGGCATCTACGCGCTGCCGATGGACTCGGGCCCGATGGCGCTGTTCTACAACAAGAAGGTCTTCGACAAGTACCACATCGAGGTGCCCACCACCTGGGCCGAGTACCTGGACGCCGCCCGCGACCTGCACAAGGCCGACCCGAAGGCGTACATCACCGCCGACAACGGCGACGCCGGGTTCGCCACCAGCATGCTCTGGCAGGCCGGTTCGCGCCCCTACACGGTCGACGGCACCAAGGTGAAGATCGACTTCTCCGACCAGGGCGCCAAGACGTTCACCGGCACCTGGCAGCAGCTCATCGACGAGAAGCTGCTCGCCTCCGTCCCCGCCTGGACCGACGAGTGGTACAAGGGCCTCGGCGACGGCAGCATCGCGACGCTGGCCACCGGCGCCTGGATGCCGGCCAACCTGGAGTCCGGTGCGAAGGCGGCGTCCGGTGACTGGCGCGTCGCCCCGATGCCGCAGTGGACCGCGGGCGGCAAGGTCAGCGCCGAGAACGGCGGCAGCGCGCTGGCGCTCCCGGAACTCGGCAAGAACGAGGCGCTGGCGTACGCCTTCGTGGAGTACGCGAACGCCGGGGAGGGCGTGCAGACCCGGCTGAAGAACGGCGCCTTCCCGGCGACCACCGCGGACCTCCAGTCCACGAAGTTCCAGGACACCGCCTTCCCGTACTTCGGCGGCCAGAAGGCCAACAAGATCTTCGCCGAGTCGGCCGCGGACGTCCCCGACGACTGGTCGTACCTGCCGTACCAGGTCTACGCGAACTCGGTCTTCAACGACACCGTCGGCAAGGCCTACGTCTCCGGCACCACCCTGGCCGAGGGCCTCGAGTCCTGGCAGGAGGCCTCGGTCAAGTACGGCGAGGAGCAGGGCTTCACCGTCGAGAAGTAGCGCACGCCCCCACCGGAAGGACCGCCATGATCTCCACCCTCCACTCCCGCCGGCACCGCGGGACGGACGGTGCGCCCGCCCCCCGTCTCGCCTACGGCGCCGACTACAACCCCGAGCAGTGGCCGCGGGAGGTGTGGCAGGAGGACGTACGGCTGATGCGCGAGGCCGGTGTCACCATCGTCTCGCTCGGCATCTTCTCCTGGGCCCGCATCCAGCCCGGCCCGGACACCTGGGACTTCGCCTGGCTCGACGAGGTGATGGACCTGCTGCACGAGCACGGCGTCGACGTCGACCTGGCCACCGCCACCGCCTCGCCGCCGCCCTGGCTGACCACCGCGCACCCCGAGATCCTCCCGGTCACCGACCGGGGTGAGACGCTGTGGCCGGGAGCCCGCCAGCACTGGCGCCCGACCTCGCCCGTCTTCCGCGAGCACGCCCTGCGCCTGGTCCGGAAGCTGGCCACCCGCTACGCCGGTCACCCCGCGCTGGTCGCCTGGCACGTCAACAACGAGCTGGGCTGCCACAACGTCTACGACTACTCCGACGACGCGGCCCGCGCCTTCCGTCACTGGCTGCGCGCCCGGTACGGCACGACGGACGCCCTCAACCACGCCTGGGGCACGGCGTTCTGGTCGCAGCGCTATGGCGACTGGGAGGAGATCCTGCCGCCCCGGCTGGCGGCCTCGCACCCGAACCCGACCCAGCAGCTGGACTTCAAGCGCTTCTCCTCGGACGCGCTCAAGGACCATCTGCGCGCGGAGCGGGACCTGCTGCGGGAGCTGACCCCCGACGTGCCCGTCACCACCAACTTCATGGTGATGCCCGGCACCAAGGGCATGAACTACGCGGACTGGGCGAGCGAGGTGGACTTCGTCGCCAACGACCACTACGTCGTCCCGCACCCGCAGGCCCGCGACGAGCTGTCGTTCTCGGCGAACCTCACCAGCGGCATCGCGGGCGGCCGCCCCTGGTTCCTGATGGAGCACTCCACCAGCGCCGTGAACTGGCAGCCCGTCAACCTGGCCAAGCGACCGGGTGAGATGGCCCGGGACTCGCTGACGCACGTGGCGCACGGCGCCGACGCGGTCTGCTTCTTCCAGTGGCGCCAGTCGGCGGCCGGTGCCGAGAAGTACCACTCGGCGATGGTCCCGCACGCCGGCGCGGACAGCGACCTGTTCCGCTCGGTGGCCGCGCTCGGCGACACCCTGAAGAGGCTCGCGCCGGTCGCCGGGAGCGAGCGGGAGCCCGCCGAGGTGGGCATCCTCTTCGACTGGGAGTCGCGGTGGGCGAGCGAGCAGGACTCGCACCCCACCGCGCTGCTCGACTACCACCAGGAGGCGCTCGACTGGTACACGGCGCTGCTCTCCCTGGGCGTCCGCGCCGACGTCGTCACCACCGGCGCCGACCTGAGCCGCCACCGGGTGCTGATCGCGCCGGTGCTGCACCTGGTCCCGGCCGGGCTGGCCAAGGACCTCACCCGCTACGCCGAGCAGGGCGGGCACCTGGTCACCACGTACTTCTCCGGCATCGTGGACGAGAACGACCACGTCTGGCTGGGCGGTTACCCGGGCGCGCTGCGGGACCTGCTCGGCATCCGCGTCGAGGAGTTCGGTCCGCTGACCGCCGGGCAGAGCGTGGAGCTGGACGACGACAGCACCGGCGGCCTGTGGACCGACCACATCACCGTCACCGCCCCCGAGACCGAGGTGCTGGTCCGCTACCGCACCGGTGCGCACGCGGGCCGCCCCGCGGTCACCCGGCGCGGCGCGGGCGGCGGTTCGGCCGCCTACGTCTCCACCCGGCTCGGCGCCGAGGGGCTGGCCGCGCTGCTGCCGAGGCTCCTGGAGCCGGCCGGGGTGCGGAGCGAGCTGCCCGCCCCGGTGCGCGGACGGGTCGAGACCACCGTGCGCCGCGGCCCCGGCGGACGCTTCCTGTTCCTGGTCAACCGCACCGACGAGACCGTGACCGTCCCCGGGCTCACCGGGGAGGTCCTGGTGGGCGACACCGGTGACGAGGGCGCCGTCGTGCTGGCGGCCCGGGGAGTCGCCGTCCTGCGCACGCCCACCGACTGAGCGCACCCCCGCACCACCATCCCGGTCCCCCCGGAGCGGCACGCACCCGCTCCGGGACGCCCTCCCCTCCTGCCCGCCACCGGGCGGAAGGGGCCACCGCAGCGACCCCACCTTTCCGTTGGGAGCACACGATGGCACGCCGTACCCGCAGACACCTTCTCGGCACCGCGGTCCTGACCGCCCTGACCACCGGGGCCGCCCTGCTCGGCGCCCCCGCCCGGGCCGAACCGGCCGCGGCCGCCGCCTCGGTCACGGTGCGTCCGGACCCCTCGTACCGGCAGGAGGCGTTCGAGGGCTGGGGCACCAGCCTGGTCTGGTTCGCCAACGCCACCGGCGACTACCCGCCCGAGATCCGCGAGAAGCTGGCCCGGCTGCTGTTCGGCGACGACGGACTGGGCCTGAACATCGCCCGCTACAACATCGGCGGCGGCAACGCGCCGGACGTCAAGGACTATCTGCGGGCCGGCGGGGCGGTCGAGGGCTGGTGGAAGGCGCCCGCCGGCACCACGCGCGAGGACACCGACTGGTGGAGCGCCGACGACCCGGCCGACTGGAACGAGGATGCCGACGCCACCCAGCGCTGGTGGGTCGAGCGCATCAAGGACGACATCGACCACTGGGAGACGTTCAGCAACTCCCCGCCCTGGTTCATGACCGTCAGCGGTTACGTCTCCGGCGGCTTCGACTCGTCCGCGGACCAGCTCAAGCCCGAGTCCGTCGACGACTTCGCCGCCTACGTGGCCGGGGCGACCAGGCGGCTGGAGCAGGCCGAGGGCATCGAGGTCGACACCGTCGACCCGTTCAACGAGCCCAACACCCCGTACTGGGGTACGCGGCTCGGCGCGGACGGCGAACCCGTCGGCGGCCGGCAGGAGGGCGCCCACATGGGCCCCGAGACGCAGCGCACGGTGCTCCGGGCCCTCGCCCCCGCGCTGAAGAAAGCCAAGGTCAAGGCGGACATCTCGGCGATGGACGAGACCAACCCCGGCACCTTCGCGAAGAACTGGAGCGCCTACTCCGCGGCCGACCGCGCCCTCGTCGGCCAGATGAACGTCCACACCTACGGCACCGGTCAGCGCACCACCGTGCGCGACCTCGCCAAGGCCGCGGACAAACCCCTGTGGATGAGCGAGGTGGGCGGCGACTGGGGCGACGGCCAGGACTTCGAGGACATGCGGCCCGGCCTCGGGCTCGCCCAGCAGATCGTCGACGACCTGCGGGAACTGGAGCCCCGCGCCTGGGTGTTCTGGCAGCCCGTCGAGGACTACGACAACATGAAGCCGGGCGGCGAGTCCGCGAAGGGCGGCAACTGGGGCAGCATCCAGCTCCCGTTCGACTGCACCGCCCGGGACACCCTGGAGACCTGCCCGATCCGGACCAACACCAAGTTCGACACCGCCCGCAACTTCACCCACTTCATCAAGCCCGGCGACCGGCTGATCAAGACGGACGACACCTCCAGCGCCGCCGCCGTCACCCGCGACGGCAAGGGCGCCTCACTCGTCCACGTCAACCGCACCACCGAGGCCCGCACGGTCACCCTCGACCTGTCCAAGTTCCGTGACGTGAGCCGCCGGGCCACCGTCACCCCCGTCGTGACCAGCGCCGACGGCAAGCTGGAGCGGCGGGCCCCGATCAGGGTGAGCGACCGTGCGGCCACCTTCACCGTGCCCGCCCAGTCCGTCACCTCGTTCGAGATCAAGGGCGTCTCGGGCGTCGCGAAGGACGCCGCCGAGCCGCGCCGGGGACACACCTACACGCTGACCGGCGTAGCGAGCGGCAAGGCCGTCACCGTGGCCGCGGACGGCACGCACCTGGTCCTCGGCACCGGGCAGGGCACGAGCGCCCAGCGGTGGCGGCTGAGCGCGGTGCGCCACGACGGCGGGGTCCGCGACCGCTACGTCTTCACCCGGCCCGAGGACGGCACCCGCCTCGCCGTACGCGACGACGTCCCGGTGGCCGAGCCCGACACGGGCCGGCGGGACACGGCCGCCGAGTGGCTGATGTCGAGCACCGGCGACGGCACCTGGACCCTGGTCAACGCGGCCACCGGGCGCCTGCTCGAAGTGGGCGGCCAGGCGTCCCACGAGGGCGCCGCCGTCACGACCTGGCCGCCCAACTCCGGTGCCCACCAGCGCTGGACGCTGACGGACGTGTCCGCCGGCTGAGTCGAGGGGTCTGCCGGCCGACCCGCGTCCTGGGCCGCCCTGGACGGGACGGGTGACCGGGTGAGTGGCAACGTGCGCCGCCCGTACGGCACATGGCGCCGCTCCACCGCAGTACGATGATCGAGAACTGCGGTGGAGCGTCACCTCCCGGAGCACGGAGCCTGCCATGACCACGGACCACACCGAGCCTCCCCACATCGACACCGGCCGGGCCCACCCCGCGCGGGTCTACGACTGGCTGCTGGGCGGCAAGGACAACTACCCGGTCGACGAGGCGGTGGGCGAGACCCTGCCGCCCGAGGCGCGGGACGCGGCGCGGCAGAACCGCGCGTTCATGAACCGCGCGGTGGCGCACCTCGCCGCGCAGGGCATCGACCAGTTCCTGGACATCGGCACGGGCATCCCGACCGAGCCCAACCTGCACCAGATCGTCCAGCGGACGGTGCCGGCGGCCCGGGTGGTCTACGCCGACAACGACCCGATCGTGCTGCGGCACGCGGAGGCCCTGCTGGTCAGCACCCCCGAGGGGGCCACGGACTACATCCAGGCCGACGTCCGGGAGCCGGAGGAGATCGTGCGGCACGCCCGCGGCATCCTGGACTTCGACCGGCCGATCGCGCTGTCGCTGATCGCCCTGATGCACTTCGTCCCGGACGACCAGGACGCGCACGGCATCGTCCGGGGCCTGGTCGAGACCCTCCCTTCGGGCAGCCACCTGGTCCTCTCGCACGCCGCGATCGACCTCTTCCCCGAGCTGGCGGAGCAGGTGATCGCCCAGTACGCCAAGGGCGGCATCCGTCTCGGCTTCCGCACCCGGGCGGAGGTCGCCCGCTTCTTCGACGGCCTGGAGATGGTGCCGCCCGGCCTGGTCACGGCCACCGAGTGGTACGGCGAGGGGCAGGAGCCGCCCGCGCCCGAGGAGAGCGGTATCTACGCGGGTGTGGCGCGCATCCCCTGACGGGGGACGGGGGCGCGGGACGGTGGCTCAGCGGCGGCGCCCCCGCGCCGCCCAGCCGCTGCCGATCCCGGCGACGTGCAGGGCCAGCAGGGCGAGGCCGATGAGCATGACGTTGGTGGAGGTGAAGACGTCGTTGGTCGAGACCTCCGCCGCGTTGATCAGCCAGGCGATGAGGAACAGAACCGCCGCGATGATGGCGAGCACGGTGTACATCCCTTCGGATCGGCGGCACCGGAGCGGTGCCGTGTCTCGCGTATGCCCCCGACGGGCCGCCTGACACGACGGAGGGCACCGAAGGCTCCGTACAGTGGAGGGACCGGACCGCGGCGCGAGTGCCCGGTCCTTCCGCACCCCGTCCCGGAGCCCCCATGCACGACCCGTCCACCGCGCCTGACGACGGCTCCGGCACCCTGTTCGGCCTGGACGCCCTCACCTGCCGTCCGACGCCCGCGGCCGGTCCGCTCTTCCGGGACTCCGCCGCCGCCCGCCGGCTGCTGCCGGTGCGGGAGATCCACGCCGAACCGGCCGCGGCCGCCTCCCCGCGCGGCCGGCAGGTCCTCGCCCGGTTCCCCGACGCCCGCGTGGTCGAGGTGGACTCCCACTGGGGCATCCCCGGGCTGCACGGCAACGAGGGCAACGTCGAGCGCTGGGTGCGGGTCAAGGGCGAGACGCTCGTCCTGGGCGAGCGCAAGACGCTGACCACCCGCCCCAACGGCCGCTCCGCGGACTGGATCGCCCCGGGCGCCTCCAACGGCTGCGCCATGGCCTGCGCCTACTGCTACGTGCCGCGCCGCAAGGGGTACGCCAACCCCGTCACCGTCTTCACCAACGTCGACCGGATCATCGCCCACCTCGGCCGGCACATCGCCCGGCAGGGGCCCAAGCGCGAGCCGAACCAGTGCGACGCCGAAGCCTGGGTCTACGACGTCGGTGAGAACGGCGACTGCTCGGTGGACGCCCTGATCTGCGACAACACCGCGGACCTGGTGCACGCCTTCCGGCAGTGGCCGACGGCCAAGGCGTCCTTCGCGACGAAGTTCGTCAATCCCGACCTGCTCGACCTGGACCCGCGCGGCCGGACCCGGGTCCGCTTCTCCCTGATGCCGCCGGACGACTCCCGGCTGCTGGACGTGCGCACCTCGCCCGTCGCCGAGCGCATCGCCGCAGCCGGCGACTTCCTGGACGCCGGCTACGAGGTGCACTTCAACCTCTCCCCCGTGGTGGTCCGGCCGGGGTGGCAGGAGGACTGGGCGGAACTGCTGCGCCACCTCGACGACGTCCTGCCCGACCGGGTCAGGCGGCAGGCCGCCGCGGAGGTGATCATGCTGACGCACAACCGGGAGCTGCACGAGGTCAACCTGGGCTGGCATCCCCGCGCCGAGGAGGTGCTGTGGCGGCCGGAGATCCAGCAGGCCAAGCGCTCGGAGAACGGTGCCCTCAACGTGCGCTACCGGGCGGACGCCAAGGCCGCGGCGGTCGCCCGGCTCCGTGCGCTGGTCGCCGAGCACGCGCCGTGGCTGCGGGTCCGGTACGCCTTCTGAGGCCGGCCGCGAAGCCGCCCGTCGACCCTTAGGTAAGGCGAACCTAAGATCAGATAATGTTTTGTGTGCAACAACTGCCGGAAGCCTCCCTTCCGGCAGTTCCGCGAGCACACTGGGGAGCCGGCCTTGCCGCACACGATCGACACGACCGGAGACCGGCCGGGCGCCGCCGGGGTCACCGAGCGGGGCTGGGTCGAACTCGGCTCACACGCACACCTGCGCGAGGTGCTGGGCGACCCGTGGCCCGTCGTCATCGACAAGGTGCACGACCGGCTCACGGACGACGACCGGGACATTCTGGCCCGCTCCCCCTTCTGCCTCCTGGCGACCTCCGACGCGGGCGGCGCCTGTGACGTCTCGCCCCGCGGCGACGCCCCCGGCTTCACCCACGTCGTCGACTCCCGCACCCTCGCCCTGCCGGACCGGCCGGGCAACCGGCGCGGGGACAGCTTCCACAACATCCTCGACAATCCGCACGCCGGCCTGCTCTACCTGATCCCCGGCGGCAAGGAGGTGCTCCGGGTCAACGGCCGGGCCCGGATCCTCACCGACGCCCCCTTCTTCGACGCGATGGCGCGCGACGGACGGCGTCCGGACCTCGCGCTGGTCCTGGAGATCGACGAGATCTACCTCCACTGCCCGATGTCCCTGAACCGGGCAGGGTTGTGGAAATCCCGCCCGCCGAAGGCGAGTTGAGCCCTTCTCCCGACCGGGAACGCGGGGGCGGGACGGTGGCCGCGGAACCGGTGCGACCCCCGCCTCTACGAGCACTTCTTAGGTTAGGCTAACCTTCACCGCGTGAGATCAGGTGAAGACGCAGCCGGTACCCCGCGCCTGCGCGGCCACGAACTGTCGGCGACGGGCGTGACCGTCGCGTACGACGGTGTCGATGTCGTGCACGACGCCGCGGTCCGGCTCAGGCCCGGCGAAGTGACCGTTCTGGTGGGTCCCAACGGCAGCGGGAAGTCGACGCTGCTGCGGACCGTCGCGCGGCTCCAGCGGGCCCGCGGTGCCACGCTCCGTCTGGACGGCAGCACCGACGGACTGGCGCTGACGTCCCGTGAGTTCTCGCGGTACGTCGCGCTGCTGACGCAGGGCCGGCCGACGCCCGGCGGGCTGACCGTGCGGGACGTCGTCGAGTTCGGCCGCTATCCGTACCGGGGCCGCTGGGGACGGCCCGATCCGGACGGCCCGGCCGCCGTCGACCGGGCGCTCGCGCTGACAGGCGTCGACGGCCTCGCCGACCGCGGGGCCGACCACCTCTCCGGCGGGCAGTTGCAGCGGGTGTGGCTCGCGAGCTGCCTCGCCCAGGAGACCGGCGTACTGCTCCTGGACGAACCCACGACCTACCTCGACCTGCGCTACCAGGTCGAACTCCTCGACCTCATCCGCGACCTGGCGGACGACCACGGCATCGCCGTCGGTGTCGTCCTGCACGACCTCGACCAGGCGGCCGCCGTCGCCGACCGGATCACGCTCCTCGAAGCGGGCCGGATCGTCGCCGACGGCCCGCCCGAGGACGTGCTGACGCCGGAGCGGCTGACCGCCGTCTACGGCATCCGGATCGACGTCGACACCGACCCCCTGACCGGCCGGCTGCGCACCCGCCCGATCGGCCGCCACCACATACGAACCCCCGAAAGGCTCGGCACCACCTCATGAGACGCCTCCTGCTCACCGCGGCCGCCACCACCGCCGCGGCGCTCGCCCTCACCGCCTGCGGCACCACCGAACCCGCCGCCGACACGACGGAGAAGAAAGCCTCCGAGGCGATCACGCTCAAGGACGGCAAGGGCACCGAGGTGAAGCTCGACGGTCCGGCCACCAAGGTCGTCGCCACCGAGTGGAACGTCGTCGAGAGCCTCGTCTCGCTGGGGGTCGACCCGGTCGGCGTCGCGGACGTCAAGGGGTACAAGACCTGGGACAGCGCCGTCCCCCTCAAGAACGAGCCCAAGGACATCGGCACCCGCGGTGAGCCGAGCATGGACACCGTCGCCTCCCTCGCCCCGGACCTCATCGTCGCCACCACGGACCTCACCCCCGCGGCCGTGAAGCAGCTGCGCGAGGTCGCCCCGGTGATCGAGGTGAGGTCCGCCGACGGCACCGGTCAGATCGACCAGATGCTGGCGAACGTCGACCTCATCGCCAAGGCCACCGGCACCTCGGACAAGGCGAAGACCGTCCGTGCGGACTTCGAGGCCAAGGTCGCCGAGGGCAAGAAGGCCCTGGCAGACGCGGGGCTGGCGGGCAAGGACTTCGCCTTCGCCGACGGCTACGTGGCCTCCAACCAGGTCTCGATCCGCCCCTACACCGCCACCTCGCTGATCGGTGAGGTCAACGCCGCCATCGGTCTGAAGAACGCCTGGACCGTGAAGGGCGACGCCGCCTACGGCCTCGGCACCACCGACGTCGAGGGCCTGACCAAGCTGCCGAAGGACACCCGGTTCGCCTACATCGGCAACGACGACGACCCGAGCGCCACCCCGTTCAGCGGTGAGCTGGCCAAGAACTCGGTGTGGAAGTCCCTGCCGTTCGTGAAGGCCGGTGACGTGCACCGCCTCGACGACGGCATCTGGATGTTCGGCGGTCCCGGGTCGATGGAGGCGTACATCGACTCCGTCGTCGCCGCCCTGACGAAGTAGCGGAGCCATGGCCGTCACCGCAACCGAACCCACCGCGGCCCGTCCGACGACGGTCCCCACGTCCCGGTCGGGCGCGGCCGCGGTGACGGCCGGAATCGTCCTGCTGGTCGCCGTGCTCGCCGTCGTCGACATCACGCAGGGCACCGCCGCCGTCGGTCCTTCCGAGGTCCTCAAGGCCCTGACCGGGCAGGCCGATCCGGACGACGCGTCCGTCGTCGTCGCCTCCCGGCTGCCCCGGATGACCGCGGGGCTCCTGGTCGGCGCCGTCCTGGGCACGGCGGGTGCCGTGCTCCAGGCGGTCAGCCGCAATGTGCTGGCCTCCCCCGACACCCTCGCGGTGAACGCCGGTTCCTACCTGGCGCTGGGGCTGGCCGGTGCCACCGGGGTCTCGCTGCCGATGCTCGCCTCCTCCGGCGTCGCCTTCGTGGGCGGCCTGGCGGCGGCCGCCGTCGTGCTCGGGCTCTCCGGCCTCGGCACGGGCACCGTCCGCCTCGTGCTGGCGGGCACCGCGCTGATGCTGGGCCTGAACTCCATGACGGAGGGACTGCTGCTGCTCTTCCCGGAGCAGACCGAGGGCCTCTACGCGTGGAACCAGGGCAGCATCGCCCAGAACGGCTTCGACGGCGTCCTGCAGATGCTGCCGATCGCCCTGATCGGGCTGGCCGGACTGCTGTTGGCGGCCCGCCGGGTGGACGCGCTGGCCCTCGGCGACGACGCGGCGCGCGGTCTCGGCGTCCCGGTCCGGGCCACCCGCGTGACGGTGGTCGTGCTCGCGGCACTGCTGTCCGCCGCGGCGGTCACCCTCGCCGGGCCGATCGGCTTCGTCGGCCTGTGCGCGCCCGCCCTGGTGCGCCCGCTCGCCCGCCGGTTCCGCAGTTTCGCCCGCTCCCGTACGGCGATGCCCGCGGCGGCGCTCACCGGCGCGGCCCTGGTGCTGGGTTCGGACGTGCTGCTGCGGGCCCTGATCGCGGACGACCGCGCGGTGACCGTGCCCACCGGTGTGGTCACCAGCCTGGTCGGCGCCGTGTTCCTGGTCGTCATGGCGCTGCGGGTGCGGGACACCGCCGGGGCCGGGGCGCCCGACCGGCTGCGGATCCCGAGCCGGGCGGTGTTCCTGGCGACAGTCGCCGTCCTGGTGGTGGTCCTGGTGGGGCTCGTGATCGCCGGGGTGCTGGTCGGCGACACCAAGCTGCTGCTCGGCGATGTCGTCAACTGGGCCCAGGGGCGGGCCGGTCGGGCCGTCTCCTTCGTGCTGGACACACGGGTGCCGCGGGTGCTCGCGGCGCTGGGCGCGGGCGCGGCGCTCGCCCTGGCCGGCACGCTCGTGCAGGCCGTCACCCGCAACCCGCTCGCCGAGCCGAACGTCCTCGGTGTGACCGGCGGTGGCGCGCTGGGCGCGGTGATCCTGGTGACCACCGTGCCGGCCGCCGGGACATGGGGCGTGGCGGGAGCCGCGTTCGCCGGGTCCGCCGTCACCGCCGTCCTCGTCTTCGGGCTCGCCGCCCGGGGCGGTTTCCGGCAGAACCGGCTGGTCCTCGTCGGCATCGGCGTGGCCTCCGGGACGGCGGCGCTGATCAGCCTGCTGATCGTGCTCACCGACCCGTTCAACGCCACCAAGGCGCTGACCTGGCTGTCGGGTTCGACCTACGGGCGGACCATGCCGGACGTCGTGCCGGTCGCGCTGGCGCTGGCCGTCGGCATCGGTGTGGCGGTCGCCCGGCGCACCGAGCTGGACCTGATCTCGCTGGACGAGGACACCCCGCGGCTGCTCGGCCTGCGGCTGGCCCCGGGGCGCCTCGGGTTCCTGGTACTGAGCGTCGTCCTCAGCGCGACCGCCGTGGCCTGCGCGGGCACCATCGGGTTCGTCGGGCTGGTGGCCCCGCACGCGGCCCGCGCCCTGGTGGGCCGGCGGCACGTGCGGGTCGTACCCGTCGCGGTCCTCCTCGGCGCCGCGCTCGTCTGCGCCGCCGACCTGCTCGGCCGCACGGTCATCGCCCCGGCCCAGCTCGGCGCGGGGCTCATGACGGCGGTGATCGGAACGCCGTACTTCCTGTATCTGCTGGTACGGAGCCGCCGCTAGGCAGCGCGGGGGCACAACCGGGTGCCGTCCCGCCCCGCACGCGAGGGTCCGGACGGCACCCCCCGCTATTGCGGGGCGATGGCTTTGAGCCAGTCCTCGACGGTGACGACGTCAGCCCATTGCGGGAACAGCTTCTCGATGAGCATCCGGTGCACCTCGGGGTCGGTGTCGAGGCAGGCGTCCGCCAGGACGGTGAGGCCGAAGTCCAGGTCGATGGCGCGCCACAGGGTGGACAGCACCACCGCGCTGGTGGCGATGCCGGTGAGGACGAGGCTGTCGATATCCCGTGCCCTGAGCACCAGGTCGAGGTCGCTGCCCGAGAACGCGCTCCCTCTCCTCTTGGTGACCACGACATCGCCCGGCTCCGGCGCGATGTCGTCATGGATCTCGGTGCCAGGGGCGCCCTCGGTGAACAGCCCGGCCCGCACGACGTTGGTGATCACCTTGTTGCGAGGGCTGACCACCGGATCGCCCGGCCGGAACCCCATCACCACGTAGATCACGGGGATGCCGGCCGCCCGGGCACCGTCGATCGCCCCGCGCAGGCGCGGCAGATATCCGGAACCGTCGTCGGCGATGGCCACGACGTCCCGTTGGACGTCCATCACCAAAAGCGCGCTGTTCGCCATGCTCGGCGTCCCTTCTCCGTCGGAAAACAAGAGCAAGTCTGGTGGATGAACCGCGTGGCGGGGGACGTTTCGAAGATCCTCATCGGCGTCGCGGTGCCGGTGCTCCGGTTGACAGACCCGGGCGCCTGGCCCGCTCTTGTTAGACGCGACGTCAAGTTACTGAACCGTAATGAGTCAGGTGCTACCCCTGGTAACCCCTGTCCGGTTACGGTCCGGTAGCCCCCCAGGAGCAGCGCGACCACGGCCCTGACCCACGGGACCGCGGACGACCGGATCCGGCCCTTCCCCAGGAGGTTCGCCATGCCCCCACGTCCCCGCATGCTCGCCGCGGCCGTCGCCGCCGCCCTCGCCCTCGGCGCCCAGGCTGTCCCGGCCGCCGCGGCCGACGGCCCGGCCGCCGACTCGACGACCACGACGTCCCGCGGCATCGAGATACCGGCCTTCTACACACCGCCGTCCGAACTCCCCGGCGCCGACGGCGCGCTGATCCGCAGCGAGCCGCTCCCCCTGGCGCTGAGCCTGCCCGGCATCGACGGCCCGCTCCCGGGCCGCGCGACCCGGCTCATGTACAAGTCCACCGACGCGAACGGCGAGGCGGTCGCGGTGACCGGCGCCTACATCGAACCGGCCGCGAAGTGGCGCGGCGACGGGCCCCGTCCCCTGGTCGCGGTGGCGCCGGGCACCATGGGGCAGGGCGACCAGTGCGCCGCCTCGATGGCCCTGGAGCACCCGTTGCGGCTCAACGGGCAGACGGTCTCGGTCGGTTACGAGGACCTGTCGGTCTACCGGCTGCTGCTGCGCGGCGTCGCCGTCGTCGTCACCGACTACGTGGGCCTGGGCACCACCGACCGGCTGCACACCTACGTCAACCGGGTCGACGGGGCGCACGCCGTGCTGGACGCCGTACGCGCCGCGCGCTCCCTCGACTCGGCGTCCGTCACCTCCGACTCGCGGGTGGGTCTGTTCGGGTACAGCCAGGGCGGCGGCGCCACGGCGGCCGCGGCCGAGCTCCAGCCCTCCTACGCCCCCGACGTCCGACTGGCGGGCACCTACGCCGGGGCTCCGCCCGCCGACCTCACGGAGGTGACGAAGGCCATCGACGGCGGCGACCTCGCGGGCGCGCTGGGCTGGTCGCTCAACGGCTTCCTGCAGACCGAACCGGCCCTGCGGCCCATCGCCGACCGGTACATCAACGAGGCAGGCCAGGAGGCGTGAAGGACCTGTCGACCATGTGCGTGGGCGACGCGCTCTTCGGCTACCGCGGCGACAGCAGCACCGGCTGGACCAAGACCGGGCAGTCCATCAGCGACGTCATCCGCGCCGAACCCGCGCTCCAGAGCTTCCTCGCCGAGCAGCGCATCGGCTCGCTCAGGCCCGGCAGCCCGGTCCGGGTGGCCACGGGCGTCAGCGACGACCTGGTTCCGCACGGCCAGGCCCGGCGACTGGCCGCCGACTGGTGCGCCAAGGGCGGGAAGGTGACCTACGTGCCCGTGCTGCTGCCGGGTGTGGGCAGCGGCCTGCTCAACCACTTCGCGCCGCTGCTCACCGATCAGGGCAACGCCATCTCCTGGCTCACCGACCGGCTCTCCGGCGAGCCCGCCGGCTCCAACTGCTGGAGCATGCCCGCACAGCCCTGAGCCGTTCCCCCCTCTCCGTCCCCGGCATGCGCCGAGCCCGAGGTGCGGCACAGAATGCGCTCAGGCGCATGGTGGCGGAGCGACAGAGAGGCGGCGGCGTGGTGGACGCGAAGCCCGACGGCGGGTCCGGCCCCCCGCGCGGGGCGAAGATGCCGAGCACGGTCGCGCATCTGCCGCGGCAGGTGCGCGAGGAGCTGGCCCGCCGGCTCCGCCGCACCAGGCGGGCCTTTCGCGAGGAGGACGTCCAGGTCGTCGAGGCACCGCTGCTCAAGCGCGCGGTCGGGGCCTCGGCGCTCGGGAACTGCATGGAGTGGTTCGACTTCGGCGTCTACAGCTATCTGGCCGCCACTCTCGGGAAGGTCTTCTTCCCCGGCGCCTCCCCGGCCGCCCAGGTCATCTCCTCCTTCGCCACCTTCGCCGCGGCCTTCGTCGTACGCCCGCTCGGCGGCCTGGTCTTCGGCCCGCTCGGGGACCGCATCGGCCGGCAGAAGGTCCTCGCCACCACCATGATCATGATGGCGCTCGGCACCTTCTCCATCGGCCTGATCCCCAGCTTCGCCACCATCGGCATCGCCGCCCCGATCCTGCTGCTGCTCGCCCGGATGGTCCAGGGCTTCTCCACGGGCGGCGAGTACGGCGGCGCCACCACCTTCGTCGCCGAGTACTCACCCGACCGGCGGCGCGGCTTCCTCTCCAGCTGGCTCGACTTCGGCACCTTCGTGGGCTACGCCCTGGGTTCGGCGCTGGTCACCGTCCTGAACCTGTCGCTGACCGACGACCAGATGCTCGCGTGGGGCTGGCGGCTGCCGTTCCTGATCGCCGGTCCGCTCGGCGTCATCGGCCTGTACATGCGGCTCAGGCTGGAGGAGTCGCCCGCCTTCCAGCAGCAGCTGGACGAGCACGAGAAGGGGCTGGCCCAGGAGTCGGCGGGCAGCGAGTTCAGGACCATCGTGCGCGAGCACTGGCGCCCGCTGCTGATCTGCATGGGCCTGGTGCTGCTCTACAACGTCACCAACTACATGGTGACCGGCTATCTGCCCACGTACCAGACGGAGACCCTGGACCGCTCCAGCGGTTTCGCGGACGTGCTGGTGCTGATCGGCATGGTGTGGATCGTGCTGCTGATCACTTTCCTCGGCCGGCTCAGCGACCACGTCGGCCGCCGTCCGCTCTACGCCACCGGGGCGGCGGCGATGATCGTCCTCGCCGTCCCGGCGTTCCTGCTGCTGAAGGCGGACGGCGTCTGGGCGCCGGTCGCCGGGGTCCTGCTGCTGGCCACCCTGCTGGCCTGCTTCGCCGCGCCCAGCGCCGCGACCCTGCCGGCGCTGTTCCCGACCGCCGTGCGGTACGCCGCCATGGCCATCGGCTTCAACTTCGCCGTCGCGGCCTTCGGCGGCACCACTCCGCTGGTCGCGGAGGCGCTGGTGAGCATCAGCGGCGACGAGCTGATGCCCGCCTACTACCTGATGGTCGCGGGCGCCATCGGCCTGGTGACCGTGCGGTTCCTGCCGGAGAGCGCCCAGGTGCCGCTGCGCGGTTCGCAGCCCATGGTCGGCTCCCGGCAGGAACAGCGCGAGCTCATCACGACCTCGAAGGAGCTCTACAGCTTCGCCAAGGACCGCTCGGGCGCCCGCTGACTCCCGGCCGCGGACCGCCGTCCGCGCGCGAACGGGACGGCGCCCGATCCCGCGGCGACCCCGGCGAAGACCAGGGCGCTGCCCACGGCCTGGGCGGCGCCGAAGGAGCCGGTGCCGGCGAGCGGTGCCGTGCAGGCGGCGGCGACCGGGATCAGGCCGGAGAACAGGGTGGTGCGCTCGGCCCCGATCCGCTGCATGCCCATGTACCAGCACACGAACCCGACGACGGTGACCACCACCGCCTGCCACAGCAGCGCGCCCGCCTCCACCGCGTCCGGTACGCGCAGCCACCCGGCCCCGTCGGCCAGGACACCCGCCACCGCCGACTCGGCCGCCGCGATGCCGCACACCACGGTGGACAGCAGCCGCGGGCCCAGCGGCCGCAGTACCGGCACGGCCAGGACCGCGAAACCGACCTCTCCGGCCAGCGCGCACACGGAGAAGGCGATGCCCGCGCCGTCGGTGCGTCCCCAGCCCTGGACCGTGAAGGCCCCCACGGCCACGGACAACGCCCCGTACAGGACGGCCCGTTGCGGACCGCGCCCCTCCAGGAGGGGGAGGAGTACGGCGACCACCACGGGCGCGCAGCCGACGAAGACGCCGGGTACCGCGGGCTCCGCCGTGCGTTCCGCGGCGAGGACGGCCAGGTTGAAGCCGACCATGCCCACGGCCGCGAGCAGTGCGAGACGCAGCCACCGGCCGGGGCCGAGCGCCCGCAGCCGGGCCGTCGCACCGGGGCCGGCCAGCGGGACGAGCAGCAGGAAGGCCAGCCCGTAGCGCAGGAACTGGCCGCCCGCGTAGGGGTAGTCGCCCAGCAGGCTGTTGGCGGTGAAGGACCCTCCGACGAGGACACAGGCGAATGCGGCGAGGAGGGCGCCGCGCGTGGTGGTGGCGTTCATGGTGACGACGCTAGAGAGCCCGGCGGTCCGCCACGGGGTCCACTTCGCGTGCGCTGTCGGGGACCAATCGGCGCCGGGGCCGCTCACCCGCCCGTCACCGGTTCTCCCTCGCGTGCATGTCTCGCGGATCGGGGGTAGTCGGAGGGTCCCGGTGCCAACACATCGGTGAATCAACGGATTTGACGGCAATGACCGGACATGGGGAGAGACTGCCAGTGCGTATCGGCAACGTGGCGACCGCTGTGGCGGCCGCGAGCATCTGTGCCGCCTTACTGAGCGGCTGCGGCGGCGATTCGGGTGACGAGGACAAGCCGTTCGAGGGGCAGAGCACGGACGACATCGCCGCGAAGGCCGTCGAGGCCACCCGGCAGGCGAAGTCCGTGCACATGAAGGGCGACACCCGGCTGGAGGACGGCAGCACCGTCACCATCGACGTCTCGGTCGACCAGGAGAAGAACTGCCAGGGCACCATCGGCGCCGGCGGGACCCGGGCGGACGTGCGGCACACCGACGCCACCCTCTACCTGCGCGGTGACGAGCAGTACTGGCAGACCGCCCTGAAGCAGCAGCCCGACGCGGCTCGGAAGCTGACGCCGAAGCTCCGGGACAAGTGGGTGAAGATGCCGGCGAACGACGCCTCGACCGCCGGGGTCTGCGACAAGCAGGGCTTCATCGCCGCCCTGGACGAGGACGAGTCGGAGCGCCGGGGCATGCAGCGCGGCTCCACGACGGAGGTCAACGGCGCGCAGGCACTGGAGCTGACCAAGGACGCCTCCGGCGGCGAGAAGCTCACCCTCTACGTCGCCACCGAGGGCGAGCCGTACATCCTCAAGACCACCACCGAGGGCGGCAAGAACCCCGGCAGCATCACGTTCGGCGAGTACGGCGAGACGGTGGCCCCCGAGCAGCCGCCGGCCGGTGAGACGGTCGACATGAAGGAACTCGCGGGCGAGCAGCGGACCTGATCGTCCTAGCCGCCGGCGCTCCCCGCTTCCCCGCGCTCCCGGTCGGAAGCCGGCCACACGTAGGGCAGGTCGTCCGGGACCCCGGGGAACAGCTCGGCGTACACCGCGGGGTCCTTGCGCACCAGGGCCGAGCGGTGGCTGCGGTGGAAGGCCTCGTCGCCCAGCCAGGGCGGCAGTTCCCCGGCGGCCGCCAGGTCCCGCTGGTCGCGCACCGGCTCGCCCGGGCGGACCTCGGCGAGCCCGGCGACGAGTGAGGCCGCGCAGCTGTCCTGGTGCCCGTGCTCGCGCCAGACCCGGCAGACGTCGAGGCCGTAGCGGACGAGTGCCTCCTCGTAGCCCGTCCACATCCGCACCGCCGGGTGGTGGCGCCAGCCGTAGCCGGGGACGGTGAGTCCGCGCAGCACCTGGAGCGCCTCCACGCGCTGTTTGCCCAGGCGGCGCCGGTCCAGCGCCAGTGCCGAGTCCCGGAAACCGGGGTGGGGCAGGAAGGTCTGCATGGCGGTGCCGCTCCGTTCAGCCGGGGAACCGGCCGCGGGCGCGCAGGTGTCCGCGGCGTTCGGCGTAGGCGAGGTCGTCGCGCCACAGGCGGCCGGCGGCGGCCCGCATCAGCGGGCGCAGGGCCGGTGCCAGGCGGCGGGCCAGGGGGAAGCCGGGCCGGTCCGAGGTGGCGAGCACCGCCTCGACGACCGCGGTGCGCGGCCGGCCGGTCCCGTCCGGTCCGAGCGGCGTGGCGTGGCTCTCCACCACGGACCCGGCGCCCTCGCCGCCGGTGATGCGCATGACGACGGTGCGGGGTCCGGGCGCGGTGAACTCGGCCCGTACGGGGACCACCAGGCGACCGGTCAGCCGGAAGGACACGTCGACGACGAAGCGGTCGCCGGTCCCGTCGCCGTCACCACCCCCCGCGCCGTCCGCGTCGTCCTCGCCGTCGCGCGGTGTCGCTCCGGGCGCCCGGACGACGGTGAGGTCCACGAAGGAGTACGGGTGGAACCAGGCTCCGTGCCAGGGGTCGAGCCGGTTGGCGACGACGTCCTCGGGCTCGCAGGTCCCCGTGCCGCGCCACACGGCCGTCAGGGCCGTCGCCCGGGGCGGCCGGGCGGGCACGAAGGGCGCCGGGGTCGGGGGCTCCTCCCCCACGGTGTCCAGCCGCACCCACACCAGTACGCCGTCGTCGTGCACCGGCAGCGGCTCCCAGCCCGCGAACGGGGCGCCGTCCAGGGCGAGTCCGTGCCAGTGGCACACGAGCGTCCCGCACCGCACGGGGCTGTCGGCCAGCGGGGCGCCGAGGTGGGGGCAGGCGCCGGGACCGCCCACCAGGCGCCCCCGCGCGTCCCGCCAGACGACGACCTCCTCGCCGGCGACGGTGCCGGACAGGGGGCGCGTGGGGCGCACGTCGGTGCTCGCGCCGAGGACGTACCAGTTGCCGGAGGGGCGGGCCAGGGCGCGTTCGAGGGCGCCCGCGATGACGGCGGGGCGTGCCTCGCGCCAGGTCGGCCGCTGGTGCTGCCAGGGGACCGCGTGGCGCCGCAGCCGCAGGGGGAGGCGTCCCCGGCGCGGGCGGGGGTCCGTGCTCATCGGGGCTCCTTCCCGTCGAGGGCGCCGCCGCGGGACATCGGCGCGGGTGTGGGGGCGCGACGGGCGCCGAGCCGGGCGGACAGGACCCGTGCCAGCCCGTCGGCCGCGACGGCCGCGCGGCGCCGGCGGGACACCACCGCCCGCCGGTGCAGGACCGCGTACCCGCTCTCCGCGACGGCGTCGAGGATGTGCCGGTAGAGCAGGTACGCGGTGCGGATGCAGGGCCGTGCGACGGGGTCGAGCATGGCGAGGCCGGGCTCGGCCTCGCGGTAGACGGCCCGGGTGAGGTCCTCGGCGGCCCGCAGCGCGGCGGTGACGCGCGGGTCGTGGCGGCCGGTGCGCCTGCTCCAGAGCAGCAGGTCGCGGTGGACGCCGTGCGCGGCCAGCAGGTCGGCGGGGAGGTAGACCCTGCCCCGGTCCAGGTCCTCGCCGACGTCCCGCAGGAAGTTGGTCAGCTGGAAGGCGACGCCCAGCGCGGCGGCGTGCGGGGCGGCCAGGGCGCGGTCGGTCACGGTGCCGAGGACGGGCAGCATCTGGAGGCCGATGACGGCGGCCGAGCCGTGCATGTAGGCGCGCAGGTCGGCGTAGGTGGCGTAGTCGGTGACGGTGAGGTCGGCGCGCATCGAGGCCATGAAGTCGGTGAAGTGCGCCGGTTCGATGGCGTATCGGCCGGCGGTGTCGGCCAGGGCGAGCACCACGGGTTCGGCGGTCGGCCGGCGGCCGGTGAGCGCCCGCCGCAGCAGTCCGTCGAGGCGGCTGAGGGCGGCGGCGCGCTCGTCCGGCGTGGCGCCGGTCCCGGTGTCGTCGACGATGTCGTCCGCCCACCGCGCGAACCCGTACAGGGCGTGCACGGCCGGTCTGCGGTCGGCGGGCAGGAGGCGGGTGGCCAGGAAGTAGGTGCGTCCGTGGCGGGCGTTGAGGAGCCGGCAGCGGGTGTAGGCGGCGCGCAGCTCCGGATCGGTGATGCCGGCGGCGTCCAGTTCGCGCCGCGTCATCGGTGCCCGCCCCCGGCCGCCGCGGGGCGGGTCCGCGGCCCGGTGATGCGGGCGGCGGCCAGCTTCCCGGAGACCAGCACCGTCGGTACGCCGACGCCCGGGGTGGTCCCGCAGCCCGCGAGGACGGCGTTGTCGGTGCCGCGCACCAGGTTGCGGGGGCGGAACGGCCCGGTCTGCGCGAAGGTGTGGGCCACCGAGAACGGGGTGCCCGCGGCGTGCCCCCGTGCGGTCCAGTCGGCGGGTGTCACCAGGCACTCCTCCTCGACCGCGGCGGCGATGCCGGTCAGCCCCCGGCGTTCCAGGGTGGCGAGCAGCCGGTCGCGGTAGCGGGGCGCGAGGTCGCTCCAGGCGCGGGCGCCGGGGCCGATGTCGGTGTTGGGGCAGGGGGCGAGGACGTAGTGGAGGTGGCGGCCCTCGGGCGCGAGGGCGGGGTCGTGGGCGGTGGGCCGGGTGATCAGCAGGGACGGGTCGGTCATGAGGGTGCCGGTCCTGGTGAGTTCGTCGAAGGTCCGTCGCCACTCGGCGCCGAAGGACAGCGTGTGGTGGGCGAGGTGCGGCCAGGTACGGGTGGTGCCGGCGTGCAGGACGACGGCGGAGGGCGCGTGCCGCAGGGCCAGGGGGCGGCGCGGGCGGCGGCCGAGGAGCCGGTGGGCGACGGGCAGGTCGGGGGTGAGGACGACGGCGTCGCAGGGGACGCGCTCGTGGTCCGTGACGACCGCGGTGACGCGGGTGCCGGACCGCTCCAGGCGGGTGACGTCCCGGCCGAGGCGCAGGTCGGCCCCGGCGGCGACGGCCGCGTCGGCCATGGCGCGGGGCAGGGCGTGCATGCCGCCGCGCGGGAAGTAGACGCCGGCCACGGTGTCCATGTACGCGATGACGGCGTAGGCGGCCAGCGCGCGGGACGGCGCGACACCGGCGTACAGGGCCTGGAAGGAGAAGACCCGTTGGAGCCGTTCGTCCGTCAGAAAGCGGCCGATGCGGGCGTCCAGGCGGCCGAAGCCGCCGAGGGCGGCGAGCCGGGCCAGGTCGGGGGTGAGCAGGCCGAGCGGCGAGTCGAAGTTGGCGTCGATGAACCGGCGCAGCTGCACGGCGTACAGCCGGCCGAGCCAGTGGCGCAGCCGCCGGTAGCCGGCCGCCTCCCGGGCCCCGGCGAACCGTTCGACCTCCGCCTCCATCGCGTCGGCGTCCGTGTGCACGTCCAGGGCGGTGCCGTCGGCGAAGCAGGCGCGGTAGGCGGGGTGCAGGGGCAGGAGTTCGACGCGGTCGCGCAGCCGCTCGCCGACGGCCGCGAAGGCCTCGTCGGCCAGGTCCGGCATGGTCAGCACGGTCGGTCCGGTGTCGAGGTGGTAGCCGCCGAGTTCGCGTCGTCCGGCCCGGCCGCCGGGCAGTGGTTCGCGTTCCACGACGGTCACCCGGCGTCCCGCGCCCAGCAGGTGCAGGGCGGCGGACAGCCCGGCGAGTCCGGCCCCGACGACCACGACGCGGTCGGTGCGACCGGGCACCGTCCGCGTCACCGCGTGCCCCGGCCCGGGGTCGGCTGGTGCGGCCGGTGGCTGCCGTGGTCGGCGGTGCTGGGGCGCATCGCGGGTCCTTTCGTGGGGTCGGCGTCATGCTTTCCCCCTCCGCTCCCGGCGCGACGCCACCGGAGCCGGTTCCCGGCCGGTCGTCACCCGTCCGGTGGTATCGCGTCCCCCGGCGGGCACCCGTGTCGCGCGGTACCGCGCGCCGTGCGGTCGCGGACGGCGCGGGGCCGGAATACTCCGCCGGACCGGACCGGCGGGCGGTCCGGCGGGAAGGAGGCGGGGGTGCTCGACGCGGACATCGTGGTCGTCGGCGCGGGGGCCGCCGGGCTGTCCCTGGCGCACCGGCTTCCGGCGGGGGCGTCGCCCGGTGCGGCGTCCTCCGTCGTCCTGGTCGATCCGCCGCCCGGGCCGCTGCGGCCCCCGCGCCGCACCTGGTGCTTCTGGGAGGCCGGGGCGGGCCGCTTCGACCCGGCCGCGACGGCGTCGTGGGAGCGGCTCCGGGTGCACGGCCGGGACGGGAGGGCCGTCCGGCGGCACATCGCGCCGGTCCGCTACAAGATGATCCGCTCGGACGACTTCGAGGCCCTGGTGGAACGGGATCTGAAGGGCCGCCAGGGGCTGCGGCGCGTCGAGGCCACCGTCGGCGCGGTCACCGGCCTGCCGGACGCCACCGTACGGGTGACGGCGACGGACGCCGCGGGCGCGCCGGTCGTCCTGCGCGCCCGCTGGGTCTTCGACTCCCGTCCGCCCGAGCGGCTGCCGGCCGCCCGTACCCGCCTGCTCCAGCACTTCCGCGGCTGGTTCGTCCGCACCGAGCGGCCGGTCTTCGAGCCGGAGGTGGTCGACCTGATGGACTTCCGCACCGCGCAGCCGGCGCGGGGTCTGTCCTTCGGCTACGTGCTGCCGACCGGGCGGCACACCGCGCTGGTCGAGTACACCGGGTTCGGGCCGGCACCCCTGACGTCCGACGCGTACGACGACGCGCTGGAGGACTACACGCGCCGCGTCCTGCGCACCGGCGCCGTCGAGGTCCTGTCGACTGAGCAGGGGATCATCCCGATGACCGACGCCGACTTCGGGCGGCGGGCCGAGGGCGGCGGGCGTGTGTTCCGGATCGGCGTCGCGGGCGGGGCGACCCGGGCGTCCACCGGCTACACGTTCGCCGCCGTGCAGCGGCAGTCCGAGGCCGTGGCCCGTGCGGTGCGCGCGGGGCGCCGGCCGGTGCCGCCGCCCCCGCATCCGGCGCGGGCCCGGCTGATGGACGCGGTGCTGCTGCGCGCGCTGGACACCGGCCGGGTCGACGGCCCCGACCTCTTCTTCCGGCTGTTCGAGCGCGTGCCCGCCGGGCGGCTGCTGCGCTTCCTGGACGGCCGGTCGCGGCTGTACGAGGACCTCGCGGTCGGCGTGCGCGTCCCCGTGTTGCCGATGCTGCGCACGGCGGCCGAACTGCCGCGCCTACGACGCCGCCACCTCCCCCTCCGCTGAGCACCGAACCCCGGGAGTCCCCGATGCCGTTGCTCCACCCCGCGTCACCACCCGCCCCCTCCGACCACGACCCGGCACCACCCGCCCCCTCCAACCACGACGCGGCCCACCGCGACCGCCCCGCTGCTCCCGCTCCGGGCCACGACGCCCGGGCACGCCGCCCCGCCCGCGGCACGGACCCCGCGTACGGCGGTACCGGAGGCCCACCGCCGGACTCACCCCCCGGCACGGCGGCCACACCTCGGAACCGGAACGCTCCCCGCCACCGCCACCGCAACCGCCCCGCTGCTCCCGCTCCGGGCCACGGCGCCCGGGTACGCCGCCCCGCCCGCGGCACGGACCTCGCGTACGGCGGTACCGGAGGCCCACCGCCGGACGCACGCCCCGGCACGAGCACCTCAACCACACCCCGGCACCGGAACACGCCCCGCCACCGCGACCGCCCCGCGGCCCCCGGTCCGCACCACTACTCCCCCGCGCGCCGCCCCGGCACGGCGGCCACACCTCGGGGCCGGAACGCGCGGACCGGCGGTACGCGGGACACCGCGTCCCGGACCGGCGGCCTCCGCTGCGGCGGCACGCGAGGCGGCCGTGGCCGCGGCGGTGAGGCGCGGTGATGCGGCGCGGTGGGGTCGAGCAGCGGGGCGAGGGGCGGCTGCCGGGGCGGGATCGGCGGGCGCGGGTGCTGCGGCCGGTGGCGGGCCGGGAGCGGGTCGCGGGCGATCCGCCGTCGGTGGCGGTGGTCGGCGGCGGCATCGCGGGCCTGGCGGCGGCGACCGCCCTGGCGGAACGCGGGGTGCGGGTCGTCCTGCACGAGCGCGAGCCCGTGCTCGGCGGCCGGGTCGCGGGCCGGACCGTCGCCCTGCCCGACGGCACGCCGGCCACGATGAGCCGGGGCTTCCACGCCTTCTTCCGCCAGTACTACAACCTGCGGAGCCTGTTGCGCCGTTGCGATCCCCACCTCGGCATGCTGACCGGCCTGCCGGACTACCCGCTGCGGCACAGCAGCGGGCTCTGCGACAGCTTCCGCCGCCTTCCGCGCACTCCCCCGTTCAGCGCCCTGGCCTTCGTCGCCCTGAGCCCCAGCTTCGGATTGCGCGACCTGACGGCCCTGCGGCCCTCGGCGGCGCTGCCGCTCCTGGACGTCCGTACCCGCCGCGTCCACGAGCGCCTGGACGACGTCAGCGCCCACGAGTTCCTGGACTCCCTGCGCTTCCCGGCGGCCGCGCGGCACCTGGCCTTCGAGGTGTTCTCCCGCAGCTTCTTCGCGGACCCGCGCGAGCTGTCGGCCGCGGAGATGGCGCTGATGTTCCACATCTACTTCCTCGGCTCCAGCGAGGGGCTGCTCTTCGACGTGCCGCGCGAGCCGTTCCCGCGGGCGCTGTGGAACCCCCTGGCGGAACACCTGGACCGGCACGGGGTCGAGGTGCGGACGGGCACGTCCGTCGAGGCGGTCCGGCCCGGCCCGTCCGGCGGTCACCTGGTGGTGGACGCCGCGGGAGCCCGGCCGTACGACGCCGTGGTGCTCGCCCTGGACGTCGGCGGGCTGCGGGGCGTGGTGCGCAGGTCACCGCACCTGGGCGACCCCGCCTGGCGGGCCCGGGTGGCACGGTTGCGCAACGCTCCGCCGTTCCTGGTCTCCCGGCTGTGGCTGGACCGCCCGGTCGCCCCGGACCGGCCGGGTTTCCTCGGCACGAGCGGGTACGGGGCGCTGGACAACGTCAGCGTGCTGTCCCACTGGGAGGGCGAGGCGGCCCGCTGGGCGGCGCGCACCGGCGGCTGCGTCGTCGAACTCCACGCGTACGCCGTACCGTCGGGGGCCGTGCGGGAGGTCGAGGAGAAGCAACTCGTCGACCAGTTGCACCGGGTGTATCCGGAGACCCGTCGGGCCGGGGTGGTGGCGGCGCGGCACGAGTGGCGGTCGGACTGCCCGCTGTTCACCGTCGGGGGGTACGGCGACCGCCCCACGGTCCGCACCTCCGACCCGGCCGTCGTCGTCGCCGGGGACCTGGTCCGTACGGAGCTGCCGGTGGCACTGATGGAACGCGCCGCGACCTCCGGGTTCCTCGCCGCCAACGCCCTGCTGGAGCGGTGGGGCGTGCGGGGCGAGACGCTGTGGACGGTGCCCGACCGGGGCCGCTCCGCGCCGCTGCGCGCACTGGCCCGACGGTTCGGGGCCCGCTGACCGGCACCCGGCCCCGGCCCCGGCCCCGTGACCGTACGGCGTTACGGCGTTACGGCGACACCGCGTTACGGCGGCACCGGCCCACGGCGTTACGGCGTCGGCCCGTCACGCTCCGGTGTCCGCCCCGTGGTCGGCCCGGCCCCCCGCGCCCAGCGGGCCGGTCTGCCCCAGGGAGTCCTCGGCCTCCATCCGGGGCAGCTCGCGGCGGGACAGCCGCAGGACCGCGGGCGGCAGGGACGCGCGCCCCAGCTGGACCAGGCGCAGCCAGCCCGGCACGTACACGGCGGTACGGCGGCGCTCCACGGCGCGGACCACCCGGGCGGCGACGTCGTCCGCCGGGAGGGTGCGGCGGGCCGGGGACGGCATGTGCGCGCGCAGTTCGCGCAGGACCGGGTAGCGGTCGGCGTCGCGGATCATGTCGGTGTCGATCCAGTTGAGGTAAGCGATGCCCACGGCGACGCCGTGGTGGGCCACCTCGGCGCGCAGCGAGTGGGCGAAGGCCTCCGCGCCCGCCTTGGAGGCGCAGTAGGCGCTCATCATGGGGGCGGCGCCGAGCGAGGCCAGCGAGGCGATCTGGAGGTGGTACCCGGCGGTGTCGAGCAGGTCCGGCAGGAAGGCGCGGGCCGTGTGGGCGCTGCCGGTCAGGTTCACCTCGACGACACGGTGCCACTCGGCCGGGTCCGAGGTGGCGAACGGTCCGCCGTGCGCGACACCGGCGTTCGCCACCACGACCGACGGCTGCCCCAGGCGCCGGCGCGTCTCAGCGGCCGCGTCGGCCAGCGCGGCGGGGTCGGTGACATCGGTCTCGACGGCGAGCGCCGGGGTGGGCAGCTCCGCCGCCAGGGCGTCCAGTCGTGGTTTCTCGAGGCCGAGCAGCGCGAGCCGGGCTCCACGCCGTGCGCACGCGCGGGCCAGGGCGGCGCCGAGTCCGCGTGCGGCGCCGGTTACCACGACGGTGCGGTTCCGCAGTGGGCTGTCGGTCACGGGCCGGCCCCTTCCTCGGTTTCCTCGGTCTCCTCGGTCTCCCGGAAGACCGCGCGGGCGTTCACCGCCGGTCGCCAGCCCGGTCCCGCCGGGTCAGGACCCGCTGTACCCGGGCGAGGCCCGCGAACCGGTGTTGGCGCAGTGCGGCGCGCGCGGCGTTGGCGCCGGGCGCGCCGTGCACCCCGCCTCCCGGGTGGGCGCCCGCGGAGGCGAGGAAGAGACCGGCCACCGGGGTCTCCGGCCGTCCGGTGCCGGGCACGGGCCGGAAGACCAGTTGCTGGTGCATGGCGGTGGTGCCGCCGTTGATGGCGCCGCCCTCCAGGTTGGCGTCCATGGCCTGGAGCGTCGGCGGGGCGAGCACGCGGCGGGCTCGGACCAGTGAGCGGAAGCCGGGCGCGAAGCGTTCCACCTGGCGCTCGACCCGATCGGCCATCAGTTCCTGGTCCCTGGTGTCCCAGCGGCCGGTGATGCCCTCGTCGCCCGCGTCGGCGCGGACGTCGTGGGGGACGTGGGTGTACGCCCAGGCGGATTCGGTGCCGCGCGGCGAGCGGGTCGGGTCCGTGGTCGTCATCTGGCCGAACAGCGAGAAGGGGCGGTCGGGGACCTGGTGCATGGCGATCTGCGCGGCGAACCGGGTGAGTTCGTCGAGGCCGTCGGACAGGTGCACGGTGCCCGCCCGCGCCGCCTGCTCGCACCGCCAGGGCACGGGCCCGTCCAGCGCCCAGTCCACCTTGAAGGTGGCGAAGTCCCACTGGAAGCGCCGCAGGTCGGCGCGGACCTGGTCCGGCAGGTCCGCCGGGGCGACGAGTCCGCCGTAGAGGGCGGGGACGGAGACGTTCGCGAGGACGGCGCGGCGGGCGGTGACGGTCTCCCCGTCGGCGGTGCGCACCCCGACGGCGCGCCGGTCGCGGACCAGGACCCGTTCGACGCGCCGCCCGCAGTGCAGGGTGCCGCCCCGGGCGCGCAGCCGGTGGACCAGGGCCTCGGTGAGGGCGCCGGCGCCGCCGACCGGCACGGGGAAGCCGTAGGTCTGCCCGAGCATCGACATCAGCCAGCCGAAGCCGCCGCTGCCGGCCGCCTCGGGGGCGAGGTCGGCGTGCAGGGCGTTGCCGGCCAGGAGCAGTCGGCCGCCCTCGCCCCGGAACTCCTCCTCGCCCATCCGGCGCACCGGCAGGACCAGGGTGCGGGCGAGCCTGAGCCCGCCCGCGGCGCGCAGCCGCAGGGCCAGCCGGGCGGCGGCGCGCACCGGCGGGAAGGGTGTGAAGAGGGCGTCCAGGATGTCGGCCCGGTAGCGGTCCCACACCTCGTGCAGCCGCTCCCAGGCGGCGCCGTCCCCCGGGGCGAAGGCGTCCAGGGAGGCGGCGGTGGTGGCGAGGTCGCGGTCGAGGACGGCGCAGCTTCCGTCGGTCAGGGGGTGGGCCAGGACGTGGGGCGCGTGGGCCCAGCGCAGCCCGTGTTCCTCCAGCCGCAGTCCGCCGAGGACCGGGGAGGCGGCGGCGAGCGGGTAGAAGGAGCTGAACAGGTCGTTGACGAAGCCGGGGGCGACCTCGCCGTCGTGCCGCACCGCGCCGCCCGGCTCGGGCTGCTCCTCCAGGACCGTCACGCTCCAGCCGGCGTCGGCCAGCAGGTTCGCCGCCACCAGGCCGTTGGGTCCCGACCCGATCACGACGGCGTCAGGCACGGCCGGTTCCCGGACGGTACTCCACGGACCCCGCCGCTTCGGGCGGGTCGGGGCGGCACCGGTCGCCGGCCTGGGCCTCGCACAGGTTCGCGAGCCGGGCGAGCATGGCCCGGTGCCGCACCTGGATCAGCGCCTCGACGCCGACGTTGTGCAGCAGACCGCCCGGGCCGCGCAGGGGGTGCTCGTCCACGATCACCAGGCACTGCTCGCCCCAGGGCCGCAGTTCGACGGCGATCCGGGCCGTGCCGAGCCGGCCCGCCTTGGCCTCCAGCTCCAGCTCGGAGCCCGGTACGCAGCGTCTGACCACCGTCTCGTTGTTCAGCCGCAGCGGCCCGAGCCGCACCTCGTAGGCGATGGTCGCGCCCACCTGCGGCCACTGTCCGTCCCTGGGGGTGACCTCCGAGGGCCCCACGACCCATTCCACGTACAGGTCGCCGTCCGCCAGGACGTCCCAGACCGCTTCCGGGGTCGCCTGGATGAGCCTGTGCCGTACCGCCACGCGTGCCTCCCACGTCCGGTGGCCGTCGTGCGGCCGTCATTGCGAGGACGCAGCCTGAGTGCCCCGGAGACGACCGGCCAACCTAACCGGCCGGGCCGAGGGGTGGACCACCGGGCGCGCAGACCGGTGGGGAGACCGGTGGCAGGAAAGGCCGTGCATTGGCATGGACCTGATAAGGGAGGGCTGGCTAAGCTCGAAGCGACCCGCTGAGAGCGCTCTCAAACCGCGGTTGTTCCATGCCATCTGTTCCACCCCCACCTTGCTGGAACGACGAAGGGCACTTCCGTGAGACGCAGCAGACTCAGGCACCTCGGCCTGGCCGGACTCCTCGTGCTCGGCAGCCTCACCGCGGTCGGCACCCTGCCGGCCTCGGCGGCCGACGCCCCCTCCTCCCCGTCTTCCTCCTCCCCCTCCTCCTCGTCCGAGCAGCCGGCCTCCGCCGGTCTGCTGGACGCCATGCAGCGGGACTTCGGCCTCACCCGGGCCGAGGCCGAGGACCGGCTGGCGGCCGAACGCGACGCCACCGGCATCGAGCCCGCGGCCCGCCGGGCGGCCGGAAAGGCGTTCGGCGGCTCGTGGTTCGACGCCGGCGCCGGAAGACTGACCGTGGCGGTCACCTCGGACGCGGCACCCTCCACCCTGCGGGCGGTCCGCGCCACCGGCGCGCAGGTCCGCACCGTGGAGCACAGCGCGCAGCGGCTGGACGCGGCCAAGGCACGTGTCGACCGCCTCGACGCACCGGCCGGAGTGAGCGGCTGGCACGTCGACCAGGCCGCCAACCGGGTCGTCGTGGACGTGGTCGACGGCGAGCGGGCCGACAACGATGTCCGGCGCTTCGTGCGGCAGGCCCGCGAGGCCGGGCCGGTCACGGTGCGGACGGTGGCGTCCGCACCGCGGACCTTCGCGGCGGGTACCGTCGGCGGCGACCCGTACTACACCGGCAACGTCCGCTGCTCCATCGGCTTCTCGGTGCACGGCGGGTTCGTCACCGCCGGTCACTGCGGCCGGGCCGGCGCGTCGGTCAGCGGCTGGGACCGCTCGTACATCGGTACCTTCCAGGGCTCGTCCTTCCCGGACAACGACTACGCGTGGGTCAGCGTGGGCAGCGGCTGGTGGACGGTGCCGGTGGTGCTCGGCTGGGGCACGGTCTCCGACCAGCTCGTGCGCGGCTCGAACGTGGCGCCCGTCGGTGCCTCGATCTGCCGTTCCGGGTCCACCACGCACTGGCACTGCGGCACGGTGCTCGCCCACAACGAGACGGTCAACTACAGCGACGGCTCGGTGGTGCGCCAGTTGACCAAGACCAGTGTGTGCGCCGAAGGCGGCGACTCCGGTGGCTCCTTCATCAGCGGTGACCAGGCGCAGGGCGTCACCTCGGGCGGCTGGGGCAACTGCTCCGGCGGCGGGGAGACCTGGTTCCAGCCGGTCAACGAGATCCTGAACCGCTACGGCCTGACCCTGCACACGGCCTGACCCGGCAGCGGTGGGGAGGGCCGGTCCGGTCCGCGGTCCGGCCCTCCCCGGCCACCGGTGCCCGGGGCCGGGTCACCTCCCCGTGCCGGGCGGATCAGACGTCGCCGGGTCCGGTCCCCGGCTCCGGCGCGTCGAGGCCCGTCGCCGTGGTCAGCCGGCGGTAGGCGGCCCGCGCGTGGACCAGACGGGCCAGCGCCGTGCCGACGAGGGCCGCGCCGAGCAGACAGGCCAGCCAGACCGCGTCCCGCCGGCCGGCCCAGGTGAGCGTGCCGGCCGGCGGTATGGCGAAGCCGTTGAGGGACAGCCAGCACAGCACGGCCGTCCCCGGTGCCGCCGTGAACCGGGCGCAGAGGCCGAGCGCCGCCGCCAGCACGGAGAGCGCGACCAGGGCGAGCCCCGGACGCCCCGCGCCCACGGTGCCGTTGAGGAGCGCGACCAGGAGGAGGGCGCCGCCGAACGCTCCCGACCACACCAGGGGAGCCGCGACCGGCCGGGGAACGGGTCTGGCACCGCTGCCCAGGGGCACCCACTCGATCATGCTGACGGCTCCTTCCGGTCCCGGACGCGTCCGACCACGGCGTCGGACCACGACCCTGTGGGCAGATTGTCCCACCGGGCACCTCGGTGCCGTGCCGCCCGGGGCGATGACCGGCCACCCGCGGGCATCGTCCCGCAGTCCTCCCGCCCCGGCCGTGCAGTCCCGGACTAGCGCTCTGTTTCCGCGTGCTCCGAGGAGGAGGACGACGCTCCGCACGAGCGGGCGGCCTGGGCCGTCACCGGCACCGAAGCGGGCTCCGGCCGCCGGTCCGCCTCCGCCCCCGTCTCCCCGCCGGTCCCGCCGTCCGCCACCGCGACCGGGGCCTTCCCGCCGGGCAGCAGCCGCCCCGCGGCGCGCAGCGCGACGGCGAGCACGTGGGCGCGGCCCGCGACGACGGGGCCGAGGACGGCGAGGACGAGGACGTATCCGGCGATGAAGGGCGCGAGCCGGGCGTCGAGTCCGGCACCGGCGGCCATGGCGGCCAGGATCAGCGCGAACTCCCCCCGGGCGACGAGGGTGGTGGCGATCTCCGCGGCCTGTTCGGAACCGTAGTGGTAGACCCGGGCGACGCACAGTCCGGCGGCGACGTTCATGACGACGGTCAGTGCGGCCGCCGCGGCGACCGGACCGGCGACGGAGGCGAGGTCGCCGGGGTCGATGGCGAGTCCGAAGGCGAAGAAGAAGATGGCCGCGAAGGCGTCGCGCAGCGGGTGCACCAGTTCGCGGATCCGGGGCCCCGAAGGGGTGCCGGCGAGGATCAGACCGACCATGAAGGCGCCGATGGCGTCGGCGACGCCCAGGACTTCGGAGACTCCGGCGACGAGCACCGCGGCGCCGAGGAAGCTGATGACGAGCAGTTCGTTGTCCCGCGTGTCGATCAGGCGGCCCACGAGCCGGGTGCCGTAGCGGGCCGCGGCGGCCAGTACCAGCAGGAAGCCGAAGGCCTTGCCGGCCTGGAGTGCCGTCTCGGCGACGCCGTGCGCGCCCGAGAGGACCGGTTGCAGGGCGGCCAGGTACAGCGCGAGGAAGATGTCCTCCACGACGATGACACCTAGGATCAGCCGGGTCTCCGGGCGTCCGATCCGGCCCAGGTCGATGAGGATCTTGGTGACGATCGCGGAGGAGGAGATGCCGAGCACGCCCGCCAGCACCAGTGCCTCGCGCACGCCCCAGCCGAGGACGAAGCCGAAGCCGAGTCCGGCACCGACGTTCAGGAGCAGGTAGATGCCCCCGGCGGTGAGCAGCCGTTTGCCGCCGCTCTTGAGGTCGTCGAGGTGGAACTCCAGGCCCAGGTAGAAGAGCAGCAGCACCAGTCCGAGCGCGGAGAGCATCTCGAAGTCGTGCGCGTCCTCGACCAGGACGAAGCCCGGTGTGTGCGGGCCGAGCAGGATGCCGGCGAGCATGAACAGGGGGATCGTCGGAAGTCCGATCCTCCCGCCGAGGCGGGCGAGGAACGCGGCGGCGACGAAGGCGCCGCCCATGGCGAGCAGGGTGTCAGCGTGTCCCACGGGTCACCGCCTTCGACCGCGCGGAGGTTCGGGAGGGCTTCACTTGACGGGGATGGATGCGGGTTCTCCTTCTTCGGGGATGCGTCATCGGACGGACGGACGGTCAGGCGGGCGGGCGGACGCAGGCTCGGACGGTCCGGCGGACCAGCGGGCAGGCAGGCGGCCGGCCGAATGCGCCGCTCCCGGGGCGCCGGTGCCCCTGACACCGCCCCCGGCACGCGGGTGCGCACGGCACACCCGGAACGAACGGACAGCGCGGCGTCGGTCCACGGTCACACGCCGGGCCCCCGCGCGGCCATCGGGGACGACACCCAAATGGTCCGGCGGCCGACACCCATCGTCCCGGCGCGGGGAGCCGCTCGGCGGCCCGCGGAGGAGGCGCCACGGCCGATGCGGGGATCCCGGCCGCGGCGCGTCCCGCCGCCCCGGGCGCGGGAGGACGACGCTCCGGGGCACGACCGGCGACTTCCCCCGCTCCCCACCACGACACTGCACCAACCGAGTGATCGTCCGGGTCCGCCCTCCCGCTCCCGGCCCCCAGGCCCGGGCCCCGGGGTCAACCGCGGCGCCGGAGCCCCCCTTTCGACTGACACCCGTCACGGGCTGGCCCGGTCTGCCGGCATTCGATCGGGCCGTTACCCCCACGCCGACCCGGTACGCCGTCCGCCCCGCCGCGGGATGCGACGGGGCGGACGGCTTGCGGACGGTCCGTCAGCACGGTGTGCTTGCCATCAACTTCTCGAAGGAAGCCATGCAGTCCGGGCAATGACGCGCCCGTTCACCGTCGGATGCCTCGATTCGCTCGCGGAGCCGTTGTCCGCACAGTGTGGCCGCGGCCTGTTTGGACAGGACGTGCCACACCAACGCTCCGCCCGCCTTCTCCGGGCCCACGCACATTTCGTACATGATCGGCCTCCCAGCCTGGACGCCGCTGACACTCTCCAGGAGACACCGGTTCGGCCGTGACCAGTAGCGCGCGGGGGCCATTCGGGTGACGGCCGCTTCGCCCGCCCGGCGGCGGACGCACACCCGGAGGGCTGCAAACGATCAGCCAACCGGCCCTGTCCGGGTGGTCGGGTGACGTGGCGTCGACGGGTGCGCTGACGCCCTCTCAGGGCGGTCCCCCCGGAGTTACTCCTCGTGGGCGTCCATGGCGGGTGGGTGCCCCGGGACGGCGGGCGGACACCGGGCCGCTCACACCTGGCCCTGGGGGCGCGGTCCTCGCCGGTCCTCGGGCGCCCCTGAGACTTGTCAGGGACACCGGCGGCCCGCCCGTCCCTAGAGTGCTGAGTGCGAGCCGGGCACCGCCCGGCGGCATCATCGGCACAGGGGGAATCACCACATGACCGTTCGCCCGATCACCAGGGTCGCGCTCATCGGGGCCGGCGCGCTCGCGCTGCTCGGCCCGCTCACCGCGACCACCGCCACCGCGGTCTCCGACGGCGGCCAGAGCGCCGACCGCGTGCTCGCCGCGCCCTACGGGGTCGAGCCGTACGAGACCGTCAACGTCCGTTCCGGACCGGCCCGTTCCTACGCCAAGGTCGGCTCTGTCGCGGCCGGCCAGCCGCGCGGCGCCTACTGCTGGACGCGGGGCGAGACCATCAGCGACCACGGCTACACCAACAACGTCTGGGTGAAGCTCCTCGAGGGATACGTCAGCGCCGTCTACCTCAAGGGCGACGCGTACGGCGATCTGCCCGCCTCGGCCACCTGCTGACCCGGACCGTCCACGACCATGGGGGAACCACACATGAAGCGACTGATGCGTCACTCCGGTACCGCGCTGGCCGCGGCCGCGCTCACCGTCGGCGCGCTCGCCGCCACCGCGCAGGCCGCCCCGGCCGCGCCGAGCGGCGGGGACCCGACGTTGACCGACGTCTACATCTGGGCGACGAACGTCCGGCTGCGCCAGCAGCCCACCACCGCCTCCAACGTGCTCGCGGTCCGCTCCACCTACTGGCTGGACGCCGTCTGCCAGAAGCGCGGACAGTACGTGAACGACCCGGCCGTCGGCGGCAACGACTGGTGGACGGCCGTGCAGGAGTTCTCGGGCAGTGACATCGCCTGGGTCAGCAACCTCTATCTGCGGGGCGGTGAGAAGATCGCCGGCGTTCCGGACTGCTGAGCGACGCGTTCAGCAGGGCTGGTCGGCGGCCGTGACGGTTGCCGGGCCGGACGGGACGGCGGCGGCCCGGTCCCGTCGCCGGTGAGGACCGCGGCCGGCTCGGCGGGGCAGAGGGCGCCCGCGTCCACGGGGTCCCCGCGGTCACCGGGTGCCGTCCCCGGTGACCTCCTCAGCCGGCCGCGTCGTCGGTGCGCGTCCTCACCTGTTCCTCCAGCCTGCGCAGGCTGGAGTCGAGGGCCTCGTCCACCGCTCCCCGGCCCGGGTCGTGGCTGCCGTCGAAGAACGACAGGTGCACGGTGACCTCGCTGGCCCCGCTGTCGAGTCCGGCGACCTGAAGCCAGCCGGCGTAGCTGCCCTGCTCGCGGGTGCCCCACTCGAGCCGCAGCTGCTCGGGCCGGGCGCTCAGCAGCGCCGAGGTGTCCTGGTCGGTGCGGTCCTCGTGCACCGTGACGGCGGGCGGCTCCTCCGGCTCGACGTGCAGGTCCCGGGGCAGCCAGGTCTCCAGCTGTCCGACGTTCGCGGCCTGGTCGAAGACCTGCTCGGGCCGGGCGGGCATGGTGCGGGAACGCTCGTACTCGGTCATGCGGCACCACTCCTCGGCACTCGGGGTCGTACGAGGTGACGCGTGCCCCTTCTGCCGGGACCGAAGCGCACGCGGGTGGGCGGCCCGACGGGCGGGGCGGGACGGGCGGTGCCAGACTGCTGGGCATCGTCCCCGCCGCGGCGGGCCCTCGACGGGAGGAGACGAGGTGTCCACGACGGACCCGGACGACGCGGAGCTGCGGAGGTTCCTCGCCGATCCGGCCCATCTCACCCTGGACCTGCGGACCGCCACGGCTCGCTGTGCCAAGGCGCTGGGACTGCGGCACGCCGTCGTCTACCTCGTCGACCTCCAGCAGCGCCGCCTGGTCCCGCAGACGGCCGTGGCCCCGACGGTCCCGGTCGACGGCTCGCTGGCGGGGTGGGCGTACCGCACCCAGTCGCTGCGGGTGGAGGAGTCCGGGGCGAGCGGCGGCATCACCGCCTGGTTCCCGCTCCTGGACGGTGCGGAGCGGCTCGGTGTGCTGGCCGTGCACGAGAGGGCCCTCACCGCTTCCTCGCTGACCCGCGGCCGGGCGCTCGCCTCGCTGCTGGCCATGGTGATCACGTCCAAGCGTGCCTACGAGGACTCCTTCGTCCGGCGCACCCGCACCGAGCCGATGCGGCTGCCCGCCGAGATGCTGCGCGCCCTGCTGCCGCCGCGCACCATCGGCGACGGCAACGTCGTGTCGACGGCCGTGCTGGAACCGGCCTACGAGATCGGCGGCGACGCCTTCGACCACGCGCTGACCGAGACGACCCTGCACGTGGCGGTCCTGGACGCGATGGGGCACGACCTGGCCTCCGGGCTGACCACCACGGTCTCGCTGGCGGCCTGCCGCAACGCCCGGCGCACCGGCGCCGACCTGCCCGAGCTGGTGCGCGGCGTGGACGAGGCACTGTCCGACTGGCTCCCGGACAAGTTCTGCACGTCGGTCATCGCCCAGCTGGACCTGGCCACCGGGGTGCTGCGCTGGGCCAACTGCGGTCATCCCGCGCCCATTCTGATCCGCGACCAGCGGTTGATCATCGACGCCATGGAGCGCGAGGCCGACCCGCCCATGGGGATGCCGTCCCTGCTCAGCCCGCACCCGCGCCGGACCCACGAGATCGCGCTGGAGCCGGGGGACCGGGTGCTGATGTACACCGACGGCGTCGTGGAGGCCCGGACCAGGGAGGCCAAGCTGCTGGGCCTCGAACGCTTCGCCGACTACGTCATCCGGGCCACGGCCGGCGGGGAGCTGGCGCCGGAGTCGCTGCGCCGGCTGATCCACTCGATCCTGGCCATGCAGGAGGGCCGGCTGCGGGACGACGCGACGCTGCTGATGTTCGAGTGGCGGCCGCCTGCCTGAGGCGCCGCCGGTGTCCGCCTCACACGGCGTGCCCCCGGGCGCGCAGCCAGGCGTGCACGGTGTCCTTGTCTCCCGGTGTGATCCGCACGGGGCCTGTCACGTAGGGGCCCTCGTCCTCGGTGAAGCCGGTGTCCGTGACCCTGGCGGTGACCCAGGTGGCCAGGTCCTGGGCGGCCCGTTCGGACAGCGCGCCCCGTTCCCAGCCGTCCCGGGCCTCGCCTGCGGCCGCGGGGTCGTGCTGTTCGGTCTCGGCCAGCCAGGCCGCCACCAGCCGTTCCACGGTCCGGCGGCCGGCCGGGTCGGTCCCCTGTCGCATCCGCTTGTCGCTCATGCCGGACGAGTGCCCGCGATCCCCGCGCCCCCCACACCGGCGCGGCCCGCGGTGGGGGCGGTGTCGCCGGTACGGCGCCGGGTACCCGTCCTTCCAAGGGGAGGGCCGGTCCGGTCCGTCCGCCGACGGCGACAGCCCGGGAAGGGGACATCGATGAGGCAGCCCGCCGACGACCACGCCACCGGCCGACGCGCCGGCGTCTCCGAGCTGCACCCGGCCGCAGGGGACCGCGGTCCCCTGCCCCGGCACGAGGCACCGCACGAGGACCTCCCGCTCGACCGCAACCAGGCGATCCTCCAGGCCGCCAAGCAGGTGGGCTCGATCCTGAAGAAGGCGGAGCACCCGTTCGCGCTGGCCGGCAGCGTCGCCGTGTACGCGCACGGCGGCACCCAGAACCTCCAGCACGACGTCGACTTCTGCATCCGGCCCGAGGACGCGGACGCCGTCGCCGCGACGCTGCGGCAGGCCGGGTTGACGGTGTACACGCCGCCCGAGGACTGGCTGCTCAAGGCGGACTGCCTGGGCCAGCAGGTCGACCTCATCTTCGAGCTGGCGCACGAGCCCGTGACGACGGCGCTGCTGGCCCGGGCCCGGGATCTGTCGGTCGACTCGGTGCTGATGCCGGTCCTGTCGCCGACCGATCTGCTGCACGGCCTGCTGGCGGCGTTCTCGGAGCACCACTGCGACTTCGGTGCGGTGCTGCCGATCGCCCGCACCCTGCGCGAGAAGATCGACTGGGCGGCGCTGCGCCGCGACTGCGGCGACGATCCGATGCCCGCCGCGTTCTTCTTCATCCTCGAACGGCTGGAGATCATCCCTCCGGCCGGTCCACCGGCCACCGCCACGAAGGAGGGTCGGCGATGAGCGACCCCGTCGGACACCAGGGCCCCGCCGCCGGCGGCCCCGCTCCCGCGGCCGGGGAGCCGGAGAACGTCGAGTACCGGGTGGCCCATCTCCAGGACCGGCTCGCCGCGGAGGAACTCGGTGAACTCGGCGTACGCGCCGAGGTCCGGGCCGGGGCGATCGCGCTCACCGGCACGGTGCCCTCGGCGCGGTGTCGCGAGACCGTGCTGCGCATCGCCCGTGAGGAACTGGCCGGGCTGACCGTGCACGCCGACGTCGTGGTGGCGGACGCCACCCGCCCCGACCATGCGGAGGAGCTGTGATGATCCGCGTCGCCGCCGTCGGAGACATCCACATGGGACCCGACAGCGAAGGGCTGCTGCGGCCCGCGTTCGAGACCCTGCCCGACTGCGCCGACCTGCTGTTGCTCGCCGGGGACCTCACCCGGCACGGCACCGAGGAGGAGGCGCGGGTGGTCGCCCGGGAGGTGGGCGGCCTGCCGGTGCCGGTGGTGGCGGTCCTCGGGAACCACGACCACCACGACGAACAGCCAGAGAAGGTCACCGCGATCCTCCGGGACGCCGGGGTGACCGTGCTGGAGGGCGAGGGAACCGTCGTGGAGTGCGCCGGGGGCCGGGTGGGAGTCGCCGGGACCAAGGGGTTCGGCGGCGGGTTCGTGGGGCGCAGCGCAGGTGAGTTCGGTGAGCCGGTGATGAAGGAGTTCGTGCGGACCACCCGCCGTTCTGCGGACAGTCTGCACGCCGCGCTCAAGGGGCTGGACGAGGGGGACTGCGCGGCGCGGGTGGCGCTGACGCACTTCTCCCCCGTCGCGGACACGCTCGCCGGGGAGCCGCCGGAGATCCATCCGTTCCTCGGCAGCTACCTCCTGGCGGAGGCCATCGACACGGCCGGCGCCGACCTGGCCGTGCACGGCCACGCCCACCTGGGCACGGAGCACGGGATGACGGCGGGTGGCGTCCGGGTGCGCAACGTGGCGCAGCCGGTCATCCGCCGGGCCTTCAACGTCTACCGGCTGGGCGCAGGCTGACGCCTGTGACCGCCTGCCCGTCCGTCAGGCCCCTTCCGTGTCCTCGGTCGTCCGTCCCAGGCAGGTGACGTCCGCCGGGTCGAGTCCCGCCGCCGGGATCTCGTGGAAGCCCAGCCGGTCGTAGAAGGCCCTGGCCGGGGTGTTGGCCGTCGCCATGACCAGGTGGACGGCCGGGACGCCGCGTGCGCGCAGGGCCCGCCAGAACGTCCGCATCAGGGTCCGGCCGTGGCCCTGTCCCTGCCAGTCGGGCAGCAGGTCGATGTGCAGATGGGCGGGGTAGGCGGCCAGTTCCGGGACGATCATGCGCTCCGGGTCGTGCAGCAGCCCGGCCATGACCTCGTCCGGGGTGCGGGTGCCGGGCGGGCCCTGCGGCGCCGGGTGGCGCTCCGCGACCCGCGGCAGCCACGTGGACCGGAACTCCTCGGCGAAGCGCACGGTGTCCGCCGTGCCGAGGATGTACCCGACCGCCCGGCCCTGTCCGTCGTCCAGCACGAAGGCCAGGTCCGGGTCGAGGTGGACGTATGGGGCGGCGAAGATGGCCGGGAGGATCGCGGGGTCGGCGTACACGGGGCGGCTGTCCCTGCCGTTGTGCGCGGTCCGGATGCAGATGTCGTCGAGGGCCGGGGCGTCGGCGGGGCGGTAGGGGCGTACCGAGGCAGTCGCTGTCACCGCAGCATCCTGCCTGCCTGGGAGCGCTCCCACAAGTGGCTCGCTTCGACCGGTGACGCCCGGGTACCCGGCGGCCGGCAGTGCGAGGGACGGTGGCGGGAGGCCGGCGATGGACGACGCGACGGACCGGATCGCCCGGCCGTGGGGCGCGCGGACCCCGTACGGCCGGCACGGGACCTGGCCGGCCCGGGTGGACACGTTCCTCGCGGACGGGGTGGAGCCGGACGCGGTGCAGCGCTGGGTGCAGTCCGCGTCGATCCTGCACTCGGACGGCGACGCCATGGACATCGCGGTGGCCGACGGCCGCATGGTGGGCGTGCGGGGCCGGGACGTGGACCGGGTCAACCGGGGGCGGCTCGGTCCGAAGGACCTGTTCGGCTGGCAGGCCAACGCCTCCGGTGACCGGCTGACCCGGCCGCTGGTGCGGCGCGGCGGGCAGCTGGTGGAGACGGACTGGGACACGGCGATGGACCTGGTGGCCGCCCGCTCGCGGGAACTGCTGGACTCGCGCGGGCCGGGCTCGATCGGCTTCTACACCTCCGGGCAGCTGTTCCTGGAGGAGTACTACACGCTCACGGTGCTGGCCCGGGCCGGCATCGGCACCCACCACCTGGACGGCAACACCCGGCTGTGCACCGCCACGGCCGCGGAGGCGCTGAAGGAGACGTTCGGCTGCGACGGGCAGCCCGGCAGCTACGACGACTTCGACCACGCCGACGTGGTCGCGCTGTTCGGCCACAACATCGCCGAGACGCAGCCCGTGCAGTGGATGCGGCTCCTGGACCGCCTGGAGGGCGCCGACCCGCCGCGGCTGCTGTGCGTGGACCCGCGCCCCACCCGCGTCGCCGAACACGCCGCCGTACACCTCGCGCCCCGCATCGGCACCAACGTCGCCCTGCTCAACGCGCTGCTGCACGAGACGATCCGGCACGAGTGGATCGACCGCGACTTCATCGCCGCGCACACCGTGGGCTTCGACGAACTGGCCGCCCGGGTCGCCGACTGCACGCCCACCTGGGCCGCGGAGATCTGCGACGTCCCGGCCGCCCGGATCGAGGAGGCGGCCGAACTGGTCGGCACCGCCGACGCGCTGGTCTCCACCGTCCTCCAGGGCGTCTACCAGTCCCACCAGGCCACCGCGGCCGCCGTCCAGGTCAACAACCTGCACCTGATCCGCGGCATGCTGGGCCGGCCCGGCGCCGGGCTGCTCCAGATGAACGGCCAGCCCACCGCCCAGAACACCCGCGAGTGCGGGGCCGACGGCGACCTGCCGGGCTTCCGCAACTGGCAGAACGACGCCCACGTCGCCGACCTCGCGAAGGTGTGGAACGTCGAACCGGAGACCGTCCCGCACTTCGCGCCGCCGACCCACGCGATGCAGATCTTCCGGTACGCCGAGCAGGGCTCGCTGCGGATGCTGTGGATCAGCGGCACCAACCCGGCCGTCTCGATGCCCGAACTGCCCCGCATCCGCTCGATCCTGACGCAGGAGCGGCTGTTCACGGTCGTACAGGACCTGTACCTGACGGAGACGGCGCGGCTGGCCGACGTGGTGCTGCCCGCCGCGACCTGGGGCGAGAAGACCGGCACGCTCACCAACGCGGACCGCACCGTGCACCTGTCCCGCACGGCGGTGGAACCGCCCGGCGAGGCCAGGCCCGACCTGGACATCTTCCTGGACTACGCGCGGCGCATGGACTTCCGGGACAAGGACGGCGGCCCGCTGATCACCTGGGACGACCCCGAGTCGGCGTTCGAGGCGTGGAAGCGGTGCAGCGCGGGCCGCCCCTGCGACTACACCGGCCTGTCCTACGCCAAGCTGCGCGACACCGGCGGCATCCAGTGGCCCTGCGACGACCGGGCCCCCGAGGGGACGGCACGCCTCTACACGGACGGCATCGACTGGGCCCACCCCGACCTGTGCGAGAGCTACGGCAAGGATCTGGAGACGGGGGCCTCGCAGGAGGTCGTGGAGTACCGCTCCCTCAACCCGGACGGCAGGGCGATGCTGAAGGCGGCCGCCTATCTGCCGCCGCACGAGGAGCCGGACGAGCGGTACCCGTTCCAGCTCACGACCGGCCGGACGCTCTACCACTTCCACACCCGTACGAAGACCGGGCGGGCGCCCCAGCTGAACGACGCCGCCCCCGACGTGTGGGTGGAGGTCTCCGCCCCGGACGCGGAGCGGCTCGGCCTCGGCGAGGGCGACCTGGTCGAGGTCACCAGCAGGCGCGGTTCGCTGCGCGGGCGGCTGCGGGTGAGCGGCATCCGCACGGGGCTGCTGTTCGTGCCGTTCCACTACGGCTACTGGGACACCGACGGCGGGTCGGGCCCGGGCCCGGACACTCCCGGGCGGGCCGCGAACGAGACCACGATCACCGACTGGGACCCGGCCTCCAAGCAGCCGCTGTTCAAGACGGCCACGGCCGCGCTCACCCTCGTGGCACGCGGGGACGGCCGGCCCTCCCCGGCCCCGACCACCACCGCGTCGGCACCGGTCGCCGCGGGGGCTGCCCCGCCCACCTCGGGCGGACCGGCGGCGCGCACGACAGAACAAGAACTCACCCCGTTCTCGCACGGCCACAAGGGAGGTGCCCGGTGAACGGCATCACGCTGACCCTGCGCACGCTGCACCGCGGCGAACGGCGGCTGGCACACGACCTGGTGACCGTCGCCGGGCGGCACCGCACCGAGCACGAGGTCCACCACGTCGCCACCGACCTCGCCCTCTGGTCCCGCGAGCACGTGCGGCGGCTCGCCGAGACCGCCGCGGAGCACGGCGTGAAGCTGGGCGAGGCGCCGGACCACCCCTCGGACGGCGTCTTCGCGACCCTGCGCGAGAAGGCGTCCGAGGCGCTCGCGCACCGGCCGGAGCCGGGCCTGCTCCTCCTGCGCGACCTGCGGGAGCTGCACCTCGCCGCGACGGAGAACTCACTCCACTGGGAGATGCTGGCCCAGGCCGCCCAGGCGTCGAGGGACAGCGGGCTGCTGGCGCTCGCCTCCTCCTGTCACCCGCGGACACTGCGCCAGATGCGCTGGACCAACACGATGATCAAAAATTTGTCGCCCCAGCTCCTCACCACCTTCTGACCTGCGTGTTCCCCGCGCGGCGCGGCGCCCGGGGGCACGGGTGCCGCGCCGGGCGCCGAATGGCGCCGACCGCCGGGGGCACCTGATGATCCGAGTGGGGCCCCTCCCCCGCTGATGACCCCCGTTGGCATCCCCTTTGGAGAGAGCGAGACAGCGTCATGAGTCTTCTGCGTCTGGCCGGGCGGCCGATGCTCGCCTCGATGTTCGTCGCGGGCGGCCTGCAGTCTCTGCGCAGGCCGCAGGACGTGGCCCCGGCGGCCGAGCCGGTCGTGCGGCCGGTGACCGACCGCGTGCCGGTCCTGCCGGACAGCACCGAACAACTCGTCCGGCTCAACGGCGCCGTCCACGTGGTCGGCGGGATCATGCTCGGGATCGGCCGCTGTCCGCGGCTGGCCGCGCTGGCCCTCGCGGTGTCGCTGGTCCCCACCACGCTGGCGGCGCACCGGTACTGGGAGGCGGCGGACCCCTCCGACCGCGCCCAGCAGCGCATCCACTTCCTGAAGAACCTGTCCATGATGGGCGGGCTGCTGATCGCCGCCGACGACACGGGCAGCGCACCTTCGATGCTGTGGCGCGGCCGGCACGCCGCCCATGATCTCCGGCACGACGCCCGCCTGGTGCGCCGCTCGGTACGGGCCGCCGCCGGTCCCGCGGCGCGGGCGGGCGGCATCCGGGCCAAGCTCGGGGCCTGAGGGGGGCGTTAGCCCACCGCGCTCGGGGGGACCCGAGCGGCCGAACGTCCGTGGCGGACCGGCTGCGTCAGCCGCCACGGCCCAGTGGAGGTGGAGTGGAGCATGGGACACGGAGGAAACGTCATCGACGAGCTGACGACCGATCACCGTGAGGTCGCGGAGCTCTTCGGCAAGATCGAGGCGCTGCCGCCCGGTCACAAGGACCGCAAGCTCTACGCCGATCAGGCCACGATCGAGCTGATCCGGCACTCGGTGGCGGAGGAGGCGTATCTCTACCCGGCGGTCCGGGAGCACGTGGCGAACGGCGACGCCCTCGCGGACAAGGAGCTGGAGGACCACGCCGAGGCCGAACAGCTCATGAAGGACCTGGAGGGCTGCGCGGCGGACGACGCCGAGTTCGACCGGTTGATCGGCAGGCTGATGAGCGAGATCCGTGAGCACATCGCCGACGAGGAGGGCAACCTGTTCCCGCGGCTGCGTGAGGCGTGTCCCGCGTCGGCCCTGGACGAGTTGGGCGACAAGGTGCGTCAGGCGAAGAAGACGGCGCCGACCCGTCCGCACCCGTCGGCCCCGGACAAGCCCCCGATGAACAAGCTCCTCGCCCCCGGCGCGGGCATGGTCGACCGGGTGCGGGACGCCCTGTCGGGGCGGGGCAAGTCCAGCTGAGCGATCAGGCCCGGCACACCTGCGGGGGCCCGCCGCTGAGGCGGCGGGCCCCCGCAGGTGTGCCGGGCGCGTGGGCGGCGCGCGTGCTCACGCGCACCACTCCTCCCCCGCCCGGCCGTCCGTCGTCTCCCCGCCCGGCGCCGGGAACGGCTCGCGCCGTCCGCGGAAGGCGGCGACGGTGCGTTCCAGTCCGTCCTGCCAGGTCACGCTCGGCAGCCAGCCGAAGATCTCGCGGGCGAAGCCGGTGACCGGCCGGGGCGGGACCCGCCCGTCGCCCGGGTCCTCGACGAACGCCAGCGGCGAGTCGGAGCCGGTCAGCTCGATCACCCGGCGGGCGATCTCCGCGACCGTGGGTTCCTCATCGCCCCCGATGTCCACGGGCCGCACCGAACGCCCGGCCGCGACCAGCAGCACGCCGTCGACCATGTCGTCGACGTAGCACAAGGGGTGCGTCCCGCTGCCGTCCCCGGGGACGGTGACCGGCCGGCCGGCCAGCGCCTGCTCGATGAACGCGGCCGGTGTCGCCCCGCCGTCCGCCCGCATGCCGGGGCCGTAGCCCGCGAACAGCCGGACGATCCCGGCGTTCCAGCCGTGGGCGCCGGCGTGCGCCGCGACCAGGGCCTCGGCGAACCGGACGGCCTCGGCGCAGGCGCGGTGCGGGGCGACCGGGTCGGCCTCGTCCAGGACGTCGCCGTGGGCGCCGGGGCTCGGCGGGGGCGAGGAGGCGAGCAGGAACCGGGCGCCGTCCCGGCCGGCGACGGCCAGTGCGGTACGGGTGCCCAGGCTGCCCGCGTCCAGGGCCTGAACGGGCCGGTCCGGCTGGGTGGCCGGGGAGGCGGGGCCCGCCAGGTGCAGGACGAGGTCGTAGGGGCCGGTGAGCGCGTCCGCGCAGCCGGGTTCGGCGATGTCCCGTTCCAGGAAGCGGAAGCCGGGGCGGCCCGCCAGATGGGCCACCTTCTCGGCCCGCCCCGTGGAGAGGTTGTCCAGGCAGTCGACGTCGGCCCCCGCGTCGAGCAGCCGGGTGCACAGGTGGGAGCCGAGGAATCCGGCGCCACCGGTCACCAGGACGCGGTCCCAGGGCGTGCGGGACTCCCCCCGTGGGCTGAACGCCGCCATCGGCATCATGAGGACGACCTTTCTCCCTCGGACTTCTCCCTCAGGACTTTCTCCCTCGGAGCGCTGAACGGCGTGCCCCGAGTGCCCCACCCGGGGCACTCACATGCTCCGACGCCCACCGCCGGGGCCACGCGCCGTGACGGCGGTCACGGCCGACGAGCCGTCCGCCCGCGGACCGCTGTGATCAAGCACACTCGCGCCGTCAAGTGCGGCACCGGCCGCGGCGGTTGCTCCGTCCGGGCCGGGGGCGGGGGCGGGGACCGGCGACGACTCACCGGTCCGTTCTGCCACGATGGTCGGCGCCGTATCCGGCCCAGTGGAACGGCCGCGCAGCGCAGCCGGCCTTCTCGTTCCCGTCCGTTTCCCCCTTCGGGTCCCGCGACCCGCCTTCGAGTGGCGCCCTGTGTCTTCTTCCCCCGTCTCCGCCCCGCTGCCCCCTGCCGCCTCGCTGTCCGGTCCGACCGGGTCGCGCGAGCCGTCGCAGTCGTCCGAGTCGTCCGAGTCGACGAGCCGCTCGCCGTGGCGGTCCCTGAGGCACCGCAGCATGCGCTGGTGGTCGGTCGCGAACTTCGTGTCGAACGCCGGTACCTGGATGCAGCTCACCGTGCAGAACCTGCTGGTCCTGCAGATCACCGGCTCCGCCGCGGCGACGGGTCTGTCGATGTCCGTCCAGGCCGCGCCCGCGCTGCTGATCAGCGTGTTCGGCGGCGCGGCCGTCGACCGCTGGCCGCGCAAAGCGACCGCCGCGGTCAGCCAGGCACTGCTCGGGACGGTCGCCTTCGTGACCGCCCTCATGGTGGCGCTCGACCGGCTCGACGTGACCTCCCTGATGGTGCTGGCCGCCGTCACCGGCGTCGTCGCCACGGTCGACGGCCCGGCGTGCTCCCTGCTCGGCAACGACCTCGTCCCGCGCGAGGACGTGCCCTCGGCGATCGGGGTGGGCGCCCTGGTGCACCAGGCGGGCCGGCTCGCGGGCGCCGCGCTCGCCGGTGTGACGGTCGGCTTCCTCGGCACGGCCGCCGCGTACGCCGCCAACGGGCTGTCGTTCCTGTTCGTGGCCTCGGTCATCCCCTTCCTGCGTCCGGCCCGGGGTGCGGTCCGGCCCACGGGGGCGGCGCAGGACCGCGGCACGAAGGACACCAGCGGTACGCAGGGCACCATGAGCGTGCGCGAGGGACTGGTCTTCTTCGCCCGCCGCCCCCGGCTGCTGGCGCTGGCCGGTGTCACGGGCGTCAGCGCGGTCTTCGGGCGCAACTACCAGCTGACCCTGGCCGTGCTGGTCACCGGGCCGCTCGCGGGCGGCGCGGGGTCCTTCGGCACCGTCTCCACGGTGCTGGCGGTCGGCGGCATCGTCGGCGCCGTCCTCGGTGCCCGGCTGCGCCGCCCCTCCGTACGGGTGGTGGGCGCGCTGGCGGCGGCGGGTGGGCTGTTGCAGGTGGTGGCGGGGCTGTCGCCGTCACTGGCCGTCCTGCTGGTGATGGTGCTGCCGATGGCCGTCGTGGAGTCCGTCTCCGACACCGCCGGTACCGCGGTGCTCCAGACCGACCCGCCCGCGCACCTGCGGGGCCGGGTGCTCGGGGTGTGGGGCAGCATCGGCACGGTGTGGGGTCTGGGCGGGCCGCCCGCGCTGGGCCTGCTGATGGAGCTGGCCGGGGCCCGCGGCGCCCTGATCGCGGGCGGGCTGATCATCGCCGGCACGATCGGCGCGGGCCACCTCCTGCGCGAGCGCCGGGCGGCGGTGCCGAGGGTGTCGCCGGTGGCGAACCTGGAGACGGCCGCCTGAGGGTCCGCGCGGGCGGGCCGCGCCGCTCAGGCGACGAGGGCCTGGCCCGGGTCCAGCCGGGTCGTCAGCCCGGCGTGGTGCAGGGCGGCGACGGGGGCGACGAGGTCCGGGTGGCGCAGCAGCGCCGCCGCCCGGCGGTCGGCGTCGTCGGGTGCGAGCAGGCGGCGGAACTCCGCCGGTGTCCCGGCCGAGGGTCCGCCCTCGGCCAGCGCGGCCACGGCCGGCCGGGCGAGCGCCGGGTCGGTCAGCAGGCAGGCCGCCCAGCTGGCGACGACCTCGTCCACCCAGGTCCGCCAGGCGTCCGCGTCCGGGTCGGCGGCCGTGGCGCCGTCGGCGCCGGTGATCCAGTCGAGCCGGGCGGAGCCACCGGGGCCCGTCACGCCCAGCAGGGCCACGTCCACCGGGGTCGGGTAGCGCAGCCGGGCCGCGACCGTCACGGCCTGCCGGGCCTGCACCTCGCACAGGGCGTCGGCCAGGGCGCCGCCGGACGCCGGGTAGGCGCGGGTGAGCCACTGCGCGGTCGCCGCGATGACGGGGGAGAGATCTGTGTGCACTGCCGGGCCGTCCGAACTGCTCGGGGTGGGGAACTCGGGGTCCGTGGAAACGGTAGCCCGCGGCGCACCGCGCGGAACATGGCCCGGCTCTCGCCCGCGGCGTGGCTTCGGCCACACCACGTCGTCCTGCGGATCTCGTCCCCGCCCCGGGGTGCGACCCTGTATCCCGTTCGCCGATCACCGGGTTCCCGCCCGGCTCACCGGTGTGGAGGAGTCCTGAGTACCACCGTCCTCTCCGAGGCCGTGCCCGTCGTCCTGCTGCTGGGCGTCCTGGCCTTCGCGGTGCTGCGCCCGCGCGGGCTGCCGGAGGCGGTGGCCGCCGTGCCGGCCGCCGTCCTGGTGATGGCGTTCGGCATGGTGTCACCGCACCAGGCGTGGGAGCAGACCCGTACGCTGCTGCCGGTCGTCGTCTTCCTCGCGCTGGTGCTGATGCTGGCGTACCTGTGCGCCAAGGAGGGCCTGTTCGAGGCCGTCGGCGCGGCCGTGGCCCGCCGGTGCGGGGGCAGCCCGCGGCGGCTGCTGACCGGGGTGTTCGCCGTGGCCTGCGCGGTGACCGCCGTGCTCAGTCTGGACGCCACCGCGGTCCTGCTCACCCCCGTGGTCCTGGCCACCGCGTCCCGGGCCGGAGCGCGGGCCCGCCCGCACGTGTACGCGACGGCGCACCTGTCGAACTCCGCCTCGCTGCTCCTGCCGGTCTCCAACCTGACCAACCTGCTGGCGTTCGCGGCCAGCGGGCTGAGCTTCACCCGGTTCGCCGCGCTGATGGCGCTGCCCTGGCTGGCCGCGATCGCCGTCGAGTACGCCGTGTTCCGCCGCTTCTTCCGCGCGGACCTGGCCGAGCCGGTGTCCGCGGCACCCGCGCGCGTCGGCCCGGTATCCGTCGCTCCCGGACCCGCCCGGGCCGGCGGGACCGCCGGGGCCAGTGGGTCGGCAGTCGCGAAGACGCCGGGCGGGGGTGCCGGTGAGGGGCCGGGGACGGGTACGGCGGCCGTGCCGCCCACGCCTTCCGTGCCGCGTTTCACCGTGGTCGTCGTGGCCCTGACCCTGGCCGGGTTCGCCGTGGCCTCGCCGGCCGGGGTGGACCCCGCCTGGGCGGCGCTCGGCGGCGTGCTGGTGCTCGGGGCGCGGGCGCTGGCCCGGCGCCATGTCACGCCCCGGGAGATGGTGGGCGCCGCCGCGCCGCTGTTCTGCCTGTTCGTCCTGGCCCTCGGCATCGTGGTGCAGGGGGTGGTGGCGGGCGCACCGGCGGCCGGGCTCGGGCGGCTGCTGCCGGACGGGGACTCGCTGCCGGCGCTGCTCGGGGTGGCTGCGGTCGCCGCGGTGCTGGCCAACGTGGTCAACAACCTGCCGGCCGTACTCGCCCTGCTCCCGCTGGCCGCGCCGGGCGGGCCGGCCCAGGTCCTCGCCGTACTGATCGGCGTGAACCTGGGCCCCAACCTGACCTACGTCGGTTCGCTGGCGACCCTGCTGTGGCGGCGCATCCTGCACCGGCACGGCGTCGAGGTGGAGCTCGGCCGGTTCACCGCGCTGGGGCTGCTCACCGTGCCGGCCACGGTCGCCGCGTCGACGGTGGCCCTGTGGGGGTCGGTGCGCCTCATCGGCGCCTGACGCCCGGGGCGCCGCCGGATGCCGTACGTCCGCTCACTGGGTCGCCACGACGAGGCAGCGCCGCAGCTCCGCCAGGGCCCGGGCGTCGCCTTCGACGGTGACGCCATGGTCCCCGTCGGCGCCCGCCCGGTTCCACAGCGACCGCAGCACGCCCTCCGGGGAGCCGCTCAGCGTCGCGTCGGCCGTGCCGTCGCCCGCGCCGTCCGTGACGGTGAACTCCCCCGGGCCGGTCCGCACCCGCCATGCCGCGTCGTCGCCCGCCCGCACCAGGAACGTACGGCCCGGGGAGTCGTCCAGGATCTCGGTGAAGTAGTCGCCCCACTCGGCGACGGCGTACGCGGCGAAGACCTTGAGCAGTTCGTCGACGCCGTCCACGGCGAGGTCGTCCGGTACGGGGGTGACGGGCCGCCCGGTGGCGAGTTCGGCGTCGATGCGGTGGACGACGGTCTCCTGAGCCATCCGCCGGATCCAGAAGCCGACGCTCTGGTCCGGGCCGTACCAGGTGCCGGCCGGGTCCTCGGGGGCGCGGGTGGCGAACTCGGCGCGCAGCGCGGTGTAGCCCCGGTCGAGCAGCGCCGTCGGCTCCTGATCGGCGAACTCCTTCGGCGGCCAGGGCTCGGGCTCGGCCCCGTCGCGCATGGCGGCGGCCTTGTGCAGGTAGACCTCGCCGACGTGCCGGGTCAGGTCGGCGACGGTCCAGCCGGGGCAGGTGGGCACCGGGGCGTGGGGGTCGGTCTCGACGACACCCCGCAGCCGGTCGTGGTCGGACGCGAGGCAGTCGAGGAAGCGGGTGAACTCCATGGTGGCGAGCCAAACACAGGTTCAGATCGGGGGCACGGTGTTTTCCCCGCCCGCCGCGTCCCCGCGCCCTCGCGCGCGGTCCGCGCTCACCACGCCGGACTGGGGACCGCGGGGCGGCGGACCGCCTCGGCGGCGTCCCGCAGGTGCAGGGCGACGGTGATCAGGGCGCGCAGCGCGGAGGGCCGCAGACTCTGGGCGCTCTCGGCGGCCAGCACCAGCAGGCAGCCCGCGGCCTGCTCGACGACCGGCACGGAGAACGCGAAGTCGTCGCCGTCGGCCCCACGGAAGGCGCGCCACGGCGTGGCGGCACCGTCGATGGCCTTGTGCACCGCCTGCTCGAGGTGGTGCGCGGCCTGCTGGCACACGGAGGCAGGCAGGACGATGGTGCGATGAAACGCTGAACTGGTCATAATCCCATTGCTCCCCCGCACCCGGGCTGCCCGATCGGCGCACCACACGGATTTCACCGGGTCGGCGGCAGCCCCACCACACCGCGCCCCACAATCCGACCAGCCGAGGCGGGCGCCTCTCGCTCGGCCGCGACGCGGCCCCGACCCGGCTGCGGCGGCTCCGGTCACCACGGGATCACCCTGACCGCAACCGGCACGCCCCGGCCGACCGGCGGCACCCGCCCGGTCCGGCGGTCACAACGCCCGGCCCCCCAGGCCCCCTTCCACTGCCGCGCGGTCCCCGTCGTGCGCGACGTGAGCCCGGCTCGGGTGCGGCAGGCCCCGGTCGGCCACGGCATCGGCCTGACCGGGGACCGGCACCACCCCGGCCGGCCGGCGGCACCCGCCCGCCCCGGCGGTGACAACGCCCCGCGCGTCAACCCGAGCCCGGCCGCCACCACCACGCCTGCCGTTCCGCGGGCCCGCTTCCGGTGCCGTGGGGGCCTAGGCTCGTGGGTATGGGTGCCGTCAGTTCGTCCTCGGTCGTTGCTGCGCGGTTCACCGGGCGGGCGGTGGTCGGTGAGCGGCCGTTGTCCGGGGGGCTCACCGAGGTCCGTCTCGACGACGGGCGCACGGTGGTGGTCAAGTTCGCGGACGCCCCCGGTGCGGCGCGGGCCGAGGCCGCGGGGCTGCGCTGGCTGGCCGGGGCGGGGACGGTGCGGATTCCCGCGGTGCACGGCGTGGACGAGCGCGGGCTGGTCACCGACCGGGTGGTGCGGGGGCCGGCGAGTGCCGGGGCCGCGGTGCGGTTCGGGCGGGACCTGGCCGGGCTGCACGCCGCCGGGGCACCGGCGTTCGGGGCGGCGCCGCCCGGCGGGCCCGAGGAGGCGTACATCGGGCGGGCCCCGATGCGCAACGTCACCGGGGACGACTGGCCCCGCTGGTACGCCGCGCACCGCGTGCTGCCGTATCTGCGCCTCGCGGTCGACGCCGGCACCGTCCGGGCGGCGGAGGCGGCCGACGTCGAGCGGGTCTGCGAGCGGCTGCCGGAGCTGGCGGGGCCCGCGGAGCCGCCGGCCCGGCTGCACGGTGACCTGTGGGACGGCAACGTGCTGTGGGGCGCCGACGGGCACGTCCACCTGATCGACCCGGCCGCGCACGGCGGGCACCGGGAGACCGACCTGGCGATGCTGCGCCTCTTCGGCTGTCCGCACCTGGAGCGGGTCCTGGCCGGTTACGAGGAGACCGCGCCGCTCGCCGACGGCTGGACCGACCGCGTCGGCGTGCACCAGCTCTTCCCGCTGCTCGTGCACGCCGTGCTGTTCGGCCGCGGTTACGCCGAGCAGGCCCTCGCGGCGGCCCGGACGGCGCTGCGGCACCTGGGATGAACCGGGCCCGGCGGTCCGGCCGGCCACCTCGGTCTGATGTCCCGTCGCGTCACGTGTCTCACCGCGTCATGTGTCCCACTGGGACATTTACAGGTGTACGCTCGAAGGCATGACGGCAACGAAGCCCTCCCCCGCCACCGGGGACCGGCGGCAGCGCAAGGCGCGCCGGACCCGCGACGCGCTGGCCACCGCCGCCTGCGACCTCATCCTGGAGCGCGGGCCGGCGGCGACCACGGTGGAGGCGATCGCCGAGCGCGCGGACGTCACGCGCCGCACCTTCAGCCGGCACTTCGCCGGGAAGGAGGACGCGGCGCTCGACTTCGTCCGCCGGGACGGCGACCGGATCAACGCGCTGCTGCGCTCCCGCCCCGCCGAGGAGCCGCCCCTGCTGGCCTATCGCAGGGCCGTGCGGGCCTGGCTGGCCGACCGGGAGGACCCGGCGTGGCACGTGCGTCCGCGGATGCGCCGCCTGCTGGCCCTGGCCGACACCGAGCCCGAGCTGTTCGCCGCCTACCAGCGCATCCGGGTCGACGCCCAGGAGGAGTCGATCCGCATCGTCGCCGCCCGGCTCGGCAGCGACGACGCCCGGGACGTGCGCCCGGCCGCCGTCGTCGACGCCGCCGCCGGAGTCCTGATCGCCGCCCTGCGCCTGTGGGCGCGCGGCGGCGAGGGGGACTCGGGAGCCGCAGACCTCGCCGCCCTCGTGGAGCGGGCCTACGACGCCCTGACCTCGGAGGCCGCGGCCGCGACCCCCGACAGCACCACCACCGAAGAGTGAGAACAGCACCATGAGCACCTCCCCCACCACTCCCGCCACCACCGAGTACGCCGCCGAGTTCGCCGGACGGACCGCCCTCGTCACCGGCGCCGCCTCCGGCATCGGCCTGGCCACCGCCCGCCGGCTCGGCGCAGGCGGCGCCCGGGTCGTCATCGCCGACTACAACGCCGAGGGCGCCGAGCAGGCCGCCGCCGAGCTGCGGGCCGAGGGCGTCGAGGCCGCCGCCGTCGAGCTGGACGTCACCCGTCCGGAGTCCGTCGAGGCGGCCGTCGCCTTCACCGTCGACACGTACGGCTCGCTGGACCTCGCCGTCAACAACGCCGGCATCGGCGGCCCCAGCGCCCCGACCGGCGAGTACGACGTGGCGGCCTACCAGCGCGTCGTACACACCAACCTCGACGGCGTCTTCTACTCGCTGCGCTACGAACTGCCCGCCATCGAGGCGGCCGGCAAGGGCGGCGCCATCGTCAACGTCGCCTCCATCCTCGGCTCGGTCGGCTTCGCCGGCTCCCCCGCCTACGTCGCCGCGAAGCACGGTGTGGTCGGGCTGACCAAGGCGGCCGCCGCCGAGTACGCCGCCCGGGGCATCCGGATCAACGCGGTCGGCCCGGGCTTCATCGACACCCCGCTGCTGAAGTCCATGGACGAGGCCGCCTACAACGGCCTGGTGGCCCTGCACCCGGCCGGTCGCCTCGGACACGCCGAGGAGGTCGCCGAGCTGATCGCCTTCCTGCTGTCGGACCGCGCGTCCTTCGTCGCCGGCAGCTACCACCTGGTCGACGGCGCCTACACCGCCGTCTGACCGGCGCTCACACCCGTCCCGGGGGGAGAACAAAGGAGTTCGATCATGAAGGCACTGCAGTACCGCACCATCGGGGCCGCCCCCGAGGTCGTCACCGTCCCGGACCCGGAACCGGGCCCCGGCCAGGTGCTGTTGAAGGTGACCGCGGCCGGGGTCTGCCACTCCGACATCGCGGTGATGAGCTGGCCCGCCGAGGGCTTCCCGTACGAGCTGCCGCTCACCCTCGGCCACGAGGGCGTCGGCACCGTGGCCGCGCTCGGCGCCGGGGTGACCGGGCTCGCCGAGGGCGACGCGGTCGCCGTGTACGGGCCCTGGGGCTGCGGCACCTGCGCCAAGTGCGCGGAGGGCAAGGAGAACTACTGCCTGCGCGCCGACGAGCTGGGCATCCGCCCGCCGGGACTCGGGCGCCCCGGCTCCATGGCCGAGTACCTGCTCGTCGACGACCCCCGGCACCTGGTCCCGCTGGACGGGCTCGACCCGGTCGCGGCGGTGCCGCTCACCGACGCCGGACTGACGCCGTACCACGCGATCAAGCGGTCGCTGCCCAAGCTGGTCCCCGGCTCGACCGCGGTGGTCATCGGCACCGGTGGTCTCGGCCACGTCGCCATCCAGCTGCTGCGCGCCCTGACCTCCGCCCGGGTCGTCGCCCTGGACGTCAGCGAGGAGAAGCTGCGCCTCGCCCGCGCGGTGGGCGCGCACGAGGCGGTGCTGTCGGACGCGAAGGCCGCCGACGCGGTGCGCGAGATCACCGGCGGCCTCGGTGCCGAGGCCGTCTTCGACTTCGTCGGCGTGGCGCCCACGGTCAAGACCGCCGGAGCCGTCGCCGCCGTCGAGGGCGATGTCACCCTGGTCGGCATCGGCGGCGGCTCGCTGCCCGTCGGGTTCGGCATGCTGCCGTTCGAGGTGTCGGTCAACGCCCCGTACTGGGGCAGCCGCAGCGAGCTGATCGAGGTGCTGAACCTGGCCCGCTCGGGTGCCGTGTCGGTGCACACCGAGACGTACTCCCTGGACGACGCCCCGCTCGCCTACGAGCGCCTCCACGAGGGGAAGGTCAACGGCCGCGCGGTGATCCTGCCCCACGGCTGACCGGACCGAGGGGGCGCGACCGGTCCCCCGTTCCGGTCGTGCCCCCCGTCGCGTCGAACCTACGTGGACGGGGCCGCCGTTGTGAATCGTGCCGGTGCCCGCTGCCGGGCCCTCGGGACTCACTCGTGCACAGGTGAGTCCGGATGGCCCGGTTTCGTCCCGGGCAGGACCGGCGGGCCGAGGTCACCGGCGGCCAGGTGGGCCAGCACGACCTCGTACAGGTCGCAGCCGGCCGCGAGCAGCTGCCGTTCGAGGACCGGCTCGGCACTGCGGACGTGCTCGCGCACGGTCTGCGCGTGCACGCCGAGCTGCTGGGCGGCGCGCTCGGCGTTGCCGCCCGCGGCGATCCAGGTGCGCAGGCTGCCCCGCAGGTCCCGGCCGTCCGGGTCGAGGCGGCCGAGCAGGTCGACGGCCCAGGTGCGCAGCGCGGGCCCGGACAGCAGGTCGGTGAGCCGGGCGGCACCGGCCCGTGCGCCGGCGCCGGGCGGGGGTTCGGCGAGGCCCTCCTGTGCGTTCAGGGCCAGGTGGACGGCGGCCCGGACGGTCAGGTCGGCGAAGTCCGTGCGCAGCAGCGACTCGACCCGGTCCATGCGGGCGCGGACCGTGTTGCGGCTGACGCCGAGGACCTTCGCCGTGTTGACGGCGGTGAACTCCAGGCCGAGCCGGGTGGTGGCGAGCAGCTCGGCGCGCGTGTGGTGCGGCAGGCCGTCCAGCGGCCTCAGCACCTCGGCCGTCCAGTCGTGCAGCCGCGCCGGGTCCATCAGCCGCTCGGGGCGGGTCCGCTCGGCGTACAGGGCCGCCTTCTGCGGGCGGAACCGGGCCACGGCCAGGGCGCTGACGGCCTGTCCGTAGGCGGCCGCGGTGCGGGCGAGGCCCTGCCGGGCGCTGCCGCCGACGTACACACCGGGGCGGCGGGCGACCAGCGAGCACAGCTCCTGCCCGGCGGCGTCGCGCGGGGCGAGCACGATGACGTGCCCGTCCACCGCCGGGCACCGCACGACCAGTGCCCGCTCCCCCGTCGCCGACAGGCACTCCTCGGCGAGCCGGTCCCGTTCGGCGGGGCTGCTCTCCACGACGTACACACACGCCGTGTCGGTGTCGAGGAGCCCGGGCCAGAGTCCGGCGGCCACGCGGCGGGCCGAGACGGTGTCCTCCACCATCAGCAGTTGCAGGATGGCCAGGCGCAGGTCGGAGGTGGCCCGCCGCAGCCGGTGTCCGGCCGCGGCCGACTCGTGGCCGGCCAGCAGCAGTTCCAGGACCTGGGCGGCGTGCGTGACGATGTCGGAGACGCGCCGGTCGAAGGGCCGGGAGCGGGCCACCACGAGGACGGCGGCGGGCGCCGGCCCGGACCGCTCCACCCGCACGAGCCGCAGATGGCGGCCCCGGTCCTCCAGCGCGGCGGACGCGATCCGGCCCGAGGTGACGTCGACGACCAGGGCCTCGTCCAGCGGGACGCGGGTGCCGGCCAGCAGCCGGCCGGTGCCGTCCCGCAGCGCGACGGTCGCGTGCGCGGTGCCCGCGAGCCAGGCCACGACCCGGTTCAGGTCGCGTCCGGCCGGGCGCAGGTGCTCGAGCAGTTCCCGCGCCCATCCCGCGTGCTCACCAACCCCGGACATCCGCTGCCGTCCGCCGTCCTCTCGGCCCGCCACGTCGGCCTTCTCCTCGTCTCGCCCGGTCCCCGGCCCAGGTCGGGGACGTTACCCCATGGCTCTGTGCGCGGGTCCCCCTCCGGCGTCGGCGGCGGGAGCGGGCCGGGCCTGTCGGGCGGGGCGGGCGAGCGGGCATAAGCTCGGTGAATGGCGAAGTACTTCGACGTGCACCCCGACAACCCGCAGCCGCGCAGCATCGCCCAGGTCGCCGACAGCGTCCGGTCCGGCGCGCTGATCGCGTACCCGACGGACTCCTGCTACGCGCTGGGCTGCCGGCTGGGCAGCCGCGACGGCATCGACCGCATCCGGTCGATCCGCCGGCTGGACAACCGGCACCACTTCACCCTCGTCTGCCAGGACTTCGCGCAGCTCGGGCAGTTCGTGCAGATCGACAACGACGTGTTCCGGGCGATCAAGGCGTCGACGCCCGGCAGTTACACCTTCATCCTGCCCGCGACGCGGGAGGTGCCGCGCGCGCTCCAGCACCCCAAGAAGAAGACCGTGGGCGTGCGCATCCCCGACCACGTCGTCGCCCAGGCCCTGCTCACCGAGCTCGGCGAACCGCTGCTGTCCAGCACGCTGTTGCTGCCCGACGAGGAGGAGCCGATGACCCAGGGCTGGGAGATCAAGGACCGGCTCGACCACGTACTGGACGCGGTCGTCGACTCCGGGGACTGCGGCACCGAGCCGACCACGGTCGTCGACTTCTCCGGCGGCGAGGCGGAGATCGTGCGGCGGGGTGCGGGCGACACGACCCGGTTCGAGTAGCGAGGCGTGCGCCGCCCGACCGCACCCGCCGAGAGAGAGGCAAGCCACACCATGACCGCCACCGCGGGAACCGCCGTCGACATCCCCACCGGCGACGGCACCGCCGACGCCTATCTGACCCACCCGGCCGACGGGGGACCGCGTCCCGCGGTCCTGCTGTACATGGACGCCTTCGGGCTGCGCCCGTCCCTGCGCGCCATGGCGGATCGGCTGGCCGCCGCCGGGTACACCGTCCTGGTGCCGAACGTCTTCTACCGCGGCGGACGGGCGCCCGTCGTGAAGCTGCCCGGGTTCATCGGCCCGCAGGAGCGGCCGGAGATCTTCCGGCGGCTCGACCCGTTCAGGAAGGCGTTGACCCCGGACCGGGCGATGCGGGACGCGCGCGCCTACCTGGAGTGGCTGGCCCGGGCGCCGCAGGCGGCAGACGGGCCGGTCGCGGTGACCGGCTACTGCATGGGCGCCGGGCTCGCCCTGCGCACCGCCGGCACCTACCCCGACCGGGTCGCCGCGGTCGCCGGGTTCCACGGCGGGAACCTGGCGACGGACGGTCCGCGCAGCCCGCACCTGGTGGCCGGCGACCTCACCGCCGAGGCGTACTTCGCCCACGCGGACCGGGACCCGGGCATGCCCGCCGAGCAGCAGGAGCGGCTGGAGGCGGCCCTGACCGCGGCGGGCGTGACCCACCGCTGCGAGGTCTACGCGGGCGCGCTCCACGGCTACACCCAGGCCGACACCTCCGCGTACGACGAGCAGGCGGCGGAACGGCACTGGGACGCGCTGCTCGACCTGCTGAAGCGGACGTTCTGACCCCGGTCGCGCGAAACGGTCACCGGCGGGCCGGAGTTGGCGGACCTCCCCCTCTCCGGCCCCCGGTCCGGGCGTTGTTACCGTGCCCGGGTGTCCAACTCCTCACGCGATTCCGCCGAAGGCGCCGGCTGGGGCTCCGCCGAGCCCGGCGCCTACCGGGCGCTCATGCCCGGGCGCCCCGAGAAGCTGTCCTGGCTGAACCCGAGTACGCTGTGGGCCGCCCGCAACGGCGTGCTGGCCTCCTGGTTCGGTGACCCCACGGGCCGCACCCGCTCCCGCTGGGTGGCCCGGCGCGCGGCGGCCGGAGCACCGGCCGACAAGGTGATCCGGCGCGACGACCCCGACCGGTTCTCCTTCCTCGTCATCGGCGACACGGGCGAGGGCGACGACCCCCAGTACGCGGTCGTGCCGGGGCTGTTGAAGGCGGGCCGGGACACCCGGTTCGCGGTCCTCGCGAGCGATGTGATCTACCCGGTGGGCAGCGCCGACGACTACGGCACGAAATTCTTCCGTCCCTACCGCGACTACCTGGCGCCCATCTACGCGATACCGGGCAACCACGACTGGTACGAGGACCTCGGCGCCTTCATGCGCGTCTTCTGCGACGACGCCCCGCCCCTGCCGCCGGAACCACGGCCGCGCCCGTTCACCCCGGCGTGGCTGCGGTCCCTGCTGTGGCACCGGCCGCGCCCGGACGACGGCCGGCACCTGGACGAGGCGCGCACACTGCGCCCGGACCCCGCCCAGCAGGCCGTCCAGCCCGGACCGTACTGGGCCGTCGACGCCGGTCCGGTGCGGATCGTCGGCATCGACACGGGGCTGCTGGGCACGGTCGACGCCGAGCAGGGCGCCTGGCTGCGCGAGGTGTCGGCGGGAGACCGGCCGAAGATCCTGATCACCGGCTCGCCCCTGTACGTGGACGGCGAGCACCACCCGTGCCCCATCGAGGGCGGCGGCACCGTCGACGACATCGTGCGCGACCCGGCCCACCGCTACGTCGCGGCGATCGGCGGTGACATCCACAACTACCAGCGCTATCCGGTCGACGTGGACGGCCGCACCGTGCAGTACGTCGTGGCGGGCGGCGGCGGTGCGTTCATGCACGCCACCCACACCATCCCGCGCGTCTCGGTGGCCGGTGTCACCGAGGACGACTTCCGCTCCTATCCGCTGCGCGGCGACTCGCTCGCCTTCTACAGCGCGTTGTACGGCCGCCGGCTGCGGCTGCGCCGCTTCTTCACCCTGACGGAGGCCGAGGCGACGGCCGTGATCGCCGAACGCCTCGGCATCCGCACCGGCCGCGCCGCGGGTGACGGGGCACGGGTCACCCGGCGCACCCGGCTGGTGGCCGGGCTGCTCGGCACCGCGCGCAGGCCCGAGCGCCGCAAGCGGTTCCGGCTGCCGGTGCGCAAGATCTACACGTCGGTGTTCTCGCCGGGTTCGGCGACCTACAGCCCGCCCTTCTTCAAGTGCTTCCTGCGCCTGGACGTGACGCCGGAGGCGGTCAAGCTGCGCTGTTACGCCGCCACCGGCAACCGGGCGCAAGAGGAGGACCCGCCGGTCGAGGACGAAGTGACGATCCCGCTGGTGTGAGCGGCGCCCGGCCCGCCGCTCCGGGACCCCGTCTCACCAGCGGCCCGCCTCGCTGCCGACGAGCGGCTCGGACGGGGTGCCGTCGACCCCCACCGGTACGTCGCCGGTGAGCATCACCCGGTGCATGGTCCTGGGGTGGTCGAGGTGGGCGTGGTCGCCGGGGGCGAGGTGGATGGTGGCGCGGTTGTCCCAGAAGGCGACGCTGCCGGGCTCCCAGCGGAAGCGGACGGTGTACTCGGGGCGGGTGGCCTGCTCGACGAGGAGTTCCAGGATCGCCCCGCTCTCGGGGCGGGAGAGCCCGGTGATCTGCTCGACGTAGTAGCCGTTGACGAACAGCACCCGCTCCCCCGTCTCCGGGTGGACCCGGACCAGCGGGTGCACGGTCGCGGTCTGGTGGTCCAGCAGGTGCCGGACGTAGGCGTCGTCGCCGGGCCGGGGCTGGTAGCCGACGCCGAGGCGGTGTTCGGCGCGCAGCGTGTCCACGAAGGCGCGCAGCGGGGCGGAGAGCCCGGCGTAGGCGGCGGCGAGGTTCGCCCAGGTGGTGTCGCCGCCGTAGGGGGGCACCGTCTCGGCGCGCAGGATCGTCGCCGCCGGCGGGTCGACGCGGGCGCCGTGGTCGCAGTGCCAGCCGCGCAGCAGCGTGTGGCGCCGACGGCGCAGCCACTCCTCGTGCTCCATCCCGAACCGTCCGCCCAGCTCCAGCCGGTCGGCGGTGGTCTCCACCTCCGGGAAGCCGGCCGGTGACGCCTTGCCGCGCCGGGGCAGGACGACCGGTTCGCCGAAGAGGCGGGCGAACGCGACGTGTCCGGCGTGGTCGAGGCGCTGGTCGCGGAAGAACACCACCTTCCAGCGCAGTACGGCCGCCCGCACCGCGGCGACCTGTGCGGCGTCGAGGCCCGCCGCGAGGTCGACGCCGCGGATCTCGGCGCCGATGTACCCGGCGGCGGGCGCCACCTCGATTCCCGTCGTGCTGTCCGTTGCCGTGTCCTTCGCGCTGTCCGTCGTCATGCCGAGATCGTGGCAGACCCTCCGCCGCGCCGTCCGGTTGATCACCGGTCCTCGCGTGGGCGAGGCTGGACGGGCGGCACACCGCCGCGCACAGTCGAGGGAAGGTCCCACCGTGATCAGCATCCCGGCGTACACGCTCAACGACGGCAGCACGCTCCCCGCCCTGGGCCTGGGCACCTGGCCGATGACGGACGACGAGGCCGAGCGGGCGGTCCGCGAGGCCCTCCGGGCGGGGTACCGCCTGATCGACACGGCGACGAACTACCGCAACGAGACCGGCGTCGGCCGCGGTGTCGCCTCTGCCGGTCTCCCCCGCGAGGAGATCGTGGTGACGACCAAGCTGCCCGGCCGGCACCACGGCTACGAGGAGACGCTCGCCTCGTTCGAGGAGTCCCGCGCCCGCCTCGGGCTGGAGTACGTCGACCTGTACCTGATCCACTGGCCGCTGCCGCGCGTGGACAAGTACGTCGACTCCTGGAAGGCCATGGTCAAGCTGCGCGAGGAGGGTCTCGTGCGTTCGGTGGGCGTCTCCAACTTCACGGCGGAGCACATCGAGCGGCTGGAGAAGGAGACGGGTGTCCTGCCGTCCGTCAACCAGATCGAGCTGCACCCGCTCTTCCCGCAGGACGAGCTGCGCGCCTTCCACGAGCGCAAGGGCATCCGGACGGAGAGCTGGAGCCCGCTGGGCCGGGGCAGCGACCTGCTGGACGATCCCGCCGTCGCCGCGATCGCCGAGGCGCACGGGGTGACGCCCGCCCAGGCGGTCCTGCGCTGGCACACCCAGCTGGGCGCGGTGCCCATCCCGAAGTCCGCCGACCCGGCGCGGCAGCGGGCGAACCTGGACGTCTTCGGCTTCGAGCTGGACGCCGGCCAGCTGCGCGCGGTGGCGGACCGCGCGCACCGGCGGATCGGCGGCGACCCGGAGGTGCACGAGGAGTTCTGAGCGGGGTACCCGGCCCGGGTCGGCGAGGTGCGGGGATCTCCCTGAAAGGAGCGGCAGGTGGACGGCGAGGGCGACGGGCTGCGGGACTACCACGGCAAACGGGACTTCGGCCGGACCCGGGAGCCCGCGGGACCGGGCGCGTCCGGCGAGGGCGCGGCCCGCGGGAGCGGCGGGGCGCCGCGCTTCGTCGTGCAGATCCATGACGCGAGCACCCTGCACTTCGACTTCCGGCTCCAGGTGGCCGACGTGCTGAAGTCCTGGTCGGTGCCGAAGGGGCCGTCGGCCGACCCGCGCGACAAGCGGCTCGCGGTGCCGACGGAGGACCACCCGCTGGAGTACGAGGAGTTCGAGGGCGTGATCCCGGCGGGTGAGTACGGGGGCGGCACGGTCATCGTGTGGGATCACGGCACCTACGAGCCGCTGAGCCACGACCGCCGGGGACGGCCGGTCGACTTCGCCGAGTCGCTGGCGCACGGACACGCCAGGTTCCGGCTGCACGGCGCGAAGCTGCGCGGCGAGTACGCGCTGACCCGGTTCCGCGGCGGTGAGGGCGGCGGCGGTGAGGACGCGGCGTGGCTGCTGGTGAAGACGGCCGGCGGCGGACGCGGGCACGGCACCCCGGACCCCCGGCGGGCCCGGTCCGCGCGCACCGGCCGCACGCTGGCGCGGGTGGCGGCGGAGGACGGCCGAGGGTAGAGGGGCGGTTCAGTCCACGGGCAGTGGCTGTTCGGCCCAGATGGTCTTTCCGGTGTCCGTCTGGCGGCTGCCCCAGCGCTGGGTGAGCTGGGCGACCAGGAGCAGTCCCCGCCCGCCCTCGTCGAAGGCGTGGGCGCGGCGCAGGTGGGGCGAGGTGGAGCTGGCGTCGGAGACCTCGCAGATCAGGGCGGTGTGGCGGATGAGGCGCAACCGGATGGGCGGCTCGCCGTACCGGATCGCGTTGGTGACCAGTTCACTGACGACGAGTTCGGTGACGAAGGCCGTGTCGTCCAGCCCCCACGCCGTCAGCTGCTCGCCGACGGACCGCCGGGCGGCCGCGACGCCGGACGGGTCGGGGCGGACGTCCCAGGTACGCACCCGGTCCTCGCCCAGCGCCCGGGTGCGGGCCAGCAGCAGCGCCACGTCGTCACCGGGCTCCTCGGGCAGCACGGCCTTGAGCACGCCGTCGCACAGCGCGTCGAGCGAGGTGGCGGGCGCGGCCAGCGCCCGGCGCAGCTCCTCGGTGGCGTGGTCGACGTCCCGGTCGCGGTCCTCGACCAGCCCGTCGGTGTAGAGCGCGACGACGGAGCCTTCCGGCAGTTCCAGCTCCGTCGCCTCGAAGGGCAGTCCGCCGACGCCGAGCGGCGGCCCGGCGGTCATGGCGACGAGCCGGGTGGTGCCGTCGGGGAGGAGGAGGGCGGGCGCGGGGTGACCGGCGGCGGCCAGGGCCAGTCGGCGGGACACGGGGTCGTAGACGGCGTACAGGCAGGTGGCGCCCAGTTCCGCGATCTCCGCCTCGCCACCGTCGTACGCGTCGCCGGCCGCGAGGTGGGTGACGAGGTCGTCGAGGTGGGTGAGGAGCTCGTCGGGGGGCAGATCGACGTCGGCGAGGGTGCGTACGGCCGTGCACAGGCGGCCCATGGTCGCCGTGGACGGGATGCCGTGGCCCACGACGTCGCCGACGACGAGGCCGACACGGGTGCCGGAGAGCGGGATGACGTCGAACCAGTCGCCGCCGATGCCCGCCGCGGACGCGGAGGGCAGGTAGCGGTGGGCCACCTCGACCGCGGCCTGTCCGGGCAGGCCCTTGGGGAGCAGGCTGTGCTGGATCGCCAGGGCGGTGGAGCGCTCGCGCGCGAAACGGCGGGCGTTGTCCACGGAGACGGCGGCCCGGGAGACCAGTTCCTCGGCCAGTACGGCGTCCTCGGCAGCGTACGGCTCCCGGGGCGCGGTCCGGGCGGCGAGGGCGACGCCCAGGGTGGTGCCGCGGGCGCGCAGCGGCACGGCCAGGGTCGAGCAGACGGCTTCGCGGAACGGGCGGTTGTGCGGGGCCTCGGCCGCACGGGTGCGCAGCCACCGGTCGAACTCCGGGTCGCCGGGGCCGCTGAGGACGACGCGGCCCTCCTGCACGGCCCGGGCGGGTGGGCTGTCGGAGGGGTGGACCTCGTGCCCGCCGAGGTGCACGGCGGGGGTGGGGAAGCCCTCGGTGGCGGAGGCGTGGGCCACCCGGCGCAGGGCGCCGGTCTCGGGCGGCGCGGCGAGGGGTTCGTCGGTGCCGAGCACCCAGTCGAGCAGGTCGACGCTGGCGAAACCGGCGAACCGGGGCACGAGGAGTTCGACCAGTTCCTCGGCGGTACGGACCACGTCGAGGGTGCTGCCGACCGCGCCGGCCGCGTTCAGCAGGGCCAGCCGCTCCCGGGCCCGGTGCTGTTCGGTGCTCTCCAGCGCCGCCATCGCGACGGCGGTGAGCGTGCCGGAGGCGTCGAGGACCGGCCACATCTCCACGGTCCAGGCGTGCGGGCAGCCGCCGGCGGGCGCGGGCGCGTAGCTCTCGTACTGGACGGGCCGCCCCCGGTCGGCGACCACCCGCAGCTGGTGCAGGAAGCTCCGCGTGTCGCCCTCGAAGTCGGCCAGCGCCTCGGCCAGGCCGCGGCCGAGCAGTTCCTGCGCGGATCTGCCCATCATCCGGCACGCGGCGTCGTTGACGTGCACGAAGCGCAGGTGGGGATCGAGGACGGACAGGGACAGGGAGGCCTGCCGTACGGCGTCCTCGACCGAGGCGGGCGCCGGGTCGGCGGGTGCGTAGGCCATCGCCAGGTAGCCGTCCGGTGCGCCGTCGGCGCCCGGCAGCGGGCGGACCGTCAGCCGCAGGCTCACCGGGTGGCCGTCCCGGTGCCGGATCACGACGGTGCCGGACGGGCCGGTGCCGGACGGGGCGGCGCGGGCCGGGGTGCGGGCGGGCGCGTCGCGCGCGAGCAGGTCCCGCGCGGGGCGTCCCACCACCTCCTCGGCCGCGTATCCGGTGAGCCGCCGCGCGCCGTCGCTCCATCCCGCCACCAGTCCGCGGGCGTCGACGATCATCGCGGCGGAGGAATCCTCCATGCCGTCCAGGATCATCCCAGGACGATGCGCTATCAACCGGGGCGGGGCACGGGCGGCCCGGTCACTGGCGGTGAGCCCGGAGGGCGGCGAGGGCGCGGTCGGCGTGCGTGTTCATCCTCAGCTCGCTGCGGACGACCTCCAGCAGCGTGCGGTCCCGCCCGATGACGAAGGTGACCCGCTTGGTGGGTGCCAGGCTGAAGCCCCGCCGCACCCCGAACCGCTCCCGGACGGTGCCGTCGGCGTCGGACAGCAGCGGCATGCCGAGGGTGTGGCGCCCGGCGAACTCCTGCTGGCGTTCCACGGGGTCGCCGCTGACGCCGACGGGCCGGGCGCCGACCGCGGCGAACTCGGCGGCGAGGTCGCGGAAGTGGCAGGCTTCCGCGGTGCAGCCGGTGGTCAGGGCCGCGGGGTAGAAGAACAGGACGACCGGGCCGTCCGCGAGCAGTTCGGACAGGCGGCGCGGGGTGCCGGTCTCGTCCGGCAGCGTGAAGTCCTCGACGGTGTCGCCCACGGCGGGGAGCGCGCTCATGACCGGCTCCCGCTGCCCTGGGCGACGGCACGGGCCCACAGCACGAGCGGCACCTGCACGGGCAGCCGTCCGAGGGCGGCGGCCTTCAGCGGGGCGGGGCGGTGCCGCCAGTCCCAGGCCATCTTGACGTTGGCGGGGAACACCCCCGCGAAGAAGGCGGCGGCGGTCAGCGCGGCGGCCCGGCGGGTGCGCGGCACGGTGAGTCCGGCGGCCAGCGCGAGTTCGGCGACGCCGCTGGCGTACGTCCAGGCCCGGGGCGTGCCCGGCAGGGAGCGCGGCACGATGGCGTCGAAGGGGCGGGGCTGGGCGAAATGGGCGACGCCCGCGGTGGCCAGCAGGCCGGCGAGCAGCAGGGGTGAGCGTTCGGACCGTGACACGGTTCCTCCTCAGGGGGGCCTGCCGCGCGATATTACTCGACGGTAAGGACCGGGCGGCGAACGGTTCACGTCCGGCGGTCGCGGGTGCCGGACATGCGGCCGCACGCGCGGCGGCGCGGGCCGCGGAAGGCACTCCCGCACGCTCGACCGCGCGCGGAAGCACCCGGCCCGGACCGGCTCACCACCCGCCCGTCATCCCCCGCCCCGGGGCGTGACGGGCGCCAGCCACATGCCCACGATCGCGTCCACGAGCCCGTCGGCCGCGTCCTGCCAGCTGGCCCGCGGCGTGGGGCGGTTCTCGGCCAGCGCCCGCTCGCGCTCCTCCGCGGTGTGCACGATGAGGTGGCGGGCCATGTCGCCCCGCTCCGCGCGGACCTCGTCCGGCAGCGCGGGCATGCACCGGTTGCGCCCCTCGATGATCGCCCGCAGCGAGAGCGACGCCCGGGACTCCTCGAGCATGATCTGCCGCAGCGCGGGGTCGGTCATGACCTGGGCGCAGAACCGCGCGTACCAGGTGGGACTGCCCAGCGCCGCCAGGTGGTCGAACTGGGGACGGACCAGGCAGTCCACCCAGTCGCGCAGGTCGGCCGAGTCGCCGAGGGCGGCGAGCTGCCGGGCGCGCAGTTCCTCGACGCGTTCCGAGTGGCGCCGCACGATGGCCCGGACCAGGTCCGTCTTCGTGCCGAAGTGGTAGCCGACCGCCGCGTTGTTGCCCTGTCCGGCGGCCTCGCTGACCTGACGGTTGGAGACCGCGTACACCCCGTGCTCGGCGAACAGCCGCTCAGCGGTGGTGAGGATCAGCTGCCGGGTCGCGCTGACCTGTTCCGTCCGGACCGTCCTGCCCGCCATGACCACCACCGCGCCGGGACTTGCTCCGCACCGCCCGCGACGACCAGTCCCTCGAGTCGTCGCAGGTCCGCCGGCGTGCGGCGGGTCGTCACGAAAGCCTACGGCGCGGCGGCACCGGGTCGCCGCCCGGCCCGGACGGGTGTTCGCCCTCCCCACCCCGTACGATACTTCAAGCGACTGACTTAAACGTTCGTGCTCCGGTTTCCCACGCCCGTCGCAAGACGCATCGCCCGAAAGGCTCCTCCATGCCCGCTTCCCCCGCCTCACCGCGGCCGAACGCCGTGGTGGCGGTACTGGCCCTGGCCGGGATCGTCGTCGCGCTGATGCAGACCCTGGTCATCCCGATCATCCCGGAGCTGCCCAGGCTCCTGGACGCGGCGCCCTCGGACGCGGCCTGGGCGGTGACCGCCACGCTGCTCGCCTCCGCGGTGGCCACCCCGGTCGTCGGCCGGCTCGGCGACATGTTCGGCAAGCGGCGGATGCTGCTGCTCAGCCTGGTACTGCTGATCGCCGGCTCGGCGGTCTGCGCACTGAGCGACGCGCTGGTCCCGATGGTCGCCGGACGCGCCCTTCAGGGCCTGTCCGCCGCCGTGATCCCGCTCGGCATCAGCATCATGCGCGACGAACTGCCCCTCGAGCGGCTGGCCGGTGCCACCGCGGTGATGAGCGCCTCCCTCGGGGTCGGCGGCGCGCTCGGCCTGCCCGCCGCGGCACTGATCGCGGACAAGCTCGACTGGCACATGCTGTTCTGGCTCTCCGGCGCGCTCGGCGCCGTCTCCCTGGTGCTGGTGCTGACGCTGGTGCCGGAGTCGGCGGTGCGCACCGGCGGCCGGTTCGACGTGCCCGGCGGCATCGGCATGGCCGCCGGTCTCGCGAGCCTGCTGCTGGCCATCTCCAAGGGCGGCGACTGGGGCTGGTCCTCGGCCACCACCCTCGGCCTGTTCGCGGCGGCCGTGGTGATCCTGCTGGTCTGGGGCCGGTGGGAGCTGCACACCCCGGAGCCCCTGGTGGACCTGCGCACCACCGCCCGCCGCCAGGTGCTGTTCACCAACCTGGCGTCCGTCGCCATCGGCTTCTCGATGTTCGCGATGTCCCTGGTCCTTCCGCAGCTGTTGCAGTTGCCTGAGGCCACCGGTTACGGGCTCGGCCGCTCGCTGCTGACCACGGGTCTGGTGATGGCGCCGTCCGGTCTGGTGATGATGGCGTTCGCCCCGGTCTCCGCGAAGGTCTCCAAGTCCAGGGGCCCGAAGGTGACGCTGATGATCGGCGCCCTGATCGTGGCGGCGGGCTACGGACTGAACATCGTGCTGATGGCCGAGGTCTGGCACCTGGTCCTGGTCTCCTGCGTCATCAGCGCGGGCATCGGCTTCGCCTACGGCGCCATGCCGTCGCTGATCATGGGCGCGGTGCCGGCGAACGAGACGGCCGCCGCGAACAGCCTCAACACCCTGATGCGGTCCCTGGGCACCTCGGTCGCCAGCGCCGTCGCCGGGGTGATCCTGGCCCAGCTGACCATCGACCTGGGCGGTTTCGCCCTGCCGTCCGAGAACGCGTTCAAGGTGGTCATGGCCATTGGCGCCGGCGCGGCCCTGCTGGCCGCCGCCCTCGCGTCCTTCCTCCCCCGGCACCGTCCGGCCGGCCCCGTGGCGGGCCCCGCACCGGCCGAGGGCACCGCGACGGAGCCCGCCTCCGTGCGCTGACCGCGCGGGCGCCGGTCCCGCCCGGGACCGGCGCCGTTCAGGCGAACCTGGCGGGCGGCGGGCGTGACGGCGCCCGGCGGGGTCGAGTACTGACCCGTGGAGCTGCCGCTGATCCCTCCGATGCTCGCCACCCCCGGCGCCCTGCCGCCGGCCGGGCAGGACGCGCGCTGGGCCTACGAGACCAAGCAGGACGGGCAGCGCGTGGTGGTCTACCTGCCCGGCGACGGAAGCGTCCTGCTGCGCGCCCGCTCCGGCCAGGACATCACCGCCGCCTACCCGGAGCTGGCGCCGCTCGCCACCGCGCTCGGCGCGACCCCCGCCGTACTGGACGGCGAGGTGCTGGCCCTGGACGAACGGGGCCGCGCCGACTTCCAGTTGCTCCAGTCCCGGATGGGCCTCGCGCACGCCCCCGGCCGGGCCGCGCACCGGGCGGCGAAGGCCCCCGTCCACCTGGTCCTGTTCGACGCCCTCCACCTGGCCGGACGCTCCCTGCTGCGCCTGCCCTACACCGGCCGCCGGGAGCGGCTGACGGACCTCGGTCTCGGCGGGCCGTCGTGGTCGACCCCGGCCGCGCTGGTCGGGCACGGCGAACAGGCCCTGCGGGCCACCCGCGAGCACGGCCTGGAGGGGCTGGTCTGCAAGCGGCTGGACTCGGTGTACGAGCCCGGGGTCCGCTCCCGGGCCTGGATCAAGATCCGCAACCTGCGCAGCGAGGACGTCGTGGTCGGCGGCTGGCTGCCCGGCAAGGGACGGCTCGGCGGGCTCCCCGGTGCCGTCCTGGTCGGCCAGCGCGCCGCGGGCCGGCTGCGCTACGTCGGCGGGGTGGGCACCGGGTGGAGCGCGGGCGAGCGCGCCGAGCTGGCCGCGCTGCTGGCGGCCGCCGCGAGTGACGTGTGCCCCTTCGACCCGGTGCCGCGGGTGCCGGGGGCGCGCTGGGTGGTGCCCCGGCTGGTCGGCGAGGTCCGCTACAGCACGCGCACCCGGGAGGGCATGCTGCGCCAGCCGTCCTGGCTCAGGCTCCGCCCGGACCTGGCGCCCGAGGAGTCGGCCGCGGACCTTCCGGACGACCTCGTGTGAGGGGGTGACGCCGGATCAGCTGTTGGTCCGGCCTTCACCGCGGGGACGCCTGCGCACCCTTGGCGCGGGAGGAAAAAGACGGGAACCTGAACTCCCCTTTCCCCCACATCCGTTGGGCTGCACCAGCCCGAGGAGGACGCGATGCCGCCGCGTACCGCCCGAACGCCCCGCAGGAGATGGCTCACCGTACCGCTCGGTGCCCTCGCCCTCGTCCTGGCCTTCCCCGCCACCGCGTTCGCCGCCCCGCCGCCGGGGCTGCCCGGCAACGCCGACGGCCTGGAGCGGGCGTACCAGCCCGCCTACGACTACGACACCGACGGCTGCTATCCCACCCCGGCCATCGGCGCCGACGGAGCGGTCAACGGCGGGCTGAACCCGACCGGCGCCCTCAACGGCAACTGCCGCGACGCCTCCGACCTGGACAACACCAACGGCTATGCGCGCGCCAAGTGCGACAACGGTTGGTGCGCCTACCTGTACGGCCTCTACTTCGAGAAGGACCAGGCGCTGCCCGGCACGAGCCTCGGCGGCCACCGGCACGACTGGGAGCACGTGGTGGTGTGGGTGAAGGACGACGCCGTGCACTACGTGTCGACGTCCCACCACGGCTCGTTCAGCGTGTACGAGCGCTCCGCCGTCCGCTTCGACGGCACCCATCCGAAGATCGTCTACCACAAGGACGGCATCAGCACCCACTGCTTCCGCCCGGCGACCGCGGGCGACGAGCCGCCTGAGAACCACAAGGGCACCTGGCAATATCCGGCCCTCGTGGGCTGGAACGGCTATCCCGCGGGCCTGCGCGAGAAGCTGAGCGCCTACGACTTCGGCAGCGCCACCTTCGGCCTCAAGGACGGCAGCTTCGCCTCCCACCTGGCCGCCGCCAAGCCGTCCGGCATCCCCTTCGACCCGAACGCCTGAGGCGAACGGAGAAGACGCACAGGGTGGGGCCGGTCGAGCGAACCGCGCCCCATGGACGCCCCCGCGCGCACTATCGTGGCCGCATGTCCGCCCCCGAACTCATCCGCATCGTTTCCCGCGACTCCCCCATGGCGCTGGCTCAGGTCGAGCGCGTCCGGGCCGAACTGGCGGCCCTCCACCCCGGCGTGCGCACCGAGGTCGTCCCGGTGAAGACCACCGGCGACAAGTGGCTCGGTGACCTGTCGCAGGTGGAGGGCAAGGGGGCGTTCACCAAGGAGGTCGACGCCGCCCTGCTGTCGGGCGAGGCCGATCTCGCGGTGCACTGCGTCAAGGACGTGCCGGCCGACCGGCCGCTGCCCGCCGGCACGGTGTTCGCCGCGTTCCTGGAGCGGGACGACGTGCGGGACGCGCTGGTCCACCCGGACGGGCTCACCCTGGACGAGCTGCCGGACGGGACGCGCGTCGGCACGTCCTCGGTGCGCCGTGTGGCCCAGCTGGCCGCCACCCACCCGCACCTGCGGTGCGTGCCCTTCCGCGGCAACGCCAACCGGCGGCTGGCGAAGCTCGCCGCGGGCGAGGCGGACGCGCTGCTGCTCGCGGTCTCCGGTCTGGAGCGCATCGGCCGGAGCGACGTGATCAGCGAGGTCCTCTCCCCCGAGACGATGATGCCGCCGATCGGCGCGGGCATCCTCGCCCTGCAGTGCCGGGAGGGAGACCGGGGTCTGATCGACGCGGTGAGCGGCCTCGGCCATCCCGCGACGCACCGGGAGGCGACGGCGGAGCGGATGTTCCTGCATGTCCTCCAGGGGCACTGCAACAGCCCGATCGCCGGGTACGCCCGCGTGGACCGCGGCGGTGAACTCTCCCTGCGGGCCTGCGTGTTCACCCCGGACGGCAAGGTCCGGCTGAACGCCCACGAGTGGGCCGGCCGGCTCGACCCAGCGACCCTGGGCACCTCGGTCGCGGTGGCCCTGCTGCGGCAGGGCGCCCGGGAGATCATCGACGGCATCGCGCACTGAGAGCGGCATCGCGCACTGAGAGCGGCATCGCGCGCCGAGGGCGGCCGTCCGGCGGATCAGGCCGGGCCCTCCTCCGACTGGCCCCGCAGGAACGCGCTCACCTGGTGCGCGAGGCCCTCGTCCCGCACCCCGCCGCACGGAGTGGCGCCGGCGCCGTCGGGCAGGCCGAGGACGCCGCTCCACAGCCGGCGGTCGGCCCACTCCTCGTCCACCCGCAGCTGCACCTGCACGTCCACCTGGCTCAGGCTCGCCTCCGGGCCGGCCGCGTAGAGCACGGCCGTGGCCCGGCGCAGCGGGTAGACGTCGAAGCCCTCGATGAACTGGGAGTTGCGCCAGTCCAGGAAGGCGCTCTCCCCGTCGGGTCCGATCCGCACGTCGATCTGGCCGTCCTCCAGGTGGATGCCGAGGTGCCGCGCTCCCCGGTTCTCGACGGTCACCCGGACCCGGAAGTACGTCAGCCCCTCGGCGGCGTCGTCGCGGCCACGCGGCGGCTCGGCCGGCTCAAGACGGTGGACACGGACCCGCAGGCCGGCGTGCTCGTCGTACTCCTGCCAGTCCCCGACCACGTTCGGCTCGTACACGGTGCCCCTCTCGACCTCTCGACGCTGCTTCCTATCCGCACGCTCAGCGCACTGTCAAATGAGCGGAATGCGCTGTGGCCAGGGACTTCGTCCCTTTTGATCGGCGATCAAGCGTTGCGCAGGGACGATCCGCCGGCGCCGCCTCCGCGCGATCACCGGGAGCGTGCCGCACATCACGTCCCGCTACCGGGCGGCCGCCCGATCACCGGTACGCAGCCGTTCGAGTGGCCGTTCGGGGCAATCGCGCTCAGTATCCATATATACGAGGACTTGCCAGCACCCCTGCTGAGGGAGGTGCGCGTGATGCGTGTCGCCGGCAGAACCCAGCCCCACCCGCACGACGACGCCCCCGACACGGCCGCGGCGTTCGACCGGCTCGCCGGGCTGCCCGAGGGACCGGAGCGCAAGGCGCTGCGGGACGAACTGATCCGGGTCTGGCTGCCCATGGCGGAGCGGATCGCCGTCCGCTTCCGGGGCCGCGGCGAGAACCTGGAGGACCTCTATCAGGTGGCGGCCCTCGGCCTGGTCAAGGCCGTCGACCACTACGACCCCGCTCGGGGCCACGCCTTCGAGGCGTACGCGGTGCCGACCGTCACCGGCGAGATCAAACGGCACTTCCGCGACCACATGTGGACGCTGCACGTGCCGCGCCGCATCCAGGACCTGCGCAACCGGGTCCGCAGGTCGGCGAAGGAGCTGGCGCAGACCACGCCGGGGCGCGCCCCGACCGTCGAGGAGATCGCCGAGCACGCGCAGCTGACCACGGTCGAGGTGCGCACCGGCATGGAGGCCCTGGAGTGCTTCTCGGCCCTGTCGCTGGAGGCGGAGATGCCCGGCACCGACGGGTACGCCCTCGGTGACGCGCTGGGCGGCCCCGATCCCGCCTTCGACGCGGTGGTCGACCGGGTGGCCGTCCGGCCGTGTCTGGAGGCGCTGCCCGAGCGCGAGCGCACCATCCTCTATCTGCGCTTCTTCGGAGGGATGACCCAAAGCCGCATCGCCCAGCAGCTCGGCATCTCCCAGATGCACGTCTCCCGGCTGCTCACCGGCTGTTTCGACCGGATACGCGAGGAGATCCTGGCGGAGGCCCGCTGAGCGCGGGCCGCCCCAGACGGTCCTCCAGGGCTGCCAGGATCTCCGGCGGCATCACTCCGGTGCGCCCCCAGATGAGTACCGCTTCCGCCACAGTGCGGAGTTTGATGTTCGTATGCTGGGAAACTTCCTTCAGGACGAGCCATCCCTCGTCCGGCGTCACCCCGCCGAGGGCGATGACCACCCCGATCGCCTGGTCGACGACGGCGTGCGAGACGACCGCCTCCTTGAGCTGCCTGACCTGCTCCTGCAACTGGAAGATCTGGTCCACGTCGGTGGTGGGCACGGTCACCTCGGGGCCTCCGTTTCGGCGCCATGTGCGGGGTACTCGCCAGGCGCCCGCCGCACTCCCGGCCGGACACTGGTGTGGAGCCGGTGGCTGCCGGTGGACGAGACCAGGACACGACTGCCATGAACCACGACACGACCTCCTCCACCCGCGGGGAAGGCCTCCTGTCCACGCACTCCGTGTACGGGGCCCCCTGCTGGGTGAGTCTCACCAGCCGTGATCTGAAGGCCACCGAGGACTTCTACTCCGCCGTGCTGGGCTGGCAGTGGCGGCCCGTCCGGCTGGGCGAGCCCTTCCGGATCGCCCTGGCCGACGGGGTGCCGGTCGCCGGGATCGCCGCCGTCGCCGCGATGTGGCAGATGGCGGTGGCCTGGACGCCGTACTTCGCCGTGCGCAGCGCGGACGAGGCCGTGTCGCGGGCGCAGGAGCGCGGCGGCACCGCCGCGGTCGGGCCGATCTCCCTGCCGCCGGGGCGGGCGGCCCTGCTCGCCGACCGGGACGGGGCGACCTTCGGCATCTGGGAGGGCGAACTGTTCTCGGACTGGGACGCCTGGCGCACCAAGCGGCCCGCCTTCATCCGGCTGCACACCCGTGACGCCTTCGACGCCGCGATCTTCTACGGCGAGATCTTCGAGTGGGCGTCGGGGCAGGGCTGCTGCGAGGTCCGGTACGAGGGTGACGAGGTGGTCCTGCGCCACGAGGGCAAGGTGGTGGCCCGCATCGAGTCGGGCGCGCTGGGAGCGGCTCCCGACCCGGCCGTCCGGCCGCACTGGCAGGTCCACTTCGCGGTCGAGGACGTCACGGCCTGTGCCCGCGCCGCCGAGCGGCACGGCGGCAGTGTGCTGTCCCTGGGTGCGGACGAGGCGGTGCTCCGGGACGTCGACGGCGCGCAGTTCACGGTGACCGCGCGCCGTCTCGGCAGCTGACCTCACCGGCTCACCGGGCCGGTGCGGGAGGGCCGGGAGAGCAGCACCAGGCTGCGCTGCTCGACGGTCAGCCGGGTGCCGGCCTTGTGCTCGGCCTCGTCGGGGACGCCCTCGGGGTCGGCGGTGTCGACCAGGGCCGTCCAGCGTTCGCCGTAGGTGGCGTCGGGCAGCCGGAAGTGGACCGGCTCCCAGTGGCTGTTGAGCAGCAGCAGGAAGGAGTCGTCCACCACGGGCCGGCCGCGGGGGTCGGGTTCGGCGATGGCGTCGCCGTTGAGGAAGACGCCGACGGTGTGCGCGTCGGAGCGCTGCCAGTCGTCGTCGCTCATCTCCCGCGCGTCGGGCAGCAGCCACACCAGGTCGGGCAGCGGCTGGTCCGCGTGCGTGAGGGTCTCCCCGCGGAAGAAGCGGCGCCGGCGCAGCACCGGGTGGTCGGCCCGCAGCGCGATCAGGCGCCGGGTGAAGTCCAGCAGCGCGCGCTGCTCGTCGCCGAGCCGCCAGTCGATCCAGGAGATCTCGTTGTCCTGGCAGTAGGCGTTGTTGTTGCCGCGCTGGGTGCGGCCGAGTTCGTCGCCGTGGCAGATCATCGGGATGCCCTGCGAGAGCAGGAGCGTGGCCAGGAAGTTGCGCTGCTGGCGGCCGCGCAGTTCCCGCACGGCCGGGTCCCGGGTGTCGCCCTCCACGCCGCAGTTCCAGGAGCGGTTGTGGCTCTCGCCGTCCCGGTTGTCCTCGCCGTTGGCCTCGTTGTGCTTGTCGTTGTACGAGACGAGGTCGCGCAGGGTGAACCCGTCGTGGGCGGTGACGAAGTTGACGCTGGCGCGGGGACGGCGGCGGCTGTGCTGGTAGAGGTCGGAGGAGCCGGTCAGCCGGGAGGCGAACTCGCCGAGCGTGTGCTCCTCGGCGCGCCAGAAGTCCCGTACGGCGTCGCGGTACTTGCCGTTCCACTCCGACCACAGCTGCGGGAAGTTGCCCACCTGGTAGCCGCCCTCACCGACGTCCCAGGGCTCGGCGATCAGCTTGACGCGGCTGATCACCGGGTCCTGCTGGATGAGGTCGAAGAACGCGGACAGCCGGTCCACCTCGTGGAACTGCCGGGCCAGGGTGGCCGCGAGGTCGAAGCGGAAGCCGTCGACGTGCATCTCGGTGACCCAGTACCGCAGCGAGTCCATGATGAGCTGGAGCACGTAGGGGTGGCGCATCAGCAGGCTGTTGCCGGTGCCGGTGGTGTCGTAGTAGTGCTGCCAGTCGCCGTCCACCAGGCGGTAGTAGGAGGCGTTGTCGATGCCGCGGAAGGAGAGGGTGGGGCCCTTCTCGTTGCCCTCGGCGGTGTGGTTGTAGACGACGTCGAGGATCACCTCGAGGCCGGCCGCGTGCAGGGCCTTGACCATCGACTTGAACTCGGTGACCTGCTGGCCGCGGGTGCCGAGGGCGGCGTAGCCGTTGTGCGGCGCGAAGAAGCCGATGGTGTTGTAGCCCCAGTAGTTGGCGAGGCCCCGGTCCTGGAGCACTCCGTCGTGGACGAACTGGTGCACCGGCATCAGTTCCACGGCGGTCACGCCGAGGGAGGTCAGGTGGTCCACCACCGCCGGGTGCGCGAGGCCCGCGTAGGTGCCGCGCAGTTCCTCGGGCACGTCGGGGTGGGTGCGGCTGAGGCCGCGGACGTGGGCCTCGTAGATGACGCTCTCCGAGTACGGGCGCCGGGGCGGCCGGTCGTCGCCCCAGTCGAAGAAGGGGTCGGTGACCACGCCGAGCATGGTGTGCCCGGCGCTGTCGCCCGGATCGGCCTTGCCCCTGGCCCGCTCGAAGAGGGCGGCGTGGTTGTCCACCAGCCCGTCCACGGCGCGGGTGTAGGGGTCGAGGAGCAGCTTCGCCGGGTTGCAGCGATGGCCGACGGCCGGGGCCCACGGGCCGTGCACCCGGTAGCCGTAGCGCTGCCCCGGGCCGACGCCGGGCAGGTAGCAGTGCCAGACGAAGCCGTCCACGTCGGGCAGCGGGATGCTGCTGTGGCTGCCGTCGTCCTCGACGAGCACGAGGTCGACCCGCTCGGCGACCTCGCTGAACAGGGCGAAGTTGGTGCCCTGTCCGTCGTACGCGGCTCCCAGGGGGTATGGGTGCCCGCTCCACACGGGCGACCCCTTCCACTTCGGCCTGGCGCGGCTCACCGGGCCTCCTCCAGAATGCCGTCGCGCGTTCGTGCCCGGCCGGCCACCCGGGCCACCGGCATGATCTCTCGCGGCACTTCCAGCCCCTCCTGCGTGATCGGCTCGGGCGCCCTCGCCACCAGCGGGACGCGTTCGCCGGCGCGGGCGCGGCGCGAGAACCAGATGACCTTCGCCCCGGTGTCGGTGGCGCAGCAGCCCCAGCCGTCGCTGTGGGCGGCGAGGTGCTGGAGACAGGTGCGCAGGTCCTGGTCGACCCGGAGCGCCTGGTCGTTGCCGCCCACGGCGGTGATGAGGTGCTGGTGGTTCCACCACATCTCGATCGACGTGTTCTTGTCGCTGGCGTGCTCGTCGATCGCCCGGAGCAGCATCTCGGCGCCCGAGCAGACGGGTTCGACGAGGTTCTCCAGGTTCCAGAACCGGAGGTGAGCGGCCAGGATGCGCCTGACCTGTCCGACCCGTTCCGGGCTCACTTCCACGTCGAGGTGGTAGTAGCAGGGCACTGCGGTCTTCATCGTCGTGGCTCCTCACCGCGAAGGCTCTCGCTCCTCCTCGTCCCTTGGGGGACGGGCTCCCCGATCACGAAGCGTGAGCGCTGATCGCTTCTGAGTCACTCCAGAGTGGGAGCGGTAGCCCATTCGTGCAACACGAGCGGTCCAGAGGCCGGATTCCGGGCCGGAGCGGGTAACGGAAAGCGGTTGAAGATCCAACAAGACGGGGCGTCACCGCCCGTGCACCATGTGTGAAGAACTCGATCGTCCGTACCCCCGGACCGTCCGGAAGGTCACCGGCCATGCTGCTCCCCGCGAAGAGCGAAGTCGCCCGGCAGCTGCGGCATTACCGCGCCTGGGAACGCTCGATGCTGGCGTCCCCCACGGACGTCACCGTCCGGACCACCTTCGAGGACTCGGGTTACACCCTCTGCGTGCTGATGGGGAAGCGGTGCGCACGCGAGGCCGCGGACGCCGCCGAACGGTATCTGCGGACGAACCTGGTCACCCATGCGCAGGAGCAGCCGGAGCGGCTCGCCCCTTCGGGGCACAAGGCCCCCTCGGGCGCGGCCTGACCCGGTCGGCCCAACCCAATCGGCCGGGCCCGCGCCCGGCCCCGAAGCACGGCGGAGGTGAGATGCGGATGAGCGCGACCGTGGGGATCGGACGTATCCCGGTCCGGGACGTCCAGCCGGTGGTGGATCACGGCAGGCGTCCGGCGAAGGCGGTGACGGGAGAGACGTTCGAGGTCTCCGCCACCGTGTTCCGGGAGGGGCACGACGCGGTGGCCGCCAACGTCGTGCTGAAGGACCCCGAGGGCCGGCCGGGCCCCTGGACGCCGATGCGGGAGCTGGCCCCGGGCAGCGACCGCTGGGGCGCCGAGGTGACCCCGGGCGCACCGGGCAACTGGACGTACCGGGTGGAGGCGTGGAGCGACCCCGTCGCCACCTGGCGGCACACCGCGCGGATCAAGGTCCCGGCCGGCATCGACGCCGGCCTCGTGCTCGAGGAGGGGGCCGAGCTGTACCGGCGGGCCGCCGCCGGGGTGCCGAAGGAAGAGGGGCGGGCGGTGCTGCTGGCCGCGGCGGCGACCCTGCTCGACGACACGCTGCCCGTGGCCACCCGGCTGGCGGCGGCGTTGACGCCCCGGGTGGACGCGGTCCTGGCCCGCCACCCCCTGCGGGACCTGGTCACCTCCTCCGACCCGCTGCCCCTGCTCGTGGAGCGCGAACGCGCCCTGTACGGCGCCTGGTACGAGTTCTTCCCCCGCTCCGAGGGCACCCCCGCCCAGCCCCACGGCACCTTCCGCACCGCCACCCGCCGCCTGCCCGCCATCGCCGCCATGGGCTTCGACGTCGTCTACCTCCCCCCGATCCACCCCATCGGCACCACCCACCGCAAGGGCCGCAACAACACCCTCACCGCCACCCCCGACGACGTCGGCGTCCCCTGGGCCATCGGCTCCCCCGAAGGCGGCCACGACAGCGTCCACCCCGCCCTGGGCACCCTCGACGACTTCGACCACTTCGTCACCGAAGCAGACCGGCTGGGCCTGGAGATCGCCCTCGACTTCGCCCTCCAGTGCTCCCCCGACCACCCCTGGGTCCACAAACACCCCGACTGGTTCCACCACCGCCCCGACGGCTCCATCGCCCACGCCGAGAACCCGCCCAAGAAGTACCAGGACATCTACCCCATCGCCTTCGACGCCGACCCCGAAGGACTCGTCGCCGAAACCGTGCGCGTCCTGCGCTTCTGGATGGACCACGGCGTGCGGATCTTCCGCGTCGACAACCCCCACACCAAACCCGTCGCCTTCTGGGAACGCGTCATCACCACCGTCAACCACGCCGACCCCGACGTCATCTTCCTCGCCGAGGCCTTCACCCGCCCCGCGATGATGCACACCCTCGCCCAGATCGGCTTCCAGCAGTCCTACACCTACTTCACCTGGCGCAACACCAAGCAGGAACTGACCGACTACCTCACCGAACTGTCGGGGGAGGCCGCCGCCTACATGCGGCCCAACCTCTTCACCAACACCCCCGACATCCTGCACGCCTACCTCCAGCACGGCGGCCGCCCCGCCTTCGAGGTCCGCGCCGTCCTCGCCGCCACCCTCTCCCCCACCTGGGGCATCTACAGCGGCTACGAACTGTGCGAGAACACCCCCCTGCGCGACGGCAGCGAGGAATACCTCGACAGCGAGAAGTACCAGCTCAAACCCCGCGACTGGGACACCGCCGCCCGCGAGGGCACCACCATCGCCCCCCTCATCACCCGCCTCAACACCATCCGGCGCGCCCACCCCGCGCTGCACCGGCTGCGGAACCTCCACTTCCACCACACCGACAACGACGCGCTCATCGCGTACAGCAAGCGCGCCGGGTCGGACGTCGTCCTGGTGGTCGCCAACCTCGATCCGCATCGCACCCAGGAGGCCACGATCTCGCTCGACATGCCGCAGCTCGGCCTGGACTGGCACGAGTCGGTGCCGGTCCTCGACGAACTCACGGACGAGACCTACCACTGGGGCCGCACCAACTACGTGCGGCTGGAGCCCGGCCGGGCCCCCGCCCACGTCCTCCACCTCCGCCGGCCCTCCGCCGCCGCGCGCCGGAACGAAGGGTCCGCAGCCTCATGACCGTGAACGAGCCCGTGCCGGACAAGTTCGAGGACACTCCCGCCAAGGACCGCGACCCGGACTGGTTCAAACGAGCCGTCTTCTACGAGGTCCTCGTCCGTTCCTTCCAGGACAGCAACGGCGACGGCGTCGGCGACCTCAAGGGCCTGACCGCCAAGCTGGACTACCTGCAATGGCTGGGCGTGGACTGCCTCTGGCTCCCGCCCTTCTTCAAGTCACCGCTGCGCGACGGCGGCTACGACGTCTCCGACTACACCGCCGTCCTGCCCGAGTTCGGCGACCTCGCCGACTTCGTGGAGTTCGTGGACGCGGCCCACCAGCGCGGCATGCGCGTGATCATCGACTTCGTCATGAACCACACCAGCGACCAGCACCCGTGGTTCCAGGAGTCCCGCAAGAACCCCGACGGCCCCTACGGCGACTACTACGTCTGGGCCGACGACGACACCCGGTACGCCGACGCCCGCATCATCTTCGTCGACACCGAGGCGTCCAACTGGACCTTCGACCCGGTCCGCGGCCAGTACTTCTGGCACCGCTTCTTCTCCCACCAGCCGGACCTCAACTACGAGAACCCGGCCGTGCAGGAGGAGATGCTGGCCGCCCTGAAGTTCTGGCTGGACCTGGGGGTCGACGGCTACCGGCTGGACGCCGTGCCCTACCTGTACGCCGAAGAGGGCACCAACTGCGAGAACCTGCCCGCCTCGCACGCGTTCCTCAAGCGGGTGCGCCGCGAGATCGACGCGCACTACCCGGACACCGTGCTGCTGGCGGAGGCCAACCAGTGGCCGGAGGACGTCGTCGACTACTTCGGCGACTTCGCGGCCGGTGGCGACGAGTGCCACATGGCCTTCCACTTCCCGGTGATGCCGCGCATCTTCATGGCCGTGCGCCGCGAGTCCCGCTATCCCGTGTCGGAAATCCTCGCCAAGACCCCGGCGATCCCGTCGGGCTGCCAGTGGGGCATCTTCCTGCGCAACCACGACGAGCTGACCCTGGAAATGGTCACCGACGA